>JAHFDG010000011.1 GCA_023249105.1 Candidatus Methanoperedens sp. | reverse complement strand
ATGTCAATATCTTGATGATATCAACAAAATGCCTGTGATTTTCAAGTGGAAATACAAGATGGATGAAATGCCTGGAAGAATTGAGTCATTGTAATATTAATTTGGAATTGATATACTAGTAAAAGTACTCCTTTTAAATTTTTTTCATATTCTTCTAATTTCGTATCGTTCAAAATTATTGGATTTTCTAAGAAGATTTCTTTATTATCTTTTCCAGTTTTTCCAATTCCTTTAGAAAATAACAGAATATTTCCACCATACTTTAATCCATCTGAAGTATAAACAATGACGTATTCTGAATAACCTGGTATAATAGCATCCCATATAGAATTATGAGGTTGATATTTTATTTTATCATTTTTAAATAATATAGTTCTTATGTTATCTAAAATATCCCATTTGATTAGGCAAATTCTAATAGCTACAATAATAATTATAGAAATAAGCCAAATTAAAAGATAACGCCCCAAATATAATCCATTAAATATGTAATTATATAATTTTGTTGTGAGAACATATAAGATAACAGAGATAAAGCCACTCCATATTGTTATTTCAAAATTATCTGTAAAAGGACTTCTTCCGATTATCCGGTCGCTTAACTTTATTACTATGAAACCAGGTAATATTATAAGTAATACAAAGATTAAAGAATCGATTGATGGAAGTTCCATTTCTATTTCGTCTTTTTCTCAGGTTCTTTTTTCTTGAAAGGATTATCTAATGTGGGTCTTGGATTTTTCCCTATCTTTTCTCCCAATTCTACAGGAATAGATTTTTCTTTCTTCATAATTTCACTTCACAGGTTCAGGTTTTTTGATAGGTTTGTCTTTAAATGGATTTTGAGTAGCTGGAACAGGATTTTTCCCTACTGATTCCCCACCATTGAATTTTGTACCTTTTACCTGAGCATCAAATGGATTTGAAGTCTTTGGAGTTTGATTTTTCCCTACAGATTCCGCCTTTTTGATTTCTGCCATAAAATTCTTCCTCTTTTCTTCTGATGCATTCTTGCTATTTAAAATTTGCAGTAATTTTTGTTATATCTTCTTATTCGAATTAAATTCCTGTTTGATGGAACCGTTTATAGATTGAAAAAAGATGCGTATAATTTTTTGTAATATTCATTTTTTATGACCGTTTCAATATACCAACCCGAATCATAACGTCTCTTCTCTCCAAGATTCTTTAAAACCCTCTTAAAACAATTCCAGTTTTAACAGCAATCATTATATCAAATTAAATTGATTTAACACAACTTTATTTGAGTTGATATTAATGCTCTATCCAGGCGGAACTCCCACGCAGCCCGAAATAATAGCGGTTGCTTTATCAAAACTCGCTCCCAGACCCACGGATGTGTTTGCTGACATAGGATGCGGGAGCGGTTCTGTCTCCATAGCAGCCGCCCCATTGGTGAAGCATGTTTACGCTATTGATGACAGGGATGAGGCGGTTCATGCAACGTCAGAGAATCTCAAAGAATGCGGAATAGATAATGTCTCAGTGTTAAAAGGGAATGCGGCATTAGTTCTTGGCAATTTAGAAATAGATTGTGCTTTTATAGGCGGGAGCAAAAATATTGAGCGGGTTCTTGAAATATTGAATAAAAAAGCGCCAGTAAGGTTTGTAGTCAGTGCTGTCAGGATAGAAATCGTTGCTCTTGCACTGGATATTATGAAAAAAAACAATAGTTTCAAGGAATTATTACAGATACAATTATCAAGAGGAAACGAGCTTTCAGGCGGCACCATGCTCAAACCTGAAAATCCTGTATTCCTGATTGTAGGCGGTGCCTGATGCTGATTGGTATAGGGCTTGGGCCCGGGAACCCCGACCTTCTCACGCTGGCTGCCATAAAAGCATTAAAAGAAAGCAGGAAGGTGTTTGTGCCAGGAAAACTGGCTGCGCAACTGGTCGCGCCTTATGCTAAGCCCTGCTTACTTGAATTTCCCATGATTCAGGATAAAGCGGAACTTTCAAAAATATGGGAAAAAAATGCCGGGATGGTGGCAGAAGAGGCAAAGAAAGGCATGATTTCGTTTGCCGTTCTTGGCGACCCTAACATTTTCTCTACGTTTTCGCATCTTAAAAGGACAATTAAGGAAAAATTTCCCGAAATTGAGATAACTACAATCCCAGGAGTCAGCGCTGTAACGGCGCAGGCGGCACGGACGAATACAAGCATAGAGGGCTCATTCATAGTAAGCGATGGTTCCCCGGTCACAACCAAAATAATCCTGAAAGCAAAGCATCCTGAAGAGGTGAAAAAGTCGTTAAAAGATGATGGTTTTGATGAGTTCATTTTCGCAGAGCGGCTGTTCATGGACAACGAACGAATCACCAGTGAAATCCCGGAATCAGGCGATTATTTCAGCCTTATGGTAGCAAAGAAAAGAAAAGAGAACAAAAATGATAAAAAAGTCGTGTATTTTGTTGGCGCAGGTCCGGGAAACCCGAAATATATCACTGTAAAGGGGCGCGAACTTCTTGAATCAGCCGATCTTGTGATGTATGCAGGTTCTCTTGTGAATCCTGAGGTTTTGAATTATGCACACGGAGAGAAGATCGATAGCTATGGCATGAAGCTTGAAGAAATAGTTGATATCCTTGCAGAAGGCGTAGAGGCGGGTAAAACTGTTGTCAGGCTGCACAGCGGCGACCCTTCATTGTACGGGGCGATTGTCGAGCAGATAGACGGATTGAAAAAACGCGGGATAGGTATTGAAATCATTCCCGGTGTGACGTCTCTCTTTGCGTCTGCCGCCTCGCTTAAAACCCAGCTTACGATAAACGGGATTACAGAGACGCTGATAATCACAAGACCGGCAGGAACCACGCTTGAAAAAGACTCACTTCAGGAGCTATCGCGCCATAATGCGACCATGGCGATATATCTTGGAACGGATAAACTAAAGGAAATCATGGACAAGGTGGCATATCCCAGGGAAACGCCTGCCGCTGTCGTGTATCACGCGTCATGGGAAGATGAAATGGTGATTCTCGGGACAGTCGGTGATATCGCTGATAAGGTCGGGGCTGCGGGGATTAATAAATCTGCAATGATAATCATCGGGGACGTGTTATCGCCTGAGAACTTCAAGAGGTCTCATCTTTATGGGTGAACTTGCAATAATCACATTTTCCCGAAATCTTGATATCGCGGAAAAGATAAAGAAATTCACAGGCGGGGATGTAATTACATACTCAAAAGAGGCTTTTAAACTTGCTTTTGAGAAATACGATTCAATAATAGCTGTGATGGCAACGGGAATTGCTGTCAGGAACATTGCACCCCTGATACGCGATAAATGGAAAGACCCGGCGGTCGTTGTTGTGGATTCGGGTTTGAATTTTGCAATACCCATACTTGGAGGACATCATGGGGGGAATGAACTTGCAAGGGGGCTTGCAGGCATGGGCATAACTCCTGTGATAACAACGGCCACAGAAGTGAAAGGTAAAGAATCGGTTGAAGGAATTGCTGATACACTTGGATGCACTATTATTAACAAAGATTCAACAAAAAAAGTGAATATGGCACTGCTTGAGACGGATGTTGAAGTCCTGCATGTAAAAGGTCCGAAGATTGTGCTTGTGGATGACGATGTCAGTGTTCTGAAACGGGGCGGGCTGATTGTGGGAATTGGCGCCAATCGAGGGGTCAGGAAAAGCGAGGTAATGGATGCAATAACAAGCGCGCTTTCGGAAATCAATTCCGGCGTAGAGGATGTGAGATACTTCGCATCTGCTGCGATTAAAGAAAACGAGCAGGGTATCATTGATGCAGCAGCTTCGTTAGGAAAGGAGATTAAATTCGTCTCTCATGAACTCATCAATTCTATTAAGGTTCCTTCGCAGTCCAAAGCGAAGCAGCTTGGATTGAACGGAGTATGCGAACCAGCAGCGCTTGCATTGTCTGATGAAAAAAAACTGGTACTTAAAAAGAGGATTTACGGTAATGTCACAATCGCAATCGCAAGGTAAATTGTATGTCGTGGGCATAGGCCCCGGAGCAGTTGAACACTTAACAAAAAAGGCAGAAAAGGTGTTGCTTGAATCTGATTATGTCATTGGCAACGGCACATACCTTGACCAGATTGCCGGGGTTATAAAAAATTCAAAGATCATAAGAAGCGGGATGGGCGGTGAGGTTGAAAGGGCAAGGAAAGCGGTTGAACTCGCAAAAGACCATGTTGTTTCAATAATCAGTGGCGGGGATGCGAATGTTTATGGAATGGCAGGCCTTGTGTTTGAAATGGCAGAGAAAGCCGAAGATATTAACATCGAAGTCATTCCGGGTGTGACCGCGATAAGTGCGGCAGCTTCACTTCTCGGAGCGCCGCTGGTGAACGATTTTGCTGTTATCAGCCTGAGTGATCTCCTGACACCCAAAGAGATAATAGAGCGCCGCCTTGATAGCGCGGCTGAAGCTGATTTTGTGATTGCTATTTATAACCCGAAGAGCAGGAACCGCAGGGAGAATTTTGGAAAGGCAATAGAGATCATACGAAAATACAGGAACGATAAAACGCCTGTGGGAATCGTGAAAAATGCAACACGTGAAGGAGAAACTGTTATTGCAACAACGCTTGGTAGAATTATGGAATATAATGATGAAATCGATATGAGTACGATTGTGCTTATCGGGAACAGCGAATCGAGGTTGTGGAAGAACAGGATAATTACGCCAAGAGGTTACCAGAGGAAATATGAATACTAATGTTCGGCGACTCTTAACTTTAATCACCGCAAAGGACGCAAAGATGACGGTAACAACCAACTCAAAAAGAACTCGCAACGAACTTTTTCAGCGGGAGTTCGTATTGAGTTCGTACCGGTTCGTTGTTAAAATAAAACTTTGCAAACATAGCGCTTGGTATGAAAAATTAGTAACCCCGCAATATAGAACACGGATGACACGGACTGGACGGATTTTCACGGATAATTTTGATCCGTGTGCATCCGTGTCGACTGTCACGCCAGTCGATTGCGTGCACACGATGCCAGTGCGCTGGCATACGTGGACGTGTACTCTGTGCAATCCGGGTTCTATCGTGTATGCTGCATGTGCGAATACAGGTCAGGGTTGAACTATGGGCATTGATTTTGGCGCACGCACAAGAGAAGCAAGAGAAATCAGCGAAAAGAGCCGCGCGCTCGTTCGCAATATAGTGAAAGGCGACACGCCAGAGGACAAGATAAGGCAGCGCTGCGTGATGGCCACGGGTGACCCTGCTTTTTCAGACCTCATGAGGTTTAATAATGATGCGGTAAAAGCCGGAATTTTAGCGATTAAAAAAGGCGCCACGATTTTCACGGACATTAAAATGGCGCAGGTGGGGATTACGAAGAGGGGGCATAATTGCGATGTCAGGTGCGTGCTTGATGCCGGAAGCGAGATTGCAGAAAGAACCGGCGCAACAAGAACAAGCGCAGGCTTCATGGCGCTTGAAAGAGAGCTTTCAGGAGCAATAATAGTAATCGGAAATGCGCCATCGGCTGCGCTGACGGTATGCGATATGATTGAGCGCGGGCTTAAACCTGCGCTGCTCGTTGCGACGCCAGTTGGGTTCGTGAATGCCGCCGAGTCAAAGGAGCGCGTGAGGACGCTGGATGTGCCTTCCATCACCTGCGTGGGGACAAGGGGAGGGACGCCTGTGGCCGTGGCGGTGGTGAATGAACTGGTGGAGATAGCCGGAAAAACCAAAATTGCCCAAAGCCTTTAAATACTTCTCATTCGTTTAGAGCGAAAAGTACGGTGCGTATATATTACGCAAGTTGAAGTCGATCAAAGTCGGATTTGATGAATTGCCAGGGCCAATGCGATAATCGTATGCCTGCGAATGCATGTAAATCAAAATCTATTTGTGAAGACATATTTGCAAACCAGAGCGGTTTGCAACTTGCAGTAAAAAATCCCACGTATTAGTATTACATATTGTCAAAGGAGGAAAAATGTCACATCCCCACAGACCAAGGCGCGGGTCTATTGCATACAGCCCGCGAGTAAGAGCAAGAAATGAAACCCCCCGTGTAAGAGCGTGGCCTCTGATAAAAGAGCCCAAGCTGTTAGGATTTGCAGGATATAAAGCCGGCATGACGCATCTGATTATGAAAGATGACGCCCCAAACAGCCTGACCACAGGGATGGAAATTTCAGTACCGGTAACCATTATGGAAGCACCTGCAATGAAAGTTGCAGCTATCCGTGTTTATAAAAATACCACTTACGGCGCCTGTGCAATAGCCGAAGCATGGACAACCGAGCTTGATAAAGAACTTAATCGAGCCATCGCGGTTCCAAAGAAACATGACTTGCCAGCGGCGCTTGCGAAAATAGAGCAGCTTATCAAAGACGGGGTTGCCAAGGATTTGAGAGTTATAATGTACACATTGCCTGAAAAGGTAACCGGCATCCCCAAGAAAAAGCCGGAAATCATGGAAAACAATATCGGTGGAACTGATTTAAAAGTACGTTTTGAATATGCAAAGTCCCTTCTGGGCAAAACCGTCGGTATAAATGATGTTTTCAAGAACGGCGACATTATCGACGCTCTCGCTGTAACAATAGGTAAAGGGCTTCAGGGTCCTGTTAAGCGCTGGGGCATACAGCTACAGAAATCAAAACATTCAAGAGCCGGCAGTGTGAGAGAAATAGGCACTCTCGGACCATGGCATCCATCGCGTGTAAGCTGGAGGGTTCCACAGTTGGGACAGACTGGCTACCACCAGAGAACCGAATTCAATAAAAGAATCATGCAAATCGGTAAGGATGGTAAAACCGTAACCCCCGAGGGCGGATTTTTGAATTACGGTATTGTAAGGAACGATTATATCATTATCAAGGGCAGCTTGCCCGGACCGGTAAAAAGACTTGTGCGCTTACGGCCGGCAATAAGACCGAATAAACAAGTACTGGCGCAGACTCCAGAGATAACGTATATAAGTCTTGAGTCAAAACAAGGGTGATTCTATGGATATTAACATAATCGATTTATCAGGAAATACAACAAAGAAAATTTCATCGTCGCTATTTGACGAAACCTACCGTCCTGATCTTATAAAGAAAGCGGTGCTTGCAGCCCAGGCGAACCGCCAGCAGCCCTACGGCCCGCATATGTACGCCGGCTTGAGGACATCTGCAGAAGGATGGGGGCCCGGGCGCGGGGTGTCAAGAGTTGCCAGGATAAAGAACGGCAGCAAATCAGCAAGGATACCACAGGCTGTTAAAGGAAGACAGGCGCATCCCCCGAAGCCTGAAGCTGACAGGACAGAAAAAATCAATGACAAAGAACGCAAAAAAGCTATCAGGTCAGCACTTGCAGCGACAGGTAATCTAGAGCTCGTAACGAAAAGAGGACACAAATTCTCTGCACAGTTACCTTTAATCGCAGTTGATAATCTTGCAGAGCTTACCAAAACAAAAGATGTAAAATCTTTCCTGGAAGCAGCAAAGGTCTGGGACGATATAGAGAGAGCAAAAGAAACCACCATCAGGGCAGGAAAAGGAAAGCTCAGAGGCAGGAGATACAAGAATGCAAAGAGCATTTTGATCGTGACCGCCGAGGATAAGGGAATAGTCAAAGCGGCTCGCAATCTTGCCGGAGTGGATATTGTTATTTTCGATCAGCTTAACACAGAATTATTGGCTCCCGGAACACATGCAGGACGTTTGACAATATTTACCGAATCGGCTATAGCAAAGCTTGAGGAGGTAATGCTATGATTCAGCATCCGTATGTGACAGAGAAGGCGACATTGATGGCTGAAAAGGATAATGTTCTCCAGTTCATCGTTGATGTCAGCGATACTAAAATTAATGTGAAAAAAGAGATAGAGGCACTCTTTAATGTGAAGGTGGCAGGCGTAAATATGATGCTGACTTCCAAAGGAAAAAAGAAAGCCATCGTAACGTTTGAGGAACCCAACACGGCGACTGAACTTGCCTCAAGGTTAGGAATATTTTAAGGTGATAATATGGGACATAGAATTATTGCTCAGAGCAGGGGAAAAGGTTCTCCGACGTACAAAGCACCCTCTCATAAATTCAAAGCAAACCTTGAACATTTAAAGGTAGAGGAAGGGATTGTTACTGGAAAAGTGCTTGAAATAATCCATGATACAGCACGCTCCGCCCCGATTGCACGCATATCATTCAGCAACGGTGAGGAACGATTAATGCTCATACCGGAAGGCGTTGAGGTCAACCAGACCGTACAGTGCGGTATTTCCGCGGCTGTAGAGCCAGGCAATACCCTGGTGCTTGCAGAAATCCCCGAAGGGATCCCTATCTGCAATATAGAATCACAGCCGGGCGATGGAGGAAAATTCGCAAGGGCTTCAGGAATGTACGGTATTCTTGTGGCGCATGATGCAGGCAAGACCGTGGTGCAATTACCAAGCGGCGAGATGAAATGGCTCAATCCCAAATGCAGGGCTATAATAGGTGTTGTGGCTGCCGGAGGGCGCACTGAGAAGCCGTTCATCAATGCAGGAAAGAAATTCCACAAGATGAAAGTCAGGGCAACAAAATGGCCAAGAAGCAGGGGCGTTGCAATGAACGTTGTAGACCATCCCTTCGGAGGCGGAGGGCGACAGCATCCGGGAAGACCAAAGACCGTTGCACGTGGTACACCACCAGGGCGGAAAGTCGGATCTATTGCAGCAAGAAGAACCGGAAAGAAGTGATAATACATGGCAAGAAGAGAATCATCAAAAATACCCAAAAGGAAGGGAGAATTCACATTCAGAGGAAAAACACTGGAAGACCTCAAGAAGTTGAACCATGACGAGTTCGCACTGCTTGTTCCTGCAAGACAGCGCCGCACAATCCAGCGTGGCCTTTCAGAAGACCATAAAAAATTGCTGCACAAAGTCAAGATCAGGGACCCGAATATCAGGACACACTTGCGGGATATGATAGTACTGCCTGAAATGGTTGGCCTGAAAATCGCCATTCATAGTGGAAAAGAGTTCGTGCCAATTGATATTATTCCTGAAATGATTGGTCATTATTTCGGTGAATTCGTGATGACGCGAAAGAAAGTTTCACACGGGGCAGCAGGTATAGGAGCTACAAGATCAAGCAAATTCATTCCATTGAAGTGATACCATGAAATTAAATTATTCAATTGAACCCCAACCTGAAAAAACCTCAAAGGCCTTGGGCAAGGAACTTCATATTTCAAAAAAGCATGCGCATGAGATAGCATCGGCAATAAAAGGCATGAAAGTGCATGTTGCAAGAGGGTTTCTTGAAGATGTCACTGAGCTAAAGCAGGCAGTTCCTTATAAGAGATACGTAAAGAGCGTTCCTCACAGAAAAGGAATGTGCACCGGCAGGTACCCGCAGAAAGCTGCAAAGGAATTCCTCAAGGTATTAAAAAATGCAGAGAGCAATGCCACATATAAAGGGCTCGATGCCCAGAACCTGAAGATTGTCCACATTGGCACAAAGACAGGTCATACTTATATGGGACGATTTCCAAGAGCGCAGGGACGGGTTACGCCAAAGAGGCATGAAACGGTTAGCATTGAAATGATAGTGGAGGCGTAATAATGGGTGTTGAAAGAAAATTTGTGAAGAACGGCCTTGACAAGGCGCAGATGGCGGAATACTTCTCCAAACAATTGGAAAGGGCAGGCTACGGCGGCATGAATATCAACAGGACCCCTATGGGTACCCAGATTACGATATTTGCAGAGAAACCGGGTATGATAATCGGAAAAGGCGGAAAGACCATACACAAGCTTACACATGACCTTGAAACCGTTTTCCGCGTGGATAACCCGCAGATAGATGTCCAGGAAGTAAAAATCCCGGAACTGAATGCGCAGATGATGGCCTCAAGGCTTGCAGGCGCAATCGAACGCGGCCTTTATTTCAGGAAAGCGGGTCATAACATGCTTCGCAGAATATTGGAATCAGGCGCACTTGGATGCGAGATTGATATTGCAGGCAAATTGACCGGCCCAAGGAAAAGGACTGAAAAATTTGTCGGCGGTAATATGCTTCATGCAGGCAACCCGGCGATGGAATTGGTCGATGACGGATTTGCTATTGCGATCAAAAAACTGGGAGTTATCGGATGTCGTGTTCGGTTAATCAGGCCTACTGTTAAACTTCCGGGCAGGTTTAAGACCGTCCAGGTTGAAGGCCCCCAGGAAACAGTTGAAAAGAGACCGGCAGCAGGCATTGTAGAGATTGTTAAGGCAGCCCCGCAGGAAGTAAAACATGAAGCGGTGCCGGAACAGTCACCTGAAACACCTATAACCACGGCAGAAGAAAGCCATACCGGCAATATCGAAGAACGAATGCACGGGGATGTCATGGAACACAAGCATTCTGAATATGATTACTGGCACCCGGCATCACGTCTCCACAAGAAGGAGGAAAAGTGATGGCAATACTGCGAGTCGATGAAATCAGGAACATGAACATAACCGAGCGGCAGGAAGAACTGGACAAACTCAAAATGGAGCTAATCCGTGAACGTGCTGTTGCATCGGCTGGTGGCGCTCCTGAAAACCCGGGCAGGATTAAAGAGATAAGGAAAACTATCGCAAGGATTAAAACACTCCAAAAGGAGCCTAAAGAATAATGAAGCTGACACCACACAATATCATACACCATGAACTCATCGGTCTTGATACAAAGGTAGTGGACAGCACAAATAGTTCCCTCATAGGCATAGAGGGACGAATAATAGATGAAACAAAAAATATGCTTACAATAAGAACTGGTGCACAGGAGAAAAAAGTATCAAAATCCTGTTCATCATTTATGTTCACAATTCCATCATTGGTGAGGACAGCTCATCAGACAGTTGACGGTAAACGTTACTTGCCGCTGACACTAAAAGTCGATGGAAGATTATTGCTCTCGCAACCCGAAAACAGAATCCAGACAAAATTTAAGAAAAAATTCAGGAAATAGAAGAGGTATAATAATGACACGAGATATCGGGCTGGATGTTCAATCGCCAGCAAAAGAATGTACTGATCCCAAATGTCCTTTTCATGGAGCGCTGCCAGTAAGAGGGCAGGTTTTAAAAGGCGTCGTGGTCAGCGACAAAATGGATAAAACTGTAGTTGTGCAGAGAACATTTGTCAAAAAGATTGCAAAATTCGAGCGGTACGAGAAGAGAAAGACAAAGGTACATGCCCATAACCCTCCCTGCATAAGTGCAAAAGAGGGCGATAACGTAACGATTGCAGAATGCAGGCCACTTAGCAAGACAAAATCCTATGTGATTATTGAGGTGGCAAAATGAAAGGGATGAAGGCAAAAATACCTCGCGCTCTAAACACGGCATCACGTATGGAAGTTGCCGATAACACAGGAGCGCGCGTTGTTGAAGTTATTTCAGTATTAAAATATCGCGGTGTAAGGAACAGATATCCTCGCGCAGGTATTGGAGATACTCTTATCGTAAGCGTCAAGAAAGGAACCCCGGAAATGAGAAAACAGATTTTCAAAGCAGTTATAATCCGCCAGAAAAAAGAATTCAGGCGACCGGATGGATTGCGGGTTTCTTTTGAGGATAACGCATGCGTGATAGTGGATGATGAAGGCGTGCCAAAAGGCACTGAAATAAAAGGCCCTGTTGCCAGGGAAGCTGCCGAGCGGTACTCGAAGATATCATCAGCAGCCTCGATTATAGTGTAGGTGAGAAACATGGTATCAACACAACCAAGAAAACAGAGAAAATCCAGATACCAGGCGCCGCTCCACAAGAGGCATAAAATGCTGGGCGCGATGCTGAGTCCCGAACTTTCGGAAAAACACGGGATTAAAAGCATACCTGTACGCACTGGCGATACGGTGAAAGTCCTTCGTGGCGATCATAAAGGTAAAGAGGGAAAGGTAGCCAACGTTAATCTTACAAAAATGACCATCACCGTAGACGGTGTTAGCGTCACCAAATCAGACGGCACCGAAGTACCAAGACCGGTTCAGCCCTCGAACGTAATGATAACAAAATTAGAAATCAAAGATGAAAAGCGCTTAGGTGATTAAATGGCAAGACATCAGAAAAGAGTAGCGGCACCAACATCATGGCCGATTACAAGAAAGACGCATCACTGGGTGGTTGGAGCCAATGCAGGGTCGCATTCAAAGGGAACAGGGATTCCATTACTTGTTGTTGTAAGGGATATGCTAAAAATTGCTAATACAGGCAAGGAAGCCAGGACAATAATTAATGAAGGTAATGTTTTCGTAGATGGAGTAAAAAGAACGAATTATAAGCATATGGTAGGCCTCTTCGATATAGTTTCAATCCCGACAACCAATGAATATTATCGCGTCCTGATGGATGCCCGGAACAGGTTCAAACTCTACAAGGAAGATGCGAATGCTTTGAAATTGTGCAGGATAAATAACAAAACCATTGTGAAAAAAGGCGCTGTGCAGCTGAACCTGCATGACGGCAGCAATGTCCTGGCATCCAATGAGTATAATACGATTGATACTATCATTCTGGGTTTCCCGGACCGCAAAATCATCAAACATATTCCGTATAAACCAGGGAACCTTGTTATGATTGTCGGCGGAGAACACTCCGGAGAAATCGGGAAGATCAAACAAATCCGCAAAGTCAGGGGTTCAGGAACGAATATGGTAGCCATCTCAAATGAACAGGAATTCGAAACAATTGAAGAGTATGTGTTTGTCATTGGTGAATCCACACCTGAAATCAAGGTGGTTTAAATATGAATCCAATGAGAGTCCCTTTAATTGAGAAGGTTACTGTTCATATAGGCACGGGAGAAAGCGGTGAACGGCTGATCAATGCTGAAAACTTGCTTGAGGCAATAGTCAAGCAAAAACCGGTTCGGGCAATAGCAAAGAAAACATTGCCGACTTTCTCTATAAAGAAAAAAGAACCAATCGGGTGCAAGGTTACCTTAAGAGGAAAGAATGCCCAGGAATTTTTGAAGACCGCTTTGAAAATTATCGAAAATAAATTGAGTGCATCCCAGTTCGATGAGAATGGCAATTTCTCATTCGGGATTGAGGAACACACCGATTTCCCGGGGATGAAATACGATCCGTCAATAGGCATTTATGGAATGGACGTAAATGTTTCCATAAAGCGCCCCGGATACAGGATACACACCCGAAAGGTTGAGAAACAAAAAATACCCATGAATCACAGGTTGAAAAAGGAAGATGCTATTTCTTTTTTAAAAGAGAAGTACGGCGCGGAGGTAATTTAAATGGAACGGAGTAAGAAGAAATTTGGAGCCGGTGCCAATGCCTGCAAACGCTGCGGCAGGAAGCAGGGGCTTGTTCGGAAATATGACATATACCTCTGCAGGCAGTGCTTCAGGGATATTGCTTATGACATGGGCTTCCAGAAATATACGTAGGTGATTTTAATGTTATTAGATCCACTCGCAGACGCATTATCAACAATAAAAAATGCAGAAAGTACAGGTAAACCGGAATGTACCATCAGACCAGCTTCAAAAGTAACAGGAAGTGTGCTTAAGGTCATGAAGGATAAGGGATATATCGGTGATTTCGAATTCATCGAGGATGGGAAATCCGGTGTGTTTAAAGTCCAGCTAAAAGGAAAAATCAACAAATGCGGAGTAATCAAGCCGCGGCACGCTGTAAAGAATACTGATTTCGAGGCATGGGAAAAGAGGTTCTTACCCGCTAAGGGTTTTGGGTCTATTATCCTGACCACACCAAATGGTGTTATGACCCATTCCGAAGCCAGGGAGAGCGGTCTTGGCGGCCAGTTGCTTGCTTATGTTTATTAGGTGAATGTTATGGAAACGAAGAGAACAATAGAAATCCCGGAGGGCGTGAACGTCAATATCGATAAGTTGAATGTATCGATATCAGGCCCGCAGGGACAGCTCCATAGGGAACTATGGTATCCTGGAATTACAATAAAGAGAAGTGATTCAGAGGTCGTTGTTATGACCGATATGCCAAGACGGGAACAGCTTGCAATGCTGGGCACGCTTGAATCACATTTGAAAAATATGATTACAGGAGTGGCCAAGGGATATGAGTATACGATGAAAGTGGTTTATTCTCACTTTCCTATTCAAATGAAAATCGAAGGCCAGCAGGTAATAATAGGCAATTTTCTTGGTGAAAAGAAAGCAAGAAAGGCCAATATCCAGGGTAATACAAAGGTCACGATAAAGGGAGACCATGTAATTATTTCCGGGATTAATAAGGAAGATGTCGGGCAAACAGCAGCTAACATCCACCTGGCAACAAAAATCAAAAGATTTGACCCGAGGGTATTCCAGGACGGAGTTTACCTCGTAGAGAGGCGGTGAAAATAATGGAAGATGAGGCAATAAAACAGCTCACAACCATCGAAGGTGTTGGCAAAGCTAAAGCAAAATTACTTTACGATGCAGGATTTGTAACTATCGCTTCGATAAAAAAGGCAAGCGTAGATGAAATTGCAGATATTAAAGGAATAGGCGCAAAACTTGCAAATAAGATCAAGGCTTCTGCCGATGAAATGGTTGTTGAAGAAGAAAAGCAGGAAGAAATAACAGAAGCACTGCCCATAACCATTGTTCTTGATGAAGAAATGAAAAGGCTTCTTAATGTCAGGAAGAAACAGAAAAGCAAGAAACCAGAGTTCAAGCAGACTGATTCACATAAGAAAAAGAAGCTTGCAGATTACTGGAGGAGACCTGACGGTATTCATAACAAGACACGTTATGCAGTCAAAGGAAAAACTCCGCTTGTTGAGGCAGGCTATGGCAGTCCGGCAGCAGTTCGCGGACTTCATCCATCCGGATTTGAGGAAGTCCTTGTGAGAACCCCCAAAGATGTTGAGGCTCTCAATGTTGGCAGGCAGGCTGCCAGGATAGCTCGCACGGTTGGATCAAGAAAGCGGGCAATCATAGAGAAAAAAGCTGCTGAATTAGGATTGAAGATTTTAAACCCCGCAAGGAGCGTAGCGACATGAAAAACTTTAGGAAAGTTTTATCAAAAACCTTTGAAAAAGGTTTATCAAACGACGGGTATGGCGCACCATACCCGGACACGCCCTCCCGAGGCGTGACTCGGGAAGGGTATGCTTCGCATACCCTATACCGCATAAAGCGAGGTGTCGCTTTATGACAGATTTGGCGAACCAGAGACGATTGGCGGCAGAAGTTATGGATATAGGTGTGAACCGGGTATGGATGAACCCCGAAGCCTATACTGACATTTCCACTGCCCTGACGCGGGAAGATATCCGCAAATTGATCGGAGAAAATAAAATCGGCAAACGAGAGATAAACGGAAATAGCCGCGGAAGGGCACGAAAAGCTGATGAGGCCCGTGATTATGGACATAGAAAAGGTCACGGCTCAAGAAACGGTGCAAAAGGTGCAAGGAATCCCAAGAAAGAACAGTGGATGAAGAAAATCAGGGCATTGCGCAGTCTTCTTAAAGAGAAAAGAGACACTAATACCATTGATGTTTCCACATACAGGAAATTATACCGCAAAGCAAAAGGCGGAGAATTCCGAAGCAGGGCGCACTTGAACGCTAATATAGAACAACTTAAAGGCAAGGTGGCGTGAACATGGCAACAGGAGCAAGATACAGAGTTAAATTCAGAAGAGTAAGAAGCGGTAAGACGGATTACCGGGCAAGAAAACAATTGCTAATCTCAAAAAAACCCCGCCTTGTGGTCAGGAAAAGTTCAAAAAATACACTTGCACAGATAGTAGTATTTTCCGCATCGGGAGATATTACTCTCGTTTCGGCGAATACCACTGAATTGAAGAAATACGGTTATACTGCGGGAACGGGGAATATCGCATCCGCATACCTTGTAGGGTTATTGCTCGGGCATCGTGCAAAAAAAACCGGACAGACAGAGGCAATACTCGACACCGGGTTATATCATACAACACAGGGTGGACGGTTATTTGCAGCTTTAAAAGGAGCAGTAGATGCAGGTCTTGAAATACCCCATGACCCGGCAATTTTCCCATCGGACGATAGGATTATGGGCAAACATATAGATAAATACAGGAAAACAAACGTTGCAGAGCAAGTTGAGGCAACAAAACAAAAGATTCAAGGCGAATTCAGGTGAAAATATGGCAGATAGAAAATTCGAAGAACAGAGAGCGGAATGGGTTCCTCAAACAAGACTCGGCAAACTGGTCAAGGAAGGACAGGTAACCACGATGAACGAAGCCCTTGAGTCGGGACTGCCTATAAGGGAGTACCAGATTGTTGACGCGTTGCTTCCTGAAATAAGAGATGAAGTCCTGGATATCAATATGGTCCAGAGGATGACAGACTCCGGCAGGCGTGTAAAATTCAGAGCCACAGTGATTGTAGGCAATGGCGATGGCTTTATCGGTATTGGAGAAGGCAAGGATGTTCAGGTTGGCGTAGCTATCAGAAAAGCGATAGATACTGCCAAGATGAATATAATCAATATCAAGAGAGGCTGCGGCTCATGGGAATGCGGCTGCGGTCTGGGCCATACCGTACCTTTTGAGGTCATAGGTAAAGCAGGCAGTGTAGAAGTGGAACTTAAACCCGCCCCCCGCGGGCTTGGTTTAGCTTCCGGCGGAACTGCAAAAAAAGTACTTGAAATTGCAGGCATAAAAGATGTGTGGACAAAAGTATATGGCGAAACACGAACAACTATCAATTTTGCCAAGGCAACATACGATGCACTTATGAAAACCACAACAATGAAGGTGTGAAAAATGTACGCAGCAGTTCGACTTCGCGGCGGTGTGAAGACGCGACAGGATATCAGGGATACCCTGAGCATGATACGTCTTGACAGGATAAATCATTGTGTATTACTCCCGGAGACGCCAAATTATAAGGGTATGATTCACAAAGCAAAAGATTACATTGCCTGGGGCATTATCAGTCCTGAAGCTCTTGCGCAGATACTGGAAAATAGGGGACGGCTCGAAGGCGGAGACGCTTTGACCCTTGAATACCTTACGAAGAATACTAAATTCAAATCGTTTGGTGAACTGGCAAAAGCCATTTGCGAAGGCAACTCATCTTTAGCCGACGTTCCTAAATTAAAGCCTGTTTTCAGGATGCATCCAGCAAGAAAAGGTCTTAAAGGCACAAAAAGGACATTTCAGGAAGGGGGAGACCTCGGATTCCATGGCGCTGAAATCAATGCCCTGTTAAACAAGATGAGGTAATTATTATGAAAAACTTTAGGAAAGTTTTACCAAAAGAAGGGTATGCGAAGCATACCCTATACCGCATAAAGCGAGGTGTCGCTAAACTTTTAGAAAAGTTTATTAAAGACAACACGTATGGCTTCGCCATACGTGGACACCGCATAAAGCGAGGTGTCGCTTTATGAGCAAACAAAAAACAAAGAAATTCAGGGGTTCAAGAACCTGCGGCGGCGGCACGCATAAGAACCGGAGAGGCGGTGGAAGCCGTGGAGGACGAGGGAATGCAGGCACATGCAAACACCACTTTGTCCGGTCAATGCAGCGAGGATTGAGCTTTGGCAAACACGGGTTCAAAAGACCATCATCGGTTGTTTCTGATAAAGTCATCGTCAATGTAGGTGAACTCGATGAAGCCGTAGAGCAATTGGTGATAGACGGCTTTGCTGAAAAGAAAGGCGAAGCATTCCACATAGACCTTGCAAATATCGGTATTGAGAAAGTGCTTGGCAGTGGAAAAGTGACAAAACGGCTCTTTATTACGGCTAATGAATTCTCATCTGTTGCAAAACAGAAAATCGAAGAAGCCAAAGGACAGGCAAAAGCTTCACAGCCCCCTAACGCAGAGTAAAAGAATATGGCATTTGAAAGTCTTGCCCCCCTATTGAATCGCCTTCCTGCGGTATCGCGTCCCGAAGGCCATGTGCATTTCAAGAAGAAACTGGGATGGACCATTGGGATTCTGGTCCTTTATTTTGCCCTGGCGAACATACCCTTGTTCGGGCTTGATAAAAGCTCAATAGATCTTTTTGAGCTTTACCGTGCATTCTTTGCTGGCGCGTCAGGTTCGCTCATGGTCCTTGGAATAGGGCCCATAGTAACGGCGTCAATAGTTCTGCAATTGCTTGTGGGGGCAAATGTTATCAAGATGGATCTTACCAATCCGCACCAGCAGGCTATTTTCCAGGGTTTGCAGAAACTCCTTGTTTTTGTAATGATAGCCCTTGAGGCATTGCCGCAAATCCTCGGCGGCTATATGCGCCCGGATGCAGGATTAGCAGCGCAACTTGGTGTGAATGTAAGTGTGATAACGTTATTATTATTCATACAGGTATGTATCGGGGGCGTACTGATTCTCTATATGGATGAGATCGTCTCCAAGTGGGGCATAGGCTCGGGCGTGGGAATGTTCATCATTGCAGGCGTATCGCAGCAAATTGTGCAGGGCATATTTAACTGGAAACTTGATGAAACCGGGTTCCCGATTGGGCTAATCCCGAAATGGATATATATTGCAAGTCCATCATCGAATATCGGTCTTGATTATCTCCTGTCCGGTGACGGGATTTTATTCTTAATGGTGAAAGGCGGCATCCTGGCGCTGATAAGCACAGTCGTAATTTATCTGATGGTGGTTTACGTTGAAAGCTGCCGTATAGAGATCCCGCTGGCTCACGCAGCCGTAAGAGGCGCTCGCGGGCGCTTCCCTGTGAAACTGATATACGCAAGCGTTCTGCCCATGATATTGGTGAGGGCGCTGCAGGCGAATATCCAGATGGTGGGACTTATCCTTTCAAGCAGGGGTATTAATATATTAGGTGAATTCAAACAGGCTACGCCTGTAAACGGTCTTATGTATTATCTTGCTCCTATCCACAGTCCCAGTGACTGGATTCCATCCCTTGTCTCATCCCAGTTCACAAGTCTTGGAGTCGCGCCGCCGGCTATATGGCAGATATTGCTCCATGTACTGACCGATGCTTTCATGCTCATAATCGGCGGCATAATATTCGCTCTCTTCTGGATTGAAACAACAGGAATGGGCGCAAAGAACGTGGCTGAAAAGATCCAGAAGTCCGGGATGCAGATACCCGGTTACCGCAGAAGCAGCGTGACGCTTGAACGCGTGATGCAGCGGTATATCCCCAAGGTGACTGTAATAGGCGGCGCATTCATAGGTTTGCTTACGCTCGTAGCCAGTCTTCTCGGGACACTGGGAGGCGCAGGCGGAACCGGATTGTTGCTCACAGTCAGCATCATGTACAGGTTGTACGAGGATATCGCAAGCCAGCAGATGATGGAGATGCACCCGATGATGAGAAGCTTCTTCGGGAAAGAATGAAAATTAGAAAAGAATAATATTTTTTTTTAATTTTTAAACAAACAGCGTTCTCAATTCCCACAATATCTTAGGGTTCTTCTTGAACAAAATCGGCAATACGAGCGGCAATGGCATCTTGCTGGTATCGATTCCCTTGAGCGAATGAGCAAGCTGGTTTAGCTGTTCATCCGTGAGTTTAAGAAGCATATTCTTGACAGCAAGAGATTTGCTCAGCTCTTTCCCGATAGTTGCGCGCCATTTATCCTCATATTCTTTCAAAGTCTTGACAGAATAATCCCCCTTTTCTTTAGCCCTGATACAGACTTCCCCTGCCATCTTCCCTGCATCCATTGCGTTTATGATGCCCCCGCCTGTTAAAGGGTCAGACTGCCTTGCAGCATCGCCTACAAGCATCAGCCCGTCTGCTATTGTTTGTTTAATCGGCCCGCTGACCGGAACGCCGCCAACTACCATTTCCAGGATTTTAGCCTCAGGCATATAATTCTTTATGAAATTCTCAAGGAGCGTAATCGCCCTGACATTCCCTGATTTACTTCCGAGAAGCCCCAGTCCTACATTCGCCGTGTTCTTACCTTTTGGGAATACCCATAAATATCCACCTGGAGCGTATTTTTCTCCCATATAAAACCTGCTGTACTCGCCTGGATCAATATTGGAAACCAAAAATTGTGCACCAGTTTCAATATCCTGGGGCTTCAATGACGTGTCTATGCCCCCCCATCTGCCTACTTTTGATTCCACGCCGTCAGCGCCTATTACGATATCAGCTTTGATCTCCTGTGTTTCCCCCATATACATAGCATTTATCCCGGTTATTTTGCCGTTGTTCCGCAATAATCCGGTCGCCCGTGTCTTAACCATCACTTCAGCTCCGGCCATGGCAGCCTGCTGCGCCAGCGCCCGGTCAAAAACCTTTCTTTCAAGAGTATAACCAGCCTTTCCGCTTGAGGCCTCTTCTGACATTTTTATTTCAGTTCCGTCAGGTGCGAGTATCTTGGAACCTTTTACTTCTGCTGCTATCCATCGCGGGTCAGGTTGTATGTGCTTTTTCAACCCCTCTTTGCTCACGCCTTCGGCGCATCTTACCGGGTCGCCTATCTCCTGCCTTTTTTCAATGAGCAGGACATCGAGCCCTCCCAAAGCAGCGGTTTTTGCGGTGATTGAACCTGCCGGGCCTGCACCCACAACGATTACATCATACTTATTTTTCATTTCACAACCACCAGCGCGCCCACGGGACATATCTTCGCGCACACGCCGCAACTGGTACAGGTATTATCCACCTCTATCCAGGTCTCAACCAGTTCAAGCGCGCCGACCGGGCATACTCCCACGCATGCCCCGCAGTATCCGCATTTATAACGATTTACATTTACAGTCATAGGCTCGTCTGCTAACGCAGTTGGCGCATATAAATTTTATTAAACAGCAATCTTAAGAAAAGATGTTTTTTCACAGCTTTCGGCTGTTATGATTTTCAATATTTCTTGAATTGGTTTCAACCAGCTCAAAAAGTACGGGTTTCTGGACTATCTTGAAATTATTGAATTTTATATACATTGTTTCTATTCTCTTGCCGGGGATACCGGCTTTGAGCAGTTTTACTCTTTCTTTTGATGTTTCTAACATTAACCCATCTCCCTTTTTTTTAACCCGTTTTTGATTAACCACATATTAACTACAGGTTATATAAATATCGTGGTTTTAATACTATGCAGTTTAAATACTATAATATCACAAACCAAAACAGACGTGGAGGGATATTCCTGAGTAATATAATATTCAAAGATGCAAAAATCACAAAGCCTGAAGATAACCAGCCTGAACAGATAAAGAAAATATTTCCGTATATTTCGCCTGTTGAAAAAGGTGATATTGTAGCAATAAAAATACATCCGGGGGAATATGGGAATACGACTCACATAAGACCTGTAATTGCACGAACGGTGGTTGACCTTGTACTGGAAGCTGGAGGCATACCGTTTGTGACCGACACCACTACATTATACAAAGGGATGAAACTGAACGCGCCTGACCTTATTAAAGGCGCTTCAATGAACGGTTTTACACATGCGAGCATGAACGCCCCTTTTATTGTGGCTGACGGCTTAAGAGGCGGCGATGGCAAAGAGATAGAGATTAATGGGGAAGCGCTTGGCAGCATTACAGTTGCCTCTGCCATCGCAGACGCCGATTCGATGATAGTCATCTCACACGGAAAAGGTCATCCCGCCTCAGGGTTCGGGGGCGCAGTAAAGCACCTTGGCATGGGATGTCTTGACAGGGCAGGAAAGATAAAGGTGCATGAGGTTGGCAGGCCAACTATTGACCCTAAAAAATGCACACAGTGTGGGGATTGCGTTGAAATATGCCCGTGGGGCGCCATAACGCCACCTGAAATTGACCATACAAAATGCTGCGGTGAACTGTCCTGCGCTGATGCATGCCAGCAGGAGGCGATAATTCCTCCCCCGGACGCAACCGATAAAATGCAAAAGAGGCTGGGTGAAGCCTCGCTTGGCCCGATAAAAGCGCTGAATGGACGGATTGGATATATTAACTGGGTTTATGACTTAACGCCGGGCTGCGATTGCTTCAATTTTTCAGGTGAGCGCTTTGTTGAAGACATAGGTATCCTGGCGGGGCGCGACCCTGTGGCAATTGATTCTGCGACAATCGATTTAATTAACGGGAGAATGAAACCGGATGGAAAATCGATATACAATGTATGGGGCGTAAATCCATGGGTACATATCGAAGCTGCTGAAAAAATTGGATGTGGTAGCCGGGAATATAAACTTGTGAGTTAAGAAATAGAGAAAAGAGTTTGGTAATCGCTTTGATACATAAAGTTAATAAATAGATGGCTCCAAGTATAGATTAGAGACAGAGGAACAAGTAATTTTCAAACTCACCGTGACTTATTACTCAGTTAGAAATTAAGATCAATTTAAACTTGAAAAGATGCGAGGTAAAATCATGTCAAAACTTAAAAAGCGGGAACTTGAAAGAAAAGGCGAAAAAAAGCGAAAGATTCAGGAGAACAAATTAATGGATGAGCATCTTGTGGATTTAACGAAAACAAAAGGGGAGCTGGAGGAGCTGCCTGAGGAAATATAAGTGAAGGTAAAAGTAAAAATTCTTTCAGGCGGTGTCAAAGAGCAGGTCCTGGAACTTTCATCGGATTCAACGTATGAAGAGATGCTAAAATCTCTTAATATAAATCCTGAAATCGTCCTGGTATTCCGCAAAGGCATTCCTGTACCGCTGGATGAAAAGGTGACTCCTGACAGTGTGGAAATCCTGAGGGTCGTGACAGGAGGCCGGCGATGATGCAGTTAACAGACGCATACGGAAGGACGATAAGAAGTCTCAGGATATCCCTTACCAACCGCTGCAACCTGAAATGCCTGTATTGCCATCGTGAAGGTGAAACGCGGGAAATAAATAATGAGATGACCGCTAGGACTATTGGAAATATAGTGAAGGCTTCTCAGGCTTTCGGGGTGGACAGGGTGAAATTCTCTGGCGGGGAACCTTTAATCAGGAATGATTTTGAGGATATCATCAAATCACTACCAGATCTCAAGGATGTCTCGGCTACAACCAACGGAACCTTTCTTGCGCAAAGGGCGAAAAGCCTTGCAGACAGCGGGCTTGACCGCATCAATATCAGTCTTCCCTCTCTTTCGCCTGAACAATACAGGAAAGTCACAGGAGGAGATATTAGTAAAGTACTGGAAGGGATTGATGCTGCCGTCGATTGGGGCATGACGCCTGTTAAACTGAATATGGTGCTTCTCAAAGGGGTAAACGATACCGAAATCCTGAAAATGATGGATTTTATCAGGAAGTATGAAGGGAAGGTTATCCTCCAGTTGATAGAATTAATGGATTTCCAGAGAACTGCGCAATATCAGGTTGATATTAATGAAATTGAAAAATTCCTCGAATCCAGAGCCTCAAAAATTGAAGAAAGGGCTATGCACAGGAGAAAGAAGTATCATATCGGAGGCGTAGAAGTCGAGCTTGTCCAGCCTATTGATAATTCGCATTTCTGCGCCAATTGCAACAGGCTTCGCGTCACTTCAGATGGAAGGCTGAAACCCTGCCTTTTCAGGAATGATAACCTTGTGGATGTGAATAATAAAGAACCGCATGAGATCATGGAGTTAATGAAGCTTGCAATGGATAAAAGAGAACCATTCTATAAGGGCTGATTCGAACGTATAATTGAATTATAATGCGGCGGTTCTTTATGGGTCTTTTTAATAAAACTGTACTCGAATATTTCGTTTTCTGAAAGCAGCCTTGAGATGTATTTTAGCCTGTGGAGCACGGGCACAAAAGCCATTGTCGAGAGAACGAACTCGCTTGACAGGGAAGCGCAATATTTCGGGGAGACCATGTAAGCGCTCACCACAAACTCTTCGTCCACAATACCTGTGAGTTTTGAAACCATTTTTGCTGCATCCTGCGGGTTTGTCCTGATGAAGTTACTCGCTTTTTCATGGAGTTTGAGGAAACTCAAAATCACATCAGGAGATTGCATCAATTCTTTCCTGATAACTATCCCGTAGCTTGGGTTATCTTGCCACAGGGCATGTGGCGGGATGATTATTTTTGCGCCGCAGGCGCGCGCAGCGGCAACAGCAAGAGACGGCGTACCGACTGCTGCATCGATTTCACCATCCACCAGCGCCTCAAGAACAAAGTCTGTCCATGTAAAGTTCTTAACCTCAATGTTGAACTTTGCCTCATTTATAGCATTGTTGATGATGACATCGTGGATTGAGCCTTTCGGGGGGGAGCCGATGCTCTTTCCTTCAAATTGCGAAAGTGCAGCATTCAAGCTTCCCGAATCACCAAGAGTCCTGTATTTATCCCGGGCAATCAGCACGGTTCCTTCCACATGCCCTCCGGCGACGCAGATAATCGGAATTCCCCGGTCGATGCCGATGATTGCTGGAGGCAAACCGATATACCCGATGTCGATTTCCTCGTTTGCGAAGGCTTTAACGATGTCGGGGCCTGAGGCAAAAAGTTTCCAGTTTGCGTGGATGCCTGCTTTATCCAGCCAGTCTGTGCCCATTAAAATAAAGGAAGTGTGGTACACGGTGGAAAGATGACCGATGTTGATGGGGTTGAGCATGATAATTTTATTTCCGCTTATCTTCATATTCAGCCTTTATATCCCTAATAAATTCTAAAATGAATCTAATATCCTCGGATGGCTCTTTAGACAAAACGCTTTCGCTTACATTACCGTCTACACGATTGTGAAAATGATGCGGAAATGTACTGACATTTTTCCATGCTTCATGCCTGGCGTTATCCCATCTGTAAATTGTATCATCTACATGTCTTCTTTCCCAGTGATACGCGTATCTTCCTTCAATCTGTCTTGAAAACCACACGTCAAGGAAAGATTCATCTACAATATACAATCTCAGTTTTCCTTCGATGAGTTCGTATCCTATCACTATATCTGCAAACTCAATTTCTGCTATATTAGTAAGCTTTTTGAGGAGGGAATCTATCATCTATACGGTCCGGATGAGTTTTTTTAATTTTGTTTTTTCAGATTCCAGATAGTCTATCTTAGTCAGATCTTCAAAAACATCAGACTCGACTACCGTTCCCTTCTCTATTGCACTCTCCAGGTCTTTAATGGAGCGTATTCCGTACTTGTGGTAAAGAGCATGGAGCTGCGCCTCTATTTTTCCAAGTTCGGATTTTATATATGCCCGTACTCCGACAGTTACTAGTTCATCTTCTTTAATTCCGATTTCTTTTGACAGTTTATGCACTGCACTGCTCATATCTCACCTTGTATATGGTATATACACTAATAAACTATGCTTCCGCAGCGACTCGAAATACCGTTTCTTGATGAGATGGAATTTTTTTAGCCAATATCTTTTCCACGATATTTTCTATGTACTCATCTGATTTTGCTGTTAAGTATTCAACACCGCAGATTGTGCAGATATCTGCATCAATATTTTCAATCGTTATCAATCCTTTTTCAGATTCGGTTATGAACTTGGTTTTGCCTCGTTCCATTTTTCCACCGCAATCAGGGCATTTTTTTAGTCTCGGCATAATTACCTCCTCTTTGTAAAGTCAATCCATTTATCCGGGTCTGGTTCATAAACTGTAACTATTGCAACAACCTCCTCATCAACACCTACCACAACATGAATTGGTCTTAGCTCTGATGTTTTACCATATATCAGATAGCTCGGCAGAGGTTTATCACCTACATACTCTTCGATTATCGCGCCATTTTCAATCGCTTCTTTAACCTCTTTTATCTTAATGTTCCGCCCTATCATTCTATTTCGGGTATGCAACTTTACATCATAATAACTCTTTTTAATCAATTTTTTAATGTGGTCAAGCATGTTCGAGTCCATTACCTTCTTAATTAAATTAATATTCCTCTTAGCTAATAACATTGCTCAATGTATATTAACAAATTCTGATTGTTCAATAATACACCACATCCACCACATATTTTTCAGCCAGAGCAAGTATCCTTGCAAGCAATTCGTCTCTTTTATGTATGCTCTTCTCATGTTTACCTAATAACTCAAACACTTCCCTGCCCACAACATCATCAAATCCGGCTTTCATACGGACAATAACCGAGCCTTCCGGAACCATCGAATTCTCAAGAACGCCGTCTATATCCCCGTCAATTATCCCGATAACAGGAATCCCGAGGCGCGTCAATATGTCTGCCGCGATGGTTGTGGTATCGTCTCCCACGGTTATGACAAGCCCCGCATCTCTTACAAGTTCGAACGTGGATTCGGCGCAGTGGTCGATTATGGCGATTTTGCTTTGCTGATTACGCCTGACATTTTTTATCTTTGGCTTTTGCCTGGTTCGCCTGATGCTTCCAGTCTTGACCTTTGCCGAGAAAAGATTGATTTTCCTGTTTTCCAGCTTTTCAAGGCCGTGGGGCTTTATTCTTATTCCCCGAACCTCGACTAACTTGCCATCTTTGCATATTATTTCAGGGTCGGAGGTTGTTATTTCCCCGATTACGACCCCATCGAGGCGGATGTTCTCGCCTGCAAAAGCGCCTGCTATGCGGCGGATGATTCTGTCCCCGTCCACTCTCACATGTGACGGCGCGGCTTTTCCCGGTTCTAAGGGGAGGTCGTAACCGCCTGATTCCACCAGCGTATTTTTTACAAATTCAGCGAAGGATTTTACCTGAGAACTATAATAAATTATCATGCCATCGAAATCCGGGCGCTCGATATGCACGAACGGTATATCTTCACCAACCTTCGATGCTACAATACGCCCGAAATGGCGCCCGGTATCAAGCGTTTTTCCGTGGTTGAGCAGTATCGCAAGGTCTATCCTGTCTTTCAAAAAGAAAATGGTCTCACTCGGCGTGAATCCATGTGATATATCGATAATATCTTCAAGACCGGAATCAAGAACCGCCGTTCTCCCCATCGTTCCGCCAAGCTTTGGTATGACATCATGCTCACTGTTGAATATATCGATTATCCGCTTTGCTGAACCCACATCGATAATCTCAGGACCATGAAGGATGATTCCTATGCGCATGCTATTTCATTTATTGGTTTTTGCAGGATAAAGATTTAAGTACCGAAAAGAATCAATTATTACGAAATGAAAACCAAAGATATTATTTTTGCTCTTATTGCCCTGGTTATTGCAGTTTTTATAATAGGGATATTGTTTAAGCTTTTATGGCTCCTGGCAGTTTTGATAATTGCTTACATAGTGTACTTATTTTTAAAAAAAGCAATATGATATAAAGATGTAAAATTAACTTCCATAACGTCTATTAAGTAAATGATGTACAACAAAAATAACAATCCAGAAACCAACTGCACCCAATGAAGCGCTCTGCCAATCCACGGTTTTATTTTGCAGGAAATATTTTAGCACGACGAAAATGACAAAATATACAATTGATGCCATAGATGCTGTAAAAAAAGGATCATTTTTTTCCATAATACCAAAGATATGATTTAATGCATCAAATAACTTTCTTTTTTATCGTTGTTGTGTTTTCTCAATAAAATGATGCAAAAAGATATATTTACAGAGTACATGGTAATTCGCCGATGAAAAAATCAATCATGGTAATTTTCATTATATTGGTTTTCGCATCAATACTTCCAATATCAGAAGGTACACCGGCAAATCGTGCTTTTGAGATTACTTCACTTACTATTAATTTTGATAAAACCGATGCCACATTCATAGTGAATTATGACCTTGGTAAAATTCCAAAAATGTATATTCTCTTATTTGGAAGTAAAAACATTGAACCCAAAATAAGAAACATCTTCTCGAATTTTGATTATGATATTGTGAAAATGAATCAGGACAAAACTATTCTCAACGTGAAAAACATCTCGCGGCTTGAAAAAGGTTTCTATTTACACGATTCGCGCAGGCTTGGGGCCAGTATAAACACAATAATTGTATACACGACAGATTCCCTGCGCCCTACTGAATATTCAAATAAGTATTTGTTTACCTGGGATAACGTCATAGGAAACGAAAGCTTGCTCATAAGGTTCTTAAAATATGACCTTGATATTAGTTGGGCACAAAATGCAAAAATACTCAAAGCTGATGATGATAAAACTATCCGGGTCTTTACCGATGAAAACTCAGTAGAAATCGTGCTCGATAAAGATAAGGATAAAGCGCTCCTAAAAATTAGTGATGGCAGAACCTACGATTTACAAGTTAGAGAAGACAAGGGCAAGCTTTATATATACTCCACCAGCCAATACTCAACGCCCGATATATACTACCGCTCATGATGTTTCTTTTTCTGGAAGACCGAGGGCAAATGTACAAGGTATGTCCCATCTTCTTTAAGCGCCATTACGATTTCATCTCTTTCCAGCAGTGATTCAAGATTTAATTCATATGAACCCGGAGATACTATTCTCACTGATTCCACCCGTTCGCCTATTTCTTCAGGCTTCGGTTCTGGTTTCACTTCTTTCGATTCGGGCTGCGTAACATTATTCCCAAGAATCTCATCAACCTCTTTGATAAATCTTGAAGCTGCGGGTGGAATCGCCTCTTTTATCCTGGGTTCGGAATGGGGTTCAGTCGCCTCTTTTACATAAAGGAACTTATTCCAGCCGCATTTCGGGCAGCCGTTCAAAATTATGGCTGCGCCGTCCTTGAAAATACCTTCGCATCGTGTGCATTTATGAGGCATGTTTATGGTGTTGAAACGAAGGCGCTTATTAAATCCCTGTCCTTTTTTATCGTCTTTAACTGGGAAGCGGGACCAATAACCGTAAGCCTTGTCTTGAGGGAGGTTTTTCCCAGCAGTTTGTTCAAAAACGTATCGCTCTGTTTTACAGGATAACTCTCGATTTCAATTCCCGAGAAATCATCAGGCGCGATCTCTGTCATAGTCAGCTCTATGAGTTTTGTCTGCTCACTTGGTGTTAGTCCTGTCTCAAGTACAAGAATTTTCCCGTTTCTTACCTCATCCAGGATTAACCGCACCTTTTCCATCGATGTCATACCATTGAGCTTATCCTCTGAAATTAAATCCATCTGAATTCCTTTAATCATAAAGCGACACCTCGCTTTATGCGGTGTCCACATATGGCGAAGCCATATGTGTGCGCGGTGTAAACCGACGCAACAGTTTTTGATAAAACTTTCATAAAGTTTTTCATTTAAAATCACCCGAAATGTTCTGAAATCTGCTGATATAGTGCATCTATGTTCTGTCCTTCCAGAGCCGAAATCGGCACGAGTGGATGCTGCGGGAAGGCGCTGTGAATCCTTGCCGGGGACGAGGTGGGAAGGTCAATCTTGTTGGCTGCTATCAAAAGTGGAAGTTTCCGCGCTTCCATGTTGCCTATTACGACCACATTAACCTGCGTGTACGGGTCTTCCGTAGCGTCCATAACAAGTATTACGCCGTCAAGGTCATCGAGCCATTTCACGGCTTCAATTACACCTTCGGTGGCTTCTTTGGCGCGCCTTTTGGCTTCATCTTCTGTCATGCCAAACGCCATAAAATCATGAAAATCAATCTTGGTGGCAAGTCCCGGGGTATCGATAATATCCAGGGTCACGGATGAGCCGTTGCATTCGATGGTCACTCCTTCACGCCTTCGCGCCCTGCGGGTCTCATGCGGGATATGGGATACAGAACCCATGGCATCGCCTGTCCAGTCCCTCACAATCCTGTTCGCAAGCGTGGTTTTCCCGGCATTGGGAGGACCGTATATCCCTATTCTTGCCTTCCTTTTCTTGAATAATTTTTTGAACCAGGAGAAATTCAGCCCCAGCCTTTTTATTATGCCCATAGTTGTTATGCCTCAGTATTTAATATCGGTTCTCTCTTTTTTAGTTTTCTGTCAATATGTTTTATCCCATCTTTATGTTAATGTATCAAAAATCTGTCTTTCAAATTACTTCCTGAATATCAGAGGCATTTTATCATGTATACGTTCAAGCGACAGCAAGGTTTTTAAGACTGACTGAAAGCGGTCTTTCTGCCTTCAACGCGCTTACTTTTAAGATAGAAAAACCAATAACGTTTCCCTTGGTATCAACTTTTTCCATCACTGCATCGTTTTCCGTTTCCTTGAAGTATCCTGCCTTTTTCTCAAAAATGACTTCAAGGTAGTCACCTTCTTTATCGTACCATATTTTTACTTCTTTTTCCATAAGATTATACCTCTTTTTATAAATCCGGAAATAATTACAGCGTATTAATCTGGTTTGGTTTGAGTATCCTTATGCGCTTCTTATGACATTTAGAAATATTTAAAAGCTATTATGCCATAGAAACAATAGATTTCAGGTTCAAGGAGTAAAAATGTCAAGGGGAAAAAATAACAGAAAAACAGCTAAAGCTGAAACTACTGCCGAGTCCTACGACCACAAGCAGGAAACTACCCTGCGCCCCGATATTGGTTTGCAGGCGCAGTTCCGGCAGAAACGAGAAACTACGCATTGCTATGAAAGTTATGGACATCAGTGGGAATGAGCTTATGGTGGTGAAAGGGCTGGATGAGACGGAAAAAGTATGAAAAAAACCCAATTTGAACAGATACTCCAGGAAGGAGAAGGAACACTCATCGAATTCAAAAGCTCCTTTTCATCATCCCTGGCAAAAGAAATAGTCGCCTTCGCCAATACCGCAGGCGGTAGGATTTTCATCGGGGTTAATGATAATAACAAAATAGTCGGCGCATCCCTCACAAATGATACGAAATCCCGCATTCAGGACATCGGCAATAGCTGCACTCCCCGCGTGCCTCTTCAGATAGAGTCCTTAACTTATGATGATAAAGAAATAATCATCGTCACCGTTCCTGAAAGCCGTGATAAGCCTGTGCAGTGCAGCGATGGATTTTTTCTTCGTGAAGGAGCGAATTCCCAGAAGATGCGCCGTGAAGAGATATTCTATTATGCGCAAAAAACCGGAAAGATACGGTTTGAAACACAATTAAGGACTGATTTTAAATATCCTGCGGATTTTGATGAACCAAGGTTCAATGACATCATAAAAAGAATGGGTATAACGCAATCGGGAGATAAAGAGGATATACTTCATAATCTCGGTATGGGGCAGGCAAACGGAAAATTCGTAATAAACAATGCAGGGATACTGTTTTTCGGAAAGAACAGGCAGCTTTACCTGCGCCAGGCTTACGTTACCTGCGTCCTTTACAAAGGGAAAGATAAGGTGAAGATACTTGACAGGAAAGATTTTCGAGATGATCCTTTAACAGATTATGAAAATGCCATAAAATTTTTGCAGCAGCATCTGCGCCTTGAATATGAAATTAAAGACGCCGGACCGCGCCTTGAGATTCCGGAAATTCCTTATGAAGCTTTGAGGGAAGGCGTTCTGAATGCGATAATCCATCGTGATTATCTGGAAGAAGGCGCAAGGGTCATGGTAGAGATATTTGATGACAGGGTAGAGATAAGCAATCCTGGAGAACTCTTATTTGGCATGGAAGAATTGGGGCGAAAAAGTGTAGCTCGAAATCCTTTTATTTTTGATATGTTCTATCGACTGGATTTAATCGAGAAAGTGGGGTCTGGCATCAACCGGATACGCAATGCTGTGGAGCAAAGAGGATTGAACGTAAAATTCGAGATTGACAAATTTTTCACAATTATTTATCAGAGACCTGTTGTTAAGGGCCAAGTCGATAAGGGCCAAGTTGACAAGAAACAAGCTGAGAGAGGCAAAATTGACAGGGGCCAAGTCGATAAGAGCCAAGTTGATAAGAGCCAAGTTGATAAGACTCAATTAACTGATGACGAAATTCAAATTCTCATGATTTGCGCTGAAAATCCTCTCTCTTCAAGTGAAATTCTAAAGAAACTCGGATACAGTATTAAAGCAGGAGCCGGAAAAAGACGATTAAATAAGCTGATACAACTTGGTCTATTAATAAGGACAATCCCGGATAAACCAAGAAGTTCAAAACAGAAATATAGAGCAACAGACGACATGGTTAAAATTCTCAAGAATAAATAACGGGTGCATCTGCCCAAACCAAAAAAGTACTATTATTCCTAATTTAAACCCAATTTATGGCAATTTTGGTTCACGCTATTTTCTCAAAGCCATAATGCCGCCAATTAATAAGAGAATGAAGGGTAACAAGAAGGCAAAGCTTATGGAAATAAGCCCTCCAAATGCGCTGACAATCATTAACCATCCTGCTGTATGTGTTTTTGATTTTACTGATACCGCCCCAACAATCCCGATTATTGAAAAGATTACTGCAGCAAAACCAAGTCCAACAACATCAGATGCTCCCGAAGCCCCAAAAGCTCCAGCTAAACCGCCAACACCTATTGCAAAGAACGCTCCGAAGAATCCAAATATACCACCGAGTAAACCTAATACCAATTCAGTAGTTCTCGACTTTTCTTTCATTGGCTCGATTCTCTGATTAGTTCCACATTTTGGACAGAAAACAGCATCTTCTGCCATTTCCTGCCCGCAATTCTTACAAAACATTTTACCTTTTATAGTGTATTCTATAGTTCTGACATTTTATCATTTTGTCAATAGAACATATTTATAATCCGAAGACCACAAACCAGTGGAAAGTTCAATCTTTCCATTGAGATTTTCAGGAACATCAAATACTATTTTTCCACTCTTAGGTAAGCCTGGTTGTAATTGTGTAAAGGTAAATGCTTCGGCTTTTAGATAAATTTCAGCCATAGTATCATGTTCAAATTTTCTTCCTTGGTCATCTATTATTTTTACATTAGAACCTATCAATATGTCTTCAGATTGTTTTCCAACATTTTCAATAGTCACATCCAAGATTATGAATTTGCCATCGGCTTTTTTGCCCAAAAATGTTCCATCACTCAGATAGTCTCCAATTTGCTTTGATGTAGTCATACCAGTGAAAGTGTATGCAAAATCCCCTGCTATAACTCTATCACCAATCTTAGAATTCTGTGCTTGTTGCGTTGAAGACGCATTTGTGCCAGAATTATTTGAGCCAAAAATAAACCCTATTAATATCGAAAAAATAAAGAAATATCCAAAAATAGCTAAAACCATTTTCCAAGTTTTACCTGACCTGAATCCAGGAACGCCCATTTTTCCTAACTTTCCAGTGATTCCTGTTCTTTCTTTTTCTTGTTTTACAGATTTCAAATTGTTTCCATATTTAGTGCAGAAACTTACACCATCAGGGTTTTGAGTGCCACATTTTTGACAATACATTTGACCACCTTATCAATCTGTATAGCAATTTAAACTCTTATAAACCTTTCTTAATACGATTATAAAAGTATAATTGTATTTACTTACTTATTTTTCATTATGTTAAAAGACTTCCGAAGTCTGCATGTATCTATTACACAAGAAGTTCCTTATCGATATAATCATAGCCTTAAAAGATGCGCCGCTTGCGTTTAATGAAATTCAAAGTCGATTAAAAATTTACTCGGATACGCTATCAAGAAGGCTTAAAGAACTCGAAAAATTTAGGATTATTGAAGCTTCGATTACTCAAGAAGAAAAAGGAAAAAGAGTTAGATATAGGCTTACTGAGAAGGGTAACAAGATGGCAACTTTACTCATCGAAGGAGTAAAGATATTAGAGACTGCTGAAAAACTATTATAACAACGTTTAAAAAGCACCTGTTCTCTCAAAACTCACTTAGCTTCAACTGCCTTCTTGAACATTTCTCCCCCGGAATCTCAACAGGATAAACGCCGCTCAAACACCCCACACATAGGTCATCCATGGGAATCCCGATAGAACTAACAAGCCCTTCTATGCTCAAATATCCCAGGGAATCGGCATTAATCAAAGCCTCAACACCTTTCACCGACTTATGCGCAGCCACAAGTTCCTCTCTCGTAGCCATGTCAATCCCCAGGTAGCATGGTGAAATAATAGGCGGGCTGGCAACCCTCATGTGGATTTCCCTCGTTCCAGCTTTGCGGATTAAATCGATTATCCGCCGCGAGGTTGTCCCGCGCACAATACTGTCGTCGATGAGCACAATGCTTTTGCCTTCTATATTTGGCTTTATAGTATTGAGTTTCAATCTGACAGCAGTCTCCCTCATATCCTGGCCAGGCATGATGAAAGTCCTTCCTATATAGCGGTTCTTCATCAATCCTTCCATATAATCGATACCTGAACTCTTGGAGAAACCTATTGCATAAGTAATTCCCGAATCAGGTACGGGAGAAACAATATCGGCTTTTACAGGGTGTTCCTTGAAAAGCATTGCCCCGATGCGCATCCTGACATTGTAAACAAGCTGTCCGTCTATAACCGAATCAGGGCGTGCAAAATAAATATATTCAAAAACGCAATGCGCGCAATTTTTTGATTTAATTAGCTGGCGGCTTTCATACGACCCGTTGCTGAATATCAGCATTTCCCCGGGGGCAACATCACGAATAAAATCCCCATTTAATATATCAATAGCTACACTTTCAGACGCCACGACAAAACCATTATCAATACGCCCAAGACACAGGGGTTTTACTCCCAGCGGGTCGCGGACAATGACAAGCGTTTTATCTATCAGGATGGCAAGCGAATAAGAGCCCACAAGCCTTTTCATCATCTCCCTGACAGCATCGGGAAGTTCATTATGCATGAGTTCTTTAACCAGAAGATGCGCTATGACTTCGGTATCGGAATCGGAAAGGAATATCCTGCCTTCTTTTTCAAGTTCCACCCGGAGTTCTTTTGAATTGACAAGATTGCCATTATGGGCGATTGCTATTGTCCCGCTCTTGAAACTTACAAGAAGTGGCTGGCAATTCTCAATCTTTGAGCTGCCTGTAGTGGAATAGCGGACATGCCCTATACCGACATGGCCTTTTAGTTTATGGATATCGGCTTTATTAAAAACATCAGGCACGAGTCCCATGCCTTTTAAAGTCTTGACACAGTTCCCGTCATGGACGGTTATGCCGGCAGATTCCTGGCCCCTGTGCTGGAGAGAATATAATGCGTAATAGATGGATAGTGCGGCAGGCGCCTCTTCTTTATAAGAGACGCCGACTATACCGCATTCTTCATGCAACCGGGGTCACCTTAATATCCGCATTTTTCTTGCCACTTGTATGATCTCATTCGTTTGGTTTTACCAAACCCACACGATGCACACATTTTTGTATGGGTATTAAATGAAACACTACCGCATCTTCTGCATTTTATATGGGTCTTATGCTGGCGCATACCCATTGATGGCGTACCTTTTGACATTTATTATCACCTTTATTATTTTAAGGGGAGATGAATACTATATTATCTCCACGGACAACTACTGTTCCAAGTTTTTTTGTTTCGTTCTCTTTTATTTCCTCGGCTTTTTCCAGTACTATGTTCATATGTATATCGTAGCCCTGCAATTCGCCTCTGAATTCCCTTGAGCCCTTTAACCGTATCAGTACTGATTTGTTTAATGCATTGTTTAGAATGTCGAGGGGTCTGTTTCCCATAAAACGCTCCTAATTATTAGTAAACTATTAATTCAATAGTGCACCAAAGTGGTCAGGACAATATTTAAAACTATTGGTGACAAATGAAAACCTTTAAGAAATATTTATCAAACGAAGGGGTATGCAAAGCATACCCCAACACGCCCTCCCGAGGCGTGACTCGGGACGTCATAAAGGGGCGTAACCCTTTATGAAAATCAAGTCAAGGAATATATTGAGAAAAACCGAAGAAAAGGCTCTTGTCAATGATATTATGGAAGCCTTTGGAGATGTCTCTTCTTTTACCGGAAAAAAGCTTGAATATGTACAATCGGATGAACGGGATTTTATTTTCGTGGACGGTGAACCGCTATTATTCAATATAGAAGGGAAGATATTCCCGACAGTAAAGGGCGCTCTTAAATTGAACCCGGTACGGCGCAGGGTTGTGGTTGACCCGGGGGCTGTGAAATTCATTATAAACGGGGCTGACGTAATGGCTCCGGGAATAGTTGATGTTGACCCCACTATCAGGGAGGGTGACCTTGTTATAGTAGTGGAACAGGCTCATGGGAAGGCGCTTGCCATCGGAAGAGCCCTTATGCCCGGGAAAGACATGGTAGGAGGAAAAGGAAAGGCTGTCAAATCCATCCACTATGTCGGGGATGAATTATGGAAGCTTGAACAGAAATAAATAAATAGATATAAACAGTAAGGAGTAAAGGTGATTATTTCATGGCGTCGAAATTTTTAGATAAGTTCCTGGGAAGCGGGAAAAAGGCAAAATCAGAGGCAGAGGAATATCAAGAACTTGATTTATCGGAATTCGAAGAAGGTTTCAAGGATGAACCTACGGGTACTTTCATTCGTATAGCTGAACTTTCCGGGCTTGATATTATGCCGGAATTAAAGAAACAGATATACGGTGGGAATATTCTTATGATTGATGTATCGCCTGCAAAAAAGGATAAACTGGTTTTCGACAGGGCGATTAAGGATTTAAAACAGGTTGTTGGCGATGTGCATGGCGATATTGCAATGATAAAGGAAGACCAGGTCATTGTGACCCCGCGCGGCGTGCGTATCGACAGACAAAAGTTAAAGTGAACTCTGAACCAACCCGCCCATTAACAGTTACCAGAAGCGTTTGCCCGCTTTGTAATAAGGAACTCCTGACAAACTGGGTTCCGGATAATATTCCTTTTTTCGGGGAGGTGATGCATATCACTTCCATTTGCGAATGCGGCTTCCGGTATTCGGATACTTTAATACTGGCACAGAGTAAACCTGTGCGTTACGAATTGAAAATAAAAAACAAGGACGACCTTGATGCACGGGTGGTGCGTTCCACGTCAGGGACGATAAGGATACCCGAACTCGGGGTAGATATTGAACCCGGACCCGCCTCTGAATCCTTTGTCTCAAATATTGAAGGCGTGCTTGACAGGGTTGAAGAGATACTTGGAATGGTGACGCGCTGGGGCGAGAAAGAAAAAACCGATCGTGCACTGGAACTTCTTTCGATTTTGGAAAAAATAAAAGCAGGTAGTTATGAGATAACCGTTATCATCGAGGACCCACTGGGCAACAGCGCCATAATTGCTGAAAAAGCCACAAAAAAGGAGCTTACAGAAGAAGAGTTTGCTCATCTTAAAACCGGTATGATAATTTTTGAGAAATAACAGCATTTTCATAAGACAAAAAGCGTATTTTGTTATCCACAATCTCCTGAATTCAATAATATCAGGGAAAAAATATCCTGACATGCTGCTCGGTGAGCTTTTTAAAAAAGAAATTTTTTCAACTGCTGAAAAAGCAACTGTTGTGGAGTTCATTTACGGAATTCTGCGCCATCGCGGACGGATTGATTACATTATAGAACATGCATCAAGAGCCTCACTCCCGGAGATTGATTTGAATATTCTCAACATACTCAGGATTTGCACTTATCAGGCTGTGTTTATGGAAACATCGCCAGCAGGTATAATAAATAACGCTACGGCGCTTTGCGTGGATGAGAAAAGGTTCGGGGGTTTTGTAAAAAGAACGGTTGAGGGGATAATAAGAAATCATGATAAAGTTACCTTCCCGGATAAAGAAAAAATGCCTCTTGAGTATATCTCAATATATCATTCGCACCCGCATTGGATAGTGGAAAAATGGCTCAAGGAGTTTCATGAACCAGGCATTGTGGAAGCGCTATGCACTGCCAATAATCACGAACCTCCTTTAACAATACGCGTAAATCCCCTGAAGACAAAACGCGATTCACTCCAGAAAACTCTGGAACATGAGGGATATACTTCATCACCCACAATATTATCGCCTTTCGGTCTTGTTGTTGATAAAAAAGAGGGGATTTTTAGAACTGATGCTTTTTCGAATGGGGCTTTTGAGGTGCAGGATGAGGGCAGCCAGCTCATTACACTTCTTACGGGGGCAAAGCCGGGAGAATTTGTTGTGGATGCATGTGCGGGAAACGGCGGAAAGTCCCTGTTCCTTTCAGGACTGATGAAAGCACAGGGAACTGTGCTGGCTCTGGATACCCACACAGGCAAACTCGCAAATCTCAGGCGGAGGGCCAACAGGAGCGGCGCTTCGAACATAAGAACCATGATACCTGATGCAGCCGCTCTACAGGAACTAAAAAGCCCGGCAGACTGCGTGTTTATTGATGCCCCATGTTCGGGCATGGGAGTTTTCAGGAGAAACCCGGATTCGAAATGGCGGCTGGCAAGGAAAGATATAAGAGAGCTTTCTTCTAAGCAAAAGGAAATACTACGGGAATATAGCGGCCTTGTAAAACCCGGCGGGAGGCTTGTCTATGCCACATGCACCATCAGCAGGGAAGAAAATGAGGATGTTGTGCGAGATTTTCTTGATGAGAGAAAAGATTTTCACTTAATCCCTGCTTCTGAAATGAACCCTGAAATATTTGGCAAATTTACGACTGGGGAAGGATTCTTCAGGTCATTGCCGCATGTCCATAATACTGATGGGTTTTTCGGGGCTGTGATGAGGCTCAAAGATTTCGGGACTATGCAATAAAATTCTATTACCGAAAAAGATATTAACCAAGTGAATTATATCTATCTTGATGAGTGATTTACTAGAGGATATAATAAAAATAGTAATATACATTATTATTTTTAGCATAATATATTGGGTGATACAACAAATTTTTGATTATATAGCGCCATTCTGGCCTTTACCAAAATTTATTCTTAATTTAATAAATCTGCTCGCAGTTTTGATAGTATTATGGATACTCTATGGGTATTACAAAAGATAGTAGCTAGGTGTTCCTGCTCGATATTTAGTTATCCAATTTTTTTTGGCATCAAATATAACGAATAGGAAACAAACAGAAGGTCATGTAAGTATACTTATTCTAGCATAGTTAAAGTGAGAAAAAAGAATATAAATGAAAAGAATAATTATTATAATAGCTATATTATTTGTATTATTGCAGGGCTGTATCACTAAAGTTCCAAATGAAAATTTGCAATCAAAAAATGCAACAACAGAGAAGTTAGCCCGAGAAATAGCAAAACTCCATCCTCTCGAGTTGGGAAGTGTTGATTCTTATGCAAAATTTAAAGATATTGCAGATAATTTCAACGACTTGATACGATTACTAAATAAGGAAGGGGGGTATAATATTCAAGAATTTGAAATCACAGATGAAAGTTATCAAAAAATATCCCGAGTATTAACCGAATATGGTCCGCTCATTAATAATTACAATGAAGTTGTGATGTCGGCAAAAGAGTATGATGGTACAACTGAGAAAGAGAAGATATTTTATGTAGCAATAGGTACATTTGGTTTGGAGACTGCGCTAGTTGTAACAACCGCTTTTGCAATTCCTGTATATGAAGGCGTTGGGGTTGCATACAGAGCAATAGGATTGAATAAATTTGCATTTTCCTGCCCCACATGTATTGAAATTATTTTAGGAAATGCACATTGGTTTGTTCGAACATATATGGTTGAGAAAAGTTCAGAAACTGCAGAACAAATCTTAAAGTTATTAGAATCTGAAAAAATAGACGATTTAAAACAAAATGCCCAATATTCTATTAATACTACTATAAACTGGACACGTGAAATTTCATATTCTATGGATAAAAATTTGTCTACCATATTTCATTAATAGTTAAAGAACCAAAATATCCGTATAATATCCTAGCAAATTATCGTATCAATAAATCATCTCCCCCCTTATGAACGCCGCCGACCTCTCGTCCTCAGGCTCCGTAAAAATCCCCTCAATGCTATTCACTTCAATCAATTCCCCATTTAAAAGCACCCCCACCCTGTCTGCAATGCGCCTTACCTGCGGGATGTTGTGTGTCGCTATCAGGATTGTCGTCCCGCGCTCATCCCTTATGCGTTTTATGATTTCCTCTATCTTTGCCACATTGGCTGGGTCAAGATTCGATGTGGGCTCATCAAGAAGGAGTATCTCGGGGTCATAGACTATAGCCCTCGCAAAAGCCATACGCTGCGTTTCTCCACCTGATAACATGCGGGCTTTTTCTTTTCCCATACCGGGAAGTCCAACTGTATTCAAGGCTTCGCTGACCTTTTTCTCTATTGCCCTTTTGTCAAAGCCTCGAACCTTCAATCCATAAGCCACATTATCGAAAACCGATGCATTAAAAACAACAGGTGTCTGGAAAAGCATTGACATCCTGCGCCTCAAGCCGCCGGTTTTACCTGCATCAAGGCCGTTGAATATCAGGTTTCCGCATAGGGGTTTCTCGAACAGGTTAAGTATCCGCAGAAGCGTGGTCTTTCCCGCGCCGCTTGGTCCTATTATGGCGAATATTTCACCGCGCCTGATTCCCAGGTTTATGTTTTTTAAAACATCTTTTTTCCCGAAAGCCATGCAGACGTTTTCAACCCTGAATAATTCCACTACTTAACTCCTCCTCTGGAAAAAATTAGCCAGCAGATTTATGGAAAGGTTGAGTGAGATAAGGATTATCCCGAGCGCAATGGATGTTGAGATATCCCCTTTGCTGGTCTCGGATGTTATAGCTGTGGTCAGTGTGCGGGTGTAAGATTCCCCCTCGCCTATTCCACCCACGCTGCCCGTATAGGCGATGTTGCCGCCCACGATGAGGATGGCGCCCACTTCGGCAAGCGCCCTCCCAAGCCCGGCCAGTATAGCGGTGATAATACCGAACCTCGCCTCACAGAATGTCATGATAATTGCTTCCTTCCAGCTTCCTCCCAGCGTATATACGGTTTCGATTATGGGTTTGGGAACAGCTTTTATTGCAGCAAGTGAGATTCCGGTTATTATTGGCGTGACCAGTATATACTGGGCCAGTATCATAGCTTGCGGCGTGAAGATTTTATTCGCAAAGCCGAAAGGCCCTGCAGGAACGAGCATAATGAAAATAAATAGTCCCACAAAAACAGGAGGCAGCCCCATACCTGTATTTACAAGCGCAATAAGCGCCTGCCTTCCCCTGAAGTGTAAAAACGCAAGCGCATATGCGAGGGGTATTGCGGTCAGGGTTGCGAGGAGCGTGGCAGTGCCTGATACTTTGATAGAGACGCCTGTTATGCTAATGATGTAAGGGTTTAAGCTGAATATCAGCTCAAACGCCCTGATAATTCCCTGAAACAGGAAGTCTGCACCGCTCATTGCTCCTTAATACCTGCGGCTGGCACGAAAAGCGCTTCCCCGAATATATCCTTACCGTAATTCCTTATGATATCCTGTCCCTGCGGAGATATCACATAGTTAATATATTTCATTGCAAGGTCGTATTTCACGTTCGGGAATTTCGCGGGGTTCACAGCCATGACATGGTAGGGGTTGAAGAGATACTTCTGGTCGGATTCGAAAAGGAGCCTCAGTTTTATTTTATCCTTCATCGCAAGGTATGTTCCCCTGTCAGAAAGAGTATAACCACTTTTGATGTCAGCGGTTGTGATGGTCTCACCCATGCCTTTGCCCACGGATTGGTACCATGTCCCGGCTGGGGTGATATTTGCAGCCTTCCAGATGGATTTTTCCATTATATCTGTGCCCGAGTTGTCGCCGCGCGATATGAAGGGAGACTGCTTTGCGGCTATCCTGCGGAAAGCATCCGTGGCATTGCTGGCATTCCTTATTCCTGCAGGGTCGCTCTCAGGTCCGATGATTACGAAATAATTGTACATCATGTAGCTTCTGTTTATGAAACTCCTGTTGGCAACAGCCTTTAATTCAAGTTGGACAGCGTGCACCATCACAACGTCTGCTGCACCGAGTTCTCCGGTTGCGATAGATTTTCCTGTCCCTTCACACACGGTTAATATCCTGACGTTATTTTCATCCTCGAACTTTTTGTTCAGAACATCGAGCAATCCAGTATCGCAGGTGGAAGTGGTCGTGGCTAAACGCAAATCCTGCGGAGCGGATGCGGTTGATGTCGGGGATGTTGTATTTCCAGCCGGTGCCTGCTGGACACAGCCAGCAAATAGCGATATAAAAATCGAAACTAAAATTATTTTAGCAAACAGGTTTTTCATATTATTGCCTCTTTATGTTCACTCAAACATAATGCTAATTAATAAAAGTTTCGAAAAAGTTGTGCCGCTTTTAATATTTAATTAACCAAAAGATTCAGTCATTCTTTCCCTATCATCACTTCTGTTGCCTTTACAACCGCCAATACTTTATCATCTTTTTTAATTGCAAGAGCATCGGCAGCCTCTTTCGTGATGACCGCTGTTATCGTTGTCGGCTCGATAGAAATCTTAACCTTTGCAATAAGACCTTCTTTATCAACTTCTATTACTTTGCCTTTCATCTGGTTCCTTGCAGAGATTTTCAACCCGATCACCTCCCAGAAAGTTTTGTCATAAACAGTTTGTACGACTATATCCTGATATGTGCTGTATTCCTCAAGCAAGTTTATCGCCTTTTCGGTCAGGAATGTACCCTGCGCTTTTCCACCCCGTTTTTTAATTATCACAGGCTCACCTACGCTCTCTTCAATCTCTCTTAACAAGAGCCATGCATGTTTATAAGATATTTTCACTTTCCTGCATGCTTTGTTCAGCGACCCTTCCTCATTTATGGCTTTCAAAATAGCAGCCTTCCCTTCCCCCATAATCGGCTCTTCCTTATCGTTAACCAGCCATATTTTGGTTTTAGCTTGCGTCCTGTTCATTGCGTTCCGGATTCGTTAATTGGTTAATGTGCTTCCGCCAATACCGCGGACGGTGTGAAAATACTTGTTTCACTTAATTCCTTTATTTTCTGGGCAGTCTTTTGCATATTGATAAGTACAAGCCCCATCTGGACATTCTTACCTGTCAATGCGACCAGGAGAGCATGTTCCCCAACACGCACCGTTACGACACGGTGATTTTTGGATTCAAAAAACAATGTATCGATATTCTCGCCTGAAAGTTCTTCCATAGTCTCGCTTGCGCGTTTGAATGCCGCCGCACAGTATGCAGCAAAGGTTTCTTTGTTTACGTCTCCTGAAGTCGTGCTTGTCATAACCAGCCCGTCATCGGTCACCAGCGCGGAGCTTAAAATATCACCTGTAGAATTTTCCAGGTTCTCAAGTGCAAGATGATATAATTCAGCTTTGGTGGTCATGTCAATCCCCCGTGAATCTGCCTTGCTAACGATTTTAGCATTTTTGTCAGTACGTATACGGATATTACCGCAAACACCCCAAAAAGCGTTTCAAGGGTTTCACGAAGAGAGTAAGGTACTGTGCAGCCCATACTCGATATGAGACCCAGGAATTTCCATAAAAGAGCGAAAATTGCTGCTATCTGGAATAACATATATATTTTTACAAATCCCCCTGCTGCCCGCGTTCCAAGCATGTAGGTTGTTAAAATTGTTATTGAGCTTGCCGCTATCCATACGAGATTTTCTATTGAAGACATGATATTTTTCAAATCATCAGGTTTTATGCCTGCAAAAAATAGGAAAATTATGACAAGCGGGACCAGAAGAGCAAGAGCAAAAGGAATGTATGTCGCAATCTTTGGAATTGTTTTCCGGATGTATATCAAAATATAGAGGTAGATAAACAGAGAAGCCATAAAAATTGCAGCCCATATTCCGAAAACATATCGTATGGAAGCAATGAAAGGTGAGCTACTTAGATGACCCAATTCACGAATTCCGAAAAAGATGAAGATTAAAAATAAAAAAGTCCAAGGCATATCACCTACATTCCACAGGTTTCGATTCCTGTATGCTGTGATGACCAGGACAAGGGAAGCCCACCAGAAGATATTTGAAAGAACCACGTGCAACCCGATAGTTTCCTCATTTCCATATAAAAATGGGGCAAGCATCATAAACCGTTAATCATTTTATCGGTATATTAATTTTGTCATGACGGGATATTGAGATTTTTTGAGAGAAGATTTATTTCCTTTTGTGAAAGACAGGTTAAACCCTTTTATTAAATTCAAATTGCATATGCCTGATAAAGGTTTAATATAACAGTCAATCATAAAGATTCTCATGGAATACCTGAATCTTCAGGGCAAGGTCTGCCCCTTCGTATTATTCTATACGAAGAAAAAACTGGAAACGGTACCATCCGGTGAAAAACTGGAAGTATTGATTGATGATCCTACAGGAAAAGAGACTATTTCAGGCTGGTGCAAGACCCATCACCACGAAGTTCTGGAAATAAGCGAGTCTGAAGGCCATATCAAAGTTATCATCAAAAAACATTAATAAGCTTTAAGCAGAAAACGTTCGTAATATTACTAACTATAGTTATGGATTTCGTAGAACTTGTACGGAAAAACCTCGAAGGGAAGCTGCGGATAGAGGACGGCAACTGCGGCACAACCCACAAAGTGTTAAAAGAAATCTCAAGGTTGGGAGGTAAAGCAGTAACATGGGAGCAGCCTGATGGCGTATATTCGAAGATTATTGATGACAAAGGGAATGTCGTGGGTGAGGGAGAAGGTATCACATGGCCTCCTGCAATCCTCTTTGCTATGGTAGAAGGAGGATTTTTCCCGCAACATATAGAATCTGAATTAACAAAGTCCCTGCAGTGCATTATAGATATGGAAAAAGTGGCTGACATCTACGGTTACGGCAGGGTGGTCACGCCGGTGGCTTCCGCTTATAACGAGGTGTGGAAAAGCGGGGGAAGAGTAGCTATCAGGCGCAATTCGTGGGGCGTCGAAGTGGCTTTCATAGACAAGGATGATAAGGAGATAGCAGTTGGCCCGATTTCGTATTGCCCCACATGCGGAACAGCAGCGACCATCCCGCGTGCGCCAGAGCTTGCTGCGAAGATAAAAGAAGAACTCAAAGACAAGCGGAATACAGGAAAGGAGAAATATGAGCGCGGGATAGAGAACTGGTTTTTCTTTAAGAACGACAGGATGTGCTGTGAGATAAAGGAAAAAGGTGTCATTCTGGGTAGGGCGCTTCGATGCTGCATTGCCTACGCTGGCGTGGCAGCCGAAGTGCATGCGGGGATGGCAGGACCGAAATGGGGCGCATTGTTCAAGGAATACTGCAGGATATGTCCGGTCAAACTGTGCAGGAAAGGGAAGAATACGGGCGAAGAGGCGAATAACCTTCTCACCGCCCTTGAAAAAAAGGAAATGACAACCGATGTCAGGATGGACACGTATATCACGGCAATGGTAAAAAAGGACGACGCCCTTGTTGGTGAGGGCATCGGTACGGTTTGCGCTTTCTCGTCGCTTCTCTATGCTGCCGCAAAGTGCATACAGTTGAAGGCAGAAATCGAAGTGGTCAGGCAGTGAGTTGCGATGCATGAGATATCCATCGCCGGGGCGATTATAGATGCCGTACTTGATGCGGCCCGGAAAAATGAAGCCAAAAAGGTGGAAGAGGTATTCATTGAGATAGGGGAGCTTACGGCGCTCAACCCCGAACAGTTAAAGTTCATTTTTGAAACAATTACAGCAGGAACCATAGCAGAAGGCGCAAGATACAATATCGAAGTTATCAAACCTTTAATAAACTGCAAAAAATGTGAGTATAACGGCCCTATCGAATTCTTTGAAAAGCTCCATTTTTTCCTGCCCGTCATAAAATGCCCGAAATGCGGTGAGACGGAGATAGATATTATTGCAGGGCGCGATTGCTGTGTTAAAAAAATAAAGATATCCTGAAACTTTGGTCGCTCTCCCTAATCCTGCAAAACATTTATCAGGATTGCAAATAACAGGTGAAGCCATGAAGCTCTTTGTCCCATCCCCAGGACATATCGACAGCCTAAAGGAATTATTGACCCAAAAGGAGAAGATATACTCTATTTTCATGGCAGGCTCTCCTGACTATATCGGCACGGGCAGGAGCAATCTTGCTTCCCCGCAGCTTGAGGATATCGCGGCGCAGACTGAGTATGCCCACAAGAACGGAGTAAAGATGGAGCTGGTATTGAATTCAAGCTGCATGGGCGGGCGGCAGCTAACGCCTGAAGGTTACAGGATTAACCACTGGTATATCAAAAAACTTGTGGATATAGGAATTGACTCGATTGTGGTTGCAGACCCCTATCTTGTTGAGACCATTTCAAGGGATTTTGATGTGGATGTTGTTGTATCAGTCCTTGCTTTTGTGGACTCGCCGCAGAAGGCTGAGTTCTTTGAAGACCTGGGGGCAAGCTCGATAGTTATCGATTCCAATGTCAACAGGCATTTTGATGTACTTCATGCCATCCGCGACTCCGTGGATTGTGAATTGAAGTTACTGGTGAATGAAGGATGCCTTTATCGCTGCCCTTTCAGGTATGCGCATTTTAACTTTTTCTCTCATGCCTTCGGGCCGGAACCGAGACCCAATGTGCTTGATGATTATTATTACTTGAAATGTCTTGAATTAAGGGTAGAAAATCCTGAATTGATTATCAAATCCCCGTGGATACGACCCGAGGATATCAAGCTCTACAAAGATATCACGGATGTTTACAAGATAGGGGGCAGGACGCATTTTGTGGACTGGATTCTGAATTGCGTGAATGCATACCATAATGAGAGTTATGAAGGAAATCTCATGGATTTGCTGGACTGCCCCAAGGATTTAAAAGACCTGTTCTATATTTCCAATAAAAGCCTTGACGGTGTCCTTGAGAAGCAATGGAAGAACTGTAAAAAAGTATGCAACAAATGCGGTTATTGCAGGACTCTTACGAAGAAGGTCGCACAGGTCTATACAAAAGGCGGAACAGAACAAGAGGCGCTTGCGCCCTGGGAAACATTTTCGGTGAAAGCATGATGACGGAAGAACTTTTAAAAAACAGAGCGGAGTTTGAAGAGAAATTAAGGAAATTGATAGGCAGGCCCGTACTTTTAATCGAGCTTGATTTGTTCGCCCTGCCCTGCGGATGCGCGGGTATTACCGCTAACATGAGAGGGCTTGAAGTGGATGACCTTGATGTTTTTGAACCGCAAATTCTGCCATTAGTTAAAGAAATGGCGGCAAATCTTGGGGTCAAGCCAACAGTGACATTTGCGCGCCTTGTGCCCGGAAGCTCCATCGTAGCATCGCTAAACTGGCGCACGCTCTGCCTGCGCTGCTATCCCGAATTCGCAAGAGGCGAGGGGAAAATGCCAAGGCCGGATTTGTATATGTTGATGTTTGAGAGAAAGAAATGAATTTTGATGGTTTAACTCCTCTTCTGACAACTTTTAGCCTTATCGCGCTTGCCGAATTTGGCGATAAAACCCAACTTACAGTGATAGCGTTATCCGCAAGATATGACAGGAAGAAAGTCTTTTCAGGCGTTGTACTTGCCTTTATTGTTGTTACGGGGCTGGGCGTTCTTGTGGGAGAAGGACTATTACGAGTAATCCCGGAAAATTTCATCAAGATAATAGCCGGTCTCATGTTCATTGTTTTTGGGATAATGATGCTAAGATCCGGGGAAGATTGCGAAGAGGAAAATAATTCACTGGTTTTGAACCCTTTTATTTCCACGTTCAGCATGATAGCTCTTGCAGAAATGGGAGATAAAACACAGCTTTCAGCCATCACACTTTCTGCGAAATATAATTCGCCATACCTGGTATTTACAGGTGCGGTTCTTGCCCTTGCGGCAATAAGTCTCCTGGGAATACTTGCCGGCAAAAAACTTTGTGAAATAGTGCCGATGTCAAAGATAAAGCTGGGCGCAGGCGCGTTGTTTATCCTGTTCGGGATATTATTTATAGCAGGATTTTAGGGGCAGAAAAAGCGGGTCAGAAACCCAGCTTTTCATTTACAAAAATCAGGTAAATCTTTCGGTTCTCGTTAATTTCCCTTTCAAATATCAATATTTTCCCGACTGTAGTACCGGGATACCCGATGCTTTTCATTCTTTTATCTTCCAGGGGAACACAATATTCATTGACACGCTTGAATCCATCATCCAGTGTAGGCACGATTTTTTGTGTTCCTGCAATCCAGATGACATTATCCGAGGAGAATGAATTGGAGGGGAGAGCGCTACCTGTAGCATTAACGATTATTATTTCACCGGTCTCTGCAACCGCCTGCACGCTGCCGAGGAAGTATTCGGATGTTACGCTTTTTTTGCGAAGCTCTGTCTGTTTTGCAGGGTTCTTTTCTGCCAGGATTTCATCTTTCAGGTTTTTCCAGGGATGTTTTCCGGATTTTAGCAGTTCGGTAAGGCCTATCTGGTCAAGGGTTGTTGAACCCCCTGTCATAACCTCTTTTCCTGAGGGGATTAATTTGCTTATTCTCTTGAGAGCATCTTCTTTCGTATTTACAAATTCAGCATTAATACCGCGCGGTTTCAAGGCTTTCATTGTTTTTTCAACCGTTTCTTTTGATGCTAATGTATCGAATTTCATAATCTAATCTCCCAAATAAATAAGGGATTTGACCGTATATAAGCATATGGCAAAGGACATGAATAATCATAGTAATATTACTGGGATATTTCAAAAACCTTATAAGTCTGTTTTGCTAACTACTGAGTAAATGGTGGTGAACTATTTTGTTAAGTGTTAACGAAAAGGCGATGGAAATTGCAGAAGAAATGATGGATTGGTCTGAAGAGTTAAAAATCAAAGCTCTGGAACTTAAAAATGGCGGCAAAGTAATAGATTGCGGAATAAACGTTGAAGGGGGATATGAAGCGGGTCTTTTATTTACCGAGATATGCATGGGCGGATTCGGGGCATGTTCGATGTCTGTGCAAAAGCTAAATGAAATACCGCTTGCATTCGTCGATGTTACTACTGACCATCCTGCGATTTCATGTCTTGGCGCACAGAAAGCCGGATGGAGAATAAGCGTTGACAAATACTTCGCTATGGGCTCAGGTCCTGCAAGAGCGCTTGCTCTTAAACCCAAAAAAACCTATGAGCGAATCAAATATGAAGATGATTACGATCATGCTGTAATTGCTCTTGAATCAAACCAGTTGCCCGATGAAAAGGTAATCGGCACCATTGCCGAGGCATGCCACGTTGAACCTGAAAACGTGATAGCTCTTGTCGCCCCCACTGCGAGCATCGTGGGTTCTGTCCAGGTTTCAGGACGCGTGGTCGAGACAGCGATATTCAAGCTCAACGAACTTGGATATGACACAACCAAAATAGTCAGCGGTACAGGTTGTGCCCCGATTGCACCGGTGGTCAAGGATGACCTGAAGGCAATGGGCAGCACCAATGATAGTGTGATATATTACGGCTCTGTGTTCCTGACCATCCGGGGATTTGAAGAGGATAAGTTCAAAATGGTTCCATCCAGTACGTCCAAGGATTACGGCAAACCTTTCTACAAGACATTCAAGGATGCAGGGTATGACTTCTTCAAGATTGATGCTAATGTGTTTGCGCCTGCCGAGATTACGGTGAACGACCTCGAAACAGGTAAGACATACCATGCAGGGCATCTGAACGGCGAGGTTATACTGGAGTCGTACGGGATAAGCGGGATATAATTTTATTTTTCTCCTGCTTATATTTTCAGGAGAGGTTATAATCTCTCAGACAGCAGGCTTTTCCCCGACGCTTCAGAAACCTTTCTCCCACTTTCCTTAAGCTCAAAAAAAGAAACTATTTTTGCCCCCATCTTTTTCCGCGTGTACATAAGCTGCCCGCCTTTTTCAAGGAATGAATTATACACCTCCTCAAACTGCGCTTTCTCTTCGTCTGTAAGCTCGATAGACGATGTTTTCCCTGAAAGGTGATTTATCGCTATCATCAGGTTTATTTCCCTCACCCTCTTGAGCTTTACTTTATCCTCTTCACTTTCGATATACACGCTTCTTTTTAATTCAGGCGACCATCCTACGAGTTTTCGTTTGAACTCGATAAATGTTATAGGCACATATTCCCCTTCTTTGGGTTTTGAAAATTGCTTGGCAAGATGATATTCGTCCATTACCTGAATCCCGAAAGTGTATCACAAATCATATTCACAGCTCTTGCATTGACTTTAAACGATTTAATAATTCCGAAACGCTTGTGCAAAGAACAATAGTCCTCTCTATCATAAGATTCACCGTGCCTTCAATACCGAGTGTCCTGAAATCTGTTTTCAGGCCGAGCACGGGTTTACCTTTTGAATACGCATAACCGATCTCCCATGCTGTACCGGAATCAACGTCTGCCCCGTCAATCACTGCAACCACTATGTCCGAGCTATCTAATGCAGCAAGGTTCTTATTGAAAATTATTTCCTGGCGGTTTTTTTCAACATGGATATTGTTTGAGTCCTCCTGCGGCAGGAAAACCAAAAATCCCTCACTAATAATCAAATCCCTCAGTTTGCGATTGAAATCACACTCGGCTTGCGAAAAAAGGGGTGCTGCAAGATAAACCGTTTTCATATAGGCTAGATAGTATCAATGGACAAATAAGTTTTCTAAGCGATATGAAAGTATTAATGTTAGCCTGACATTACTGGGAGAAGGATGCGTAAAAATTATAAAAGGCTTCTCTCCGCGATTATTTTCCTGATTCTCACTTTCGGCATAATGATACCCCTGTATGTACATTATACAGCCCGGCAATTTACAGGCGCATATGACACATTATTACTTTCAAAGCATTCACCATATGATACAATACTCATAGAAGTTCATTATCAGGAAGGGGCTAAGCCTTATGCTGCATCTCTTGATACCCTGAAGGAAAAAGTGGAAAGTTATACAGGAAAGAATGTTATTGTGGTAAAATATCCTGATATAAAAGATTTTGAGGTTTCAGGCGTAATTAAAGATGATGGAGTGAACAGCTTCGGGGACAGGATTCTTCGTAACCACACGCAATACCATAGCGGATGGCTCTCGGGGCGCATGGTGATTTATATAATATACACCAGTGCGAAATGGGAAGGGGATACGAATTATAGCGCTGCCGGGATAACATACAATGCTGATTCAATCATAATTTTTAAAGATGTCATCCAGGCGCAGGAAATAGAGACCCCGGTGCTTCTTCATGAGATGGGGCATCTCTGGGGGCTTGAACATTCCAATAATACGGATGATATTATGAATATTCATATCGAAGAGTATCTTCTGAGCCATATTTTCAATAAATTACCCGATGATTTTTCAGAAAAAGATAAAAAAATACTTCTTGAAAAACATGATTCATGGATGATTTTCCCGATAAAGCCTTACGAATCCTTGTATTCGGTAGCCTTAAATCGCTTAAGTACAATGGGGTAGGCGTGAGCCCAAGAGATGCGATTTTAGTAAGATATGACGAGCTTGCCCTGAAAAGCAAAAGGGTCAGGACAAGGTATGAACAAATTCTTGTAAAGAACATAAAGGCAATGCTCAATGCAGACGGCTGCTCATATTCCAAAATAAGCAGGGAAATGGGAAGGATTTTCATACATTCAGAAGATACAGAAGCAGTAAAAAGCGCAGCAAAAGTCTTTGGCGTTGTTTCTGCAAGCGCAGTTTTTTCATGCGAACCCGACCTTGAATCAGCCGCGCGGCTCTGCGCTGAAGTTGCAGGCGGGATAATCAAGGAAGGCCAGTCATTCGCCATAAGGTCGCGAAGGGCCGGGAACCATGATTTCACCTCCCGCGATGTAGCTATCGCATGCGGTGATGCGGTATTTGACAGTGTAAATAATAACGTCAGGGTCGATCTTGATAACCCGGATGTTGAGATTTTCGTGGAAATGCGGCAGGATAAGGCTTATGTTTTCACAGAATCTGTAAAAGGGGTTGGCGGCCTCCCGATGGGAACCCAGGGCAAGATGGTGGCGCTTGTTTCAGGCGGCATTGACTCTCCCGTAGCTGCATGGTTGATGATGAAACGGGGCTGCGAGATTGTGCCCCTGTATCTGAATAACGAGCCATTCTCGGATGAAACCACGCGTGAGCGGGCGATGCAGTGCATTGGTGTTCTCCAGAAATGGTCGCCGCAAAAAAAATTCACTGTTTACGAGGCGCCGCACGGGGAAAATTTGCTTGCCTTCCTTGAGAATTGCGATAACAGGCTGAACTGCGTACTATGCAGGAGAATGATGTACAGGATAGCAGGAGAAGTCCTGAAACTTGAAGATGCGCACGGGATTATCACAGGTTCCTCGCTCGGGCAGGTCGCATCCCAGACTTCGCAGAATATGCTTGCCGAGATGTATGGCATGGAATACCCTATTTATCATCCTCTTATCGGTCTTGATAAACTGGAGATTACGGATATTGCAAGGAAAATTGGCACGCTTGGACCCTCAACCAAACCTGCAACATGCTGCATGGCAGTACCTGAATATCCTTCCACTGCTGCAAAACCGGATGAAGTTATCGAAGCAGAGAAAAAGATAGATGTTCCATCGCTTGTGGATTCGATGGTGAAAAATCTCAAGAAATTCTAGGGGCAGCTTTCTTTTTGAAAAGCAACAGCATGAATACAGGCACCACGTAAATGATTTCAAACCCTGGAGCCTCTTTTGGCAATTTCCCCCGGGATTGTTTTATCTCATTCACCATTTCCTGAGGACCCAGATATCCGATGTGTCGCGACACCTCTTTGCCCTTTGAGTCAAGGAAAATAACTGTGGGATAATAGGTTATACCGTACTTGCTTTCGATGTCAATTCTCTTCTGGGTATCCACTTTTATCGCGATAAAATCCTTCATTTCTGAAACCACTCGTGGGTCAGGATAGGTTCCTTCTTCCATCGCTATGCATGGAGGGCACCAGTCGGCATAAAAATCAAGAAGAACAGGTTTTTCCAAAGAACTTGCTGCCAGCATGCCCTCCTCATAGTCGTACCAGCGGGTGGTTTCAGCGCATGCAGGTGGAACAGCAGCCGAAAAGACCAGTAATAATATAAGGCTCATCAGGCGCATTATAAACAGGATTGGTGTCCGAATATAAAGTTTATTCGAAAAAATACATTTATTAGTCAAAAACCCAACATTTTAGACCTATTTTATGAACACTTTGCGCTCTTGGCGTCTTTGCGGTGTGCGTTTTTATTCACCGCAGAGCCGCAAAGATAGTTTTAATTGTTTAGTTCTTAACTATAATGCATTTCATGAGAAATGTTTTTAAGCAATAATACCATTCACAGCATCGGTGATTTGATGAATAAGATTCTCCCCATCATATTAGTAATCCTGATTGTCACAGCTATCTCAGGATGTACAGGTCCTAAAGAAACAAATTCTTTCAATAATGGTCCAGTAGAGGTGCAAAGGTTTGAACGTGCAAACCCCAATCTTGATGCGATAGTCACGGAAATAAAATTTGACAGGGATGACATCAGGGCCGGAGAAAAGATCACTGCTGAACTTCTAGTGGCAAATACCGGTACAGAAAAAATCACCAATGAAACCGTTGAAATAAAAGCCAAAGTAAAAACGCTTGATGATACACTTGCAAATCTGGCATTAAAAACCATGGGCGATGAAAAGAAAACCCGCGAATTTTCATTGGATTTTGACACTGAGATTAAGCCGGGAACAAAAGAAAAGATAAGCGCATATTTTAACACCGTGAAAGAAATGCAAGGTAGAAATCTTGCAGGGGCTTATGATGTCACTATTACTTTATCTGTAAATGGACAGAAGATAGAAGCAAGGACACTCCCGATAAGGCTGCTTTCAGGAGAAAACAGGGAATTTACACCAACGCCTACGCCTTCCCCCACACCGACCCCAATACCTACGTCAACACCAACGCCAACAATCACCGAGACTGCTACACCGACTCCAACGCCCACACCCACCACTACGCCTGAAATAGAAGTAACTCCGACTGGAAAGGTAGTGTATACCAAAATATATAATTCATATTTTTCAGACCCGGTTCTTAAAATAAATGCCGGGGACAAAGTTGAATGGAATAATATGGATGATATTACTTACACTATGATTGAAATAAACAAGAAAACATTGAATATCACTATAAAAGATGGTAAAAGAGTAACTTATGGATTCAACTGGACAGGAGATTATCGTTTCAACTTGACTTATTCAGGATTACGAACTGCACCGAAACAGCAAAGTATCAGCGTAAGAGTTAATGCAAGCAACGCAACCCAATAACTTGCATTAATTCACAATCTTTTTAATCCCAAAAATCAATCAACAGTCGTGATATTATGATATCCACCAAAATCCTCATAAGTATCTGTATAATAATGTTGAACCTCGGATTCGCAAGTGCTGCCACTCTTAATGTGGGGCAGGGGCAGACCTACACAACCATCCAGTCAGCAATAGATGCTGCAAAGACGGGTGATGTAATTTCGGTGGCTGAAGGCACGTATCTCGAGAACATCGTTGTGAAAACGAACGGGATTTCAATAACTGGAAAAAACAAGGAAAAGACTGTCATTGACGGTAAAAAAACAGGCAGCGCCATCAAAATAGAACAGGCAAATAATGTCAAAGTCAGCGGATTCACTGTGCAAAATAGCGGGGGAAGCGGCCAATCCGATGCCGGGATAACCCTTTACAGGGCAAATAACAATTTTATTGCAAATGTGATCCTTGTAAATAATGTGATGGGTATTTCAATATACGAAGGGAGCAACAATAACATTGTTTCAGGCAATGATATAAAATCAAGCGGCAAATACGGCGTTTTTGTTTTCTCATCCAATGATAATAAGATATACAACAACAACATCCAGAACAATAAAATCGGGATATACTGTGATTCAGCTCGCACAAACAGTTTTTATTCGAATAACCTGATTGATAACAATGACCAGGCTTATGATAACAGCGGCCTGAATTCATGGGATGACGGCAAATCAGGCAATTACTGGAGCCCAAACAAAGGCATTGGCGGGAAAAACGCCAGGGATAATTATCCTCTCTCAAGGGCAGTGACTATCAAATATGAGGAAATCCCCCAACCAGCCGAACAAAAAGCCAACGAAGCTGCACCAGGAGAAACCGGAAAACCATCACCAGGTTTTGCAGGGTTCGCAGTTATTGTTTCGATAATCGTGATTGGGATATTAAATAAGAAAAAATAGGAGCGATTTTGTCTCCGGGATAATTCCTTATTATCTCAGGTTTCAAATATCGATTCCAGATATTTTCTTTCTTCTATCAGTTCCCTTACTTTGTCATTTCTTGACAGGGATTCAGGATAGACCTTATCGTCAATCTCGATAGTAAGGTCGCCGTTATATCCGGAATCCTTGAGTTTTCGCAATACTGCATCCATATTCTTCTTCACGCGATGCGAAGGATAATGCGGCTTCCCATCATGCGGGGCGCCCACATGCACGTTAATTATCCTGTCGCCAAGCAGATCGATAAACAAGATAGCGGTTTGGGGGGAATCCATGAAAGCATGAACCACATCAAAAGTAAAAAAAAGACCCGGGAATTCATTGAGGATTTTTTCCATCTCATCCGGGATTGAACACATCGATGAAACATCCCTCATGCTATTTTCAAGCGAAAGGTTAATTCCAAGTTCATCTGCCTTATTTTTACAAGTATTTAAATATCTCCTGAATTTATCCCAGTCCTCATTCGTGGGGGTGCGGCGGGCAGTCCTTTTGCCGGGATGGATTGTAACAGCTCTTGCCTCCAGCATCTTTGCAAGTTCAAGCGACCATAAAGTTTCCTTTATTGCAGCCTCATGGACAAGGTCATTATATGACGATGGGTTTAAATCCATTATCGGAGCGTGTACGGTGCACCCGCCGGGCATCATGGAAATTGCTTCAACAAGCCCTGCAGTTGCAATTTCATCATTTCTGTTCATCCAAAAATGTGGCGTCTCTGCCCAGAATTCAACGCTCTCTATACCGGCATCAAGCAGTATCTCCATTATATCATAGATATCATATTCCCAGAGAAACAGTGATGCGCATGAAATCCTCATTCTTACACCCATTATATTATTGGATTGGTGCTTAATATATTTTCACAGGAACAAATCAAAAACTTTATAATGCTTTACATTAAATAGTATTTTGGAGATGGAATTTAATATGAAAGGATATGCATTTATTGCGATAATGATGGTATTGTTATTTTTGGTCACCCCTGTTCTCGGGCAGGAGCCAAATGAAACGGACGCTGTCAATAAAACAATAAAATCATCGACATTTACCCTATCGTCGAATGATTTCGTAAGTATCTTGACCGTTCTTATTTTTTGTGCAACGGTATTGCTTATTGTGGTAATTTCTGCAAGAAATTATTCAAATACAAGTAAAGTACTCCTTGAAAAATCATTTGAGGAAAACAAGGAAATGCCTGAAGAAATCCAGGTCCCTGTGAGCGCCATTATAAAGTCTTTTCCACAGGCCGAGCCGCTTGGTTTGCCCCGCGGTTCATTGCGTGCGATAGTATTGTTGATTTTTTCAATGGCTTTTATTTTTATGCTTTTCATCCCATCCATGCAAACAGGGGGGATGCCAAGAACACTTGAAATCATCCTTGCCCTTATACTCGGGTTTTATTTCGGAAGCCGTTATGCCGAATCCAAAGCCGTGAAATCAGAACCGGCTGGAAAAGAACCTGTTCCCGAAGAAGCCATGAGTGTAAAAGATATGATTATTAAGGAAACAGCGCCATTGCCCGAAAAGCACGAGGAGAAAAAAAAGAGGGGGAAAAAAAGGGAAGAACTGATATGATTTCATTCCCTCGTGAAATATAGCAGGATACTCAACGCTACAAATTCAAGCGCATCCGGTATTACTACATATATCGGATTATATCCTAATAAGTTAATTATTATAGGATATACCTGCTGCGGAGGAGGGGATGCTATGATAAGTAATAGCAGGATAGCGCGTGAAAAACTCTGAAGCAATAGCGCAACGGTGAATATAATGAGTCCGAGTGTAAAGTTTGACTTTATCTTACTGTAAATCTGGAAGTATGAAACAAGAAGTACAAGCAGTAACACTATGTTACCTGCAGTGATGTAATATGCGACATCTGTTATCTGAATAAAATTTCCTCCTGTCTATGTTCATTTACTTTGCTTATCAATTTTTTCCCAAATTTGATTAAATTCATTTATATTTGCCTCCATGGCCTTGGAAAGGAAATACATTGCACCGTATTTGTCGCCTTCCATTGTGATTACTCCGTTTTTGATGAGAGTATCAAGGTGATGCCGGATTGTTTTATAATCCATATTCATAGCCTCAGTTAATTGGTTTGCATTATAAGGCCTGTCAATGAGCAGTTTCAGGATTAATGCACGGGTATGCCCCCCGCGTGTTCCTGCTATTAGATACCATAGTAGCTTCTTCAAAAATTGCTCCTATCCGGTTACAGTTGATACATGAATATCTTAATAATTATAGCTTATGGTAAAAAAGTTTACTATGTGCCGCCATATCCCCGGACTTTAAAGTCAGCACAATATTCTTTTGCTATTTTCTTGCATTTTTCAATATCCACTACTGGCAGATTAACCACTGTGAACCGAAGGTCAAGCCCGGCTTTTGAAACATCCCTGGCAAACTCAAGCATTTTATCGTATGCCTTAATGTATTTTGGGTCGCACAACTGGTTATATGTGTTAGCATCCTGCGCGTTAAGGCTTATTGAGATAACTTTCATACCTGAATCGGCAAGTTCTATGGCTACATCCCTGTCAGGATACAGGAGTTTAGTATGACCGATGGTATCAAGCCTTACGCTGATGCCCCTGGTTGTTAGCCATTTTGTGATTTCAAGGACATCATCAAGACGAACAAGGGGTTCTCCAAGCCCTGTAAAAACAACTTCGTTGTATTTTGAAAGTTCAAGCTCTGAAAGTTGTTTAATGATTTCTGATAATGAGGGTTCCTTTGAAAGCCGGAGATTATAACCATAAACACCATCAGAATACCTTTTGATGCAAAAAACACACTCGGCAGTGCACCTGTTAGTAATATTTAGATACAGGTTGCCGTGCGCTTCATACAATATGGTATCTTTGGTTGTCATTTTCCCACATTAGTTAATTGTGTCTTATAGCTCTTATCACTTTTCCTCATCTTGTTATTACTTCACAACCCTCTTCAGCGACAATCACCGTATGTTCTGACTGGGCAACAATATTTCCGTTTTCTTCAATCAATTCAAAATATTCCCTTGCGCCCTTCAGTTCTTTGCCCGTTATTCCGGGAATCCATCTGGGAGTGAAAGGCAGCGAACCGAATCTCCCCCTGATTTCCTGCGCAATCTCTCCTTTGCACCTGTCATTTATTGCAAAAATATAAGGTTTCCCGTCTTTTATTTTACCCCTGCCATATGTTGCAAAAGGCTCAATCGCAAAAACCATATCTTTTTTTATCTTATTGCCAAAAAAACTCTTATAATTTGGAATCGTAGTACCCGCATGCAATCTGTATCTCTCAAGGCTGTGCCCTGTCAAATCCTTGATTGGATTGAAACCATTTTTTTTAATAGTTTCCTCGATTATCCTGCCTATATTGTTTGTCTGGATACCGTCCTTGACCGATGCAATAGCTTTTTCAAGCGCTTCTTCGCAGGTCTTTATTAATTTCCGGTGATTATTTGTCCCCACCTCTACTGTGGCAGCGGTATCTGCAATATATCCTTCTATATGTACCCCGATATCCAGCTTGACGACGTCGCTTTTCTTAAAATACGGTACATTGTCCTGCGGGGTATAATGGGATGCAACCTCATTTATTGAAATATTGCAGGGGAATGCCGGAACTCCCCCGAGGTCTTCTATTTTGTTTTCAACATATTGTGCAATTTCAAGGAGCGGAGTTCCTTCTTTTATTTTGCCCAGTGATTCTTCCCGGACTTCTGCCGCGATTTTCCCTGCTTCCAGATAATATTCGTGAATAGTATCGTTCATAAAGCGACACCTCGCTTTATGCGGTCCCGAGTCACGCCTAAACCGAAACTTCGGTTTACGCAGTGTTGGGGTATGCGCAGCATACCCCTCGTTTGGTAAAGCTTTCCCAAAGGTTTTCGGGAGGGCGTGTTGGGGTATGCGCAGCATACCCCTTCTTTTGATAAAACTTTCTTAAAGTTTTTCATTTTTCCCTTGTAACTATTGCGGCTCCTATCAATATAAGCGCGCCGCCGAATAATTCCATGTTTGAAATGTCTTCTTTCAGGATGATAACGGCTAAAATAACAGCACTCACAGGTTCAATTAACCCGAGGATGCTGGCGCTTTGTGCCTTTACTTTGTTTAATCCGTTAAAATAAAGAGATACTGCAAATATGGTCGGGAATATCGCAAGCAGGATAAGATAAATCATGTTTTCTGAAACCACATTTACAGGCGCAAGCCCTACAGGAAGGAGAATAAGGACTGCGATTATGAAACTCCAGAACGCCTGGGTGTATCCGCGGTATGTCTGGCTGATATATTTCGAGATTATTATCTGAAAAGCATAGGTTATGCCTGACACAATCCCGGCAATTATCCCGATGGAATACCCCTGGAATTCAAGTTTTCCCGGGTCAATTATGAGCAGGATACCCACGATTGAAAAGATGAGTGCGATTATTCCTTTCTTTGTGGAATGTTCTTTTAACAACCATGGAGATAACAGGGTCACATACACAGGCGCTGTGTATAGCAATAATACGGCAACCGAAACCGAGGCTTTCAATATGGCTATGAAATAAGTTAACATGGTCATCGCCTGCATTATACTGAATAACAAAAGGTATATTTTTTTATCTTTTAGCCTGATTTTATTCAGGTTACCTGAAATCAAAAGAACAATAAAAAAGATTAACGATGCAAACGCGAGCCTGTAAAAAATAATGCTCTGTGCTGACATGCCGATCATCATTTTTCCAAGTATTCCTGCAAGACTCCACAGTATAGAGGCAGCGATTATTTCGCCGTATCCTTCAAACTTGCTCGGTACGAGATTCATTGGGCATTAGATAATCTACGATGCAAAATAACTTGCGTGAGGCGTAAAATATATAAGCTATCATTCGTATATATACTAACTGATAAAAATCAGATGTGATAGGATGGAAAAATGTTCAAAACACAATATACTGTACTAGTCAAAAAATTAAATGATGGGGATTTGATTGAAACTGACGGTATTATTGAAGGCATGACCACAAAAATCATAGGCAAAAATAAATTGCAAATTGGCGGTGTGGTCAGGAATACAACGGGTGAGATTTTTTAGGAATTCAAATAATTTTTTCTTCTCCTTTTTCCTTTGTCCTTATCCTGACATCCTTCAAAAATGAAATACTACTGGCAAGGTCAATTAATTCTTCTCTGGAAAGAGGTTTTTCTTTTCGAATTCTGTCATCGGGGGCATTTTCAGGGATACCCTGCTGAAGCACATAAGTGCAATCTTTGTCCGCAAGAAACTTTGCAATTTCCAAAACTCCATCCAGGGAGCGAAAAACAGTCGTCCTGACCTCAAGAGGAACTCCCTTAAGATTTAAGGAATGCAAAACGCGTTCTGCGGCATCCTCTTTACCGCCTGTTATCTGGCTATACTTGTGCGAGTCGTCAAGCGGGGCTTTGATATCAAGGAAAATTTTATCAAGTAGTTTTTGCTGGATTAATCTTGAAAGACGCTCAGGGTAATAGCCATTGGTTTCGATTCCCACAAGCAAACCTTGCTTTTTTACGAATTTTGAAAGGTGTTCCAGCGCATCATATTGTGTAGTTGGTTCGCCGCCTGAAAAAACCACGGCGCTGATGAAACTTTTTGCATGAAGGATATGTTTTTCGATTTCTTCGATATCAACAACGACCCCTCCTTTAAAAAGCGGCTCCAGGCGGTTTGATACCTCGATAAACCTGTTATTTGAGCAATATAAGCATTTAAAATTGCATCCATTGAAGAAAATAACAGACGCAGACCTGCCGTACCAGTCTATTGTCGATACGGGAATCATTATTCCGCTAAAAATTAGTTTCATTTATCTCCTTTATCCTTTATCAAAAAGATTATCAATCAATAAACCAATTTCATATTGGGGCGTTATATTAAATCTTGCGCCTGAAAAAAGTCAGTTGCTTTACGGTTTAATTAAGGAGGAAACATATGTCAGAAATGTCAGATATGGTTAGAAAAATGGGACTATTCGGTATCGGGGTAATTTCCCTGACGCAGGAAAAGATTGAGGAATTTTCCCAGGAAATGATAAAAAAGGGAGAAATGAGCAAAGAGGAAGGGAAGAAATTCGTAAATGATGTCCTAAAAGAGAAAGAAAAGCAGATGAAGGACATTGAACATAAAATAAATAAAAGGGTTAAAGAGACGCTTGAAAAGAGCGGCGTTGTGATGAAAAGCGATATTTCGGCTCTTGAGCGCAAAATTGAAAAGCTTGAAAAAACAGTCCACTCAATGGCGAAAAAATAGGAAATTTTTGGAAGTAGAACGTGCGTCTGCTTGATAAAGGGATTGCTTACGTCAAACGATACAGGCAAATCGTTGACGTGATGATAAAGCACGGATTCGGTTACCTTGTTGACAGGTTTGGGCTTCGCCCTTTTCGGTCTTTGCGTGAGAAATTGTTCGGGCCCAGACCTCTCAAGGAACAAATGCTGCGGCTCTCGGAAGCGCAAAGACTGCGCCTTGCTTTAGAAGAACTCGGGCCCACGTTTATTAAATTCGGGCAAATCTTAAGCACAAGGTATGACCTTATCCCGGAAGAGTACATACGGGAACTTTCCAGGCTTCAGGACAGTGCTCCGCCTTTTGAATTTTCAGAGGCAAAAAAAGTAATCGAAAAGGAATTCGGGAGGAAACTTGATGAGATATTCCAATCCTTCAATCCTGAACAAATTGCATCAGCTTCGATAGGACAGGTCTATCGCGCAACCTTGTCGGGAGGCGAGGAAGTAGCGGTCAAAGTGATGCGGCCAGGCGTTGAGGACATCATTGAAACAGACCTTGCAATCTTAATGAGTATTGCAAGATTTGCCGATAAGCATATAAAAGAAAGCAAATTTTTTAATCCTGTGGGTTTCGTTGATGAGTTTTCCAGGATCATGAGGCAGGAAATTGATTATGTTAATGAAGCCCAGAATGCTGACAGGTTTTACTCAAATTTCAAGGGGAGCGCTACGGTCAGGATACCAAAAATGTACTGGGAATACACTACAAAACATGTATTGACCCAGGAATTTTCAGAGGGCATCAAAATAACGGAAATCGAACGGATTGAATCAATGGGTCTTGACAAGAAAAAAATTTCATTCGATCTTGCGAATGCATATCTGAAAATGATTTTTGAGGACGGTTTTTATCATGCCGACCCGCATCCCGGGAATATCCTTGTTTCCCATGAGGGCAGTATCATTTTTCTTGATTTTGGAATGGCGGGGCACATAGACCCCATACTTCACGAAAACCTTGCCCATCTCATAATAGCGATACAATTGAATGATATAGATATTCTTATAGAAGCTCTCGCAGAAATAGGGTTGATTAGCGACGCTGGAAGTGAGAGTCCGCAACTTCGGATTAAACTTGAAGAATTTTTGAGCAAATATTACAATCTATCCAGTAAATTCATAGACCCCACATTGTTTTTACATGATATTATCAATATTTTTGCTAAAACCAGGGGAAAAATCCCGACAAATATAATGCTCCTGTCAAAAACGCTTGTTATAAGGGATGAAATCAGCCGTAAACTCGATCCTGAACATAATTTTGGGGAATTGACCAAACCTTATGTTGATAAGATGCTTGAGGAGCGTACAAAAGCGTCTCATTTAATTAAAGAGGCTGAAAAAACGGTGTTGGATTATATTCGCCTTGTCAAGACCTTACCAAGAAGGGTCAATCATATCCTTGCAAAGGCAGAAAAAGGAACACTGAAGCTTGAACTGGAACACCTGGAGCTTGAAACCCTTGTTGAGGAAATGGATATACTGAGCAACAGGCTGTCTTTTAGCATGATAATTGCTTCGCTGATTGTGGGTTCTTCTCTCATTATCCAGACAAGAATGCAGCCAAGCCTTTTTGGTGTGCCATTTCTCGGGATTTTCGGATTTCTTATTGCAGGTTTTTTAGGGATCGGGCTGCTTGTTTCGATTATCCGTTCAGGCAGATGGTAACTGTATCAGGGAATCCTGAATTTGAGGGGTTCAGTTGAATTCAGGAACAAGGAAGCTTTTTTAAGGGAGTTATCCTGGAAAAGAAAATAGGGCCCTTGCATGAATAATTCTATTCGTTTGCTAGTCTCTTTATAACTTCCAAAAAGTCTCTCGCTGTTTTTATTGCATCCCTTGCGTCATTTTCTTTGATGTCTATTTTTTCTAATCCGTATAGGGTTTCATGGCGCTCGATTCGATACGTGTCAAGCCAGTAAATGTGGCTCTGGTCAAGCTTGCAGCTCTTCAAATAATTATGCTTCAGATATTCGACCACACAATAATGGCTTTTCTCAAAAATACCATCCTTGAAAAGCAGTGCCCTTGCCCCTTGAAACATGGCTGTGTATGAATAAAGTATGACCTGCTCATAAAATCCATGCTCAAAAAGCTTTTCAGCCACAGCTATCGCCTGGGCTGCCATTTCCAGCGCCTTTTCGCTCTTTAACCTGTCCGGGCGCGCATTTCTTAATAACCTTTTTTCAAAACATTCTTCTAAATTCATTCCACCACCGGTCTTGTCCCGAATAGAACAATTCCCCCAGTAATAACCTCAAGGTAAAAAGCCCTGTTATTTTTGCTCTGTTCTTTCCACTGCGAAGGAGTAAATATGATCAAAGAGGTTTCTTTTCCCAAAAGTGCCGGTAATCGTAAGCCGCTTTTTTTCAAAGTTGGCGAGATTGCAAGAAGGTCTATATCACTTTTCTCATCGTTCTCCCCTTTTGCAAAACTGCCGTAAAGAACAAGGGAACTCAATCCGGTGAGTTTTTCTTTCAGGAATTCTACAAGGTTCTTTTCCTCAAGCCACGCGAGGTTATAGGCTGCCTTTAAGTGTTTGAAAGCGACGCTATCCATATTGGCTTTGTAAAGTATCTGGTTCTTGAATTTTTCCCTGACTAGCAGCCTTTCCTGTACGAGTATGTCGAGTGTGCGTTTTACAGTCATCGGGCTAATCTCAAGCATTCTCGACGCTTCCCTGAGATAATACCGTTCATAAGGGTTTTTTATGAAAAGCTCAAGAATATTGAGTTGTATAATTTTTTGATACAATTGTATCATATAATATACAGTTGTATCAGATAGTTAATAAGCATTGTGTTAGGGTCTTTTCCATCGCATACAGCGGCGCCGCCCTGTCATCGAGCCGGAGGGCGCACAATCATGAGAAAAAAAAGAGTATTTTCCTCCCCTATTTCCTTTCAGGTATTTTGCTCTTGTAATTTCTCTTGCAGCCACAAATTTAAAAGAGTGTCCGGTGATACACCATGCCGTCTAGCAAATTCCTGAACCTTTGCCGATAATTTATTGTCAACAGCATAGTAAGTAACTTCGGATTTAATATCAACTTCAAATTCGGCTGGTTTTGTTTCTTCCCAGTTCTCGGCAATGTCATGCTTATCCCAATATTCACCAATTTCTTTGTAGCTCTGTGCTTTTGATATGGAACTTTTATTTTTGCTCATATTTCTTCCTGCAGCTTCGACTCGCTTTGCGTTAATCAGCAAAAATTCTTTCTTTTCTCGTTATTCTTGTCCTATCTGTTTCTTCAATATCCCTTAGCATCTTCTCGATTTCTCTCTTATCAAGCACACGCTTCAAGTAGCATAACCTGAGTATATCCACAATGTCCAACCACTGAACCCCAATCTCCAGGCAAAATCTCTTCGCTTTGTTATCATTGGTCGCAAAATCCATACCCTCTCTTTTACACAATAGAATAGATGTCAGTTCGCCTGCATGGAGATTTTTTAAACCTTCTTTCTTCTGTTCGTATTCTTTGATCAAATCAGGGTCTAAATGAATAACTTTGAATTCCTGCTTTAAAATGTCATCAACAAAATCGTATCCTGCTTCTTTTGCCCTTAAAAGCTCGTTATATACCTCAAAGGTGATTATGAGGCTCGATTCTGGAAATAATTTCTTCAGTAAATCAACTTTGCCTGTTTTGACCAGCATGCTCAATATATCGGTATCGAATATCATATTACAGGTATTTTTTGAGCTTTTTATCCATTTCTGCCGCTGGTCTTGCTTCTATCTCTCTTGTAAATCCTCTTTTGGATAAAATCTCTTTAAATTCGATGGTTGTAACCCCGGCGATTTCGGCTGCCTTGCCTAAGGATACATCCCCTTTCCTGTAGAGTTCTATCGCTGCATTAATATTCAACTCGGCATTCTCTCTAAATAAGCTTTTTACAGCATCTTTTATTACTTCGATTTTGCTTGAATAATAGCCGCCGCTCACTAATGCTTTCACTTTTCTCTCAAGGTCGGCAGACAGAGTTTCCATTTTATTGTACCTCGTGATATAATATGGTTATAACGTACTATAATAATATCTTTTCCTTCGTCTACAGCGGCGCCGCCCTGTCATCGAATCGGAGGGGCGCGCCTGATGAGAGAGAAGTGTTTTTGGTTTTGTTTGAAATCTTGCCTATTCAATTTTAGGCATCAGGAATTTTCTGATTTTGACAGTTTTATCGAGAGCATCCTGAACATCTTCCCGAGTTGCATTTTCGCCCGGATAACGGAACTCCACTGCAAAATCGGTGAGCCCTTCCACAAGAGGCTCAAGTTCTTGAAATGCGGGGTTATATTTTTCACAGTCAATGACAAGAGCAGTCAAATCGTGGATTTTTCGCAACTCTTCGCCCTGCTTGACAAGGTATGCTTTCAGCCATTTCTCAATTGCCTGCTGACAGTGGAACCCGGTCTGGTTTTCAACTCCTTTTTGCGGCGCAAGTGTCTTTGCTGCAATAAAATCGCTGTCGCCTTTTTTAACCCACTCTCGCACTATCTCGCGCATATATCACCTGCCCGTCCCTTAATATTTTCCTGATAAAAGGGTCTCCGATTTTCAGCCTGTGTTTGAGTTCTTCAGGTGTGCGAACGAGTATATCCATGGGAACATAGCGGTCTTTTAATACGCGCCTGAGGGATGCGGCGCGCTTTATCGGTCTTTCTTTGGATTCCATTATCACAAAAAGGTCAAGGTCGCTATCCCTGTCGGGTTTCCCCCATGCGTAAGAGCCGAAAAGGATTATTTTCTCTGGATTGAAACATTCGGCTATTTTACTTGCAATGTTTGTGATTGTTTCTTTTGTGATCATAAATGAATTTGATGTATATCTGTTCTATACAATTATAAATTCTTTCTGAGCCAGGATTACGGTTATTAGCAGCGAACTTGTACGAACTTAAATTCATCTGCGGTTTTTTCAACAGCGGCGCCGCCCTGTCATTGAGCCGGAGGGGGCGCGATGGGTATGCGGCACGAGTGGTGGGGTTTCTATGGATTCCTTCAAAAGTAAATAGAAGGTCTACTACGCATTTTTTACAAGCTGAGTAATCACTTCTTGTAATACTTTATCTTTATTCACCATTCCTATGAATCTCCACTTTTCATCAATAACTGGAATACCAGAAACGCTGTTTTTCGCCATTTGATCATAAGCTTCAGAGACCGTTGATTTTTGAAGAAGAAACAGTCGCATTGCTCCTAATCTATTCAGATCATGTTTGGTTATCTCTGGTTGGTTTAGATTTGGATCCCATAAGGATAACACGAATTTATCACGCAAATATTTTGATTGTATTTTTAGAGGGATATCAGATACAGTAAAGTGTATGTAATCCTTCAGTAGATTAAAGACGTGCTCATCGTGTTCAATGTCATCGAGTAACATTTCAATTCCGAACTTTGGATATTTTGCTTTAAACTTTTCCACAGCGCAGAAGCCAAGATACCGTTCATCCTCGTCAATAAAGACAATATACTCGATAGGTGCAACTTTGCTCAATTCATAAACATAATTGCGTAATGCAGGGAACTCTACATGCATTTCGCCTCCAAGCCGAACTAGTAGAATGCGAGACTCTTCTCTTTTAGCCTCTTCAACTATACGGGACAATTCAGAAGTTAAATCTTTTTCTACAAGACTTTTTTCTGGAATTAGGGCTTTAGTAATATCCAGTGTAGTTCGCTGTAATTCAATTTTTATACCTGCAAACTCAACCGACTTGGCTCTCTCAAGGAGAACCAATACTATGAGCACTAAAATCGGTATACTTGCAACTATCAGCAACGTCCAATCGTTTTTGAAAACAGTACTGGCAAATCGTGTAGCGATGAATAAAGTGACATAAAATATAGCTGACAATAAGATGGTTGCTTGTGTTATGCGATTGAGTAGCTTGAATCCGGTCAACAAATTAAGTAATTTGTTCCAATGCTGGTTCCTCGAAATCCAGAATAATGCTATCACCACCAACAATAAAATAATAGACAATTCCGGTTTATCTTTTAATAAGAACACACTTTGCAGGTTATTTTCACTTAAACTTCCTTGAATATATTGTATTATGTTTCCAATAAGCCATATAATTAGTAATCCTAATAAAATATAAAATATTCCTTTTATTAGGCCACTTATACGTGTCCTTATTCTGCCAAATAATTTAGTTTGACCTTCGAATCTCAAGATTTCTTCTCCTCAGAAAAAGTTCCTGCCCCTTCTAGCTTCACCTGCACCGCCTTCTCCTCCCCACTCTCCTCCTCCTTCGCCAGCGTAGCCACCCCAACCACCCTGTCCTTCTCCTTAACATCCATTATCGTCACTCCCTGCGTGTTCCTGCCCTGCACGCGAATCCCGCTCACAGGCACGCGGATGATGATGCCATTTGAAGTCGTGACCATGATCTCTTCATCCTCGCGGACGGTTCTGATATCAACGACGTTGCCATTCCTGATATTGACATCGATGGTAATAACGCCCTGTCCGCCGCGGTTGCTTGTTCTGTATTCATCAAATACGGTGCGCTTCCCGAAACCATTTTCAGTAACGGTGAGAAGAGTTGCGCCTTCCTCCACGACTGCCATGCTGACAACTTCATCTTCGCCTACAAGCCTTATGCCTCTCACGCCGTAAGCGCTTCGTCCCATATCCCTTACGTCATTCTCGTTGAACCGAATGGCCTTCCCATGTTTTGTTCCGATCACCATTTCCTTTGTCCCATCCGTGAGCTTTACGGATACCAGTTTATCCCCTTCATCAAGAGAGATAGCAATTATCCCCGTTTTCCTGGGATTTGCGAAATCGGTAAGCTCCGTCTTCTTGGCTGTGCCCTTCTTTGTGACCATCAAAAGATAGTGCTTCTCATCAAATTTGCTGATAGGTATGTAGGCGTTTATCTTTTCACCCTGCTCAAGCTGCAAGAGATTTACGATAGCTGTGCCGCGCGCCTGCCTCCCCGCTTCGGGTATCCCATATACCTTGAGCCAGTACACTTTGCCTTTATCGGTGAAGAAAAGGAGATAATCGTGAGTATTCCCGATAAAGAGGTCGCTTACGAAATCCTCCTCCTTGGTCTCCATACCCATGACACCCTTCCCGCCGCGGCGCTGCTGTTTATATGCATCCACAGCGATGCGTTTGATATAACCGCTGTTTGTTATCGTAATGACATCATCTTCTTTCGGGATTAAGTCCTCGGTCACAAGGTCACCGGTGCTTTCAATGATTTCTGTCCGCCTCTTATCAGCAAAGCGGGCTTTAATGTCTGCAAGTTCTTCTTTTATAAGCGCAAGTATTTTTATTTCACTTGCAAGGAGTTCCTTGAGCCATGCAATTGTCTTTTGGAGCTCCCCGTATTCAGCATCTATCTTCTCGCGCTCAAGACCCGTGAGCCTCTGAAGCCTCATATCAAGGATAGCCTTTGCCTGCTCAATGCTCAGGCTGAACTTTGCCATAAGACCGTCACGCGCTTCATCCGGTGTTTTTGAGGCTTTTATCAACTTTATGACTTCATCAATACGGTCAAGTGCGATTATCAAACCTTCGAGTATATGGGCACGCGCCTGTGCTTTCTTAAGCTCGAACTGGCTCCTTCGTATAATGACCTGCTTCCTGTGGGAAATATACTGGACGATTATTTCTTTTAATGGTAGAACCATCGGGCGCCCATCCACAAGAGCCAAGTTGATAACGCCAAAAGTGGTCTCAAGCTGGGTGTGCGAATAAAGCTGGTTCAAAATGATGTTGGCCTGAGCCTGTCTTGATATCTCAATGACGATGCGGATGCCGTCTTTATCCGATTCATCGCGAAGGTCGGTTATCCCTGCGATTTTCTTATCCCTTACAAGACCTGCAATATCTTCGATCAATTTTGCCTTATTCACCTGATAGGGTAACTCGTTAACGATTATCTGTTCCTTGTTCTTCACTTCTTCGATTATTGCCCGGGCGCGCATCTTTATCGAGCCGCGGCCTGTAGTGTATGCATCTATTATCCCCTGACGTCCATAGATAAAGCCAGCAGTAGGGAAATCAGGACCTTTGATTATGCTGTTAAGCTCTCTTGCCTCAACATCTGGTTTGTCGATGACCATGTTTATGCCGTCTATCACTTCGCCAAGATTGTGTGGCGGCATATTGGTCGCCATGCCTACTGCAATTCCTGTAGAGCCATTGATAAGAAGGTTGGGGAGCTTGCATGGAAGGACTGAGGGCTCTTTTAATGAATCATCGTAGTTGGGTACGAAATCTACTGTCTCTTTATCGATGTCTCCGAGAATCTCATCTGCTATTTTTCCAAGACGGACTTCAGTGTATCGCATCGCTGCAGCGCTATCGCCGTCTATTGAGCCGAAATTTCCCTGCCCGTCTATCAGCGGATAGCGAAGAGAGAACTCCTGTACCATCCTTACGAGAGAATCGTAAACAGCGATATCACCATGCGGGTGGTACTTACCAAGAACGTCTCCCACTATCCTTGCTGATTTCTTGTATGGCTTGTCGTGTGTCATCCCCTGCTCGTTCATCGCATAGAGAATGCGGCGGTGTACCGGCTTCAGGCCGTCCCTGACATCAGGGAGAGCGCGCCCCACGATGACGCTCATGGCATAATCGATATACGAGCGCTTCATTTCATCCTCGATGTTGACGGGTGTGATTTTTTCAATTACAAGTTTCTGCTGTGGTTCTTTGGGTTCTGGGTCGGTCATGTTATCAGCTCAAATAAATAAGTTAAATTTTTACTAATTTCGAAACAATATCTAAAACTTTTTCACTATGATTAATGCTAACCTGCGCATCCTGTTTGAGATAAACTTCTGATGGGATACTATCTGGTAATCCATTGGGATAACGGGATGGTATGTAGTTTTTATCGAGTTCCGCACAAATAGACAATATTGAATTAAACACATTATTCTCTTGAGCACATTCTTTGGCGAGGGTATATGTGGAATGTGTAATTATCTTTCTTTTTCCAATCGAATAAAGATAAGCTTTCAGCGCTTTTTCGGCAGCCTGCTGGGAGAGAAAACATGCATGAGCATAAAATTTCCCTTCTGAATTCCATTTCGCTGCTTCAAGGTCATTTTTTGCCTGATTAAGCCATCTTTCTGCTTCTCGCATCATAAATTTCAATTCCTTCTTCTTCAATAGTCAATATGAAATCCCTTTTTTCTTTTTTCATAGTTTCAAGCTCTAAAGGTGAATATACCAGAGGTTCAAGCGAAAGGAGAGTATTATTCAGCTTTATTACATCCGCTATTCTATCTATGAACCTTTTAGATGTTTCTTTTATCAGCATGAGGTCTATATCGCTGCCTTCATGCGCTTCTCCTCTTGCATAAGAACCAAAAAGCACAATTTTCTGGGGAGCATAGTTGCTGATTATGCTCTGGATGATATCGGTGAATGCATCCTGAATTTTCTTGTCTTTAGAGATTTGTGCGATGTTTAAGTGCATGATTTTATCTGATCTTCCATTATAATTTTTGGATATCTCTCTAAGAATTTACCAAATCCCCAAAGAGCTTCGTCGATTTCTTTCTTTTCCTCTTTTTTAATTCGATTGGTTTCTGTTGCGATGTTATTAAAAAAGTTTCTATAATCTATATAAAAATCCCAAGTCTTCCATTTATCCCCAGACAATTTTACATACTCTCCATAACGAATAAATTTAAATGCCGTATAAGCATACCTATCTGCAATTGGGCAACTTTCATATTTCAATATATGAAGAAAGAATAGATTCCATATATACCCGCTGGTAAAAAAATTATCACAACTATAGTTGTAGATATTTCTAAGGTCTTGATCTGAATTTCCAATATGTTCAAACTTAATTTTGATATTTGCTAAATCTTTTATAATTTTATCTATGGAATTCTGTTTATATTTCCAAATATTTTTTGTCTCATTTTTCCATTGAAATAAATTCTGTATATTTTCTGCATTTAATTCATTTATTGGTTTTAGGTTGTCAAAATAAATCTTATCTTGATTTTCATCTGACTCATAATATTTTTTCCATGAATCTATAAAGCTATTAATTGTTGAATATTCTTTTCTTAGTATTGGTAGATTCATATAGCCCTCAAACATCCAGATTCCTGACATCCTTCGCATGCTTCTCGATGAACTCGCGCCGCGGCTCCACCTTATCGCCCATAAGTATCGTAAATATCTCATCAGCCTTGATGGCATCCTCAAGCGTGACCTTTAGCATCGTCCTCGACTCCGGATTCATGGTTGTATCCCATAGCTGCTGGGGATTCATCTCACCCAGACCTTTGTATCGCTGCATAGCGATACCATCTCTACCTATCTCGGCAAGCTTCTTAGCAAGTTCTTCCTCATTATAAACATAGAACTCTAATTTGCCTTTCTTTACCTTGAAAAGTGGAGGCTGCGCTATATAGACATACCCGCTCTCGATAAGCGGGCGCATATAACGATATAATAAAGTCAGGAGCAGTGTCCTGATATGGCTTCCGTCCACATCGGCATCTGTCATGATCACTATTTTATGGTATCGGGTTTTCAGGATATCGAATTCCTCGCCCTCACCTATACCTGCGCCGATGACCGTGATGAGCGCGCGTATCTCCTCGTTCTTTAATATCTTGGTCAGGCGCGCTTTTTCCACATTCAATATCTTACCGCGAAGTGGGAGGATTGCCTGGAACTTGCGGTCGCGTCCCTGCTTTGCCGAACCGCCTGCTGAATCTCCTTCCACGATATAGATCTCGCTTTTTGCAGGGTCTTTCTCAGAGCAATCTGCAAGTTTGCCGGGAAGAGAACCTACTTCAAGCGCGCTCTTTCGCCGCGTGAGTTCACGGGCCTTCCTTGCCGCTTCCCTTGCCTCGGCAGCCTCAAGAGCCTTTAAAAGTATGTTTTTCGCAGCTGCAGGATTCTCTTCAAGGAACTCTGAGAGCCCTTCGGAAACAAGGGTCTCAACAATTCCTTTGATATCACTGTTTCCGAGTTTTGTCTTTGTCTGTCCTTCGAATTGAGGATTCGTGAGCTTGACATTGATGATCGCAGTGAGCCCTTCCCTGGCATCCTCGCCTGAAAGCTTGTCCTCGCCTTTCAGGAATCCTTTTTTTTTGGCATAATCGTTTGACACTTTGGTGAGCGCTGCCTTGAATCCGACAAGATGCGTTCCGCCTTCATGGGTGTTTATGTTGTTGGCAAAAGTATACACGTTCTCTGTGTAACTGTCGTTATACTGCATTGCGATTTCGACCACAGTCGTGTCCTTTTGCTTCTGGAAATATATCGTCTTCTCATGGAGCAGGTTCTTGTTCTTGTTCAGGAACTCAACAAATGAGATGATACCGCCCTCGTACTGGAATACCTCTTCTTTTTGCGAGAATTCATCCTTCAGCGATATTTTGACGCCTTTATTGAGGAAAGCAAGTTCCCTCAGCCTCGTTGCCAGCATGTCCAGGTTGAACTCAAGCGTTTCGAAAATAGTTTTGTCAGGTTTGAATGTAACCGTTGTACCAGTATGCGTTGATTCGCCTATGAGAGTCACTGCGGTAACGGGTTTACCGCATTCGTACCTCTGTTTGTACAGCTTTCCCTCGCGCCTGACCTCCACTTCAAGCCATTCCGAGAGCGCATTGACTGCGGAAACTCCTACGCCGTGCAAGCCACCTGAGACCTTGTAGGCATTGTTGTCGAATTTCCCTCCCGCATGGAGCATTGTCATGACAACTTCAAGTGCGGATTTCTGGTATTTCGGCATGACTTCAACCGGGATGCCTCTGCCATTATCCACTACCCTGACGGTGTGGTCGGATCTGATAGTTACCTCGATATTGTTGCAGTAACCTGCGAGCGCTTCATCTATGCTATTATCCACGACTTCATACACAAGATGGTGAAGCCCGCGTGCATCTGTACTGCCTATATACATACTGGGGCGCTTGCGTACTGCTTCGAGCCCCTCAAGTACCTGTATCTGTTCTGCTCCGTATTCATTATTAACATCGTTCATATTCGAATACCTTTTTAATAGTTATAAAATATATTGTTATAAAAATCTCTTTTTTTAACAATATTCAATCCTAATTTCATGCCTTCAGTAATTTAATTCCTTCAAGTCATAATTGTTCTCAAGACATATATACCTTATTGCATCAATGCATAGCGATTTTAATTTTTATTAAAAATTTAATAATAAAACAAAAAAATGTGCCGGAAAAAGACCGAAAATCAATAAAAAAAGTCCAGATTTTTGACAATTTTTTAATTTTTCAGTTCTAAATGATAAAAGCCCAAATTATTCATCCGAAAAGGTTCTGTTTTTGTCGAATAATATTTAACAAAAGCGCGTGAATTAATAATCATGGTGTATGTTACAGGTTTTAAGTGCTTCAGATGCGGGAGAACCCATAATCCGCATGAAATAGAAAGGCTACCGATACCGAGATGCGAATGCGGCTCTGCAGTCGATGCGGTATATGATTACAAATCCATACAGAAAGTGATTCTTCGCGATGAATTCATGCGCACTCCTCCTACTCACTGGAAATACTGGGCTTTCATGCCTGTGAAAGACCTTTCAAAGTGCATCACAATGGGCGAAGGCGCAACACCTCTTCTTGAAAATAAAAGACTTTCGAAAAACGGGCGACTGCTAATAAAATATGAAGCTGCAAATCCCACAGGTTCATTTAAAGACCGCGGCTCTTCTCTTGAGATAACCAAAGCCCTTGAGTTCAAAAAACATAAGGTTGCGCTTGCATCCACAGGCAACATGGGCGCATCCATGGCTGCTTATGCTGCTTTTGCAGGACTTGAGTGCAAAGTGTTCATTCCCGACATCGTTGGCAGGGAAAAGATAACGCAGATAAAAGCTTACGGGGCTGAAACCATAATTGTGGAAGGGGATTATTCAGTTGCGATGAAGCGGGCTGAAGAGTATGTTCTTTCAAACAGCGATTCGTTTTTAACAGGCGATTATCCCTGGCGCAGCGAAGGTACAAAGACCGTGGGTTTTGAAATAGCAGACCAGCTTTACTGGCATGTCCCCGATTTTATCGTGGTGCCAGTGGGTAACGGCACGCTGATATGGAGCATTTACGAGGCTTTCCGAGAGCTTTCTATAGTAGGGATTACCGATAAAATACCTAGGATTATTGGCGTCCAGGTAGAAAAGTGCGCTCCTGTGGCCTATGCATGGGAGAATGGTCTTTCTGAAATAATCCCTGTCCGGAACCCGGATACAATAGCAACTGCAATTGCATGCGGCGACCCGATAGACGGTCTTGCAGCGCTTCGGGCAATACGGGATTCAGGCGGCTTTGCAGTCAAGGTCAGTGATGACGAGGCGCTTTCTGCGCGGGATGCACTTGCAAGAAACGGTATTTTTGTAGAACCCAGCGGCGCTGTTGCATACGCAGGATTCTTGAAAAAGGAGTTGCCCGGAACAGTTGTCTGCCTTGCGACCGGGCACGGGTTAAAGGATATGTACGGGATTGCGTGAATCTTCATACTGGCGAAAAGATCACAAAGATTTTGTTTCTATGCTTTGCGTTCTTTGCGCCTGATATGAAAAAAATCAACAACTAACTCGTACGAACTGATACGAACTCACGCCATCGGAGTTCGTACGAGTTCGTATTAGTTCGCTGTTAATGTCGGTTTTCATTACCATATATGAACCGTGTTCATAGCCAACTTTGCCGTGAGTTCTTCACTCCGAAAGCCGGAGCAGTATCCCCGAACGCCTCGCCATGATAATCGCCCTATCCAGCGCAATTAACCCGATGGCAAAATAGAAAATCCCAAGCGCAAAACCAATCATCACATTTGCCCCGCCAAAGCCGTAGAATGAGCGCATATATTCAAGGAAATACGTGAGAGGAATCGCCCGCGCTACAATCCGGGCACTTTCAGGCAGCACGGAAACCGGATAGTAAATGCCGCAAATGAACATCATTATGCCTGTTATCGTCCATGCAGCCACCTCTGCGCGCTGGCCGAACCTGAGAATCGAGATACATACCAGGATTCCTACCGATGCTGAAGTCAGGAACAGGCCTGCCATGAAAACCAGCACCGGAATCACGCCTGCTATCAGGAAATTAAAACCGAAAGCGTAGAAACTGATAACCATCAGGATAATAAAAACAAGACTGCTTCGCAGGATACCGAAAAGAAGAGAGCCGAAAATCAGGTGATGGCCCCTGATTGGCGCTATGAATGTATGTTTTATGCTTTTGCTCCACATATCAAACAGCATCACGTATGCGATATCTATCTGGCATACCTGGATGATGCTGAATGCGATTGCTCCTATCAGGATAAAGGAAATGGTATTCGGGCTCAACGAAAAAAAAGTTCCCATAAGACCGATAGACATAAGACCGATAAACGGCCAGAATATCACTTCAAAAATGGTAAAGAAATTCCGTTTCGCCATTATCCAGCTTTTGTAAAATGAAGCGGAAATCCTCCCGGCTTCAAGATTCGGGTTTAACATTACTAACTCCTTCTTTAGTTTTCAATTTGGGCAGCAAAATATGAAACGTGCTTCCGTTTCCGTCGCTCTCGGCCCATATGGAACCATAATGCTTTTCGATTATGTTCTTACATATAGAAAGCCCTATCCCGGTACCGCCATATTTTCTTTTCGTTGAGCCGTCTATCTGGTAGAACCTGTCAAAAATACGTGAAAGCTGGTCAGGCGGGATTCCTATGCCCGTATCTCTTATGCTTATTTTAACCTGTTCTGTGAGGTCATGAGGTATCACGGTTATTTTCCCATTTTGAGGAGTGAATTTTATTGCATTTGCAAGCAGGTTTATTATAACCTGGGTAAGCCTTTCTTCATCCCCCCATATCCTGGGAAGAGGCGGAGCATCCTGGAATAAGGAGATTTGTTTTTCTTTTGCCAGAGGCTGCATATCCAGGACGCATTTTGACAGGATATCGTTTATCGAAACCAATCCGAATTGGAGTCCCAGCTTGTTTTTTTCAAGATGGGAAATATCCACTAATTCTTTAATAAGATGTATTAACCTCTCCGAGTTGCGATGAATTATTCCAAGGCTCTTTTTCTGTTCTTCATTTATCCTGCCTATTGCTTCGTCATTAAGCAATTCAACAAACCCCTTAATGGAGGTAAGAGGGGTCAATAATTCATGGGTTATATTTGATATAAACTCGGTTTTTATCCTGTCAGCTTCCTTGAGTTCTTCGTAGGATTCTTTTAGTTCTTGTTCCAACCTGAGCTTCTCAGTGATATCCTTAACAACTACCACATATTTTTTTCGTTTGTTTAGTATTGCAGGTGAATGTGATACAAAAAGATATTTTATCTCTCTGTTTTTTGTAATTATTTTGGTTTCATAAGGTTTTTCAATCCCGTTTTGAACTTCCTGCCATCGTTCCAGCATAAATTTTTCCATATCGTCAGGAAATACTTTCATGAAAAATTGCCCTATCAATTCTTGCTCAGGCCAGCCCAGTATATTGAAAGCTGAATCATTCCCAAACTCAAACCTGCCATTTTCATCCACTACAAGAATTCCATCCATGGATGATTCGATTATCGTCCTGAGATACCTTTCGGAATCATATAATTTCTTATGCGCTTCCTTTATTATCTCTTCAAGGTTCTCTTTATACTGTTTAAGTTCCTGAACGTTGTTTTCCAGCCTGCCGCACAACTTGGCATTTTGAACCACGGATGATGCCTGCGATGCGGCAATGGTTACAAACTTAATCTCTTCATCCGTGAACCGGCGCAACTCTGCCCAATAGACATTCAGCAGACCTATTACCTTCAGTCCTTTTTTCATTGGGGTGAATAGCTGGGATGAAAATCCAAGTTCCTTTGTTAAATCATACCAGGGCTTATCTTTGGGTTCTTCAAAGACGTTCGGAACAAGATAGTATTTACCTGTTTCCAATACCGTGCCTGAAGGACTTGATGCTAAAGGCACCCCCGCTTTTTTTGCAGCGTCATATACACGTTCGATGTAGTTTTGCGGCAACCCGTATGATGCCACCATCCTGATGTTATTATCTGATTCATCGACCAGCATTATAGTTCCGGATTGTGCACCCGTCGCTTCGCATGTAAATTTCAGGATGCTTTGTAAGACATCATTAAATTCAAGTGAGATATCTATTGAAGCAATATCGGATAATGCTTTGAGTTTTGATTTCTCAATATTTTTCATTTCTTCCTTTTTTTAAAGTTCCGGGTTTTGAGGACATGAAACAGCACTCGCTCCATGCAAGAAGAATAAACATGTACCGCAGTCAATACATTCCACAAACGGCTGGTTGTTCATTGATTTTTTAACAAAGAACGGGTCTGCTATCTGCGGCCTGCATATTGCAACAAGGTCTGCTTTCTGTTCAGAAACAACGCTGTTTGCATATTCAAGACTTCGTATATTGCCAGCGCATATCACAGGAACGTCAACGGAATCACGTATAGCTTTAGCAAGGTGCACATGTACGCCTTCTCCCATATCCATTGTGGGCGCCATGTGTTTCATGCTTGCGTACGTTCCGGCACCGACACTGATGACACAAGCCCCGGCCTTAACAAGGCGCGGAGCGATTTTTCCTGTCTCATCGAGGGTAAGCCCGCCATCAACGAATTCATCTGCGCTGATGCGGCACGAGATAGGCGTATCCCCGACTTTTCTTTTTACTTTTTCTATTATCTCGGTAAAGAACAGCGCTTTATCAGCGCCATATTCATCATTGCGTTTATTCGAATACGGTGAAAGGAATGCGCCTATCAGGTAACCAAAAGCGCCGTGAAGTTCAATCAATTCCACCCCTGCTTTTTTCGCCCTGCCTGCAGCCTCCGCAAAATCGTCCTGTATCTTTTTTATCCCGTTCCTGTCAAGTTCAACAGGGGTCTCTTTCATAACAGGGCATGGTATGGCGGATGGGGCGACAAGCGGGTGCCCTGTCATCACCGAAAGGGTCTGCCTTCCGGCGTGTAACAACTGGACTGCCGGTACTGCGCCGTTTTCCCTGATGAGTGAAAATAATTCTTTTAGCCCGACTACATATTTGTCATGGTTGATTTTCAAAGCATTTGTGTTCGGGGTTCCGTTATCCGAAACAGCCACGCCCCCGACAATTACAAGACCGCTTCCGCCCTTTGCGATTTTTCCATACATCCGAAGCAATCTTTCGGTAACAAGCCCATCGGATGTGGCATAATTTGTCTGGCAGGCCGGAAAAACAATACGGTTAGGCAGGGTAATTTTATTAATCCCCAGAGGTTTAAATACACTATTAAAGCTCATAGATTAAGATATTGCGTTTGTTTTATTTGAACATTTCTAAAAATCTGAATTTTGCTTTTATCGGCAGTTTGTAATTATGAAATTACAGTGTCTCTTTTGTTTTCTGTATCATTAAAGCCAATTTAAGTAACCTGTTTATGGTCTTGCGCATGCTTTTCAATCCTTCCTCGTCTTCTTTTGCCCCTTCCGCGCCCCGGTCTTTTGACCAGAAGGATGCGCCAAGATTTGCACCGAACGAACCTCCGCCGACAGGTATCGCTTCGTTAATCACATAAAAATTAAGTATCGCCTGGATAGAGGGTTCCTGCCCGCCTATGCGGTCACCGCCCACGGCAATAGCGGCGCCGGGCTTGTTCAGGATAAAATGGATATCCTGCGCAGCAATCGCCCTGCACCTGTCCATTATGACCTTTGTCTGCCCGCTCACCATTCCCTGATACACGGGCGTTCCGATTATGAGCGCATCAGCCCATTTGAGTTTTTCATAGACGTTCTGCATATCGTCATTGTGGACGCATCCTTTTTTCTCGCGTATACAGTAATCGCAATGGATGCAGAAGTTAATTTTTTTCCCCATTGCAGAGAAGTATTCGGTCTCTACATCGTACATCTCTTTTGCATAACGTAATGCTTCCTGCACGATATAATCAGTGGCTCCTTTTCTGGGGCTGCCGCAAATTCCGAAGAGTTTGACTTTTTCATCTCCCACAATGTTCACCTTTTTAGATTACAGATGATTCTGGTTTATCAAATAACTTTTGTGTTAGCATTAATTTTAAGTACAATCGTTCACCACAATAATATTGGAGGTAGTTAGTAATGGTTGAACAATGGGATGATTTCAGAAGATTTGAAGAAATGATGAACAGGATGTTTGAAGAATTCTGGGGAAGACCGAGTCGGCGGCGTTTGCTGCCCGGAGGGGAGCGCGGAGCGGTCGTACCTGCCGAATACCGGGAGCCATTCATAGACGTGATCGAAACCGATAAAGAAGTTATTGCAACGGCAGAAATGCCTGGTCTTGAAAAGCAGGATATCAAGCTCAATGTCAGCGAGGACAGGCTTGAGATATCGGCAGAAACAAAACATGAAGAAAAAAAGGAAGAGAAGGGCTATGTGTACAGGGAAAGACGCAGCGGAGCTTATTACCGCGCAATTTCACTGCCATCCCCGGTTGACCCGGACAAATCAAAAGCCTTGTATAAGAACGGTGTTCTTGAAATAAAAATGCCAAAAACCGAGGTCAAGAAAAGGACTCCGCTGAAAATTGAATAAAAAAAGGATGGCTTTTAGCCATTTCCCTTTAACCTATATATCTCAAATCCTCATCAGATGAAGGCGGCCCTTGCCCCTGCTCCATCTCGCGAAGTTTTGCGACAATCTTTTCCATTTCAGCAGCCCGCTCTTCCAGAGCCGCCATATCTACATCTATCTCAAGAACCTTGCACAGCACTTTCAGCACTGCCTGGGCGCTCTTTGGGTCAACGAGATAACCCGAGGTCACACCCATAAGGCATGCGGCATCAATTCCCCGAAGTTCACCTAAACCCAGAATCAATCCTGATGCGCCAACAATACCCCCGGCAGGTTCGTTTGCCTTGAAATCCACGCCATATTTTTTAAGCTCTTTCACAAGTTTTATATTATTTGCAGCTCCCATAACAGATTCAGTTTCGACAAGCTGTCCCACGCCATATCCCCCGAGGGCATATATACGTTTGACCTTGAATTCTTCCGCAATATCAAGGAATATGCCGCATAGCTCATAATGTCCCTCGTTCGTAGCGCTCTGGTGGTCGCCCACCAGTATCAGAAGGTCATGCTTTCCTTTTGATTTATACGCAAAAAGTTCGTTCCTGACAAGCCTGATGGTACCATCGTCTTCAACTATAACCTGGGGGGGAAAATGGGGGGAGTAAATCTCCATTATCTTTTTCGCTCCGAGTTCCTCGACCATATGCTCTGCTACCAGTTTCCCGATGTGTCCTACGCCAGGCAGCCCCTCAATAAGTACAGGGTTCTTGAGTCGCGGTTTTTTACCCCTTAAGATTGTAGTTTTAATCATAATTATGCCTTCCTGGTCATCCTTCTATATTTCCCATATCTGTCTTCAAGAGAAAATCGTGCCGGACGGGAGTACTTTGCCAGAGAACCGCACACAGGACAAACTTCTTTGAGCGTATATCTCCCGCAAGAGCATTTTCTTATTTTTGATACCATAATCTTTAGGTATTTTGTTCAGTATATCTGTGGAATTCTCCGCTTCCACCTGCTTTTTCAATGATTTTAATGGCAGATTGCGCCGATTTTTTTAGAATGCTTTCTGCTTTTTTATAATCCGGGGCTATCACATGTATCCGGTATCTTGGCGCCCCGATATAAGAGACATCCACTTTGACATCCTCCCCATCGGCTTCATTAGCTGCACTCAACGCTTTCTTTATATACTCAATCCCGTCCGGGAGAAAACATGTGAGATCAACATAGCCTGAAATATCCACCTGTGGCTTTTTCAGATTCTCGTTTGCAACCTTTGTGATTGCATCGGCAATCTCCCTGGCTATTCCAATTTTTGTCAGGACAGCCGTCCCTTCAAATCTTGATTTTTCAAACGCCGAATAAACGCGTCCGAATTTTTCATATAAGAGGCTGATTAATATATTAAGGTCATCAGGGCTTTGTTTTGTGGTTTTGGCCACATACTGTATCCATTTCTCGGCTTTTTGTTCGTTCTTCCATTCCTGGATTTTTTCACGGCGCTGGTGTTCATTAACATCCTTAAGCGACAGGTCGATATGATGTTTGGCCGTATCCACGTACAATACTTTGCAAACAATCTTCTGGCCTTCCCTGACATGGTCACGTATGTACTTTACCCAGCCCGAAGCTACATCCGAAATATGGATTAACCCCTCTTTATGCCCGTATTCATCCAGTTCTACGAAGGCCCCAAAATCAGTGACCCTCTTAACACTGCAAACTACCATGTCACTGGCTTCAGGCCATCCGCTTCTTTCCATTACTCAAGAACCTCGACGATTTGCGTTTTTATAAATGCCTTCCCGCCAGTTGGCTCGGAAATGGTTCTTCCGCATACAAGACATGTCACAGGAGTGCTTGCGCATCCAAAAATGACCTGCTCATTCTCACAATCATTACACTTTACTTTTAAAAATCTGCTTTTGGGTTCCATTATTATGACTCCACAAGTTCGAATTTCCCTGCCCTGAAGCATTTAGGTTTCTGATGTGCTTTCTTGCAGGTCTTACATCTGTATCTCAGGTTAATGCGCTTTGTGGGCTTGTCCCCGCCGGGCACTTTTGAGAATTTTCCTGAGTTTCCTATGCCTGTATGTCTTGCCTTTTGCCTCGAAATACGGGTCAACGTCGAAGCCTGTCCTTTTTTCACCCTTTCCACTACATGCGGAGTATGAGTTTTGCAAACAGGACAGTAAGTATTGAAATTCTTTGGTATTTTCATGAAATCACCTTTTAACTGTAATTTGAATGGCTGCTTTACGGTTAATTAAAGCTTTAGCATTAACGGTCGATAAAACAGCAATATCTTCTTTTGCTAAAGTATAATTGCGTCCATCGACTCCGACAAATGTCGGAATGTCTTTTAGCAGACGCACCACAATGTACTCTTTGCTTATATCCTTTTTGTCTTCAAAAGGAGGTTCTTTTGGAGTTTCTTTTTTCTGGATTTCCTGAATTGCTGCCCCCTGGGAACCGGAGGCTTGTTTATCTTTTTTTATTATTTTATCAAGAAGTTCTCTCCTGATTTCAGTATTCAATTCAAGCAATCGGTTATAGAACCGCCGTTCCTCCTGCGTCATTGACTCAATGTCCTGTTTTTCTTTCTGTTTGGATGAGGCGCGAAGGGACGCTTCCTTGATTATCTTGCCAATTCGTCTCTCGATAATGTTCTCTATGGATTTCCTTGCGGTTTTAAGCTCATCATCGATAATTGCATATTTTGTGCTGTAGTTGTCTTCAATCCTGTTTTTTTCATCCTGGAGTTCGCGTATCTGTCCTGCCACTTTTTCATAGAAATCATTCTCAAGAGGGACAAGTTTTGATTTTCTCTCTTCCCTCAGGATATTATGGAGGTTGATTCTTGGGTTTTCAGGATTATCAGGCATATTCGGCTGCTCCGCGGCACATGAGATATATTGCCGCATATTCTGGCAAAGTGTTGATACCTTCTGTGACAGTAAAGCTTTTTCCTTTCATTTCAACCATGGAATTCTGCGGTTTGAGCGGCTTTAAAACATCGATTCTTGTTTCTTTTTCACTGAATACCACGGCGTCATTCAGCGGCTCGAATTTTGAAAGCCCGGTAAGTGTGAGGGGAACAACCCGCATCCCGGAGCCGCCGTGAAGTGACGAGGGCATGCGGATGAGGCGCTTTACATCAGCGGTAACTGGTTCGTCTGTATGGGCGCTTCCAAGATTGATGCTATTCTCATCTATCGCCTTCTGGACAATTGCATCAAAAATAAAAGAATCATCTATATTTCCCTGGTTTTCTATCCTGTCCAATGTTTCGGGGCTATTTGACATATTTCTGATTTTCTTGAATATTATCGTTGCTTCCCGTTTGTAATCCAGTAAATCGTGTGACATTAAAAAGTTCCGGACTCTATTTTTATTGATTCCCACTTCCTCTGCAATTTTTTCCATTCCTATTTTGCGATTTTCATTCTTCATCCGGATTATACGATTAGCAATATCTTCGGGAAGCGTATCATAATTCGGTTTCTTCGAATAATAATTTCTCATCAGCTGCGCAATTTGATTCAGGGCCTCTGTTTCATCTTTAATTGAAATATCTCTTAAAAATTGAACCAGATATTTACTGATGCGTTTTCCCCATCCAAATCCTCCTGATTTATCTTCAAAAGAAATTATTTTCCTTGATGTATCAAGTTCTTTTCTCTTAAATTTCCCGTCATCATATACCTTATGCTTTGCAGGGTTGAACAAGAAATCGGTACTTAATCCAGTCCCGCTGACGTAATCCACAATCTCCCTCCGCTCAGCGCTTTCAAGCGCCATAACTTTCGGGTCTCGCACATGGATGTGATACCCGCGCCCTCCCGAGAACACAATGCTGGTATTATTTTCAGGGAACCCGAAATCTTCAAGGAGAAAATCAAGAAGCTTTGTGGTTTCGGTTTTCACGTTGGAAAGCATCTCAGCATACGACCTTGCCTTCATTGGCAGGTGGTCGGCATCCAAATCAAAAATCAAATCAGCGCCCTGCCATTGCTTTTCCTTCATGGTAGCGGCGCCGGGAAACTGGTAATACGCAGCCGAATGGTACACATGCGCGGGCACCATTCCCCTGATGTAATCAAACGCTTCGTTCTCTCTTGAAAAAGCCTTATGGCGGCGCATTACCACCTCTGGCAGTTCATCAAAGAATATGAAACCCCATTCGCGCCGTTCCAGTTCCGGGGGCAGGGTAAGATTGGCATTCTGGTAATAATCTCCGAACCTTTTCCGAAGATACTGCTTTGTCCTGAAATTCATGAGATTTTATTTTATTGTCGTGCATCCTTAAAACCGTAATGTATTTTAAGCCTGTAAAGTATCCATGAATGTGTACCGCATCAACATAAGTGATTTTAATCTTGACCCGACTCTTTCCTGCGGGCAGGTCTTCAGGTGGGAAAAAAACGAGCGCTGGACCGGCGTTGTAAACGGAAAGCTTATCAGGGCAAGACAGGCGGGCGCTGAGCTTATAATCGACTCGACGCTTGACAAGAAATTCATCCGTGATTATTTCAGGCTTGACGATGACATGGAGAAAATATACACCTCCATCAACATGGATGAAAAAATAGATTCCCTAATACGGAAATACAGGGGTCTGCGCCTCATACGCCAGGACCCGTGGGAATGCCTGGTATCGTATATCTGCTCAAGCAACAACACAATCAGGAATATCAAAAATTCCATAAGGCGCATGTGCGAATGTTTTGGAGAAAAAATCGATGAAGGATATTATTCTTTCCCGACACCTGATTCGCTCTCGGAACTCCATCTCTGCGACATGGAGCAATGCAGGCTCGGTTTTCGTGCCCCCCGCGTTCTTAAAATCGCGTCCATGATAGCTAACAATGAATTTGACCTGTACGGGATAAAAAACCTTTCCTACGAAGAGGGGCGCAGGGAGCTTATGAAAATAGAAGGCGTGGGGAACAAGATTGCTGATTGCGTGCTGCTTTTTGCTTTCGGGAAGCTTGAATCATTTCCCGTGGATACGCATATCGAACAGATAATGGAGAGGTTCTATGGCGACAAATTCAAAGGTTCGAAGAGCAAAAAGAGGGAAGAGATAGCCGAATTTGCGCGGGAATATTTCGGGGAATTTTGCGGATATGCGCAGGAGTATCTGTATATGGAGGATTTGGGATAAAATGAGATGAGCAAGGATATTATTTGCGGTTTCCTTGTCAATTCCATAATTATACAATTGTCATTTTATGCTCGCCAGATATGGGTATCCTTAAATTATAAGAAAGTCAATTAAAGCCTATGATTCATATCCTTGGAAATATCGATAAATGGAAGTGCGAATACAAAAAATGCGGCGCCAAATGCTGCGCCGAAGGTATCCAGCTTACAATTGAGGATATAAAAAGGATTATGGGATTGGGATATTCACCAGACGATTTCCTTGATTTTGATGAAGAAAACAATGTATTCAAGATAAAGGGAATAGAAGGAAAGTGCTTTTTCAATGGGAAAAAACTTGAATGCACAATACGTGAGAACGAGCCGCTTGTATGCCGTTTGCTCCCTTTCAGGATTGTTGAAGTCTCATATTCAGATGAACCATTGATGAAGCTTAGACCTGTTGTGGATTGCCCGGGCGTTGGGTTGGGAAAAAAGATAGACAAGAAAAAAATCGAAGCTGATGCCTCAAAGTTCATTCATGAAAACCAGAAACTCATAAGGGATATCAAGAAGAAGGGCAAGAAAGGCGTTATTGCGGAACTTTGAGTTTTTTACTTTCGTAGAATTCTCTCACATATTGCCAGGTCAGCCCGCGTATTAACATTCAGTGCCAGCTCTTCATCATCCAGGATAAGGTTATAATCCTCCTGCTCTTCCTTTATCCTGTCAGCATCAAGGATATTTATCCCGCATGGGACAATAAAGCTTGAATTCTTATGAAAAACCGTGTCGGGACGAAGACCAAGCCTTGTGAACACATCAAGGTTCATGTGAACAGAGAGTGCCGGAGTGCCAGCCTCGCCGTATTTTTCTATTATCCTGTCTATCAATCCAGACGTAACAAGGGGCAGGTCGGCCATAATTATGAACACACGTCCTTTGATGCCCGCTTTTTCAACTGCCAGCACCATATCATGGACAAAACCTTCGCCACCGGTCTCTATTATCTCCACCTTTTCATGTTCTTTTTTAAAATCACAAATCCAATCAATAGTTTTTTTCACCCTCGGAGAGGTTGCCACGAAGATGCGGTCGATATTCTGCGACCCAAGGAGAGCATCCAGCACATAATGAATAAGGGGCTTGCCAAGAAGAGATGTGAGAGGTTTTTCCTCCATCCCGAGCCGCTTTCCCATCCCGCCTGCCATCACAATAGCATCCAAGCGAACCCTCCTATGAAAAACAAAGCCGAAAGTCGCCCGATCTCATTCGATGCACCCACGACATCCCCGCTAACGCCCCCGAAATGGCGGTTAGCGGTAGAAAGAACAAGCAACCCTGCTAATTGGGAGATTATTACGGCTTCAATACCAAAGATGCCCAGAAAAACATAACCAACCGCACATGAAACAACCATTCCAATAATAAAATCGGATTTTTTTGTATTATCCACTGTCATTGCCCCGAAGCCCTCATGCAGCCTCCTTCCAAAAGCTGCGATTGTGACCATGGACTGTTTTGCAGCAGTTTCTGCAACAATCAATGCAAAGGGGAGAAACAGAGGCTGGGAATTTATTTCCGCAATGAAAAAAAGAATAGAGAAGATGCCAAGAATTGCCAATATACAAAACACCAGGCCGCCTGTGCCGATTGCAGTGTCGCGCATGGCTTCTATCTTTTTCTCTTTAGTGCCGTGCGCCGCTATGCCATCGCCAAAATCAGCAAGCCCGTCGATATGGTTGAATCCTGTAAAGTAGTAAATGGAAATAATAATTATAAGAGTAGCAAGAACGGGGGGGAAAATCACAGATGAGATAAGACCTATCACAGCAAATATAATACCCAGAACAGCGCCGACAAAAGGGAAAAGATAGATATGTTTCATCAGGTTCTCAATGCCTTCCATGCTGATACCTACCGGTATGGTTGTCAAGAAGCCAAAACCGTTACGGAGGGCACTAAGAAAGTTTTTCATCCCGCAAACCCGCCCTGTAATGTTTCAGGTTTTTTCTTTGTTGCCTTTGTCTTTTTTACTTTTACTCCGGCAGTTTTCTTGCCATTACCTTTTCCTCGTGAATACATATTGGCTGATGCGCCGCCGATGAGTCCTGCAATCACATCATCCATGAAAGGACCGAGTTTGGAAAGGATTCCGGGTTTTAATTTGTCAAACCTGACATATTCGAATATTCCCTTGTCGCCGCTAATGTATTTCGCTATGCTCATCCCGATTACCTCATCAACGATAAGGAAGGTCAGGTCTTTTTTGAAGGTCTCTTTGCTCATGCCCGGAAGCTCGTTATTCTCGCCGGCTTTTTCAAGAAGCATGCCTGCAAATAGCAATATGCACAGGTTGGGATCGGAAAGCGCATGCTTTAATTCCCTCTTGAATACCCGCTCTGCTATTTCCCTGTTCTCAACGCCGGGATGGGGGACATAAAGTTTCATGGCTGCTGATACGAGTACCTCTTCAGAGAGCCCGGCTTCTTCGAGCACTTTCATTATGCTTGTTGCATTAGAATCGTTCACTTTTTTTGGCTGGTTCTTTTTCTTTTTTCCTTTTATGGTTGATAATTTCATAATAATCTCCGTTCTCAATAGGTTAGAATCGAATTAGTGGCACCTTCCCTATAAAATATATTCCTGCAATCACCAGAAACGATGAAAAACCCACGATATAAACTGCCTTCTTTATCTGAAAAGACTGCGGATTATTATGCCCATCACCCAACACATGAAAACCCACTTTTTCAAGCCTCACATTCAGGGCGCCGGAAACAGCAGCCATCGGCCATCCTGAATTTGGTGATGCGGTTTTTTTATGGTCATTGATGCATGTTTTGATGGCATCGGCTGGCTTTCCAAAAAAAATCGAGGCAATAAAAATAAACACTAACGATAGCCTCGCGGGCACGAAGTTAGCAATATCATCGAATCTTGCAGAAGCAAACCCAAGTTCAACAAAGGGTTCTTTCCTATACCCCACCATGGAATCAAGCGTATTTATCATGCGGTAAGCCAGCGCGCCGGGCAGGCCGAAAAGCAGGAAATAAAAAAGTGGTGAGAGAATTCCGTCAACAAAGCTTTCAGCAAGCGATTCTATTACGGCTGAAGCAGATTGTGATTTGTCAAGCCTGGAAGTATCCCTTCCCACAAACGTTTTCAATTCGCTTCTAGCTTTTTCGATTTTGCCATCTTCAAGGTCTTTTTTTATTCCCAGAGCCGATTCCAACAACATGCGAATTGAAAAGCTGGATTTTAAGAAATACGCGGCGATGATTAAACCCAAAAGACCGGTTCCAAGCGATATTATCAAAAGACCCGCAAGCGCTGCTGCCCCGACGCAGAAAATCACCATGAATAATCCATAAATCTTCCTGTGGCGAACAGGGGCGCCGCGCGTGAATACATTTATCATTTTTCCCATCCACACCACGGGATGAATAAACGCGGGCGGCTCTGCGAATAAAATATCAAACAGCAACGAAAGGAGCAAGACCTGTATCCAGAAATCAATAATTATCATAAATTCGTCTCCATTACAAGCTTCCAGATATCTTTGAGCTTCTTTCCCTCCATCAAAGCCCCAAGCACCTTCTCAGCTATGTCGCCCCTGTGGATAAGGTTGCACCCGGCGCAGCTCCATACCGTCCCCCCCGTAGATTTGCGGATAAGTTCCCCGCCAGTTCTTACGTTTCCACAGGGATAAAAAGGACAGAAGCAAAAGGTGCAGTCCTGGCCTTCAAAGTGGCATGGATAATATTCACAATCAATCCTGCTTCTTGCAGTAACTCCTCTTTCAAGGGCCTTTCCTATCTCTTTTTCTGCAAGTTCATTTCCCCATTCTTTTATGACCATTGAAAAAGCTTCAATCAATTTTCTATTTTCGCTTCTTTTCCTGACTGCAACCCTGATATGATTTTCAAGCCCGAAGGAAGCGCAATCACGGATAATAATCCCGTGTTTTAGCATTCTTGCAGTCAGTTCTGCGGAATTGATACCGAAATCCCTTGCATCTATGAGAATGAAATTTGTATCGCTCGGATATGGTTTAAAACCGCGTATTCCGCAAAGGCGTATTGCCAGCCATTCCCGTTCTTTCCTGATTAATTCAAGTGATTTCTCTAAATAATCCTGGTTTTTCCTGAGAAGCTGCTCCCCCACCGCCGCGGCGACAGTGTTCATATTCCAATGAAGTCGGGCATTATTCAACAGGGCTGCAAACCCGGGAGAAGCTACAGCAAAACCAATCCTCAATCCGGCGACTGAGTACGTTTTGGTGAGCGAACGAAGCACCATGACAAAATCGCAAGATGCGGCTATGTCAGCAATACTCTCACGCTGGTCCGAAAGCTCGATGAACGCTTCATCCACGAATAAAAAAGTTTCAGAAAAAGCGCATGTTTTTGCAATTTTGATAATATCCCTGCGCCGAAGAAGGTTACCTGTGGGATTATTCGGATTGCAGAGAAAAACAGCTTTGTAACCACGGGGATTCACTTTTGTTATTTGGCGGTAATCAATGTATTCTATTTCTGCCCCGAATAATTTGCACTGGAGTTCATATTCCCCGAATGCCGGGGATGGAATTATGACTTTATCACCGGGCTCAATAACAGTTTCTGCAAATAACCTGATTATTTCTGATGAGCCGTTCCCGGGAACGATATTTTCAGGCAGGACATTGAGACTATCCGCTGCCGCTTTTTTAAATCCCGGATATCCGTTGTCGGGATAATTGCTAATGTTTTGAAAAACGCCGCTCAATAATTTCTTTGATTTCGGAGGGCCGAGAGGATTTAGATTGACACTGAAATCCAGCAGCTCATCTGCATTTTTTCCGGAGGCCATCGCATTTTCTGATAGTCTGGCGCCGTGAAAGCAGGGCATCAATCCAATCGCGGTTTTTCTAACTCTGTTAATAAGAGGCACAAACCCTGTTTTGTTTGGAAAGAATATTAAAGTAGTGTAAAGGATTTATGAAAATCGTATAATAAGAATTTTTCGTACAGACGCCTTAAGCATATGATTTTTTATACCAATGGAAAGATTGGCAATTCTAAGAATCGCGTTTTTAACTCAAACAACTTAAATAATAAGCCTATAGATTCGGTTTTTTCGGATTTTGAAATACCAATAACGGCAGTTCTATTATTATAAAACGGTATGCTTAGCCACAGATTTCACAAATAGCTTTATATACTATGACGTTACATTGTAAGGTAAGACAACAAATCGTTGTCGGGGTATGAAAAATATGGTAGAAATAAGAAATTTTGTATTAAGAGAAAAGAACGGAAACGAGACTGGAGTATTCACTGGTCATCAGCCACGCCAGGCAGCATTGAAAGCAGCCAACCGCAGCAAAGGAACTAAATCAAAGCCTGTTGAATTAAAGCTCAGGGAGAGAGGAACCAAGAAGATTCATGTATACAAGGGATGGACAGAAACAGTCGCAGCACCCAAGAACAAACCAAAATGGATGCCTGCAAAAATCAACAAGCCAAATGTAAAGAAAGTAGGCGTTGAGCTACTGGATAAGATTTAAATTTTATTTTATCGGAATGCCCCGCAGCTTGCTGTGGGGGGCTTCTTTTTTTTAGGAATCTTTATATACACTGGACTCAATTTAAAATTAAGGTGAGTTCATGAAGTTTCCGAAATTATTTTTGGGTTATATTTTCTGGGCATGTGCAGCAGCAGCAGGCATATTCTTAACACTGGTGCTTATACCTGAGTTCATAAAAACACTTGTTTAACGGGACTGCATCCAAAAGAACACTACTATAAAGGCCAGAATCACAACGAAGAGTCCAAGCAAACCCGCTTCAGGACCGAAAGTCCCGCCTGTTATGAGCTGGTTATCAGAGGTTATTTTTAATATTCCGCCAAAGTCCTGCCTCAATGAATATACATGGTACTGGAAAAAGTTCCATGTGAAATGAAATCCGATAGACATTGAAAGCCCGTCATAAAGATAACAAAGAGCAAGGAGGACTTCGGCTATCGTTATAGTCAACAGCATTATAATAATGTTGGTCTGGCTAAGATTCAGTGTCAGGATTGAAGGTATATGAAGGATAGAAAAGAACGCGGAGGATAAAAATACGGCATTCCATGACCCGTATTTTTTCGCCATATCCGGGAGTATGTATCCCCTGAATGGCAATTCTTCCCCGAAAGCCACAATTCCCTGCAAAATTATCCCGCCTATCAATGCATTCTGGTAATCAGGAGTTAGGTCATCGATATGGATAAAACCCGATGCAAGCTCTATTAAAAATATCATCGTCATCAGGAGAAACCCAAGATACACGCCCTTAAAAAAACGGTGCCCCCAGACGAATGACTCCTTGTCCTGTCTTTTATAAATAATTGGAAGCAATATCATTACAATATAGGCAATGAAAGGGAGAAATGCTATTAACGGCGGGATTTTGGCCGAATCCTCCGTGCTTTTGGAAACAGAATTTTCCTTGGGAAGCCAGATGACTGATATGCTTGAGACTACAATAACCAGGGTAATCACTAAATAAAAAATTAAAGTCCTTTTCGTTACTGGATTGCGATTCATGCTTATCAGTTATATACGGGCTCGCTGGGATTTGAACCCAGGTCCTAGGCTCCGGAGGCCCAAGTACTATCCGGACTATACTACGAGCCCATTAAATAATAAACTATCCCGGCAATTATCGCCCCCGAAATAGTTGCGAAAAGATTGACCCCGTTGTTTGAAAGGTAACCTTTCTGCTGGAGCGTGGCGCCAAGTACACTATCGATGTTGGTACCGATAAATCCTCCTGCTGCCACCGCAATCATGAGTATGAAATCATTTCGAATAAAGATGAATGCAAGAATCGCAATAGCAAATGCCCCGAAAAATGCCGCTGCTTCACCCAGTTTTGAAATCGCACCGTCAGTACCCGGCCTGACCTTTTTAAAAGTCGTAATCATGCGTGGCTCTCCTTTGTAAGTTTCCCCTATTTCACTTGCCAGCGTGTCGCCGCAGGCTGTTGCAACCGAACCCAGGTATGCTGCCAACAACACCAGTCCGTGAGAGGGGAATATTCCATACGCTACCGCCAGAGAAAGAGCAGCCAAGGAATTGCTGAAAACGTTCTTATATCCGCGGACCCCACCTTTTCCCTCTGCTACTCCTTGAGCTAATTTATAACTGTATTTGTAACGGGTAAATAGACTTCCCATTAAAAAAAAGGCAAGGAGAATGGAAAATAAAAACCAGCCTTTATCACTGGATATAATAATCACAACTCCGAGCAATGTTGCGCTCAGCATGGCAGATATATCTGCGATACGAACCTTGAATGCAAGGTACCCGAGTGAAAAAGAGAAAACGAGCGCCCACATAAGATTTACGGTCTCCACATTATAGCTAAAAGTATAGAAAAGCCACATTACCATCGCAGAACCAAAAGGGATGACGATATTATCCTCTGTCTCTATCATGGTTTCAAGAAGCACCCCGGTTATGGCTCCCAAGACCGCAAGGAAAATTATCATCTCGTAGGGAACCTGTAAAGTAAAGCCCGATATCCAGGCTCCTGCAACAAATGCACAAAGACTTCCTGAAATTAAGAAAATAATACTTGATTTTGCACAATAGTATTTTTCATTCCGAGCATGGCCGGCCTGTTTTGTTTTCTCAAGAATATTTACAGCATCAGCGACACCATCTCCGAAAGTCGTAATAGCAAAGGCCGCCCCGATAATAAATAAAGGGAATTTATCTGGTCCTACGGCAAGGCTTATTATGAAAAGCAGGGCTATGGTAAAAAAGAGTTGAATCAGGCTGATAAGTTTACCGGCTTTGACATCCGATTCGCGGGCAAAAAAACAGAAAACGGAGGACTTCGGGGAAAGGACAGAAAAAAGTATGGCTCCCCCAAGAAAAGCTGCCGCTAGATATGATATCTTAAAGAAGGGAAAGAGCAGCACAATCAGCCCAATAAAAATAAAGATGCCTTGTTTCTCACAGCACTGTATCAACTTCATCAATCACCGAGATGGATTTCATAGGCAAATACTTTATCCTTACATCCCAATAAAAGAACAATGGGATTCATTTCGAAAGCATATGAATGGAAACTCAAAAATGCCATAAAAAAACAGGATGTACCGAAGCACATCGTCCTTGCGCTTTCTGAAAATGATTTGCTCACAGATGATAATTATAGCAAATTGAATTCTTTTGTCACCTGGTGCAAAGAAACGGGAATTGGTACAGTCACTATTTATATAAGTATTATCGAGGTGGATGCGAAGCTGGGCAGGAAAATCTGCAATAAATTATCAGGAGAAATCCCCTCAGCGCTTTGTAACATCACTCCGAATATTACTGTAATAACAAGAGGGGACAGGGAGATAAAAAAGCACGACTCTTCAGGGATGAATCTTGAGATATCTCTCGGATACAGCGGGAAGTATGAATTGACCCGGGCAATTAAGGAAATAATGACACAGGTGGAAGATGGAAACCTGGCACCCGATGAAATCAATGAAAACGTGATTGAATCCCACCTATTATTTAAATCCGAGCCTGATATTGTAATCAGGGCCGGGGGCAAGAGATTGACAGATTTCCTTATCTGGCAATCTGTTTATTCCGAGCTGTATTTTACTGATGTTAACTGGCTTGATTTCAGGAAGGTTGATTTCTTGAGGGCAATAAGAGATTTCCAGAAGCGGCAGCGCAGGTTCGGGAAATAATTCAATAGACTACCACTTAATCATGTTATGCATCACAGCATTATGGTACGCAAGTTCATGAAGTATCTTTATGACTTCTTCTTTTGGGATTTTAATAAATCTCCTGGAAATGGAAATAACATCTTCAACTTCCACCAGCCCATAATAGCTTAAAAGTTTGACAATCCGCATAACCGTGTTTTTTTGCCTTTCATGCTCTCGCGTCTGGTATGTGCGTATAGCCCGCAGGAAATCTATGCGGCGAAACTCTGGCCAGAAAGGAGCACAGAAATATGCAGCGCATTCATTCCCGTTAGCCTGCCATGGAAGGAAATTGGAAATCCTTTCATCGCCGCCAGTCCTTATAATAAGGTCAACACAGGGCATGGAGCCGCTTGCAGGATATAAGTTATTCGATATGGTATCTTCATTAATGTCTTTTAAGGCTAATTCACCATTTCTGATTTTCCAGGCCATCTTCCGCGCAGCATCAATAAGCTCTTGCCTCCCCCCATAAGCAAGCGCGACATTGAGATATACGCCATCGTAATTCTTTGTAATTTCTTCTGCATGTTTGGCTGATGTTCTAAGGGATGGAGGAAGGAGGTCAATATTTCCAATCACCCTGACTCTCATACGGCGCTTATGAGTACGTTCATCGACGCATATTTTATCGAACTTGATACCAATGAGTTCAAAAATCCTGTTTTTCTCTTCATCTGTTCTTTCGAAATTCTCTGTTGAAAAAGCGTAAACCGTGAGCTGTTTAATACCGAGGTCAAAACTCCAGTCAAGAACATTTTCTGTGGTATCTGCGCCTTTTAAATGACCGTAATACTGTGCCAACCCATGTTTTTTTGCAAATCGCCTGTTCCCATCCATTATAATGGCAACATGAGACGGAACCGGTTTATCCTTTGTTTCATTGGCTAACAGAGCCTCATAACCACCGTATAAAATTCCCGCTAAACTCAATATATCACTCTCCACAATTACGGTTAAGGATGTATTAAAGTTTAACTAAAATCTCCTAGCTTACGCTGTTCTCCGGTTCGTTCTTCGATTGGCACGGAGGTCCCGATTTGTTTCAGGATTTTCATGGCAACTTTCGGCCCGATTATCTTTGAAATAACCTGCGGGTCGGAAACCCGGAGCCTCTGCATATCGCGGATTCCTGCATCAAAGAGCTTCCGGGCGCGGACACGCCCTATCCCGCGTATCTGGATAAGTTCGAGAAGCTCTGGGCTTGCCCCGTATTCCACGCGTTTTTCAAGTTCATGGGCTCTTTGTGCGCTTGACCTTTTCTGGTGCACACCAAGTTCTGCCATCGAATGAACAAGCCAGAGCGTGGTTTCAGAAAGTGCCCTGATATCGCCCTCACCTATTCCGAATTTCTTGACAATATCCTCTTCTTTTTTCTCGTTAATCCAGTCAAGCATCACGCATGCGGTTTTTACCTCAGACAGGAACCACTCGTAATCAACCTTGAACTGAGCCGGTATGTTGACAAATTCGGCATGGTGCTCCATGACGAGGTCGCTTAACCACTCATAATCATTAGAGCGAAGGTACAATTGCCGCATATCCGGCGTCCTGCATGCAAGATGAAGAAGTGTCAAATCCGTACACTGGATGCCTTTTTCTTCTATCCTCTCCATCCCTTCAAGAATCATCGAGGCAGAAAGAGGGTCGAGGTATAATCGTGATACCAGTTCTCCGAGGTGCGTTGCAAAAAGACCATCTTTGTCCACTATCATCTTTTTATCAACCAGGAATTCTATTATTTTATCAATTACGACCTTCAGGCTCCACGGTTCCTGCTGTGTGGAGTAAAAAGTCGAACCCATGAATTCAAGCAATTCATCCATGTTTCTTGCAAAACCTGTTACAATCGTGGAAAGGATATGTGTGCGCAATGCATTCTCAGAGCCGAGTTTTGACCAGATTTTCTCTGCATCCGCAAGTACATACTGGTTCATGAGTTCCTCTGACTCATCATACGTTTTTGCGACAAGAACGGCTTCACCGTAAGGGTCAAGCTGCGGCCGCCCTGCTCTTCCTGCCATCTGTTTGTATTCAAGCACGGGTATCGGCGTCTGCCCGAAATTAACATCGTAGCGCCTGTAGCCTTTGATTATGACCCGGCGCGCCGGGAGATTGAGCCCTGCCGCCAGCGTTGGTGTCGCCACAATTACTTTTATTGTACCTGCCCTGAACCCGTCCTCGATTAACTTTCGCTGCTCCGAAATAAGACCCGCATGATGGAATGCGCTGCCATTTTCGACACACAGCGCTAGCTTTCTTGCAGTTTCTACCTCGCTTGATTCGTGGATTTCCTGGGCGATAACACGCAGTTTTTCTTTTGTGTCATGAGCGACAAGAGGTGATATTGATGTTCCCATGCGCGCTGCAAGTCCTTCGCTGTTTTTTCTGCTACTCTCAAATACAAGGCACTGCCCGCCTTCAACGAGGGTGTCAGCCGCAAGCGATATGGCACTGTCCTTATGGAATTCTTTAATCTGGCGCTGGCCCCTGTCTGCAAAAGTTATGGCATTTCCAAAAAAAACACCCTCTTTTAATATTATGGGGCGCCAGTCGCTCACTACAAGTTCGGCATCAAGCCATTTTGCGATTTCGTTGGCATTGCCTATGGTTGCGGAAAGCGCTATTATCTGCGGTTTTAGCTGCATCAGTTTAGCAAGCACGATTTCAAGTGTTGGCCCGCGACCTGGAGAGTCGATAAGGTGTATCTCGTCTGGAACGACTACAGTTATTTCCTCCATCCACCGGCTTCCGTTGCGAAGGAGTGAGTCCACTTTTTCTGAGGTAGCAACGATTATGTCAAATTGCCCAAGCCAGTCATCGCGGGAGTCGAAATCGCCTGTTGCTATTCCTGTTGATACGCCCCTGCCGTTGCTTTTCTTGATATTTTCAAAAGTTCGGAACCTGTCGTATTTTTCTGAAGCCAGGGCGCGCAGGGGTACGATGTAGAGGGCTTTTCCCCGTTTGTTCTCATCCAGTATTGATTTCAGCATGGCAAATTCTGCAAGCAGTGTTTTGCCAGAAGCAGTGGGAATTGCAGCTACGATGTTTTTGTTTTCAAGGAGTCCTGCTTTAATGGCTTCGGCCTGCGGCGGATAGAGTTGGGTTATGCCCGAATCCTGATAGAATTGAATGACAGCGTCGGGAAGGTGGAGGTCTTTGATTTTCATTTCAGAACTAAAAGGTGAGGATGCTTAAAAAGAATTACTCAATATCTGCATAATCTGCCAGAGCGTGCGCGGTGTTAGTAAAAAGAATCTCATATCGAAACGAAAAAACAGGTATGTGCCTTCACATCGTGATGCTGGGATAGGAGGCAATCTGCAATGAATAGATGAGTGGTAGAATAGATAGTCTCGTTCGATTTTAACATTTAAAAGACAAATTGTTATATATTATCCGCCTAAAATAACATTTAATGGCAAATATCAGTTTCACTAAGCATGCCGAGGATATGTTGAATGAAAGAAAATTTACCAAGGAAGAAATTATATCTGTCATAGAGAATCCTGATTGGAGGAAAGAAGATGAACAGGAGACTGAAGTGTGGAATGCCTTTAAAAGAATTCAAAACAAAGTTTTAAGGGTAGTTATTAAAGGGCAGAGAAGAGCCATATACAGTGATAACAATGTTTTATGATAAAAGGTTGAGGAACCGAAAATGAGAATAAAAATCGATCTGGAAAGTGATGCGCTCTACTTCAGGATAAGCGAAGACCCGATAGAAGAGAGCGAAGAGATAAACAAGGGTCTAATTGTAGATTACGATGCCAGAGGCAGGGTTGTAGGCATAGAGATACTGAATTTGAAGGATAAGTTCAAGCTGGAAGATTTGACTGGATTGAAATTGGAGATGCCTACGGTTGCTAAGGCGGAAGCGTAGAGGGAAAAGCCAGCGGCTGGGGCGCGCATCATATCAATAATCACCCCCCCATCTCCCTCACCATCTCCACTCCCCTCTCCAGCGCCTCCTCAATCCTCGTGGCATCAGTCCCTCCGCCCTGCGCTATCCCTGGCTTCCCTCCGCCGCCGCCGCCCACGAGCTTTGACATCTCGCGAACGATAGCGCCGGAATTTACGCCTTTCTTTTGCGCGCCTGCGCCTGCTGCCACCACGAGCTTAACGCCTCCGAGGTCGCTTGCAAGGATTGCCACAAAATCATCGTTCTTGCTGAACTCGGTGGCTGCTTTGATAAGTTCCTCTACATCAGCATGCGGGATTTTCTTTGCGAGCACCTTCAAACCATTTATTTCCACGGAATCATCCATCATCCCTTTAACTCTCGCTTCAGCCAGTTCAGCCTTCAGGCGCTCGTTCTCTTTCTTGAATTCCTTCCATTCCTCGAAAAAGCGGTTCACGGTATCAGGAAGCTGGTCCGGGGAAACACGAAGCGCTTCTGAGGCACTATTTAGCAGCTCATCTCTTTCCTGCATTCGTTTCACAGCCGCCTCTCCTGCTGAGAATTCGATACGCTCAACCCCGTCCTGTATCCTCTCGGTCTTAATGAGCTTTATCGGACCTATCAATCCCGTATTTGAAACATGCGTTCCGCCGCAGGCTTCCACATCATTACCCACGCGAAGGATTCGTATCTCTTTTCCCGGCGGCACCCCGCCCTGGTAAAGCACAAATCCGTAACGCTGTTCAGCCTCAATCCTGTCCATCCAGTCGATGAACACAGGCTGGTTCTTCATCACTGCTTTGTTCGCAAGAAGTTCTATCTCTTTGAACTCCTCATCAGTTATGCGCTTATAATGCGTGAGGTCAAGCCTTGCCCTGTCCGTTGACTTCTGCGCGCCTGTCTGCCAGATATGCTTTCCCAGCACGGATTTAGCAGCCTCATTCACGATATGAGTGGCAGTATGGTGTCTCATGTGGGCGAGGCGGCGCTCCCAATCGATTTTTCCCTTTACAGTATCGCCTTTCTTGAACCCGAAATCAGAATCGGTCTCATGGACAATAACTCCATTGATATTCTGTACATCTACTACGTTTGCGACATAATCATTGACCGAAAGCGTCCCGTGGTCAGCAGGTTGCCCGCCGCCTTCAGGATAGAACATTGTCCTGTCAAGTATTACATTGTTTTCAATAACATCAAGAACTTTTGCCTCAAACTCCATCTGTTCGGGATATTCATAATAGAGCTTTTGCGTTGGTGGTAAATCAAGCGGAAGCGTCTCTTCTTCCTCTTCCTGCGCCTTGCTGTGTGATTGTGCGACAAGAGAGTAGAATGTATCAGGAAGCTCCACTTCAACTCCGGCTTCTTTTGCGACTTCACGGGTTATTTCAGGTGGGATACCGTGAGTATCGTACAACTGTATCAGTTCACCAAGAGGGATAGCCTGTTTTTTCTCCCTGAAATGCGAAGCCGTCTTTTTCACAAGTTTTGTTCCGCGCTCAATGGTATCTGCATATTTTTCCTCCTCAAGTGCAACAATTTCCCTTATAGTATCAAGCCGCTCCCTGAATTCCGGGTATTCCGGGAAATTCCGTATCTGCATCTCGATAATTTCAATCAGGGGCTCTCTTATGTCCAGTTCTTTCATAAGCCGAAGCGTCCGGCGAAGCACGAGTCTTGTGAGGTACCCGGCCTTGACGTTTGACGGGATTATACCGTCACCCAGCATGAAGGCAAGGCATCTTGAATGGTCGGTGATAGAATAAACAGTCTCCACCGGCACCATGATATTCTGAAGTTTTTCAACGGTAGTTCCAATGCTGTCTGCCACTTTTTTCCTGAGCTGGAGAAGGTTTGCCTGTCCGCTGATATCCATCACGCCTGCGAACTTTGCATTCTGCGAGAAAATCTGTGCGTATTCAGGATTATCAATTGAGTGCTCAATACCTGCAAGGTCCATGAGTTCATTAACAATCTTGGGGAACACCGCATCGTATATCGTGGGTGAACCTTTTGATGCCCACACGAACCTCTCAAGACCGTAACCAGTATCAACAATATAATTATCCATCTTTTCGTATGTTTCGCCTTTTATTTCGATTGAGCCGCCTTTTGTCTGTTTTAAGTCCATGAAGACAAGGGTTGCAAGTTCAAGCCCGCCCACGAGCACTTCAACGCTGGGGCCTGCATTTCCTCCGCCTGCCCACGGTGCTTCCTTATACGTCACAGCATTCAGGTCAAGGCCAAGGCTGGCAAGCAGAGAATCACACAGCTCAACAGTCCTGTCCTTCCAGTATATTTCCTGCCCGCGCTTGTTAAAACAGTGATGAGCCATCATCTCAAAGGTTGTAAGATGGCGTCCGCTGCGGCCTACTGCGTCAAGGTCATCTAGACGGATGCAGGGCTGCGAAATAGTGAGTGGATTTGCAGGCGGCGGCACGAGCCCTGATGTTACAAATGGCTGGAAATCCGCAATGGAAGCAATAGTAAGATAAATATCATCACGCCAGCGTGCGATAACAGGATAGCGGTTAACGCGGGTATGCCCTTCCTTCTCGAAAAATGAAAGATACGCTTCCCTCATGGAGGATATGTCGTATTCTTTCTTGAAAACTGGTTTTCCTATAAATGAATATGAAACGCAGGGCGGGTCTCCGCAGAATTCAGTTTCAGAATCCCGCGTCCAGAAGTTCTTGCCGCATTTCGGGCACTGTTTACGCACAAATCCGTTCTCTTTGAAATAATCCAGCTGATACTCGTCATTTTGCATATTATCTGGGGTAGTAATTGTAAAGGAGATACATAATCATTCTGGAAAATATATCCTGTGGTATCAATCACGGAATTTTATCTGATGGAAATTCCAAATTAAACAGGCTTAAACAGGCTCTTTCTGTATTCCTACAACAGAAAAGAATCTTTTTACAACAGCTTCTTCAGCAAGTTTCAGGAGGGTCTGTTTGTCCTTTGTGCCGCTAAACACCCCCAGTGGAATCTGCGCGCCGGCGAGCATTGCATGCCCCCCGGCTTTATCAGCACCGAAAGCGTCCTGCATCACTTTGCCTATATTAACCCGGTCGTCCCGGCTTCTCCCTGAAATATATATTGTGTCTTCGCCGAGCCCGAAAATAAGAGTCGTAGTTATTCCCTCAAGGGTCAACAAATAATCAGCCGCCTGGGCAAGTGTATCCCTGTCCCTGATAGTTCCCACGTTTGAAATAAGATAACTGCCTTTTATCTGCCTGTTCTTGATTGCTTCCCCGAGAATATCAATTGACTCGGTGGACTTGGAAGGAGTTTCGATCCTGCTTAATATATCCTGGTTCGCAAGCGGGAAAAGGTATGCAGCCGCAATGAAATCAGCAGGGTCTGTGTTCCTTCGGAAATCATCAGTATCGACTTTAATCCCGTACAAAAGAGCAGTTGCAAGTTCCATTTTTATCGGTATTTCAAGATCCTGCAAATATTTTGTCATTATAGTGGCGGTTGCGCCAATATTTGGCCTGATATCCACATATTCCGCTTTTACTTCTTCGATATCTGCCTGGTGGTGGTCTATCACAACGTCGATTTCAGTATTCCGGGGTAACATATTATTCACCCCCGGCACTGAACATTCAAGCATCGCAATTTTCTTATATTCGGAAGCTTTAAAGTCCTTTGGCTGGTTCAATTCTATATCAAGCAGGTTGATAAATGCCTTGTTTTCATGATGCCCTATCTTTCCTTTATAAAGAATTTCTGTTTTTACCCCTACGCTGTTAGCTATCTCTTTTAAGCCCATGGCGCTTGAAATTGCATCGGGGTCGGGATTGTCGTGGACTACAATCGCTAATCGTCCATCGCCTACTGAACTTATCAATTTTTTTAATTCCTGGGCTAATTTTACCGATGTAATTCTCTCGATGTACTGGACAATAGCCGAGGCGATGGCTTTGAGGAGAAGGTTTGATGGCAGGACAACAAGGTCTGCGCCTGCGGTTTCCATTTCTTCTTTCTGCTGGTAATTCTGCGCTCTTGCTACAATCTGGACATCAGGAGCTGCTTTTTTTATATAAGCCAGAGCCCTTTTATTTGCGTCAATATCGGAGCTCATTATGAAAATAGATTCGATGTTCCTGATATCGAGTTTAACAAGAACTTCGGCATCGCCGATATCTCCCAGAAGGGCATTCAGGTTTTGCTCTTTTAATGTTTCTATTTTTGCAGAATCATTATCTATGAGAATAATATTTTTACTTCTTGTTTCAAGTTCCTTTGCTATTGCAAGCCCGATTCCACCGCTTCCCAGAACAGCATAAGTTACCTTGATTGACTTTGATTCGTCGTACTTCTCCGCCATATTTAAGCTTCCTCTTTATTTTGTATTATAAGTAACCACATTAAATACCTTATCTAATCCCTCTTTATTGATTTTACTGCGTTTTATATTTATGGTCGTGAAAACAAGAAAGAATGTAATAATGGTATAGTTGGTAACTGCTTTTGATGATTCCGAGAGCCATAAAAAGTTAATAGGAACAAAGACAAAAAGTGATTAACATGAGAAATTACAAGGCAAAAGATGAGGAAGACCTCATACAGCAAATCGAAAGCGATACAGAGTTAGATAAAGAACTGGAAAAGGAAGAGCTTGTAAAAGGTCATGTAGTTGAGATAAGATACGCTGGCAAGAGAACTGGTATTAAGAAAAAAGAGAGCGAGAAAAGACTTGCTGTGGCGTGATTTCCTAGATTTTCTTATAAATAAACTTGGGGTTCATAAATACGGGGTTATGGTCAATTGAGGTTACGTTTACTACAACCACGCATTTTTCGTTAATGGAATCGCTTAAACCGAGTATATAGGGTTCAATTACATTTAAGTAACTTTTCCTGCCACGAAATTGTTGACTATATCTTCAAGTACTTTTCTATCGAGTTCAAAAAAATCGAATACCACAAAAAGAGGTTGCGTGAATTTTTGGACTATATCCACCAGGTCAGATTCGATTTTCTCAAAGGTTGTTTCAACTTCATTATATACTTCATCCTCATCAGATTTATAACCATAACTTAGATCTCTTTTTCCAACGGCTCTAAGAACGCAGCCTTTAAGCCCTCCATGACGTATTCCGATTAAAATGCGAGAATCTGGAGGAACATTAAGACTTGAATAAAGACGAAAGGAGTAAAGTAAAGCTTCCGTTATTCGAACTATCCTTGTATTAAAAAAGATATAATCTGATTTACCAGCAGCTTCTTCGAACAAGCTTTTTGCTAAATAAAACGTTCCATCTCTTCGAATAGTCCAATAATCATAGGTACTTCTTCTTTTATCTTTAATGTCTATCTCAGCTAAAATGCCATCTGTTTTTGACTTTGGACGATATTCTTCTCTATTAAGCACAACTCCAAGAGGCCAACCAAATGTATGTATTTGTGCTTGATTAGCTACTCGAAGCAGTTCACCTTGCGCAATATTCAAATTTAAATCGGGTAAAGTCATTCGAATCTCCATAAATCCAGATTTACCAGATTTTTTTAGCTCCGATAAAGCTGCTTTTTTATGGTTTGAAATCCATTCTTCATCCCATGAAGAAACTGGTGTAGGCATATAAGGAGCTAATGTTACTAGACGTCGCCTAACGCGTTTTTCAAGTTCTTCTTTGAATCCAATGAGATTGTTCTTTTCCCAAAACAAGATATCATAGCCACTTAAATCAAAATGGATTTTGGGTCCTCCCTTTTTATAATTTGGACTATCGCTATTATGATCCTCTCGTACAGTTAGAATTAAATTTCGGAATTTATCTAACCCCATAGCGTATCCCACTTCTAGATAACAATTAGGCCGTTCATTTGTGAGGTCGGCAATAATGATATCGGAGGATTCAATAAATCCAACTATTTCACTTTTTAACAGACGCCCCTCGTTATGTTTATCTACACGTTTTGGATTAAAACCGCATGATTTTAGTGCAGGAACTATAGCATCTTGGTAAACTGTATCCATTTCGGGACTTCCAATTTGCATAATTACGAAAGCTTGCCTCATGTTTGTCATTTTTGGAACCTAATAATTCTTAACTGTATTACAAACTATTAACATTATCTTATCGAGTGAGTTGAGTCAAATATAACTCACGTTTATTTAAAAACTAGGCATAATTTTTTGTAATACGCATTTCTAAAGTACACAGCGCAAGCTATCAGGACAGCCCGCCGCCCAGAGGGAACACGCAAAAGCGAATGTGCGCCGTGCAAGAACTTCGGCACAGTTTACCTGATGTCAGAGTAAAATGTTGTGGTTATCAAAAATCATCCCTCATATTCCTGCAAAACATATATCCAACAGAATAACCAAATCAGGATAAAATGTTCAAAAGTTTTACATTCTGGAAACGGCGGGCTTTAAAAAAGCTATTATCACAGCCAGGCAAGAGACTTACGATTTATACCAGGAATAACCCTGATTCAGATTCCCTGGCAAGCTCCCTTGCATTAAAACGTATAGCAGAATACTACAACATGGATGCCGATATATATTATACAGGGGTAATCCAGAACAAGACTCTCATCAACGTATTGGGCGACGATGTGATGAAAGTCGAAGCAATCACACAATCCCAAACGGAAACAGCTTTTGTTGATTTTCTGCCAACAGAGTTAACAGGCGAAAAAATCACTCCTTCAATCGTAATCGGGCATACACTTGGAAATACTGAAGGAATATGCTGCGCTTACCGTGATGTAAGAACCACAGAAACCACATCAAGCATAATGATTGAATATTTAAAGAAGTTCGGTGTGGCAATAGATAAAAGACTGGCAACCCTCCTTCTCTTTGCGATAAGAGATAAAACCAAGAACCTGGTAACCAACTTCACGCTTGAGGATATCGAAGCATACTGGTATATCCACAAATATGTAGATATGGAATTACTGGTAAGCCTTGAACACCCTTCTGTCAGGTTAGAGACATTTAATGATTTATCCCATGCAATAGACAACAAAATAATAAAAGGGGCTTATCTCTTTACAACTGTAGGTTTTGTCAAGGACCCGGGCACGATTCCGAAAGTCTGCAAATACATGCTGGATATTGAGGGGGTTTCAACCGCTCTTGTGTTCGCGGTCGATGCCTCAAGAATTCATATATACGCAGAGTCTGAAAATATGGAGCTTAATATGAAAAACATCCTCAGGAAAGCGTTCGAGGATTGGGGGGAAGTTACAGGCGGACCATTCCATGCAAGCACTTCAATACCGTTGGGAGTGCTGGGTATTGTTGCAGAAGATGAAAAGTCAAAAAGCCTTCTCCTTAAGACGATTACAGATTCCATCTCATCCCGGTATTTCTATTCTCTCGAAGCCGAATAGAACCTGCCGTGCGAACATCTGACGCATACCCCTTCTTTTGTCAGGCATTGCGAACAAACAAGGCTCCCGCACAGCATGCATGTGGATAGCTTTCCCGGGCGCCCGCAGACACTACAAACTCCCATTACTTCCATACTTTTCCTCAATTGGCCAGGACTATGATGCTTGATATGGGACGAAGTATTCTTCAATCATCCACGATTCAAGTGCTTCAGCCTCTTTTTTTCCCCCATTTATCAAGGCTGGCCGTTTTTGATGGATTTCTGTTATTTTTTTGTTCATTTGAATCTAAGGCATCCACTGGGATGCAGTCTCCAATAAGAAACAGTCTTTTTAAGGATTTAAATGTATCGATTTAATGCTTCAGTCACATCATCCTGTTACTTTAAATACACAAAATTCTGCCCGTTCAGGCCTATTATTTGATGATAATAAACAGGCATAATTATTTCTGCATTATTCCTGCCTATGTACACATCCTTACCGAAATATGCATACTCGTACCCATATGCATGGAACATATCTGTTTTCTTTAAAATTTGGTCAGTCTGCGGGTCTACAAAATAAAAATCATTATCCAGAACAACAGATGCCAGCATATGCCAGTCGTTTTGACCTTTTACAATGCCTGTTAATCCCACCGCATAAACTTCAAATCCCGCATCTGTGGCGTTTTTTATGAAGTCTTTTGTAAATTGGGAACACACATACTGGTTCTGATATGATTTTGAATTATCTACCGTATAAGAATGTTTATTTGTTGTATCTGTTTTTAGCCATGAAACGAATTTTTCATATTTAGTCAGGGGATTTACGGTAACAACACTGGTAGGGGCAGAAGACGGCATTTTGGTTACAATAATTTCCGGGGTATTTTTTAATGTATCATTTGATGTGTTATCTGGTATTCCGGAGGCAAAAGTAGCATTTGGTTTCGAATCAATTACGGTATTCGTACGTTCTGGTTGACCCGGAATTGAAACTTTTTCTATGCAGCCTGAGACTAAAATAGTTATAAAAAATACAATTAACCATTTTTTCATTATTTTTTATAGACCTCGTCAGGTTCAAATAACTTCTCACCGATTACATCGCCTTCAATCGTTCGATAGAAACATGACCTGTAACCGGTGTGGCAGGCGCCGCCTATTTGCTCGATTTTGAGCAATACGGCATCGGCATCGCAGTCTATCAAAATATCATGGATAATCTGTTCATGACCTGAGCTTTCCCCCTTTTTCCAGAGTTTGCGCCTTGACCTGCTCCAGTAATATCCTTTTTTTGTTTCGATGGTTTTTTTGAGCGCTTCTTTGTCCATGAATGCGACCATGAGCACTTCGCCTGTTTTGTAATCCTGGGCTATTGCTGTAATCAGGCCGTCTTCGAATTTTAAGTCATTTATGTTCATAATAAGCACTTAAGATAATTTGCAGGTTTAATAATTTATCCGAAAAACACTATCGTGAAAGTTTAGCACTCAACTTTTACCTCTAACGACGTTGTTAGAATTTCCCTGCTTAAGCATGCGGTTTTTTCTTCAGGTGGTAATGTCTCAAGAAAGAGTTCAATAGCCTCTTTTATGTTTGCCATTACTTCTTCCAAAGAATCACCCTGGGTTTGGCATCCTTCAAGTTCAAGACAATAAGCATAATAACCGTATTTGTCTTTTTCGATAACAACACTGACTTTACAATTCATCCCTTTTCTCCTTTTTTTAATTGCTCAATCTCTTTAAGCTCGGCTTTAGAAACTTTCATCAATGATGCTTGTCTTCCAAACTTTAAATTTGTTTTCATTCCGTATCCTCAAAATCGGGCAATCCTTATATTTATCCATCGCATCTGGGGTGCTGGAGATATCGAATGACCACTACCTGCTCAGCCCCGGGCAAGATATACCTGTTCGGCGAGCATGCCGTGGTATATGGCGAGCCTGCAATCGCATGCGCTGTCGAGCTTCGAACCCGCGTTATCGCAAAGAAATCCAATGAAATAACGATATCCTCGGATATCGGCACAACGAAGCTGGATTTTGATATGCATCCTTATGTATCCTCAGCCATCAGGAAACTGGGTTCCCCGGATGTCTTTATAGAAATAACCTCAGAAATCCCGGTAGGTTCGGGACTTGGCTCATCAGCAGCCGTCACCATAGCGACACTATCCGCCATCAATATCGAATTCGGGCTTGGATATGAAAAAGAAGAACTCGCAAAAATGGGACACGAGATAGAAAAGGAAGTGCAGGGAGCTGCAAGCCCAACTGATACGTTCGTCTCGACATTCGGAGGAGTAGTGGAGATACCTTCACGAAAGCGACTTAACCTCCTTGACTGCGATGTGGTAATCGGCAACACGAATAAAGGCGCATCCCCCAAAAAAACCGCAAAACTCGTGCAGCAGGTCGCCCGGCTCAAGGAAGAACATCCCGACATCATAAACCCGATAATCAAAACAATCGGTTCATTCGCAAAACAGGGTGAACTCATGGTTTCCCAAAAAAATTACACATCCTTGGGCAAACTCATGAATGTGAACCATGGGCTGCTTGATGCCCTTGGCGTGAGCACAATGGAATTATCAGCCCTTGTTTATGCTGCAAGGAATGCGGGGGCATACGGGGCAAAACTCACAGGCGCAGGCGGCGGTGGCTGTATGGTCGCTCTTTCTGATTCGCCGCGCGAGGTGGCCGAAGCCATAGAAAAAGCAGGCGGCAGGGCGATAATTACAAGAGCCACTCCAGAGGGGGTAATACAGATATGAGCCTTGTGATTTTAAAGATAGGGGGAAGCGTGATAACGGACAAGGGTTCAGTATCAAGCGCCAGGCAAAATGAAATCGACAGGATATCCCAGGAGATTGCCTCGTTCAGCTCCGAATCCGGTTCAAACCTGATACTTGTCCACGGGGCTGGGTCTTTCGGTCATCCGCAGGCGATGAAATACAGGCTTGACGAACGATTCGATGCAGAAGGCGTGTATTTAACACACGCTTCAGTCAAAACACTGAATTCGATGGTTGTGGAATCATTGAATCGAGCGGGCGCCCATGCGCTGCCTGTTCATCCATTAAGCTCATGCCTCCTTGAAAACGGGAAACTCATTGAATTCCAGCTAAGCCAGGTGAAATTGATGTTAGAAAGAGGGATAATACCTGTAATTCACGGGGATGTGGTAATGGACAGGATTAAAGGTGCAGCAGTCCTCTCAGGCGACAGGATAATCCCGTACATCGCGCCGGCTCTAAACGCCTCAAAAATAGGGGCGGGAAGCGATGTTGACGGCGTGATGGATGAAAGGGGAATTATTATAAAAAAAATCACGCCTCTTAGCTTTGTCGATATGAAGAAAAATATCAAGGGTTCAACATCAACAGACGTGACAGGTGGAATGCTCGGGAAGGTATCCGAATTCCTGGAACTTGCAGGCAAAGGGATAAGTTCGCGGATTTTCAATGCCTCAAGAAAAGGTCAAGTCTTAAGATTTTTATATGGAGAAGATGTAGGGACATTGATAACAGACAAATGAGTTATATATAAAAGTTCGAACGTAAAGGTACTTGATGACTACATCCGATAGGAAGATTGAACATTTATTATTATGCGTTGAAAAAGACGTTGAAGCGCATAGAAGTCATACAGGGCTCAGAGCTTGCGGTTTTGATGACCTTGAACTTGTTCACAATTGTCTTCCCGAAATAAACAAGAAAAACCTGAATCTTGAGACTGAGTTCCTGGGTAAGAAATTACGCTCCCCGTTCCTGATAGCATCGATGACGGGCGGGCATCCTGACACCAAATCCGTAAATGCCACCCTTGCAAGCGCGGCTGAGGAGCATGGCATTGGTATCGGAGTTGGCAGCCAGAGGGCTGCAATAGAAGACCCGAGCATGGAAGATTCATTCAGGATAGTAAGGGATAAAGCTCCCACAGCGTTTATCTATGGAAATGTCGGCGCAGCCCAGCTTGGCGAGTTCGGGATTGAAGGACTTGAGCGGGCTGTCGAGATGATAGGCGCAGATGCTATGGCGATTCACTTGAATTTCCTGCAGGAGGCTATACAGCCTGAAGGCAATATCGATGCCACAGGATGCCTTGCTGCAATTAAGAAAATATGTACCGAACTTTCGGTTCCTGTAATCGTAAAAGAAACAGGGGCAGGCATAGCCCATTCCCAGGCATTGGCTATATGCGATGCTGGCGCCGCTGCTATAGACATCGGCGGCCTCGGCGGGACAAGCTGGGCTGGAGTCGAAACATACAGGGCGCAAAAACGCGGTGATTTATTGTCAGAACATCTTGGCAAGGAATTCTGGAACTGGGGGATACCTACAACCGTAAGCATAGTAGAATCCACTATCTCCATCCCTGTTATCGCAACGGGCGGCATCCGTTCAGGCATCGATGCGGCAAAATCCATTGCCCTGGGGGCATCACTGTGCGGTATTGCGCTTCCGCTTGTAGCGCCTGCATTAAAGGGGCAGAAAGACGTGGTCGATAAGCTGGCAATGATAATTGAAGAACTCAAAGTTGCCATGTTCTTAACCGGATGCCAGAATGTTGAAGAGCTTGGCAATGCGCCTGTGGTTATTACAGGAAGGACAAGAGAGTTTTTAGAGCAGAGAGGCTTTGAAACTGTTAAATTTGCAAGAAAAAGATATAAAATGTAAAATATACAATATAAAATTATTATTATGGAGTGAATTAAATGACAGAAATAGGAATTATTGCGGTCGGCGGCTATAATGAAATGGGCCGGAACATGACCGGTGTAAGAGTAGGTAATGACATTATTGTCCTTGATATGGGACTGCAACTGGACAGGGTCCAGATACATGAAGATGTCGAAATAGACAAAATGCATTCAATGGACCTTATAAAAATGGGAGCGATCCCGGATGACACGATCATGAATGATGCAGGCGGGAGCGTAAAAGCAATAGTCTGCACACACGGTCATCTTGACCATATCGGTGCCATTCCAAAGCTTGCCCACAGATATAAGGCGCCCATAATAGCAACGCCGTATACAGCAGAGCTTGTAAAGCATGAGATATCAGATGAAAAGAAATTCAGGGTGAATAATGAGGTTATCCCGCTGAAGATTGGCGGGCGATATAATCTTACGCCTGATATCCAGATCGAATTCATACGAATCCAGCACAGTATAGTGGATTCGGCTTTTGCAGCAATCCATACTCCCGCCGGTGCAGTACTATATGCCAGCGACTTCAAACTGGACAGGACCCCGACCATCGGCGAAGCCCCGGATTTCGCAAGGTTAAGGAGGCTCGGTAACGAAGGCGTAAAAGCCATGATAACAGAGAGTACAAATTCTGGCCTCTCCGGGAAAACGCCCTCAGAACAAATAGCAAAAGACCTTGTACGTGACGTACTTCTTGGTACTGAAGAGACAGAATCAGGAGTAATAATTACCACATTCTCATCACATATTGCGCGTATCAATGCAATTATCCAGGCAGCACAGGAAATGGACAGGATTCCCGTATTGCTGGGACGGTCAATGGAACGTTATCTTTCAATAGCTCAGAAGATGGGGTATATTAAATTCCCTAAAAATCTTGAAATATACGGTAACAGGAACTCAGTTGATAAATTCCTGAAACGCATATCCCAGGAAGGAAAGAAGAACTATCTCCCCATAGTAACCGGTCACCAGGGCGAGCCTAATTCAATACTCACAAGAATTGCTAATGGTGAGACACAATTCAGGATCGAGCCCGGGGATAAGGTCATATTCTCGGCAAACACCATCCCGAGCCCAATGACGATTGCGAACAGGCATGCTCTTGAGATTAAACTGAAAATGGCGGGCGCTCGTATTTATGAAAATGTACACGTATCGGGTCACGCTTCAAGGGAAGACCACTGGGAATTGCTGCGTCTTGTAAATCCCGAGCAGGTTATCCCATCCCACGGGAATATGGTAATGCATTCCCATTATGTGGAGCTGGCTGAGGACGCCGGATACCATTTCGGTGATACGGTCCATATCATGAGAAATGGAGAGGAAATGGTTCTATGAAAAACCTCATAAGACAGTCTTTAAAACGGAGATAACCAGTATATGATTGAAGAGACCCTCCAGAAAAAAGCTAAATTGATTGACGAATCTATCCCTAAGTTCCTTCCAATTACCCCGCCTGATGAATTGTATAAAGCCATGCGTCATCTTCTTGATGGGGGGGGAAAGCGGCTTCGTCCATCTGCATTATTGCTTGCAGCCGAAGCTGTAGGCGGAAAGCCCGAGGATGTTCTTCCTGCGGCAGTCGCGGTTGAACTTGTGCATAATTTCACCCTAATTCACGATGATATCATGGATGAGGCAGACCTCCGGAGAGGACTCACAACGGTTCATAAAAAATGGGGCGTTCCGAGAGCGATAATAGCCGGAGATGCCCTTTATTCAAAGGCTTTTGAGATCCTTTCCTGTACAAAAAGCGAACCGCAGAGACTTGTTGAAAGTCTTGAGCTCCTGTCAAAGACCTGCACTGATATTTGTGAAGGCCAGTGGATGGACATGAATTTCCAGACACGGAAGGATGTGACTGAAGAAGAGTATATGCGAATGGTCGAGAAAAAGACGGCTGTACTTTTTGCTACTGCACTCAAATTAGGAGCAGTGTTATCAGGTGCTAACCGTGACCAAGTGAGGGCTTTGTGGGATTTTGGCCGCCTGACGGGCGTTGGATTCCAGATTTACGACGATGTTATTGACCTTATAACGCCTGAGGAAATACTCGGGAAAGCGCAGGGAGGAGACATTATTGAGGGTAAACGCACACTTATTGTTATCCATGCATTGTCAAAAGGCGTGAGCATTGATGCGCTGGGGAAGAGCAATGCGACAAGGAGCGAGATATCCGCAGCGCTTACCACCCTTAAAGAATCAGGTTCGATTGATTACGCAATGAACAAAGCGCTTGGGTTTGTCGATGAAGGCAAGGCTGCACTTTCAGCGCTTCCTGATTCCGAGGCAAAGAAGACTCTCATCGGGCTTGCGGATTATATGATTGAGAGGAAGTATTAGAGTAACTCTCCGCGCAGAACTGTCACAGCCTGTCCGCTGATATATACACGTTTCCCGCCCAATCGAACACGCAGGACACCGCCGCGCGCAGAAACCTGACAGGCTACTATACACAGCGTCATAAGTAATTGCGTATAAATACGGCACAGTAGAGCGTATCATGCGTATTTATTCAAGTCGCCATGTATAACTCATTTTTGTTCAGGCGTTTTCCCCAAAAATGACCAAGACAGCAATGCGCAGATCCGGTTACAGGGTCCTCATTGATTCCGACTCCCGGCGCAAAAAATCGTGAAACAAAGTCAAACCCTTGCGACGTGGCAGGACCCGTAACTATTACTCCACGGACTGGAATTTTCCCCAACAAAGTAAAATCCGGCTTTAAGTTTCGCACTGTTTCTTCGGAATCAACTTCTACGAGATAATCAAATCTGTTCCTTCCAACATATTTTGGCGTAACCCCAAGAGCCTCCACGAGTTCAGGAGGAGATGATGCTTTTTCTTCTGGTTCTGCCGGGAAATCAAGTTCGATCCAGTCACCCTTGCGCATGGCAGTCAAAAGCCCGCTGCGTGTATAAAATCGAACCTGCTGGTCTGGCTTCAGATAACCCGCTTCCCATAACACATGCGCACTTGCCAGAGTTGCATGACCGCAGAGGTCAACTTCAACAGCCGGGGTGAACCAGCGAAGATTGAAGCCATCATTTTCCCTGTAAAGAAAAGCAGTCTCGGACAAATTCATTTCCTGCGCTACTTTCTGCATCCAGTCATCATCATATTGCTCTTGAAGGATGCATACACCAGCAGGATTTCCTGCAAAAGGTTTGTCAGTGAATGCATCTACGTGAAATATTGCAGGTTTCATGGAGCTTTAAACATTTAATAGCGCGTTTCAAACATCGTTTATGAAAAAACTGCACCCTTATCCGCCGAGCTAACCAATCTCTGATACCTCGCAAGATAACCTCTCGTAACCTTTGGAGCCGGCGGTTTCCATGCTTTTCTTCGGTTCTCAAGTTCATCCTGCGAGAGCTTAATATTCAAAATCCGCTTTGGTATATCTATCTCAATAATATCGCCATCTTTCACAAGTGCTATCGGGCCGCCATCTGCAGCCTCTGGCGATACATGACCTATACATGGCCCTCGCGTTCCCCCTGAGAACCGCCCGTCTGTTATGAGCGCAACCGAATCGATAAGTCCCATGCCGGCTATCGCTGCTGTCGGTGAGAGCATTTCCCGCATTCCCGGCCCTCCTTTTGGCCCTTCGTACCTGATAACGAGGCAATCACCGGGTTTAATCTTCTTCTCCATTATGGCCTTCATCGCCGCCTCTTCACCATCAAAAACACGTGCAGGTCCTGAATGCTTCAACATTTTCTGGCTTACTGCAGTCTGCTTTATAACCGAACCATCAGGCGCAAGGCTTCCCTTCAGCACAGCTATGCCTCCTTCTGCATGGACAGGTGACCCAAGTGTTGCGATTATTTCCTTATTGGCACGTGGATTTATGATTATGTACTCCTTCAGGTTTTCACCCAGCGTTTTTCCTGACACAGTCAGGGTGTTGATATCAAGGTTCTCCTGCAACCGCTGCTGGATTGCAGGCACGCCGCCGGCGCGTTCAAAATCGATAAGGAAGCGGTCTCCTCCCGGCCTCAGGTTTATAAGATGCGGCGTCTCTTTGCTTATTTCATCAAACCTCGAAAGCGGGATGTCAAGCCCGAATTCAAGCGCTATTGCGGGCAAATGGAGAGCAGTATTTGTGCTGCCCCCTATTGCCATGTCTACGCGTATCGCATTATCAAGCGATTCCCTGGTAACTATTTGTGTTGGTCTTATGCCTTTTTCCACAAGTTCAAGTATCTTCATTCCTGAATGCTTTGCCAATCTTACTTTTTTAGCGTCCACAGCATGCGCGGTTCCGCATCCGGGAAGACTCAGGCCCAGCGCCTCGGTCACGCATGCCATCGTATTGGCTGTAAATAGGCCGGCGCATGAACCCGCCCCGCAGCATGCGCAGTCCTCAAGGTTCTTAAGTTCCTGGTCTGAGAGTTTGTTGCTGCGCCGCGCTCCCACAGCCTCGAACAAAGAAATCACATCACGGGGTTCGTCACCCACTATTCCCGGCATCATAGGCCCGCCTGTTACAACTATAGTAGGTATATCAAGACGCCCGGCAGCCATGAGATGTCCCGGCACAATTTTGTCGCATGTTGGTATCATGACCATTCCGTCGAACTGGTGCGCTTCCACCATTAGCTCGATGCTGTCGGCTATTATTTCCCTGCTGGGCAGCGAATTCTTCATGCCTGTATGCCCCATCGCAATGCCATCGCATATCCCGATGGTGTTGAACTCAAAAGGCACGCCTCCTGCCATTCGTATCCCAGCTTTTACCGCCTCAGCAAGCTTATCAAGATGTATATGTCCGGGTATTACCTCGTTCCAGGAATTCACCACTCCTATGAACGGAAGAGCCATTTCTTCATCGGTCAGCCCGACTGCTTTTAATAAAGACCTGTGGGGGGCGCGCTCAAGTCCTTTTTTGATATTATCGCTTCTCATGATACCCATGTTTAGATGACCTCAGTTATTTTAAATATTGCGTTTAAAATAACATTGAGTATATATTATTTAACTGTAATAAAAACAAATAAAAAATAAAAAAGAATGTAGGTTCTTAGCCGAACAGTGCACCGAGCCCTTCCATTCCAGATTCTTCAGATTTTTCTTTTGCTTTCTCGTCTTTCTTAGGCGTTTCAGCTGCTGCCGGGGCTGCCGCTGCTGGAGCTGCTGCCGGGGCTGCGAATGCCGCCTTTGAAATAGCTTCTTCTATGTTGACACCTTCAAGAGCTGAAACAAGCGCTTTTGCCCTTACTGCATCAACTTCTGCACCTGCTGCTTTGACAACAGCGGTGATTCCTTCTTCTGTAATTTTCTTTTCTGCGCTGTGTAATAATAGCGCTGCATATACGTATTCCATTTTAATCACCTTTTATAAATTAACCGAATAACGAGCCTAAGCCCGCTGCAATCTCTGTTTCTTTTGGTTCTTCTTTCTTCTTCTCTGCTTTTGCTTCTGCCGGAGCTGCCGCAACCTCAGGTTTCTTTTCTGCGCTGGGCGCAGAAGCAAGCTTTTCTTTCAACTTGTCGCCGATTGCATTTGCGTCCTTTCCGGATGCAACCCTTGCAAGCGATATCATCTGGGCGTTTGCCTTTGAAAGCAACACATCGATAATATCAGGTATTATCAGCTCGGCATTAATGGCAAGATTCCTCGACTGGGATGCTGCTTTGGTAAGCAATATACTAATCGTGGGTTTCGCCGGGTATGCTGAGTTGATGGATAAATTAAATGCCCTCTGGACTGCGGTAGTCAGGTTGGCTATATACTGTGCTTCATCAACTGACAGGAGCTTTGATTCATATATCATGCCATTTTCATAAACAGCACGAAGTTCAAGCCCCAGATCCACAGGACGGATATTAAGGCGGGCGAGTATGGATGCAAGTTTCGCATCAACCACGTCACCTTTTTTAGCTACCGTCTTTGTCTCGCGGATTACTACCTTTCCGCCTTCAATACCTGCCGGAATTCCTGCACCGGTCAATTCTCCAACTATCGGTCCGGGCGGGAATGAGGTTGGTCCCTTCTCGATAACTATATCCTTTGGAGAGACCGCTCCCGCTTTTATGGGGGCCTGGGTCTTTCCCTTATCTAAAATCTTGTAGAGCTTGAAGGGATTCTCGTTGGTGAATAGCAAAGCAGTCTGGTCCTCAACATACTTACCTATCTTTTTGATATCTTCAGATGATTCGTCAAGGGCACGGTCGATAAGGGAGTTCCTGCACATCTTGATATCAGCAAGACCGCGCAGGTTCTTTCGCATTACCTGGAGCTGGCTTGAAGGTATACCGTGAACCCCGACGATGCCTACCGATGAATGAGTTGTAAGCAGATTTTTTATATCCTCTATCTCATCTTTCTTCCATTTGGGAATGTGAATACTTTGGTGAGCTAATTCTGTCGTCATTTAGACCACCCTCACTGAAGGTCCCATGGTGGATTTGACATATATGGATTTTACATTATACAAGCCCCGTTCGTACCTGTGTTCGATACGATTTATTATGGTTTCAATATTCTGTGCAAGTTTCTGGGGCTCCATTTCTTTTTTTCCCACTGAAATGTGGAATGTCATCTTATCCTTTGACCTCAATTTTATTGAGTTCCTTGATTTGTTGATTATCTGCACGACATCTTTATCGGGTGTCAGGGGTATGGGCATTTTTCCCCTCGGACCGAGCACCTGACCAAGTGTTTTGCCGATTGCAGGCATGAAGGCAGCTTCTGCTATGAAGAAATTGACTTCTTCTGCCAGGGCTTTTGCGCGTGGCTTATCTTCGCCGAGAACTGCGATTTCATCCGGGTCGAAAACATAATCAGCGCCTGCGCCTTTTGCTCTCTGCGCGGTCTCACCTTTTGCGAATACCGCGATTTTTATGGGTCTTCCCAGGCCGTTTGGCAGGATTATCTCTTCATCAAGCCTGTTCGTAGGCTGATTCATATCAAGGTTTTTGAGGTTGATGGCAATGTCAACGCTTTCAGAAAATTTACGCTCAGGTGCTTTCTCCAGCGCCTGTTTCACAGCTTCTAATATCTTTTCTTGTTCCAATGAGTATTCCTCCCGTAGTAATCGACTATTGTCTCCTACGGATGATAGGGGAGTGCTAATTTTGGTGAGATAGTACTTTAAGGTATCGGTTGGGCAGGCACAGGTTGCTGTAAATCAGGAAGCTTTTAAAGGTATTAGATACAAACATAGAATAGGACAAAAATATACCTTATGTGGAAGGTTGGTGAATTTGCAGTCTCCTGGGGGACAACAAATTGAAAGATGAACATCTCATAAATGAATTGGCAGGATTTTACCGGCGAATTGCCAGACTGGGAAAATCAGGACACGCAGATGCCGGAATTCGTGAAAATACCAGTGGCGGAACGTAGATTATGCCTCTTGAAAAAAAGCGCCCGGTGTGTGCAAGCAAAGCAAAATTAGAGTTTCTTGCAAATATGAGACACAAGCTTCGCACGCCTTTGAATTCAATCATCGGTTTTTCAGAATTAATGAAACAGAGGGTAGCAGGGGAATTGAACGAAAAACAGGAGCATTATTTAGACAATATACTTGCAAACAGCATGCAATTGCGTGATCTTATAAACGATGTATTCGACCTTATCAGGATAGAAACTGAAAACATGGAACTAAACATTGAACCGTTTTCAGTGCCACTTGCCATAGAGGAGAACATAGCTCTATTTAAAGATAAAGCAGCAAAACGCAATATAATTCTTAAAAAAGAACTTGATCCCCAACTGGAGTTAATAGATGCAGACCAGAATAAATTCAGGCAGGTTCTTTTCAACTTACTGGATAACGCTGTGAAATTCAGCAAAGATGAAGGTGGAACTGTAACCATAACAACCAGGAAATTGGAAGATACGGCGCAATTCTCAATTTCAGATACAGGTATTGGTATCCGGGAAAATGATATGGGGAAACTGTTCAAAACATTCGAGCAGCTTGATATGGGAATCACCAAGGAATATGATGGTACAGGGCTTGGGCTTGTGATTTCAAAGTATCTGGTCGAGATGCACGGAGGTAAAATCATGGCAGAGAGTAAATTCAAAGAGGGCAGTACCTTTACGTTTCTTTTGCCTTTACAGCAAAGAAAGGGGATTAAATAATGAAGGTTCTCGTGGTCGAGGATAACCCTTACAACATGGAAATGGTGCTTGATGTATTGAATGCACATGGCTATACCGCCCATGGGGCAGTAGATGGGGAAGAGGCAATTAAGAAGACGGAAAAAGAAGTTTATGATTTGATATTTATGGATATAGCGCTGCCAGGCATGGATGGTGTTGAAGTGACAAAAATAATTAAAAGCAAGCCAGAGTATAAAGACGTGCCTGTAATAGCTCTAACGGCATATGGCCTGGAAGAGAATAAAAAACGATTTCTTGAGGCCGGCTTTATTGATTACATTTCAAAACCAATAGATATCGCCAATTTTGTGAAAATACTGGATAAGCACCGGATAAAATGGTATGAAAAAGGACACGCTTCTATAAAAATAAAAGAATGGATAAAGCCCACAGGTTTAAGCATGCTGGATAATGTCATGGGCGGGGGGCTTTCTTCAGGTTCGATGGTATATGTAATATCCGACCCTGAAATCGATTCGGAGATATTTTTGTTTCATTTTACCCAGCCCAGGAAGAGCTATTACATTACAACTGAACGGGAACCCAAGTACATCATCCAGGAAATGGAAAAACTCGGTTTCGATATCTCGTGTATCGAATTCATAGATGTTTTCAGTGCGTATCATTTGCCTTTGACAACTGAAAGAGAAGGAGAAAACACTGACCACAGGGTACTGGAATTTATGAAAAGGAAGTTGCAGGGTATAAAGGAAAAGGATGCGATAATAATTTTTGATACTTTCAATTTTTTCCCGTTGCTGAACGTAAGCAGAAACAACATAAAAGATTTTGTGAATATTCTATATAACTTTGCTAAAAATAATGATGCTATATTGTACTTGCTTTCATTGAGGGATACTATTGATAAAAAAATCGAGAATGAAATCATGTGGCAGTGCGATGTGATATTTGATATAAAATTTGTAAAGGCTCAGGATAAAATGGTCAGCCAGCTCATGATAACTAAAGCTAAAAATGTCACTCTGGCAGCGGATACAATCAAGTTTTTTATCCGTGGTAAAGTAATTATAGATTCTTCAAAGGAAATCGTTTAAAAAATCTATTGCTTCTCTCCCCGTATCGTTATTACGGTCTGCCTGATCGGCAAAACCTTTCCAGACCTCGCCACTGCTTCCTCGACTATTCTCTGTAGCCCGAAACAGCAGGGAACTTCCATATTCACAAGCGTGATGCTCTTGATGTTGTTCTTCTTCAATAGCTCAGTTAGCTTATCAACATAAAAATCAGAATCATCCAGTTTTGGGCATCCTATTATCACCGATTTCCCGGCAAGGAAGTCCGAATGGAAATTGGGATATGCAAATGGGACGCAGTCGGCAGCCACGAGGAGTTCACTATCCTTAAAATAAGACGCTTCAGGGGAAACAAGGGTGAGCTGCACTGGCCACTGTCTCAATTCAGAGTTCTGCCGCGCTGTTGCTCCAGCATGTGCTTTAGTATCGCCCCTGAAATCCATCGCCATGCTTCCAGGGCATCCGCAAGGCAGGCTTTTCTCCACTTTTTTCTCATCGGTTTTTGGTTTCAGGTGCATTTTCACAGCAGCCTCATCGAAATCAGGCGCATCTCGTTCAGTTATCGTAATCGCATCCTGCGGGCAGTGCCCGAGGCATGCCCCCAGACCGTCGCAGAACCGCTCGTCTACGAGCTTTGCCTTCCCGTTTATGATCTTTATTGCCCCCTCGGCGCAATTGGGAATGCACAGGCCGCAGCCGTTACACTTTTCTTCATCTATGGATACTATACTTCGTTTCATGTGTTATCATGTGTCATATCTGCATTATAATTTATAAACTTAATGGTTTTAAGTTATATGATAATTTCACTATTTGATTGTAAATAATAGAAAACTATTTAATAATTCGGTGAATATCTGGATATATGCGAGAATTTCTTGACCTTGACAAAAGAGACAGGGAAATATTATCCCTCCTTGAGTGCAACCCTGAAATGTCACAGAATGACATGGCCGAAAAACTCAAAATATCCCAGCCGTCAGTCAGCGCGCGGGTTCACAAGCTCAAACAGAAAGGAGCGCTGTCCCATGTTGTGGGCATGAACCTGAAAAAAGTGAACCTATACATGGCAAAAGTTGATGTGATTGCAAACAACACCTCATCCGTGCTTGAGATATTCAAGGACTGCCCTTATTTCTTAAATGGTCTTATCGTATCGGGAAAGCACAATCTCTGTCTTTTTTTCATTGGTGAGGACATAGCTACGCTTGAAGCTATCGTGGACGGGCATTTAAGAAGCAATCCCCTGGTAAAAGGCGCGGAGGTCAGTATTGTTATAACCACGATGAAAGACTTAGTCATGCCCGTGAAGATGAACTTTGATACAAGCAGCACGCCCCCATGTGGAAACGGGTGCAGTTGCAAGGAATGCGCACACCACATATCGAACAGGTGTCTCGGTTGTCCTGTGACCAATAGCTATAACGGGAATATATGGAAATAGGCTCAATGCATTGAATTATGCTTAAATAAACAGGAATTTCTCCTCTTTTTGTATCATTCCATCTATTTTTTCCGCATACTGCCGCTTCAAACTGTCAATCTTCTCACCGGGGAGTTTATTCACAATCGGACACCGCTCATCCACCGCATCAATATCAATAACCGGGTATAACTCACAAAGAGCCGGGCGGCATTTGTAAATGCGGCACCGGTTCTCCTTATTCAAGAAGATGCACCGCCCTTTAATCATCTTCATCGCATAGTAAATACCGTGCTCGCCCTTTGCAGCCCTGAAATACTTGCGGGAATCAAGTTCAAGAGCATACTCGTTCCTGATATTTGTAATCAGTTCTGAAACTTCATCCCGGGTCAGGACGGCGCAATTGCGGCAGCAGAGGGAATTGCAGAGTTTAATATCGCAATCAAGGGCACCATCCTGTGTTCTCATGACGATTGGCTACCAGTTCTTGGCCAGTACCTCATAATATGATTGCGGGTGTTTGCAAGCCGGGCATTCTTTTGGCGCTTCTGTACCCTCATGGATATATCCGCAGTTGCGGCAGTGCCATTTTACGGTTTTGTTCCTCTTAAAGAAAGTTCCGGCTTTTGCGATTTCCAATAACTCCCTGTACCGCCAATCGTGAAACTGCTCAACCTCGCCAATTTCGGTAAAAGATTCGGCGACTCCAGGAAAACCCTCTTCTTTCGCAGTCTTTGCAAATCCGGGATAAAGAGTTCCCCATTCAAGTTTTTCCCCTTCCGCTGCCGCAAGAAGATTATCTTCGGTCTTTCCTATGACCCCTGCCGGATACATGGCTGTTATCTCAACATTCCCTCCCCGGAGGTGTGCAAAGAATATCTTTGCATGCTCCTTTTCATTGTCTGCGGTTTCAAGGAAAATAGCAGAAATCTGTTCAAGTCCTTCGTTCTTTGCAGCGCTTGCAAAGTAAGTATAGCGGTTTCTAGCCTGTGATTCACCAGCAAAGGCTGCAAGAAGGTTCTTTTCTGTTTGGCTACCTTTAAAATTCATATATGGTTTCCTCACTTTTGCATAAATGTTTTTACTTGTATCATAAGCTTTTGGAATTTATAATCTTGCAAATATTGTCAGGAATTTGCTCCAAAAGTAATTCGTTAAATATATATACAATAATGTTGGTATTGGTGCACGATGGGCAGGTAAATCTTTTTTAACACTAACCCCCACTCCCCAACCTGCCCATCATTCTAATTGTTAATTTCAAGCAATAAATCTAATTTTGAGCAATCGGCTTTTAAGATTGGATTTGAAAATAAATTGTGTGTCCGTTTTTGTTATTTGATAGCCCCGACATCGGCAAAACCCTGCCTCTGCCCTGTTCCAGCCTCACGTAAAAGTTGCTCCTTATTTAATAATAGCTTAAGGACATTCCGGGCATGCTCACGCGTTCGAGCCTCCATAAGCCATGCAAGTTCGGTCTCGTCCTTTGCTTCATCCTCGTGCACAAAGACCTCTATAATATGTTTGTTCGTCATCAACTGCGCCTGTATTATCCCCTGCGATGCTTCATGGGCGCACATCTTGTCAACGGCTTCCTTTCCGGGCATGCCCAGCGCCATAGCTATATCGCATTTTTTTTCCTCTATCAATATTTTACATGCCACAGGAAGGTCTTTTACACCCGGAACTGTGTAGCGTTCTATCTCTACAGATGCGCCCTTTTTTAGCTCATCGATTGCGATTTTTCCCATGTTGATTCGTGAGAATGTGGTATCAGCTATTCCGACTTTGTGCATATTTGCTTACTTTGAAGGATTCAAAGATATATTAAATGATTTCTTTTCTCTTTTTTTTTGCAAAAGATATACATGCAAGATAGTTGTATTAGCAAAAAATAACAGGAATTATAAGGAGAAACCCATTATGAATCTTGAAAATAATTTATTGATGATACCGGGCCCGGTACCCGTGGCGCCAAGGATACTGCGCGCCATGTCAAAACCAATAATCGGGCATCGCGGCAAGGAATTCGGCGACATGTACAACGAATGCCGACAGACACTGCAGGAGCTTTTCGGTACAAAAAATGATATTTATATAATAAGCGGTTCGGGCAGTTGCGCCATGGAAGCCGCTGTCGGAAACGTCATCGGGGAAAAAGACACGCTCATAACCATAGAGAACGGCAAGTTCGGGGAACGCTTCAGGGAAATTGGCGAGCGCTACGGCAATGTGAAAGCTGTCAAATTCGACTGGACAAAAGGCGAATCCATAGAACTTGACCGCGTGGAGAGCGCGCTGGCTGAAGGGGCAAAAGCCATTACCCTTGTGCATAATGATACATCCGTGGGTATCAAGAACCCGGCAAAAGAGATAGGCGAACTTGCCAAAAAATACGGCGCCCTGTTCATTATGGACGGCGTGACCACCATCGGCGGGGATGAAGTCCTCGTAGATAAATGGGGTGTGGATATTGCAGTAGTCGGCTCCCAGAAGTGCATCGGCGCACCTCCGGGGTTATCTGCCATCTCTGTAAGCAAGAAAGCATGGGATTCAATGGTCGAGAAGCCGCCTTATTATATGGATTTGAAAGCATACAGGAAATCCGCGAACAAAGAGACAGCGCAGACCCCTTACACGCCTGCTGTTCCGTTATTTTTTGCACTGCACGAAGCACTGCGCATTGTAAAAGAAGAAGGGCTTGAAGCACGTATCAAGAGACATGCCATGTACGCAGAAGCCCTGCGGGCGGCTGCGGCGGCAATGAATGTCGAGCTTTTCCCGCAGTTGAACAAATACAGCAAATACTCAAATACGGTTACAGCCATGAAAATACCCACAGGCATCGACGACAAGAAACTGCGCGGCGGGATAAAGGAACTTGGCATACAGGTTTCTGGCGGGCAGGGAGCTCTTGAGGGCAAGATATTCAGGATAGGGAGCATGGGCAACATAAGCAAACTGGATATTTTAAGCACTGTACAGGTAGTGGAAATAGTGCTTCACAAGAACAACGTGGTCAAGAAAATGGGGCCGGGTGTCGAGGCTGCCAGCAATATATTGAAATAAAAAAAATAAAAAAATTCTACTGAGGCGGCTTTAGCCGCTCAGCAGCTTTTATATCGTCCAGGACTTTGCCGATTAACGTTCTGGCGTTTTCAAGATGCGCCGTTCCGCTGCCAGCAAGCTGGGTAAAGTTGTCCTGGATATCAACTTCATTCTCTTGCATCAAATGGATATAATAAACAAGTATGCCCCAGTAAATAGAACCGCCTATAAAGATTGCTGCTCCTATGATGATCAACTGGTCATAGATTAGAAAGGTCGTCATACCTCCAGGTTTTAATATTCCAATAGCGTCAAAGAAATTGTAACCTATTACTAAAGCAAGGATTATCGGCACAATTCCAATTAATAAAAGATTATTTTTACTTAGTCTCATTTTTCCATCTGCATATAATATGTAAATTCCCTATATAAATCTGCCTGATGCCTTCACGGCTGTGGGACATTTATGCAGGGGACAAGAACGTTTTAAATTTTTCCTGCAAACGTTTAAATGAATCCTGAATATAGTGGGGTTTATATGCAGGTTACCAAACTGGAAGGTTCTTTCGATGATGCAAATGCATACCTGGTGGATGGAACTATCCTCGTCGATGTGGGAATGGACGGCGAATTGATTATCTCAGAGTTAAGGAAATATATCCGTCCGGATGACCTTGAAACCATCATACTCACCCACTGCCACTACGACCATTCAGGCGGTGCCGGGGTTGTCGCGGAAGCTACTGGCGCCAGAATAGCAATCCACAAAGACGATGCGCCGCTCCTCCAAAATGCACGCGCAAGCGCCTCGGAGTTATTCGGGATGAAAGCTCCACGGGTTGTACCAGATATTCTTTTAAAGGGTGGAGAGCTTCTCGGCGGGCTTCTTGTCATCCATACGCCCGGCCATACGCCCGGCGGTATCTGCCTCTACGATGCGGGCTCAAAAAGCCTTTTTTCAGGCGACACGGTGTTCCAGGATGGGAGTTTCGGGCGTACCGACCTCTATGGGGGAAACGCATCAAAGTTGATTGAATCCATAAAAAAGCTCACACAACTTGATGTCAGCGTCATGTACCCCGGCCATGGGGACATAGTAATAAAAGATGCCAGTGAGCAAATCAGGATGTCGCTTTTGATGGCATCCCAATATTCTGGTATATAATCCCTATTTGCCTTTCACCAGTATTGCAACCCCGATAATCAGAATCAGCACGAGCACCGGGGTGATTACGGTCTTCATCAGCCCGTACATCATATTCACGCTTGATGTCAGGTTTTTAATTGCCTCTACAACCTGGTCAGTATCGTGAGATTTTGGGGGCGGGGTTTCAATAACCGGTCTTTCCATTTCGTAAGTTTCAGCAGGCGGCGCTGCAGCCTTGAAAGTCTCTTTTTTTGGCGCCGGTTGTGGTGCGGGAGGCTTTTGTATTTGCTGCTGTGGTGGTTTGTTCTTTAATAATGCTTTAAATAACGCATCTTCACTCATTGAATTTGCCATTTTGTTGTACCCTTCTGCCTCTGAAATCCAGAGGCATTAATTAGATAACTTATAGATATTTAAATAATTTGGCTGCTGTCTTTTCTGGATTTGCACCAGCAATTATATTTATTGTCAATGCAAGTATCGAGGGGATTACATGGAACGGTTTAGAGCAAGAAATATCTGGTTTGTTGTTATAATCGGAGCAGTCATTTTTGCTGTTTTCACGCACGAGATAGGGTTTGGGAAATTCCTGTTTCTAATGGGAAATGTCAGCAAACCGTTCATCCTGCTTGCTGTTTTTCTCAACGTATTGAATCTTATAACATACACGGTCACATGGCGGGTCCTGATATCTGCAGATATCAGCCTGTACAAATTGTTCAGGTTCTTTATGGCAGGGACATTTATCAACAATATAACCCCGACATTCGGGACAGGCGGAGAACCGGTAAAAGCGATGCTGCTCGGGAAAGAGACGGGCATCAGCAAGGCTGAATGTTTTGCAGGGGTGGTGTCGCAGAGGATGCTTAACATGTTCCCCTTCTTTACAATCGGCATGATAGGCATCTGGCTCTTATTTACAAAACCCAGGCAAATCCAGCTTGCAAACTGGCAAATAGCCGCAATGCTGTTCTCTATCGGGCTTGCTGTTTTCGCGTTCGGGCTTATCATCTATTTCTATCTGAGGAAGGACAAACTCTCTTCGTTTGTCCAGTCTTCCATCCGTTTTTTTGCTCCTTTCATAGGATTGGTGAAAAAAGGCTTCGACCACAATGAGTACATCGTAGCAGTGGAGAAATCGATTGATTCTTTCCACGGGGGTCTCAGGAACATCCGCCATAATAAATACGGGCTCTGGAAGGCCATATTGTTCTCTTATTTCGGATGGATCCTGGATATCCTGGCAATATATATAATATTTCTTTCAATAGGTGAAACGAATATCCATATCAGCATACTTATCATAACCTATACAATCGCGATGATAAGCGGATGGCTCCCCCTCTTCCTGCCCGGTGGTCTCGGTATAGTGGACGGTACCATGGCAATTCTTTTCATATACGCCGGCGTCCCGGTCGAGACTGCAGTACTTGCAACGCTGTTATATCGCCTTGCATCCTACTGGTTTAACACTGTGCTTGGGGCATTTTATTTATGGGGTTCGCTAAAGACCAGCTAAACTTGCTTTTTGAAAAGTGAAACTGCCTTTTACGCTTACTTCTCCCGGAAGTTCCCCGAAACTTGATTTCACAATCAAGTCGGCTATTTCAATCTCAAGCACCCTTGCAATTGCGATGATGGAAGTCGTGGGTCTTGGGTTCACATCCACAACATACGGCTTATCCCCGAGTACGATATCCACCCCCGCATACCCGTGGCATCCCAGGATTTTTGTTGTTTTTTTTGCAACCTCGATAATCTCGTCATTCCTGCCGCAGTAATATGGTACAGTGCCGCCCCTGTATGAAATGTTCCCGCCTATCTCAATAAGCTGTCTGTTGACGGTAAGGGGAAGCTGGGTCTTGCCTGTTATTACGCTTGCGCTAAGATGTTCACCATTAATAAACCTTGTAGCGATAAAACCATCACTTAACCTGCCGCTCCTGCTTCTATATATTCCCTCGGAAGCGCATCCAGACCTGGGTTTTATAACGAAATCGCCATCGTATTCCCCGCTTCCTATGGTTTCAGGCACAGGTATTTTTTCCTTAGCAAGTGCGCGCGTGCATTCTAATTTATCAGCGCACAGGTGCACGGAACCGGACGGGCATCCGAGATTTACCGTGTTCTCTTCGATTATCGCTGTCATGTCACCGAGCATCTCATCAGGCGCTATAACAAGAGCAGCATCGCACTTTATTGATAATTTTTCAAGTGCGTCTTCAAATCTTCCAGCCATGACAGCTTCACCGGCATTAAGTCGTGCGCCAGCTGTGGGATAAGAGACTTCATGACCGCATGAAACAAAACTTCGCACAAGGGTACCAAGCATGGCTTTTCCTTCAAGCATGAATTCATCCACGCCTGCTCCCACGGCATATTCTGCGACCAGTATTTTCATAAAGGGTTACGCCCCTTTATGACGTATAGGGGTATGGCGCGCCATACCCCATCTTTTGATAAAACTTTCCTAAAGTTTTTCATGGGATTATGGAACGGGCTGATTCATAATAAAACTGTGGCCTGACCCGCTTCAAAAAATAACTTTGCGCTCTTGGCGTGCTTTGCGGTGCAGGATTTTCCACCGCAGAGGGCGCAAAGCACGCAAAGAATTTGCCCAACACTAAACTTTTTTTCATTCCCGTAAATACCTATTTATTTTTAAAAACCCTCTAATCACAAAATGGCGACAATAAGTGAAAAAATACTCAGCCGCGCCTGCGGCAAACCTGCGACATCAGATGATTTTATCGTAGCCAATATAGATTATGCGATGGCGCACGACGGGACAAGCGTGCTTGCAGTTCGGGCATTTAAGGAAATGGGCGCAAAGAAGGTATGGGACCCGGGGCGGATAATCATACCGTTTGACCATATTGCGCCTGCAAACAACGAAACTGCCGCAAAATTGCAGCAAAATATCAGGAACTGGATAAAAGAGCAGGGAATTACCAATTTCTTCGATGTCGGGGAAGGGATATGCCACCAGGTATTACCTGAACAGGGGTTTGCCATGCCCGGAAAACTCATAATCGGTGCGGATTCGCATTCATGCACCTACGGCGCCTTCGGGGCATTTGCAACTGGCGTGGGCGCGACAGATATGGCTGAGATTTTCGCAACAGGGAAACTGTGGCTTCGTGTCCCGAAAACCATAAAGGTTACTGTGAAAGGAAAACTTGCAAAAGGCGTATCCGCAAAAGACATGACTCTTTATATCATTAAAAACGTGGGCGCGGATGGCGCAAACTACAGGGCGGTTGAATTTTACGGAGAGACCATAAGCAGCCTGTCGATGTCTGAGCGCATGACGCTTTGCAATATGGCTATCGAGATGGGAGGCAAAGCAGGTATCGTACCGCCTGATGAAACAACCTTCGAATACCTGAAGGGAAGAGCCAGGGACAAATACACGCCTGTATATGCCGATGAGGATGCGCAATACTGCGAGGAATATGATTTCGATGCTGGCGACATCGAGCCGCAAATTGCGAAGCCGCATGAAGTTGATAATGTATCAGACATCGGCGATGTTGCGGGCACACCGCTTGACCAGGTTTTCATAGGCTCATGCACTAACGGGCGTTATGAAGATTTAGAGACAGTTGCGAATATCCTGCGCGGCAAAAAGGTAAAAGTAAGAACGATTGTGCTGCCTGCTTCGCGTTCCATTCTCATAAAAGCCACGGAATCCGGTATAATAGCCACGCTCTTAAAAGCAGGTGTTATTATCGCGCCGCCGGGTTGCGGGCCGTGCCTCGGGGCGCATATGGGAGTGATATGCGAAGGCGAGACGTGCCTTTCCACCTCTAACCGCAATTTCAAGGGCAGGATGGGGGCGGGAGGCTTGATTTATCTCTCGTCGCCTGAGACTGCGGCGGCGAGTGCGCTGAGAGGGGAAATTGCAGACCCGAGGGAAGTGGTTTGAGGTAAAGTAGCAATGAAGCAACTCAGAAACATTAAAGGAACAGAGGCTATGAAAGCTTTTATAAAAGCAGGGGGTCTTCCAAGGAGAGGTAAAGGAGACCACGTTGACAGATTATAACAATACCCGCCTCAAAACTTAAAATCGGTCTGCTCAAAGCGGCAATAAAAAAAGCAGGTTTAACAGATGAGGAATTCCTGAATTTATTAAAATAGGACGTGATACAATGGAATACACAGTACTGATATATCGGGCGGAAGAAGGAGGTTTCTGGGCAGAAGTGCCATCTCTTCCCGGCTGCTATTCTCAGGGCGAAACGATAGAGGAGACGATGAAAAATACACAGGAAGCTATAGAAGCACACCTTCTTGCTTTAAAAGACGAAAGGGAAGAAGCGCCCGTCAGGGAAGAAATAATTATCGGAAGAGTCAAAGTGGAAGCATCAGCCATAGCATAAGCCAGACAGAAATAACTTGAGGTGAAATAGTTATCCATGCCTCGGGGCGCACATGGGAGTGATATGCGAAGGCGAGACATGCCTTTCTACATCCAATCGCAATTTTAAGGGCAGGATGGGGGCAGTTGGTCTTGTTTATCTATCATCGCCAGAAACAGCAGCGGCAAGCGCTTTGCGCGGGGAAATTGCAGACCCGAGAGAAGTGGTTTGAGTTTAAAAAAAAACTGTCTGGAACTGTAGGCGAGAGCATAAGAAGAATAACCATTAAGAGATAAAGTTACATAACATCAATTATATATTATGAAGCAATATAGGGTTCTAACTTCATTGTAAGCCTGTATAAACCACTACACAACAAGTATTTATATGATTGACACTTAATAAAATTATAAAACGTGTCCCGATAAAAAAATTAGAATTAGAATTAGAGGAAGAAAGAATGGCATCCGATATTCCAACCCAGTTCAAATTCGAAGATTTGCTGCATCATACATTTCCTGGATTTATTACTGCAATAACATTGTTTATGCTGATAACTATTTGGAGTCCAAAAGATCTTACTACATGGGCGTTTAATAGTAATGCCGCCAATTTGGTTGGATTCTTTGGATTTATAGTTTTGGCTGGAACTATACTTGGGGTATTGATAGATGGTATTCACCATTTAATTATTCAGGGCTCTATTTTTAATAACTTTGGAAAAATTAAGGATATTTTCAGATTTATTGAATTCTTATATCCCGAAAAAGAACGAAAACTCGAAATAGATTTAACACGCCACTATTTCTTCAGCGCAATAGGCGACAAAGCTCTAAATATCGATGAATACCTTATTAATTCAAAGCATCGTTATTCAGAATTCTATGCAAATACATTTATTGCACTTGTTCCTTTTTCGTTAGTTGTACCATTTTATCTTGTTCGTGTCTTGAAGATATCACCGCTGTTATCCGTAGTTATCGCTTTGATATCTCTTAGCCTTGCCTGTATTTGCTGGAAAAGCAGTTATAATATTTATAAAGAATATCTAAAAGCAATATATTCGTTTTTACGTGGATGTTTGGAGGAAAAAAATAAAAATGAGCCCCCGAAAGAGAAAAGCCCATGCGAAGAAGTTAGCATTTGTGCTGGGATACTCAATATTATACCAGTAATAATAATAGATATTGTTGCTTTCAAAATATTCGGGTTAAATTGGTGGGTTTTAATTTCAATATTTATATTTGGACTTATATTTGTAAGTTTCATTTACTGCATCTGGAAAATACAGTACTATCAAAAACAAGACTATTTCAAGCCAGACAATCCAAAAGATGAAAATCGACCTAAGCTTGATGAATTATTAAAAATTATATCAAAAAATGCTTTTGGATTAACGTTGACACTCTTATTTATGATATTCGTTTTATTATTTTATTCACTTTATTATTATATGCCCTCATAAAGACGTTTATATCGGATTCGGTTGTTTGCCAAAAGACGCATCACACGTTTGTATAACATTAAATTAATCATAAAAGCAAGGCAGGATATACATGTATAAAATGGAAATACCTGAGAATTTGATAGATTCTCTGAAGAGAATCAAGAAATACGAACCAATCGAAGAGTCATTACTGATACGTCAGGCTTTGCAATATGGTATAAAGGATATTGAAAAAGAACTTGCTGTCAAACTGTTTTCAGAAGGAAAAACGACTATAAGCGAGTCCGCAGAAATTGCACAGCTCTCAGTGGGCGAGATGATGGAATTGTTATCTGGCAGAGGGATAAAATCAAAGATAACCCTGAAGGATTACGAGGAAGGATTGCCCACAGCTATAGAAGCACTATAAGCATCTCAATGAAAGTTTACTTCGTTACTTGACGAAATTGGCTTCGTTAGTTTTATATGCCTTCAAATCGTTACCTCGCTTTAACATGACCGAAAAAGCAGCTGTTGCTTCGTCGCCTGCCCCTCTTACTTCTGGTATCAATAATCCCCCTCTCAATGGTTCTGACCAGGATTTGAGAAACAAACTGGCAGAAAAAATGGCAGGTGAGATTACACTATCAGATAATCCCGGGGAAACCTTAAAAAAATGGCGCGCTAATTTTGAGATTTCACAAACCGACCTTGCCTCTTTCCTGAAAGTATCTCCTTCCGTAATAAGTGATTACGAAAGCGGCAGGAGAAAATCGCCGGGTATTTTCATAGTGAGCAAGATTGTTGAGGCGGTCATCGAAATGGACGCCTCAAAGGGAGGAGCAAAAATCCGTTCCTACGAAGGGATGTTGCGGGGAGGTTTCAGCGCTGATGCAATTTATGATATTCATGAGTATCTTTCGCCTATCACCGTGGAAGACATAACAAAACTGGTGAACGGGGAAGTTGTGTACAGCCCGGGCAGCGAATTTATAAAACCGTTGTACGGATATACTATCATCAATAGCTTACGGGCAATCCTCCAGCTTTCTTACAACGAGTTCCAGAAGTTATACGGCTGGAGTTCAGAAAGGGCAATGATATATACCGAGGTCTCAACTGGCAGATCGCCAATGGTAGCCCTGAGGGTGACCAATCTGAAACCTGCCCTTGTTGTAATCCACGGGATTCCGGCATCACAGGTTGACAAGGTAGCAGCGAAAATAGCAGAAATCGAACACATACCGCTCATTGCTACGGTCATGCCAATGGCTGATTTGATTCGTGCGCTTCAATCGCACGATATAAAACATTAATATCCTATTTTAAATACACATACAGAGGTGGAAAAAATGAATGTTGGAATTGTTTCATATGGTGTTTACATACCCCGCTACAGGATTAAGGTTGAGGAAATAGCTAAAGTATGGGGTGCAAATGCAAACAGTATAATTGACGGGCTTATGGTTTATGAAAAATCAGTACCCGACATGGATGAGGATACAATAACAATCGCGGTGGAAGCCGCACGTAATGCAATCAATAGGGCCGGGATAAATCCTGAAAAAATCGGGGCTATTTATACGGGGTCGGAAAGCCATCCCTATGCCGTAAAACCCTCAAGCACGATTGTGGCTGAGGCAGTAGGAGCAACCCCGGACCTGACATTGGCAGATTTTGAGTTCGCGTGCAAGGCAGGCACGGCTGCCATCCAGACGTGCATGGGCATGGTTGATTCGGACATGATAGAGCTTGGAATGGCGATTGGCTCTGATGTTTCACAGGGAGCACCGGGCGATGCGCTTGAATATACGGCAGCTGCGGGCGGAGTGGCATATATTCTGGGAAAAAATAACCAGGTTGCAAATATCGAATCCACATATTCGTTCACTACTGACACTCCTGATTTCTGGAGGAGAGAAGGAATGCCATATCCTGAACACGGCGGGCGGTTTACAGGCGAGCCCGGGTACTTTAAACATGTTACATCGGCAGCCCAGGGTCTTATGGAAAGAATGGGCACAAAACCCTCTGACTACGATTATGCCGTATTCCACCAGCCAAACGGCAAATTCCCGACACGAGCGGCGAAAATGCTTGGTTTCACAAATGAGCAGATTAAACCCGGTCTTGTAGTACCGCGCCTCGGAAATACGTATTCCGGCTCATGCATGATGGGGCTGGCTGCAACCCTTGATATTGCAAAAGCGGAAGACAGGATATTCATGACATCGTTCGGTTCAGGCGCAGGAAGCGACGCTTTCAGCTTTGTAGTGACTGATAAAATTGAAGAAATACGCAACGGTGCACCCAGTGTTGAAAAATACCTGGAAAATCCAATATATATCAATTACGCGACCTATGCGAGACATAAAGGAAAAATCAAATTATAAGGTGATTACATGAGAGATGTAGCAATTATCGGAGTCGGATGCACGGAATTCGGCGAATTATGGGATAAATCATTCAGGGAACTTTTTGTAGAAGCCGGAGTGAGCGCAATAGAAGATGCCAATGTCCAGGGCGGGAAAATCGATGCCCTCTATGTGGGCAACATGAGCGGCGGCAGGTTTATAGAGCAGGAACATCTGGGCGCACTGATTGCCGATTATTCCGGGCTGGCAAGCCTGCATATTCCTTCAACGCGCGTTGAAGCGGCCTGTGCGTCAGGCGGTCTTGCACTTCGGCAGGGAATTATCGCTGTAGCATCAGGTTACCATGATATTGTAATAGCGGGAGGAGCCGAGAAAATGACCGATGTGGGTGTCGAAACCACAACAGACGCCCTTGCAGCGGCAGCAGACAGGGAATGGGAAGGTATAATGGGCGCCACATTCCCGGGTCTTTATGCCATGATAGCCAGGCTGCACATGCATAAATACGGGACAACACAAGAACAACTCGCTGCTGTTGCTGTCAAGAACCACCATAACGGTACCATGAACCCGAAAGCCCAGTTCCAGAATGAAATATCGGTAGAAACAGTCCTGAATTCTGTCATGGTGGCAGACCCGTTGCGGGTCTTTGACTGTTCCCCGATTACAGATGGCGCTTCTGCCGTGGTTCTTGCCCCGGCCGAGATAGCCCATAAGTTCACTGATACGCCGATATATGTAAAAGCATCTGCACAGGCAAGCGGTACCATATCGCTTCATGACAGGCCGGACATTACAACACTTGATGCAACTGTCGCTGCGGCGAATTGGGCTTATAAAATGGCGAAAACCACTCCAAAAGGTATTGATTTTGCAGAAGTGCATGATTGTTTTACTATTGCTGAGATATGCGCTATAGAAGACCTTGGTTTTGTGAAAAAAGGTGAAGGGGGAAAGGCTACCGAATCAGGTTTGACCGCCCTCGGCGGGAAGATTCCCATAAATCCATCTGGCGGATTAAAAGCATGTGGCCACCCAGTCGGGGCGACCGGGGTAAAACAGGCTGTGGAAATTACACTCCAGCTAAGAGGAGAAGCGGGCAAGCGACAGATAGACGGCGCCGAGATAGGTCTGACCCATAATGTGGGAGGTTCGGGCGGCACTGCTGTCGTCCATATATTCGGGAGGGATAGATAATGTCAGTTCCAAGATTCTGGAGAAGGCTTAAAAACCTGTACAATCTTATCGGAACGCACTGCAAAAAATGCGGCGGGTTTTTTTATCCGCCACGTAACATGTGTCCCAAATGCAGGAGGAACGGTGTGATAGTTCCGTTCAAGTTCAAAGGTGCAGGAGAGGTGGTGACCTTTACGATAGTTCACAGCGCAGCTAAAGATTATGCCAAGCTTACACCATATATACTTGCCATAATTAAACTGGATGAAGGCCCCAGGCTTACTTCACAGGTAATATGTTCTCATGAAGATATCCATATAGGAATGAAAGTAAAATCCGCATTCAGGAAACTAGGTGAAGAAAGCGACAGGGGAATGATATATTATGGGACAAAATTTATCCCTGTTGAGAGTTAATTATATAATAAATATCAATTAGAAATAAGAAATGAATAATCTCATTAATAAGTCCCAGGCAGATGAAGAACTGGCAGGAAAAATCAACCAGTTTTTCTCCATATATGATATCCAGCATGAGAACGGCAATATCTATTTCTTTGGAATCCCGAAAGAAGACCCCAGGATAATTTATCAAAAATTATGGCAAACTTTTTCTGAAAAAGGTTACCAGTTCACCTTTAAGTATGAGCTGGGTGAACACATCCTCATAGCCTCGCCCATTACGCCTGCAAATGAGCGGCGATGGATTAATGTTGTTCTCGCAATTGCTACTGTTCTTACTACGATGGTTGTGGGTTCGTTCCTTTTTGCAGCCGATCCGATAACCAATCCTTCGGATATATTAAAAGGCCTCCCCTTCACTGTTGCAATTATGACCGTACTGGGGGCGCATGAAGCCGGGCATTACCTTGTAGCGAAAAAACATGGCATGCGCACATCACTGCCTTATTTTATCCCGTTCCCGAACATAATAGGCACGATGGGCGCTGTAATCAAGCACCGCGGACCGATACCCAATCGCAAAGCCCTGTTTGACGTGGGCGTTTCAGGCCCCTTGATCGGGCTTTTTGTCTCGATAGTTGTCACCATAATAGGTCTTCTCCAGCCCCCCCTAACTCAAAACCCGGGCTCATTCCAGTTTCAATTAGGTATCCCGCTGCTTTTTGAATTCATAACACGTCTCATCCCGACAGCCAATGCAGCGGCATTGCATCCGATTGCATTTGCGGGCTGGGTGGGGATGTTCGTGACCGCCTTGAATCTAATCCCGGCAGGGCAGCTTGACGGCGGCCATGTACTTCGCGCAATGCTCGGTGAAAAAGCCCGGCATGTATCAACAGTTATACCGTTTTTATTAATCTCGCTTGGGTTTTACCTTACTTATTTCCAGAACCGCGATGGGTTTTTATGGGTATTATGGGGACTATTCCTGTCATTTTTTGCTGCCGCAGGTCACCCCAAACCACTCGATGATGAAACGCCTCTAGGAAAAGAGAGAATCGCTTTAGGAATTTTTGCTTTTATCATGGGACTTCTCTGCTTTACACTGGTTCCTTTCCAGATGCAGCCCTGAAATCTTATTCTTCTGTCGCGATTATCCCGGAAACAATATCTTCCAGCTCCTTCTTCCTCTTCTTGCTGGAAGATTCCACAATTCCATCTGGCCTGATCACAGAAACAATTATGTCAAACCTTTCCGAAGCTGCAACATCAGCCGAGGACAATACCGGAATTTCAATAGAGAGAGGAGGATTCCAGGGATTTGCATTGTACTCAAGTTCCTGAAGTAATGGTGTGTAGGAATGAATGACCTCAAGTTTTCCTTCTTTTGCATGTTTATAAGCACGATAAAGAGCCCTGTTCTGGCGAAAACCCACATATATTTCAAGAAGCGTTACCCCAATTATGGAATTCGCACCTTTTCCCACTATAAGGTCGCTTATTATCTTATCCCCGTCGTCCGAGTGCTCGACAAGAAAACCGCTCTCTTTATTTTCATTATTTGATATTTCTATCATCGTCTGGAGGCAATCCTCAATGGTCATATCTTTTGTAGGGATGACCCGGTCGAAATCCTTGATAGTCCTTGAAATCTGGTCTTCATCATAATCCGTCACACCTTCGCGGTTGACGATATCAGTGATTTTTGCGCCCTGGATACCCCAGAGGTTTGACTCTATACCATATTTTTTCTCTTTTTCGATCAAGGTCGAAAGACGTTCCTTTGCATCAAGATGCCTTACAAGTCTTCTTTTAATTAGTTCCTCATCACTTGCCACAAGTTCGATCGCTTTTGGAACTACACCCATTTTTTTTGTCAATATGGTGATCTGTTTGATAAGTTCTGTCTCCCCAAGTTCCATTACATCAAAAATATTTTCAACTAATAATTTTATCTGGTCATAAACGGAAACATCAACACAAACCTGCTCATCGCCTTCAAATATAGGAAGTTTTCTTTTTTCGTAAAGCTCTCCTTTCATTTTTTCAACTAAATCTTTCCTTATAAGAACTACAGGCTGGGCCGCGCGCCCCCTGCCTTCAAGATAAGCGCCTACATTTTCCGAAAGGAGTTTAATAGCAAGAGTAGTCTTTCCTCCCCCCTGGGGACCCGTAAGCATTAAAATAGGATTTTTATCAAGTTCTTTTGAGAGAATCCTGACTGATTCTTCCCTGGAATGTGCAGAAGTATCAAGAATATCCATTAGAACCACTAAAAAAAGAAAGCGGGAAATACCCGCTTTTAATCCATTCCTTCCATTCCACCCATACCGCCCATTCCGCCAGGTGGCATGCCGCCTCCAGGCGCGGATTTGCTGGACAGTACATCATCAATGCGCAGGATCATTGTGGCTGCTTCAGTGCCAGAGCTGATGGCCTGGGTCTTTACTCTGAGAGGCTCTACAACGCCTTCTTTCCACATATCCACGACTTTACCTGTAAACACATTAAGACCTGCTGTCTTGTTGCCCTTCTCATGCTGGCTTCTCATTTCAACGAGCATGTTTATGGGATCAAGACCTGCATTCTCTGCAAGTGTTCTCGGGATAACTTCAAGTGCATCTGCAAACTTGGCAACAGCCAGCTGTTCTCTTCCTTTCAAGGTGCTTGCGTATTCACGCAGGCGCAATGCAAGTTCAATTTCTGGCGAGCCGCCGCCTGCTACAAGTGTTTCATCTTCTATTGCGACGCCCACAACGCGAAGTGCGTCATGTAATGCGCGCTCTGCTTCATCGGCTACGTGTTCTGTTCCGCCGCGAAGGATTACTGAGACTGCTTTTGGATTATGACATTCTGTTACATATGTCATAGCTTCGTCGCCGATCTTCTTTTCCTCGACAAGGCCTGCCTTTCCGAGATCGGAATCATTGATTTCCTTGAGGCTTGTAAGTACCTTGGCACCGGTTGCGCGTGCAAGCTTGTCCATATCGCTCTTCTTTACGCGCCTTGCTGCATATATTCCAGCCTTTGCAAGATAGTGCTGTGCGATATCATCAATTCCTTTTTGCACAAATACGACATTTGCGCCGCAGTCTATTACTTTGTTGACCATGTCGTGTATCATCTGTTCTTCCTGGTCAAGGAATAACTGGAGCTGGTCGGGTGATTTTATTGATATTTCTGCATCAACTTCGGTCTTCTTGATCTCAAGTGCTTCGTTTATAAGCAGTATTCTGGCATCAGTGACTTTCTTTGGCATGTTGGTATGGACTCTTTCCTTATCAATTACCATGCCTTCAATCAACTGTGAATCTTCAACACTGCCGCCTACTTTCTTCTCGACTTTTATATCATCGACATCTACGACTTTTTTGCCGTTTTCAATATCAACTACAGCAAGGACAGCATTTACCGCGAGGTTTGCGAAAACATCCTTTGATGCTTCAGCGCCCTTTCCGGTGATTGCAGTTGCTGCGATTTTTAATAATAGGTCTTTATCATCACTTGTTACTTTTTTTGCAAGTGTCTGGAGGATTTCCTTTGCCTTAATTGAGGCAAGCCTGTATCCGCTTGCGATTACTGTGGGATGTACTCCCTGTTCCAGAAGTTCCTCTGCATTCTTTAAGAATTCGCCTGCAAGAACTGCTGCTGTGGTTGTGCCGTCTCCGACCTCATCATCCTGGGTCTTTGCGACTTCAACTATCATCTTGGCTGCCGGATGCTCGATATCCATTTCCTTAAGAATGGTTGCACCGTCGTTGGTGATTACGATATCTCCCATTGAGTCAACGAGCATTTTGTCCATTCCCTTTGGTCCAAGGGTGGTCCTTACTGCTGCTGCCACGGCTTTAGCTGCCATTATGTTATTGTTCTGCGCTTCTCTTCCTTTTGTTCTCTGACTGCCTTCTCTTAAAATAAAGATCGGCTGTCCTCCTAATTGTCCTGCCATAATAAGCCTCCGTTAAAATTTTATCTGACAACTGTACAAATACAAACGATTGTACGAGAATTCTCACTGTTTGTAATTCTATATATACCTTATGATTGGAGGTGAATATAATTTAATATAAATAAATTTTGATTTTTTTAAAAACTGCAAAACGAATGCTATAAAAAACCTTATTATCTATCATGTGTATGTAGCGTTGCTTTCCACGCGCCAAGGTGGCGGAACGGCTACGCAATCGCCTGCAGAGCGATTCCAATCCGGTTCGACTCCGGACCTTGGCTTATAGTTTTGATGGGGTTTTTGGGGGTTTCAGGGATTAAGAATAGACGAGGCGCATTATCCACTTGAGCTGATGGCAAACGACCCGACTGCAAAAGCAATTGTAGAGGATTTTAATATTCCGAGCAAGGCGATAAACGAGATTGCTGAATCGGTTGTTAACATTAAGGTGCACGGGATGAAACAAATCAAATAAATAAGGTAATAAGCCGGAGTGGGGCGAAAATTGTAGGGTAAAGATTTTAAATGGGTAATAACATAAGATAGACTAATAGATAGAGGTGCAACAGAAGGGTTACAGGCAAATGATGTCTCTGTGTGAGGTAAATAATATGAAGAGTAAGACATTCTGGATAATAATATTGTTAATACCAATAGTATTATTTGCTGGATGCGATGAGCCCCCTCTGGATTATAATCGCCCTATTTTTATAGAGGGGAGCATTGAAGCTGTCGGTTATAACGTCCCGATAAAGATCGCTTTAAACCCAGGCTTTACAGGAACGTATAATAAGGCTGGATACGGTTCTGAAGGAACATGGCAGATTATTGAATCCGCGGCGGCGGTCCAGAAAATTATATTCACCGACTCCTCAAACGGGGGAAAATTGACAATAACGCTTTATAATAATAAAGAAGCCAGTGTTTCATATAGTGGATGGCAGGCGTTCGGGAATTGGTATCAATAATAACTCCGGATCCTGATTACAATAAAACATATTTTGCCCTTCTTTTTTCCACTAATTCATACGCCTGTGAGAAATCGTGGAATAGATTATGAATCAGCTCTTTGCATAGAAATGGGCCACCCTAAGCATTAACAAAAGGCTTAAATCAGAGTATGCCTTTACAGATTCGCTTTAATGTGCCGCCATAACTCAGCTGGTAGAGTGCCTGGCTGTTAACCAGGATGTCACAGGTTCGAGCCCTGTTGGCGGCGTTTTAGTCACCGGACAAGTTTAATTTTTTGGGCCCGTAGCTTAGTCCGGTTAGAGCGCCCGGCTCATAACCGGGCGGCCACCGGTTCAAATCCGGTCGGGCCCATTCATGATTTTAAGACTAATATAATCAGAAATGATTAAGTCACAGAAAGCTTATCACAGGCTTAAATGGTTGATTGGAAGCAGATAGAACTTATAGCAGGGCTGGAAACCGAAGCTCACATAAAAAAGCACGGAGTTAGTATATCAGATGTTTTTAATGTTCTTAATGGTCAAACATATTCACGCAAGAATAAGACTGGCGGAGAAACGAGATACGTAGTGCTTGGGGAATCTCATGGCAGGATTCTGATGGTCGTATTAGTACAGCAATCAACACAAAGCTTCTATCTCCTAACAGCCTATGAACCTTCAGAAGGCTATAAAAAGTTATATAGGGAAAGATGTAAAAAGTGATTATAATGAAAAAGTACACTCAAAATGAGAGAGAATCAGCAATAAAAGAAATAGAGGAGACTCCCATTGAAGCTAAAGAATGGGAAGGTCCTCATGAAACAAAAATTACATCTTTTAAATATGTCGATGATATCTCCTGCGGGAAAAAGAAGGGGTTATTATCCGGGTTACTTGATAAGGTAAAGTCTGTTTTGCATCCTGCTTGAAAATAAATATAGTCTAGCTTACTCTCAAAAAGCCAGCATCGACCCGCCGTAAGGCATCACAATAATTTTTGTCTTCTCCCCATGCTTCGCAAGTGCCGCTTCCAGCGCATTTTCCAAGCTCGCAGGAATAAAATACGCCTTCCTCACCATATCATCGGGCAGCGAAGACACAAGATACAGGTCTATTCTCTTAGAAAGCGCTGCAATAAGCGCAGCCTTGTGCCCGCCCATCACGAACCCGGATTTAAATTTATCAATCACTTTGTCGCGGTCAGATTCCAGCCACTCCTCAAAAACGCGGTTCCCATAGCCTTCCCTGCACTCGGCGACAAGGATTATCGAGCCTCCGTCCTTTACTGCATTTTTGACATGTTCAAGCGCCTTATGGGACTGGTATATATCGATGTCCCTGGGCCAGCCGCCCGGTGAAACTATTGCAATATCCGAAGACTCAACCTCAATCCTGGAAAGCTTATCCAGAAATCCTGCGCCTTTCCTGTGTGCCTCTATGTAATCACCTGCTGCTGCAAAGATAATCTCCTTCCTGTCGTTCAGTACGACATTCAGGATAAAATCGATTCCCAGCATTCGTGCCGCTTCTTCAAGGTCAGTCCTTACCGGACTGTCAAGCCGCCCTGCCGAGGAGTTCGGGTCAAGCATCAGCGCATGGTTCGCATCGATGCTCCTCTTTGAGGATACAGCCGGAAGTATGGACTTGGCGCCGCCTGAATAACCTGCGTAATAATGGAACTCGATAGCCCCTGTGCATACTACGATATCCGTATCCACAACCTGCCTGAATATCTCAACAGGAGTGCCTCTTTTTGTAGTCCCAAGATATACACAATCGTTGACGTCATGCTCTATTGCTTTTACTTTGCCGTATAATTCCCCCAGTATGGCTTTTTTCTCATCCTCTGTCTGTTTCCTGTGGATGCCAAGCCCGAAAACAATAGTTACATCTTCAATCCCGCCGGCTTTCAATTCTGAAATCAGGGGAGGCAGGAGCTTGCTTGTGGGGGTGGGGCGGGTCGTATCGCTGACAATTATTACGGCTTTCTTGCCTTCCCGGGCAATTTCAATGAGGCGCCTGCTGTGTATAGGTTCTTTTAGCGCTCTTTTTATCTCTTTTATTTCATCCCCGGCATCTGCTGCATTATCCGGTTTTATGAGTTGGACGTTGTACCTGGAAGGTATGTCGATTGAAACTTCTGTTTTCCCGTATGGCAGATAGTATAACACGTCTTTCTTCAATGCACAAAAATAACTTAATTGTTTGTATCAGTATCTCCGAAAAAATGTTAAAAAATTATTAAAGTGAAATTTTTTAGCTTCTTTTTAAACCATTCCTATTTACTTTTTTACAAACCAACATCTTCTGACCGAAAAATTTATATATTAGGATATCCATAGTATATCCTATGAGAAAAGTTTCAATTCAGGCACAAACTCATCTTGAAATTGATGGAATAGAGGGGTTTTTCATCCGCAAAGTAACGAAATTCGGTAACAGTGCAAAAGTTGATTGTCCAAAAGATTACCTTGGCCGTACCGTATATCTGGTGATAATTTGACCATCAATCCAGACAGGTATTTTCGTACTCTCAAAACACTTGATACATTTGTTGATCAAGCCCTGGATCTATCACCGAATACACCCACTCTTTCTGGTTTTAATTATGATCTTGATTTATTATATGCGGCAGTTGCAAACTCATACGTTGAGACTGTAGGATCGCGTGCAGATTCTCTTCACCTTGCTATAAAACGGGTTCCAGCTTCTAACATATATTTAGAATATCTAAAAACGGTTGAACTTCTGGGGAATCGATTTCATCTGGATGAAAAAGATGTTATTTTAGCATTTGATTATACTGAAGAGAATTTCTATGGGGATGTTCAAGGTCTATGGATTTATGGCTGGACAGGTGAGCATGCTGTTACTGGTAAGTTCAAATTCCTTACTTGTTCAATTGTAAGTTCGGACATGCCTCAGAAAATACCGTTGATTTCGGTACCTGTATACGTTGGTCATAGTATGGCTAAGGAAGTATGCTGGTGCTATTCGATGGTAAAACCGTTAGTCAGATCAATAAAATTGGTTCTTTTTGATAGAGGATTCTTTAGTAAGGATTTGATTCTTTCAATGAATAATTCATGTTATCCGTATTTGATTTTTGTTCCTAAGAATGAAAAAGTAAAAAAAGAATTGGAACAAATGTCCAAGTCAGAAAAGAAAAAGATCATTTACGAATTCGAATTGAATAAAAATAAAACTGTAATAAAAGGTAAAACAACAGTCGCTTTATTAAAAAGTATATTTGATAAACGAAGTGGAAAATCATTTGATTGGGCTTTCGCGACAAATCAATCCGAAATAAAACTGGATTCTTTTATACCCACATACAAGTGCAGATGGCGGATTGAGACCAGATATAGAGTTCAGGATGAAGCTCGCATAATGTCGAAATCTACTTTTGCTAAAATTCGTTTTTTTTATTTTGTTTACGAACAGGTGCTTCAGCTTTTATGGGTTGTTCTTTATAAAGAGGAGGTGAGTTTTAAAGAGTTTTTGTTGGGTTTATACGAATTCTGCAAAAATAGAAACTCTAAGTCGGAGGGATTATAAATGATGACCATGTCCTTGCCTCATTAACAAGGCGTGTAGGCTGGGAGAACATCACGACGTCTTTCGGTAGTTTGTCCACATCTATTATAATCTAAGACGCTTTTTATATGGGAGGGGGTTATCAAAGTGCTTATTTTGATTCGGAGATACTGTTGTATAACGAAACCGTTAAATGCTTTTAATCACTTAGGGAAACATCGGTTGCACCGATGGTCTAGCGGCTATGACTTTAGCCTTCCAAGCTAATAACTCGGGTTCAAATCCCGATCGGTGCATACTGTTTTGCCCAATAATTTAATGATATCACCCAAAACAAGATACGTATAGATTAGGCATCTGTTTGCATCTTCTTTGGATATTTCATTATGGGTGCCGATGCTTGTTAAATCATTTATGCTTTTTAGAAAATTTCCGAGGTACATAAGGGAATTTTTAATGAATTCTCTATCAGATTTTGAATCTAGATTCTCTTGGACACAAGCTATTATTCGGTTTATATAATCATCATCTTTTATTGGATGCGGTTTTCCATCCAAATCAATAAATGTTTTCTTATCGCTAACAGGATAGACCGTATCTGCGAAATCCTTTAGTACAACCCTACATGCATGTGCTGTTTGCTGAAAAGCTAATAGACTCTCGCTTTTAATCAAATCTTCATACGCTTCTGTTAATTTCTCAAAAGCCTTTGGGCACTTCTTACTGAGTTCCGTATCAACAACCTTACGTGTTTCTTCGAAGATGTCAAATTCGAATTTTCCAAATTTTATCTCAAGCAAAATGTGATTGCTTTTAATATATATTCTATTTTTTATAGCAATTAGTATATATAGAAGATTCTTGGGTTTGATATCAATCTTAGACCTTGGATATTCTACGATTGATTCTTTCTTTGTTCTTGAAAATATTAATGGATGTTTAATACATTTATATGTGTATGTTTCATTATTTCGTAATCTATCCTGCAAAATTCCACAACTATGAATAACAGCCGCAAATTTATTTTTATCCCTTGGATAGAGAACTTTTCTATAACTAGGAACTTTTGAAATAAGTCTATATCCATTTAATTCATTTAATGCCCACTCAACTTCATCATCTTTATTAAGTAATGTAACTAAACTATAATATTGCCGAACTATTTTTAGAGTAGATATATCTTCATTATGGAGTATATCTTCTTGAATTTGCTCAGCTTTCTTTATTGCTTCATCAGTCTTCAACGTCATTTACTGTTTAAAATTGATACGATATGATATAAAGTAATGAGTACGAAGCGCCCATTAATCTTTCTAAAACTCATGAGTTTTTGACCTCAGGAGAATCTGGTAATATCCCCATATCACATGAGATTTTAAAAAATAATAAATCTCTGAAGAAATCCCATCACTTCTGATTTTTTTAATTATTGCAGGTATATCAAGGTCAAGAGGGCAGTTCTCCTTGCACCTGCCGCAACTGAGACAGAACTCAAGCTTCTCCGGCTTCTCATCGCTGTAAAGGGAATGATATGCAATCCCCTTGTCCCCAAGGTGATACTCAGGTTCAAACCTCTATTCGGTGCATACAATATTTTTAAAAACAAAAAAAGATTATGGGGTCTGCAGAAGCGCCCCATAAGGATTTACTTTTCCGTATCCGAAATAGTTATCTCTACCTATTGCCCCGAGATCAACCGCAGAATTATCAAGGATGGTTCTAACCTGCTTGTTGGTAAGCGTGTTGTTCTTGGACAATACTAAAGCGGCTGACCCTGATACAAAAGGTGTAGCCATTGAAGTACCGCTCAAGGTTGCATATCCCCCGCCAAGATAAGTGCTGTATACGCTGGTTCCAGGCGCGGATAATTCTATCTTCTTACCGTGATTGCTGTAATATGCAAAGCTGTCATCCGGGTTAAGAGCAGAAACCGCTATCACGTTGGAATAAGCAGCAGGATAACTTATTTTCCCGCTGTTATCATTCCCTGCAGCAGCCACAATAAGCGCGCCTTTATTCCATGCATAATTCACTGCATTCTGTAATGTGCGGGAGGAGGAACTTCCACCCAGACTCATACTGATAACCTTCGCGCCGTTATTTGCTGCGTGAGTGATGCCGCTGGCAACAGAGCTGTACGAGCCGCTTCCACTTGCACTTAGCACCTTCTCAGCAATAATTTTAGATTGGCTTATCCCGGCAACTCCAATACCATTATTTGTTACTGCTGCTGCTATTCCTGCTACATGGGTTCCATGACCATTATCATCCATGGGGTCTGCATCATTGTTTATAAAATCATAACCCCCAATGTAATAATTCGCTGCGATATCAGGATGGTTATAATCAACGCCTGTATCCACAATTGCTATTATTACATTAGGACTGCCAAGGGTAATATCCCATGCCAGAGGGGCATTAATATCTCTTGGGCCCCATTGGTTCGGGTAGCCAGTGTCATTCGGGTCAAGAAATGCCGTGGCAATATAGTCTTCCTCAACGTAAGCAGCCTTTGGAAGCCTTCCAAGCTCAGACATTAATTCAGCCTTGTTCCTTCCTTTTGGGTCCACAACCACGAAATTTATTTCGTCATTCTTTGAGACTACTGAAGCGCCATGCGCTTTTACTTTTTCGTGTATGTCTTGCGGGATTTTATCACTAAAACCCACAATGAGGTTCTTTGCATTTTCCGAAGGTGCACCATTATTTGCATTATTAGCTTCACCAACAACTGCTAATGCAAAAATGAGTGCCAATATAGATACAACCATAATTTTTTTCATTTTGTCACCCTATTGTATTTTTCAAATTAACCTGAAGTTAATTAATTATAGTTACAGCAGAGGGGTAAATTAATATTTCGGAACGTATGTGAAAAATCTAAATAGCTTTTGACCTCAGGCAGAGCTGGTAATATACCCATAACATATGGGATTTTAAAAAATAATAAATCTCTGAAGAAATCCCATCACTTCTGATTTTTTTAATTATTGCAGGTATATCAAGGTCAAGAGGGCAGTTCTCTTTACACCTGCCGCATGTGAGACAGAGCTCAAGTTTCTCCGGCTTCTCATCGCTGTAAAGGGAATAATAAGCAATTCCTTTCCCGCCAAGGTGATTTTCCTTTGCGAATTCATTTCCGATGGTGTTGTACATGGGACAGTGGAGGAGGCAATTCCCGCATCCGACGCAGTACAGAAGCTCTTTAAAACCATTCCTTGCAAGCTCGCTGCGTTTGTTATCAAGCAATATCAATACGATTTCCGAGGGGCTGTGAACCCCTTTAATAAATTTCTTCTCAACATCAGCAGTCTTGCTCACGCCGCTTATCACTTCGACAAAAGAAGGAATTATCGAGCCTGTTGCATTGAAGCTCAGGATTTTAAGCATGTTCACGGCTGATTCGATATCGGGGTATATCTTGTCTATTGAAGTTACGACAATATGTTTTTCCTTGCGCATGACCTCGTAGATATTCCCTTCATTATGGGTCATCACGATAGAGCCTTCTTCCGCTGTTATGGCATTTGCCCCTGTGATGCCAATTTTTGCCTTTCCGAGATTGGAAACCACATCCGCTTTCACTATTTTTACAATTTCCTCGGGGTCTTCTTTTATGGGAATATTATAGTACTTTGACAGCCCCCGTGCGATTTCTTTTGCAGAGAGGTGAGTTACCGGCCCTGTGGGGTGGGACGGTTTTGCGTCCAGTATCTGTAAAATCCTGTCCCCAATATCGGTTTCTATTACTGTTAAACCCTTTTCCTCAAGGGCTTTTGTCAATCCTATTTCCTTTGTTACATTGGATTTGGATTTGACAACAAGTTTTTCACTCCCTAGCTCACCAAGGATAATATCAATGGCTTCCTGCTTTTCCTTCGCAAGATGGACTTTTATGCCATTCTTTTTCAGTTTCTCAATTGCAATCGCAAGAAGCTCGTTATTCCCGACACAGGATTTCCTTGAAGAGATAAGCTTTAATTTTTTTTCTGAAAAGTCTTTTGGCCGGTTTAGAGCCTGCCTTTCCTTCACTGAATTAAAAGCTTTTCGAAGGGCAATGACTTCTTCAAAGTTCATGATTTTCTCTTAACATGTTTATCAGGACATTATTTCTTATGTGCCGTATATAGATTTGCTGATAAACGATTGCAGAACGTATATATCTTAAACCCGTCTCTAAACCCCAATAATGGGCATCAAGGAAAGCGCGATAAGGCAATTCGGAAGGAGGGCGGAAGCATACTCGAAAGGGAACATCTTCGTGGACGGAGTCCATCTTTCCGAAATAGTGAAAAGGTCAGGGGTAACAAGGAACCATCGTGTTCTTGATATAGCCACAGGCGCAGGCTTTCTCGCGCTTGAGTTCGCAAAAAATGCGAAAACCGTAGTCGGCTGCGACATCACTCGCAACATGCTCATGAAAGCCATTGAAAAGCAGGAGCTCTCAGGACTGGACAATACAGGATTCCTTCTTTCGGATGTGGAATCGCTTCCTTTTCCTGATGAGAGCTTTGATATTGTCTCATGCAGGTTCGCATTCCATCATTTTCCAGACCCGCGTAAGGCTTTGCTTGAAATGAAACGGGTTTGCAGGAAACGTATTACCATAGTTGACGGTGTTTCATCCGAAGACCGCGATAAGAGCATGTTCCATAATCATATCGAGAAGCTGCGCGACCCCTCGCATGTCAGGATATATGCACTTGGTGAAATGGAAAACATGGTCAAGGAAATAGGAGCCGTGATAGCCGATATTGAGCATACAGATATTCCCCAGGACTTTGATGAATGGATAAGTCGGGCGGGAACCGGTACAAAGACGATAAAAGTCATTGAAGATTTGATGAGGCAGAGCGCGAACGATGACGGTACTGGTTTGCGGGTGAAGCTTGAAAACGGAAGGCTCGGGTTCACTTATGATACGGTTATTCTGATTGCGGATGTCCGCAGATAGCGCAAAAATACTTATGGTTGAGACATGCTAAATTATTCTCGCAAGGATGTTGTATATACGAACAGGATTGACGGGATACGATATTAAGTCCTGTTCATCCTGTTATCCCGTCTGGAATATCAGGAGAATGCTTAAACAATATGTCAAAATTTGAAATTATGGAAATTTACGAACTATGCTATAGCAATAAAAACCCGGTTTTTGGAACACTAACACCCCCCAACCTGCCGTTTATACCACCCAATGGTTAGATGGAAAATGTGATATAAATTATAAACGGTACTAAAAATTATAATGGTATTGAAAAATTACAATGGTATTATAACTACCAGAATTTCCACCAGGGTTTTTCCCCGCCCATGCCCACTGGCCCGCTCTTTAAGTATTTTTCAGGCTCGGACTCAAACGCTTTCTTACATCCCGGAGCGCAGAAATAATAAGTCCTGCCCTTATATTCGGTCTTATACTGCGCTGTTTTTTCATCTGTCATCGTTTTTTCAACTCTTCAGTATTTTGTGTTGTTGGAAGTATGTAATCGCTATCGGGGGAAACTGTAGCTACTATATCCGAACAGTGATGGGTGGATTGAATCATACATCTATTTTTTAATTTAATTTGAATTCATGCCCGAACTCAATGTGACTGAAAAGCGCCCTCGTATCAACATTTTCAAGCTCGGCGTGCTTGAACAAGACTTAAATGCCATGTCAATAAGATGATGGATGCCCCGTCTTTCAGAAAAAAATATAATGAACACAAGGACAGGCTGAGAAGGGCGTATATTTAGTTCCTGGTACCAAGAACTAAATTAACGCGCAAATAAAAACAGCATTATGCTCATTGGATTGGATGGGAAAATTTTCCTCTTTTCTTTGCCCTCAGAATCATCTTTTCAGTTGGTTTATTGCGGGTAAATGTATCCTGACCTATGTTTGTAGCTGACCAGTCCTCAGCATGCTCCAATTCCCTCACAAGCAGCCAGAATGTGTATATTTCCTCAATCCCGTCGGCGAGCTGGTATTGACCTGCCCATGATGTAAGACTTTGCTTATTTCCAAACTGGTTATTCCAGAGAACCGTCCAGCCAACAGCAATACCATTGGGGTTGGGCACATTCAAATATCCCGCCAGAGGATAAATTCCCGGCGCGCCTCCAACTTTTGTTTGATATTTACCTTTAATCACATTCCCTGAAACACTTAATTCCATCATCGATCCGAGTTCGTTGTACCAGATACCGCTGATATCCACCTTTTACCACCATTTACAGGCTACACATTCATACTATATAATAATACTCATTTGTAGATTTTGAGGATAGGACACGCTTTTATTAACGACCCAGCAATTCCTTTAAATTGAAATGTTCATACCCGCCATACTGCGCCGGGAAATTATTTATTGCCAGCCAGATATCTCCTGTTTCGGGATAAGCCACAAGGCTCCACATATTGGCGATATGGGCTTTAAACGTTCCCACAGGCTCTTGCGCCTGATAAGTAAAATCAGGATACACAGCACATATGGTACAGAGGATATTATTAGTCCAGGAGGGAAAATCCACCGGCCGGGTCATTCGCGTATAAGGGTCGTAGCGGTCGCTTAATATTTTTATGGCATTTTCCGGAGTGATTTTGCCATAATATTCGTGGATCAACTGCCCGTACCGTTCAAAACGGCTGGGCGCCTGGACATAAAAATTATACGGCTCTTTAAGGCTGTCCTGCCAGTTTTCAATAGTGGAGGTATCCTTTAGTTCGTTCACAAGGACCTGGTCTGCAACCATATTGTATCCCGAATAACCCATCCAGCCCGGATAGCAGTTGGAATGGTTTGTCTGCCACATCGCTTTGACATTGGGCATAGGATAGCGAACACAAACCATTCTGGAAGACGTTTCAACAACCGCCGCCTTTTTGGCTTTGGCATCTGCCACATGGTATGCAATGCCTGCGCACCGGCTCCTGGAATATTTTGATGGCATCATCCACCGTACTTGCATGGGTCAGCAGCAGGCGTGTGAATATGGCAATGCCGCAGCCTTCCATGCTTTCGTATTGTATGGAGTTCAGTTGCGTCATCATCTCAAAACCAGCCTCATTTACGCCCCCGTCCAGGCCGATCATCCCCGGATAAGTCAGGAAGGCGTGACCAAACCCGTTATCCGGGTCGGCTATGACCATCATCCGGTTATCCAATTGCTCCGGCATGTTGAAATTGTCTTCATTCTTGCCGAAAATCAATTTACCATCGCCGCCTGCCCATTCATCCCAGGCGCAAAAGCTGCCGCACCCGCCGCCAGCCGGTTGGGTTAAGCCCGGATGCTCGGGATTTCCCTTGCTGTCGCACTGCCAGTAATGGGGATGGGAATAGATACACCATTGGTCATAGTTGGTATTCCAGAGCAATATCTGCTCAAGGGTTACGCTCACGCCTGCGGCTTTTACGCCGTCGGCGATTCCCCTCATTTCTTCTTTAAACTCCGCCGGAAGAAACGGTTCCGCCTTTTTCTGTCCGGTCCACAACATCTCCTGCGCTTTTTTAATATCCGCTCCTGTCTGTTTGGCAACATAAGCGGCAGTAGCCAGAAGTGTCCTGTTTATCATAAGGGCTATTCTACCAGCTAATAAATAGCCATGCTGATAGCCCATCTCATATGGTTTGCCTTTAATGCGCAGAATCTTTACGCCATTTTGTTCTTTAAACTGTGCCTTTTTAAGTATTTCATCTTGTCTCATAATACCACCCTGATTTGAGGGTAGTCATTGCCAATATATAAAATCTTTTAAGGAATTGTTTAACTTGTACGATATATAATCTAATAGTGTTATAAAATAGGATCCACAACAGCAATCCATAAATGGTTTTTATACACAGCAACCTGAATAAATATGCATAATCAGCGCTACTGTGATGTATTTATGTGAAATTACTTATGAACCTATGTATAGTTTAATAGTATAATATTATTTGATTCATCTAAGATTATAAATGATTACTAATAAATACGAGGAATTTAGAACAATACATTCAATGGAGGAGGTGATATCCATGAGTGACGCAACCAATAAGGAAAAGGGAATTTCCGCCCTTCAGAAAGCACTGAAGGCAAAGAATGTGAATGTCGATGCGAAGATTTTGAAAGAAGCTGTAACGGAAGCACATAAGGCAGCAACAGTAGGCTGTGAAGGATGTGCAAACGGCTGGCATTGGTAAGCGGTAAACGCCCCCTTCCCGTGTCAAATTAACACCGGGAGGCAAGCTCTCCCAAAACTGGTGACTGATTTTGTTTACATTCGTTTTGGGAGAGCTTGGAGGGAGTAATTTTAGGAATAGTGGCAGGATAGGGACAAGTAATCAGGAGAAAAATGGTATTTTCAGATACGGATAGGCCGAGGATATCGGAAAATTGGCGTTTCAGGAATGATGGCAATTGCATGGTTATATATTTGCATTCCCTGCAAAAGCAAGTTACACGTGTGCTTTCACCTTTTGAATCGATATTTATTCTTCTTTTTGATGGAAATAATACCTGGGCAGAAATAAAAACAGCCGCACAGGGAATAATAAATGCTACCGACGGGCAAAGTGCTGAAGAAATTGAGCAGATTACTACTGAACTTGCCCATCTGGATGGCTTTTTTTCATTGGAAGGACCGCAGTCCCCTTCCTTTGACAAGCCCATGGAAAACCTGATCCCGGACTTTGCCAACTACACAATGACACCGCACAGAATGCTGCGTCCTATCACCATCGCAATTAGCTTTACCAACCGATGCCAATGCGACTGTATTTACTGTTATGCTGAACGTGAGCCGTGTGCGGAGCGTAGTCTGGATGAGTGGATCCCCATTCTGGATGAAATCGCAGAAAATGAAATCACATTGGTTGATATTGGCGGCGCTGATATTTTTTGCCGCCAGGATGCCATGGAAATTATGGAAGAGTTGGACAAACGGAATTTCTCATTCTTTGTTTCCACAAAGAGCCATGTTTCGCCGGAGCAGGCCCAAAGGATGGCTGACCTGAACATAGGTAATAAAAACGTGCCCCACTGGGCGCTGCGTCCGATGCAGGTATCTCTGGACAGCACTGATAACAGGCTCGCTTCTTTTTTGTCCCGGCACAAGAACTATCTTTCTAAAGCGCAAGATACTCTTCGAAATCTGATCGAAGCCGGGATCAGTCCAAGAGTAAAAGCAGTGCTTACTTCATATAATGCTGATGCTCCGCTGGAACTTGTCAGGCGTCTTGCGCCGATGGGGATAAACGAGTTTCATTTTGTTCAATACAGCAGGGGACTGTACCGGCATAATGACAGACTTTTCCTGACCATGGAACAGAAAAAACGTCTTATATCCATGGAGAGTCAGATCAAGGAAGAATTCCCTGATATTTTTATCTTCATGCAGAATAATATTACAACTGGCGGATCCAGGAATCTTCCACCTGAGGTCTGGGCAAAGCGACCGATCTGTTCAGGAGGGCGCACCAAAATGTTAGTAAAGCCGGATGGAGCAGTTACCCTATGTGAACAAACGCCAAATGAACCGGCTTACACTGTAGGGAATGTTTTCGAAGACGGAGTTATGGGCGTATGGAATTCCGATGCTATACACAGATTCAATAATCCTTCACGCGAACTTTTTCAAAATTCTGAATGTTACAATTGTACCGATTTTGAAAGATGTATATATGTGAAAGGATGGTGTTTCAGGGATTCTCTTGCTTGTTACGGTACTATATATGAAGCCCCGCCGGACTGTCCGCATCAAACCAGAATGCCACCTCGCGCCATCTAATAATAGGATACTTCTTTAATCATGCAATCAGCCAATGTGCAATTAGAAAAATACCGGAAGCATTTGAAATCCTTTGCATCCAGTGCAACACCGCTTTTCGTTCCATTTCTGGATTTATTGAGGGCTTCGCCCGAAGCTCATCTGGAATGCTCCTGTAAAGTATGTGGCGACATGGTGCATCCATTGCGGTTTAACCTCTGGTACAAGAATAACGGAGGATCCGGTCTTAATCCTAAAATAGTTGCCTTTTTAGAGGATTATGCGAAAATGGTTCCTATAGATCGTTCACTGTATCATGAGGTAATAGGAACAGATTTTCTATACGAAAAAGTGCGTTATAACGTAGTCGGTATAGACCTGAGACCGGATATTGTCTCATCGAGAATCAAACTGTGGCACATTGTGGGAGATTACCCGGCTATGGAAACACATGCTCTTGGCTTTGCAGGTATTTCACCCGATGCCCGCCGCCTTAAGATTCACAAGGGATTCCTTTTCGGGTTTGATTTCGTTTTTTCCGGAGCTTCGGCTTTAAAGGTCTATCCTGTTATGCACGATTATGAGATTCGCGAACATAACGCATTGCTGCGAGATATAGTTGGAGAAAAAGTAACAATGTTAGCAGAGCGCTGCCACCGGGTGAGTTTTGGCTTTTCCACAGATAAAGTCGGCGCTTCGGCACATATGATCCCTTACGATGCTTCCGACTTTATAGCTAAAATAGGATCCAGACAGCTTTCAACTGCTTTTTCTGCCACAGGATCAAACAAAATTATTATTGCGATGGATATTGATGATATCAATGCGGGTGAATATCACACATTTAATTTGTATTATTAGCAGGGGATAAAATGGAAAGATTTCAAGACGAATGCAAGGAGGTAATAGTTGTCGGCGCCGGACTGGCCGGGCTTTCCGCGGCATACGCATTGCGTGATAAAGACATTATCGTGCTTGAACAAAAAACGAATGCCGGAGGGCGTGTGCTTACCCGTGAAAAAATGGGGGTTAGCTATGAAATCGGAGCAGTTTTTGCTATTGAACCGGCATTCTTCCCGACCGGGATCGCTCCACCGCCACTGATCGAAGAAAATGGCATGATTGGAGTCAGTTCGAAAGGACGTACCAGGTTTGGCGAAAGTGTTGTGGATTGTCTTGAAAAAATTGATTTTCGAAACAATGATATCGAAGAGATTACCACTTTTGTCAATGGAGGCGCACATGATATATCCGACCTTTCGCCGCCATCGTATGAGTTGTTAAATGCTTTTTTTCAGTTGATTCACCCCGGTGAGATAGGTGAATATATTCCTCAAAGGAGGCTTGATGCCTTCCAGGTATTTCAGATGGGACATTATGAAACCGGCAATGGAGCGTTGGTTGCTGGCTTGATTGAAGGTATATCATCACGGCTTCGTTGTGGGGTGCAGGTACTTAGTATCGATGATCAGGGACAAAATGTTGTTATTACTGTCAATGAAGGGGGGCAAATTAAGCACCTTTCTGCAAAGGCCGTTATTTGCTCGATACCAGCCCATGAAGCATCTTGCGTTATCGCCCGTGCAGAAAGCCCCAGCAGGCTTTTTTTGGATGGAATTCGTTACGGCACAGGAAGTCTGTGCGTTTTAGCAATACCGGAAAACCTGATTCCTGAGTTTTCGTACATTGCTACCCCGGATCTTGCTACCAGTACCGTTGTGCGGCAGAAAACGGCTGTTGATGGTCTGGTATTGTTATACTTTTACTTCATGGGAATTAAATCCGTACCTGTGCGTAAATTGCATGCAAAAGAAATGGTGAAAATGGCGTTGCAGACTCTTGATGCTCTGGGTTTTGGCAACTTCAGGGAGGAACAAATAAAATTTGCAGACCATCATCATTGGGACATGATTAGCCCGATTATTTCGGAGGAAAGTTATGGTGCCTGGGCTGCAGAAAAAATACATCCGTCCCAGCGCGTTTTTTTAGCGGGTGATTATACTCATGTAGATAGTCACCATCTCATGCCATATGGGATGTCAGCCGCCATCTCTTCTGGAAAAAAAGCAGCGGAGCAAGTACAACATTTGCTTTAAATTGTATACCCCGCAGCTTGCTGCAAGGTGTGCTTTTTGACCTCAGAAAGAGAGGCTCCTTGAAGTGATATGAATCCGAATAAACTTTTTTTAAAACTGAATCAGGTTTGAATATTCATCAAAAATAATTTCAGTGTGATTTGCCGCCGTTGAGTATCTAACTGATAACCTAAGTTTGACAGTTCCAATTCTTAATGAATGCGTACTCTACACGCAGATTAGTCCACCGATAGCTTTATCTATAGTCTAACCGAAGAGACTAAATTGAGTGGTATCAAAAATCTCCAAGGAAGTTGATTCCGATGAAATCGAAAGGACTGTTAAGTGTTCTGGCATTTTCAGAGAAGCGAAAAAATATTCTCTTTTTGCTACTCAAAGAACCAAGGACTTTAGCTGAAATTAGAGACCATTTCAATATATCTTCTCCAGAGATTCTCCCCCGCATCAAGGAAATGGAAACCAAGAATTTAATTTACAAAGATAATAAACATTATGTGCTAACCCCAATCGGAAAAGTTGTAGCCAAGGTTTTTCAGCCATTAATCAATACTTTGCATGTAATCGAAGAAAATGAAGAATTCTGGGAAAAACATCTGGTTGAAGCTATTCCACAACACTTATTGGAAAGAATTGGTGAATTAGGAAATTGCAGATTGATTGAAAATAGATTGGAAAATATGTACGAACCACATACAGAATTTTTTGAAAATATTGCACAATCAGATTTTGTAATGGGAGTCGCCCCGATATTTAATCCAGCCTATCCATCGTTCTTTTTACAGTTGGCTCAGCGAAAAGTTCACATTACTCTAATCTTAACTAAAGATGTCTTTGAGAAAGTTAAGAATGAGCATGGGAATATCCTCCAAAGATTTTCCGATTACAATAATACAAGCATACACATTTTAAATGATGACATTAAACTTGCTTTTGTAGTAACCAGCAAATTTCTCTCCCTTTCTCTCTTCTTTAAAAATGGTACTTTCGATGCCCAAAGAGATTTGATAAGTTTTGATAAATCTGCTTTAAAATGGGGAGAAGAACTTTTCAAATATTATAAAGAGCGCTCCGAAGAAATAAAGAGTTTATAAGTAGACGCAGGCTAACTTCAGTAGTAGATTCACCATCGACCAAGAACTCACGTATAAGTTTTCTGGCTCTTGGTTCGGTTTCGGTAGCTACGGAATAATAATTAATGCAGATTATGCCAGCAGTGAAACTATACAAAAGTATTATTGGTTCAAACACAATGAATCTCATAATAGTCGCTAGGAGCATACCTAAATGTATCATTATATGCACAATCGAAAGAAAAGCCTTGGTCTTCTTTTCACCTAACTGTACAGGTAAAGTTCTAATACCAGCCAGCGAATCGCCCTTTACATCTTTAAAATCATATATTATCGAGTTTATGAAAACCTTGCTGCTGAAAAAAGAGAAAACAAAAATTAACGGAATAATATTGTTTACAGATTTTCCCGCAATCCCGGTGATAAAGGATCCCCACGTCAAAGCAACAACTAGATTCTTAACTCCAAGGCCGCCCTTAAGCTTCAAATTTGACCCACAGATTTTTATGCCTTTGCTATACAAATAACCAACTACAAGTGGTAGAAAAGGCAGAATATATAATCCCTCTTCGAATAAAATATAGGTTCCAATGCTAAAAGCTGAGACGGACACAAGAAGGGCAATATCCTTTCTTGAACCTGTTAATTCGCTTCTGTTCACGATGTCTTCTTTGCATTCAAGTGCCCTATCCAGAGTATATATTGTATATATCACAAGACCACCTGCTATACAAGCTAAAACTCTGGGTTCTGTTCCCAGAAATAAAACTGCTATGAAGAGCCTGAAAGCTCCTGAAACCGCCACCAATGTTGAAGCATTAAGAAGATGTATTGTTGCTTTGAATCCCATGCCCCAGTAAATTTAGGATTCCCTAATATTAGTAAAGTCATGAAAGATTATACGATTCAACTAATGTTGAAAAATCGATTAAGTATTATACAAGATGGTTCTGTCTAATCTGTTTTTGTAAATATTATATATATTATTATATCGTTCGTGGCTGCCTTCTTGAGATGAGCGATTTACTTTTACCTGACGAAGACTTGACAGTACCTGCAAAGTTCCCTGATATCGCAAACCACAGCCCTGGGTTATTCAGAACATTTTAAAAGCCATTTCCACAACGGCTTATAAACAATTTTTTTGCCATCTATTATCTCTTCTCCTTCAAACTCCCAGGTTATTACAAGCAAATTGTTGCATTTAAATTCTTCGTCTGCCCTCAACAGTCCCGTATTCTCTCTTTTTTGTATTTCCTCTCTGTTTGAAGCTTCTGTCACTTGGATGAGCTGCTTTACCTCAAGACCTTTTCTGATAACAAAATCAACTTCCCTTCCCTGGTGATCCTTCCAATAAAATATCTCAATCAAAGGACTTTTGGATTTTGTCCTTTGCAGTTCCATTGCAACCAGATTTTCCATTAATCTTCCTCTGTCTTCTGAAAATTTAAACCCTGCAAAATTTATAAAACCCGGGTCTACACAGTATATCTTTCTGGGATACTGCATCTGATCCTTAACTTTGTATGAGTATATTGTTAGGTCAAAGAAAAGGAACGCTTCCTTCATAATTGAGAAGTATTTCTCGAAAGTAGGTACTGACACTTTAATCCCCATCGAGTTCAGTGTACCTGTTAACTTTCCGAAACTTGCCAGTTTTCCTGAGTTTGAACATAAGAAATACGCAAGGTCCTCAATAATTTCGCCCCTTCGTTTTGCTTTTGGGAGTATGTCTCTATTTATTATATCTGAAAATAATGTTTGTACTAGTTCTTCTTTCCCTGACCCGAGCAGAGCGACTTCCGGAAATCCCCCAAACTCTAAGTATTCTCTGAAATATTCTTTTATCAAGGCGATATCTTCCTCGATAAAATATTCTTTTATATCGAAACCTTTGAATGATAGGAATTCTCTGAAGCTTAATGGATAGACCTGTGTTGTTAAATGCCGGCCGGTGAGCAAATAACTAAGTTCGGATTCTGTCAGTTTTGAAGTCGAACCGGACACAAATATCTTTATTTTCCCTTTAAATTCGTCGTATATGCTTCTTATGTATTTTTCCCAATCCTCGATCCTCTGGACCTCATCAAGGAAAATGAATACCGTCTCATGTTTTTCGAAAAGCCTCTTAGCATGGATAACATCTATTAAATCATTAAAATATTCTGGAGTTAAAGGCAGCAGTTTTCTGTTTTCAAAGTTTATGTATATGGTGGCTTCTTTTTCTATCCCGGTACTCAGAAGTTTTTTTATGGTAAAGTACATTAAATAAGTCTTTCCAGCCCGCCTCGGACCCACGATATCATTTATCAGATCGCTTTCTATTTTCAGACTGGTCGCTCTCTCTTTCGAGTCTGGTAGTTCTTTTCTCAAGTATTCTTCAATTACTGATCTCAACTTATCTTTATGATTATCCATATTATCGTAAAGATAACTTTATGATATTTAAATTAATCGACTGTTCGGGTTTGTGACCTCTAATTAATATATTTTAACCACATAAAAATAATTTCGAAATGCTTAAATACCATAGATTTGTTTTTCATTATGGTGGTATAAATAATAATTCATTTTGGTTATTATATATGTAAAAAGTATAATTGAATACTAAAATTGAATGGAAACCATATCCGGAGAGGGAGGAACTAAAAGATGACAATAATGGAAATACACATGGGGAAATGCACATGAGTGATATAACACGATTACAGCAAGACCTGCTCGCATATTATCCCCTAAAGGGCGATGCAAACGACTACGGCGGGCACAAATTGAATGGAACGCCCAGCGCACAAGTAAAGTTCTCCCCAGGAAAGTGGGGTTCTGCAGCAGATTTTACCACAAGTGGCGCGTACATTAACCTGCCATACATGGGGAGGTATGCGAACCAGTATACGTTGTCGGTATGGGTGAACCTTAAGGCTTATGCGAACGTTGACCCCCAGGCAAGCGAATGGGGCACTCTTTTTGGAAGACTTTCAGTGAGTCATACTGACGGAAAGTTACTTTTCTGGTTCTACTACGACCACGCCACTAATCCGGACAACCAGGCTATACCGCTTTACTCAAATGGCAAGATATCGATCGACGAGTGGCACCATGTGCTCGTGACCTACGACCACTTGACGAGAAAACTCAACTTTTACATAGATGGCAGCATGGATGCGGAGCACGACCTGAGCGGAAGCGTGCAACCCGCTGACCGGCCACAATTACCAACTGTGTTCACCATCGGCGGATGGTTTCAGGCAAGCTATGCTTATGCATCCACGTTGAACGGTCTTGTAGGGGATGTGTTCGTGTTCATGGTGAACGTTGACCAATCTGGAGTGGATATACTCGCAGGCGATGAGGTTTTTCCCTCGCTGGACGATGCAGAAGACAAGTACAACCTCAAGAACCATGCACAGCTTTTGGGATTCCCCTTTGTTTTGATTTTAATTCCTGTATTCATCGCAATAGTAGGAATTGCAGTCGAAATGTACTGGATTAGTCAAGCACAGAAAGAGCCATCCAAGCCCCCAAGAATGTCTACACAACAGATAGTAGACAACATCGTTGCCAAGGTGGGCATACCTGCCACTAAAGATCCAAACAGGTTTGCAGGCAGAAGTGATATAAATATCGATTCTTCATACAAAATCCATCTGGACGTTGGGGGCGAAGGACACCATATTGTTGGAGGGGTTGAATCGGGGTTTGATGGTGCGATAAACTTGAATACAAAGGATAAAGATTCGCAGCCACCTTATGGAAATATACCGTTACTGGTGTTATTGCCAGGAGGGATATCTTGGAACCCGCCCCCACAGTATCCATTCAAGGATGGATTTGCGGACTACATAACTATGCAAGGCGCCCCACTGACAGATAAGAATATTGACGAGATGATGAGGTGCCTCCGGTCAGGAGGGCTCGTAGAGCTTTGGATAGACTCCAGTTTCAAGTCCCAAATAGAAACGCTATGCCGGAAGCTTAATTCAACACCAGATTATAACAGTTTCGACGAGTTCCACGGCAGGGCGGGCTACCCAAAGGTCAGGATCGTATCCAATATCAGAGCCAAATAGTATAATTCAATTTTATAAGCGTCCGCCTGACTTGAAGCACAGAAATCAGGGAAACCGATTATGCCGAGTCCCCGGAGATCCGCCCGGAGGCCCTGCAAATTTCATTGCGTGGTCGGTTACTCAGTATCTCAATTCAGGCGCAGTATTTTGTGGGGGTGAGTCGATTAAAAATAACATCTTGGCACAGTCTCTAAATTCAATAATCGCTCTGTCTACCCTAACTTTATTTACCTTAATTTCGGGAGGATTTTTCCATGAGCCCTCTAATCTTAACTAATTCATCAAGAATCTTCATGTTAATATCTTCTTCGTAAGTTTCTACTGCCAGGGGTTTTTTGCCTCTCACAAATCCCATTATTAACTCTCTCAAATCCTCAAATTGTTCCATTCCTTCAATTCTTATTTCGGCTAGCATACCTCCACCGCCTGATGGGCCCGAATAGCCAGCGGTTTGAATTTTGATCGATGCTATTCCAAAACTTCTTGAAACAGGACCTTGGACAATATCGATATTGGTTATTCTGTTGTAAGGCACAATTCCTGTGTTTTTGAACCATACTCCTCTTCTCCAAACGATTTCATTTTGAGTAAGTTTGTAAAGCATCGTATCGTAGTATTTTGGGATCCAGTAGGATACGAATATCAAAATAGCAGGAATAGATATTAAAAGGCCTAGAATTACTGTAAATGGGGCAGAAAGTAAAACAGGAATGTACCATGGTAAAATACCAAAGACAATTGCTAACAATAAATAAATGTAATAGAGCTTTTTAAATTGTGGAGCTGGTCTAAATTCTTCACTGATTTTTATTTCTTTAATTTCTGCCATAAAAGTTCACCTTAAGGTTTGGGAATCTCATATACATGGCTCAGCTTTTCCATATATTACCCTCCTATTTTTGATTCACAGTGTTAAAAGGACTTATAATTTCCTATTTTAATCGAATAAGGATGTTTTGGGTTCCTATCGCCTTTTGAGAGCATGATAAACGCCTATCGTCCGCAGTCAAATGGTATGAACGTAACTGCAATCATCTATAACCCCGTACTTGAAGGGGTACAGGGCTTGTTAGCGTTTTTGGCATATAAAGCCAAGAATGAATTCATAAAACACGGCCGCAAATGGTCTGTGGAGATTCCCGCCCGGGGTTATCGATGTCGAACCTGCGCGCTTATATCACCAAGCATACCCATCAATAACATTGCCGCTCCTGTCTAACAGTGTTACTGAATCATGTGTGTTAGCCAGATAAAGGCCCCTCGTGTATCTTGTCGGATTATACGTTTTGCCGAAAACCGACCATGAAGCGCTTTCTGTGATTTTTGTTCCGGTTGGAATAATGTATGACCCTTCACCGTCCGTTAAAACCCATCCACCTATTAAACAAATTGGTTCTTCGAGTCTGCTAACCACTGTTTTAAGATATCTATAAGAAATTTCTATCTCATGCGGTTCATACATTTTTCATAACCTTCTCGATAAGCAGTTCTGCAGCCTCGACACATACTCCTCCCTCAATCATCAGATCAACGGTCAACTGAGGGGTTGAAACTATTTTTAAACCATCCTTCTCAAAGGACTTATAAAAAACATGCTCTTGCGCAAGCAATAGCCGCAGATTTCCTTTGCCTACCAGTCCCTTCTTTGAGATCATATCGTGCCACTGTTTCCAATCGCCCTCTTTTATATAGACATCGACTCTACTTGGAAACAGGTAATTCTGGATGAGATTTTCTGCCTGGTATGTGGTCAATGCGTAAGGTAATTTACAATCTTTGAGTAGCTTCAAAGGCTCTTTGACTATGTACTCCCTGTATTTGTGCTTGATATAAACTGACTGCCAGTAGCGTAACAGGGCAGGATAATCCAATACTTTTGTGCCTTTTACCAGTCCCATCTCTTCCAGTTTTAAGAAAAACTCCCTTACCCATGGATAAGTGGAGCCAGCCTGCTTGGCCATCTCATATTTACTCATATTCCCGGAAGGATTATTTGCGAGAACTCTGAGTATTCTATCTCTTACTTTTCCGCGCATAATTATGAATGTAACATCATATATTTATATAGTTTAACTATATAGGTAATTCAAAGTATTTATATAGCTTACATTCATGTTGGCTTGAACGCCTAAATCACGCCGAGGTAGGGATTTGAACCCTAGCTTACCAGAAGGTAAAACAGGTCTCGAGCCTGCCGCGTTAGTCCGCTCTGCCACCTCGGCACGAATATGTTTTAATATAGTTTGTTAGCTATTAACCTGACGCTGTAAAGGTTTACTACCCTTTATTTGTTCCCTTTTCGGAGTGAACCTTACTCCGCTTTTTACTCAGTTCATATTCCGAGTTCAAATACCTTCCTCCACATTTCCTTAATTCCCTCTTTTCTAGGAACAATCCGAGATGGGTTCAGTTTGTGTTGGTAATGTTGTCTGGATACAATATATTCCTTAAATACGGCGTTATGGTTGATTGTATTTACGTTTACTACAGGGCTTTTTCCTTAAAAAAAATAAAAGGAGAACGTGAACACCTTTTTATCTTCGTGTTCACTTTCCTTGATTGCTCTACTAATCCTCATGAAGAGCGGGAAGTCTTATACCATCTTTTTTAGTAATTTCTGTGCCTAAATCCCTAAGCATCCCATGAACAGTCCATTTATCTGAACCTATTTTCATCCCTTCTTTTCTTACGTCAATGCAAAGTTTTACAATTGGGTCTATTAAATTCATCTCCTTTGCACGTTTATACATCAATTCTCCTGCGTTCATAATTCACTTTCTCCTGAGACCTAAACAGTCTCTCAATTTTTTTAATATTCAATACTACAGGCTGTCCCAAAAATAGCGTCAATGAATCTCAAAAAATCAAAATATCAAAAAAAATTTGATATTATTTTTAATTCCAGTTGAAAAATTTAATCCTTCCGCTAATTCCACTCGAAAA
>JAHFDG010000084.1:3877-10341 GCA_023249105.1 Candidatus Methanoperedens sp. | reverse complement strand
CCGACATGGCACTTACTTTTACAACCATTCTTGTACAAAGCCCCTGTTCATTATATTTACAATCCCTCGTTTCACATAAAATGAGAATAGACATAAACCCTCCTCAACCAGCGGCAGGACGAGACAAGGCCCGTCAGCCGCGCGTTATCTGTTTAAATATTGTCGCCCAACTTGGCCTTTGCGACTAATGGATGTATCACTCATCCCTGCACCCCATTGGCTCATCGAAGGGCGACAAATCCAAATTAAAATGGCTTCCCATCCAATAGATTTCGCAACCGTTCCGTTTTAACAACATACCAATCGTCAATATCTTTCGGCCCGAATAGGAGTCTCATTTGATTGAGCATAAGTTGGACATCTGCCAATTCCTCGCATACATCGTTTATTCTGGCGCTCGTATCTGCTGGATCAAATACCCGCTTTGTGCATTTGTGCAGCGCTATAATAAGTTCGGCGCACTCCTCGATCATCATGTCAATCTGTGATCGTTTACCCCATTTGTCTATTGCCCGTTTCAAAAGCTCTTCAGACATTCTGCCTCCTAAAATAGATAACCAGGGTGCTCCAACGCGACGGCTACGCCGCGCCTGAGCACCGCGTTCTTTATACGCCTCTATCACCCTATTAAGATAATCTCTCCTTGCCACGGGTGCGCCTATTCCAAAGTTTCGCGGCTTCTTTTTGCTCTACCGGATTGGTTGAAACAAAACAATTCTTGCATTGTACATAGCACAACGAGGGAGTAAAATAATTTGACAAAACATATTTTACTCTATCACTCCCGCAAAAAGGGCAGTTTTTAAGTTTTATACTCTTCATGCTTTTCGTCGAACTCCGTAGCCCAATGACTTGAGCCATATAATCGCTTCATCCGTCCCTTGATTGCAACAACGCGTAAGCCAATCACAATTTGTGAGGTCCTGTAGCCAGTTGTTTTGATCTTCCGTGGGGACTTTGCCATAACGCTTCATCTCAATTGCAACGCCGACATAATTATCAAATATTGGCGGCCTTGTGAAAATGAGAATGTCGGGAACGCCTTTTTTAAAACCCTGTCTCTTCAAGCTGTTTAAATATGCGAATTTTGCGCCATTGGTTTTTAGATGGTTCACCATCCGCTCATTTGGAATATGACAATATATCACGTTGATTGCATCCAGCCAGCCGGCCAGCGCAATCTGCTCATGTTTTTCCAGGGGCGTTGGCTTTTTTATCATTTCTCCCCCATGCACCTCAGCATTCCAAGCGCAATCGCAGCCTCGTAATGCTCATCCACGAGCTTGTCGATGTCCTCGGTGGTCGCGGGGCGCATGAAGTCCTTGCCGTTATCATCCTTGTCAAGGTAAAATAACTTTGGAATTATCATTGACTGCCTCCTTTGGAATTTTCTCTATCCACGCCGATAAATGATCGTCAAGTTGTTTCTCGGTCATGGTGCGCTTATCAATCAGGTCTTTCAGTTTGTTTGCAAGCGTGGAGTTCTTTGCTGCGCCTATGTGCACCTTGATATTAAAAATTGATTCATCAAGACGATCAATCTCACTAATAAAATCGTTCATTTTATGATATGCGTTACTGGCCATAGTGATAAACCACTTCTTCTAAAAAGCTACCTACCTTTTTTACTGTTACAATTTTATTCATAACCCCGTATCTCCGGTTCTCTGTAACTTTTATGTATCCCTGGTTCGGCTTGATAATAATATCTTTGTCACGCCATACCAACATAACAGTGTCCGCAGTCTGAGCAACGAGGCTTGAATCCCTGAGCAAGCTTGAATCAAGAGTATCATCATCAATCAATTTCACTTTAGATAAATGGTGTAAAAGAAATATCGCAATGTTAAATTTTATCGCTGTCCTCTTGAGTGCTTTCAAAAACTCACCCATGACCTGAGAAAGATTCTGCATGGTCAAATTCATAACGTTATGAGTGTTGTCTATGAAAACATACTTAATGCCATGCTTCAAAATTGCCTCATGGATTCGATCAACAATCCATGATACGGAATTATCCTTTAGAGTTTTCGGCATAACAAACGCAGGTAACGAATCTCCGAATTGTTCTAAGAATTGATCCCCCGGAACTTCGTACTGAAACCATGCGCCTACATGATTTTGGCCGGAGAAATTTCTTGATAGCGTTTGAGCGAAAAGAGTCTTTCCCATTTTTGTAGGTCCAGAAATAATAATAAGCTCGCCACCGAGAAAATGTTTAATGCTATTATCAAGTCCTGGTAGTCCTGGGCATAAAGTAAATGGAAGACGTTCTTTGTTGCGTGCATAAATTAAATCAAGCATGTCGTGGCAGCGGATTATTTCATCTTCGCCATGATAATTTAATAATTGCTCTTCTTTTTCAATCAGTCTTTGTACTTCGTCATGTTCGTTCATAGGCCGGGATCTCTCATTCCGACGGGATTTGATAAGCCGGGATCGCCTTTAGGCTTAATATCCATTTCGTCTTCCCATCGCTTACCGTTTAACCATGAGGCCGGTAGAGGGATATACTTGCCTTTTTCTTTTTTCCAATCGGCGGAATTAGCTTGCAATCTAACCGCCGTTAGGATTTGTTCTGTCAGTCCGTTTTCAGGATTAATTTTACACCATGCCTTTAGGGCTTCTGCCTTTGCCTTTTTTTTAGGGTATGCACTCCAAAATTGCACAAAGGTATTATCTTTTGGAGAGGGAGAGGGAGAGGGAGAGGGAGAGGGAGAGGGAGTATTACCACTGGTATTCAACCCGTATACTATTGGTATATCACTGGTATGATTATTTTTCTTCTTTGTTTTCGGGTCGTTCCATCTCTTTTTTATGTTCTTTCTCGCCCTATCAGACCTTTCCTTTGAGTAAAAAACCCATGCTTGGTGCTCCGCCCAATCATGGATGCGAATTTCACCATTTTCCCCTTTTTCCAAAAAGCTCATACCACTCGTATACAAGTCGCATACGAACTCTATACAATCCGTATTACGACCAGTAGCTATTTGCCATTCAACCTCATCAAAATGTGATAGGTCCCCTTTGGGGCAATACTCAGCAGCATAAGCCCATAATCGGAGAATGGAGAAAGCTCCATCAGTGCCATACTTAGCAATGATGCGCTTTGTTTTTATGTGGTCGAAAAAAGAAAGCTTTACTCGAATGTCTTGACTCACAATTCATCCCTCAAATACAAAGGGCAACAGCCCATCACTACGTGTGCGGCACGCCGGGACTGGGAGCCCCGTTTGTGATGAACTGTTGCCCTCTAAATTTGAAATATGAACTATTGACCGCCGCACGATCATTTAGAAACCCTCAATGGATTACACCCCCAGTATATAAAACTTAGTCGCGCTTGTCAAGGGGAAAACTGGCATTAAACATTTCTCAAAATATCCCTCATGCGGATATACTCTTTTAATGTCCGATTCGTAGTGTCCGGTCCTTCTTGCAGCAGTGCGGCGCAAAATAGCTTTTCTGCGGTTGTCCAATCAGAATCAGAAATCTGGATATTCAACGTTTCAATGAGCTTTCTTTTTTCTTCGTTCATATATATTCAAACTCAACTCGCGTGTTAATCGGGTGGTGCAATGTTAATTTTTCTCCACTCCCCACCTGCAAATTCTTCATTTTCCCACCACTGTTCAAGAATTTGATATAGAAAGCTATCGCCTATTCGTAACGCCTGCTGAGTATTAATATTAAATTTATTGCCATTTAGTTGTTTCCATCTAAAATGATTTGTCGGCCTCATCCCTCCTGTCTTTACAGGTTGGAATGATGCCAACACTTCCTTCGTCATTGCTTCAACCAGAAACGCATCCAATTCCTTGCCTGCATTTTCGGGGGTACAATATCCCCTTGCTAACGCTTGCCTAATTTGAGTTTTCATGTCCATGATTAGACCCTCCTCCCTATAGGCTTTGTCAATTCTCTGCCGTCCGCAGAGTTGTGAATTACCAATGCTTCTTCGTGCCACTCAACCCGAGGAAGACACCAACAAGTTGTTGATTCGTCATGCTCTCTCAGGTCATTTAATGGCATGATATGAATTGTCATTAATAAAACTCAGTCGCGCTTGTCAAGGGGAATTATTTTCTATCCTTGCGGGCGATAGCTCCGCGCAGCTTTCGCCATGAAATTATAATGTGCTTTGTAACTTCTATATCTGCTGTTTCATGTGGCTCTTCATGTACAATTTCAATTCCATTTGGTTCTTCATAATACCATGTTTTTGAATCAATCGAAACTGGACTTTTTGATAAATGTTTGTTTGCCATATCAGCTCCTCATTTTCACATCACACGGTTTCCCGCATTTCGTGCAGACGTAGTAATGTGTAGTATGACCTGCCACGATCGGCACGGCATTGCAGCAGATTGAAAGAACTTTATTCATATTAGCTCCTGTACCCCTATAGGCGTCGTCATCATGGTTTATAACGTCTATTCCACGCTTCACTTGCATGATAATAGGAATTTTCCATTTTAGTTGACGCTGTGCAAATTACACAATGAGCCCAATATTCACCCAACCCGATTAGTATTTCAGCATGTCCACCACAAAAAGGACAATGGCGTAATTTAATTATTGATATATCATCTTTTAATTGTTTAAATTCATCAAAAGTCATAACCAAATCGCCTCAACTCCCCACCCCAGGGTGTCGTCATCTACGAAAAATTACTATAGCTGAAGGAAATTTTGCTCCATCCCCGGCACCATGAAACCGTAGCCGTCCTCTCACAAACCGGATCTCGTCGGCCATCATGACCCATTGATGCCACCACTTGTTGTCGGTTCTCGACGGAACAAGACACACCACAGTCGCACGGCTTTCGTACGCTTTCTTGAGCCAGGTACCTATGACGGGACCATAGGGAGGATTCATCCAACAGACCTCTCCGGTCCAGTCCTGCTTTAGTCCGTCTGTCTTTTGATCGAAGTATTTCGGACATTTTGCAAGCTCCTTTGTGGCGCATACGTCCACGGTGAAGTTAAACTCATGATTAAGCTCATCAAAGAAACGTTGTGGCGTTCCCCACTCGTATCGGCCTGTTGTGTTATCGGTGAATCCCATATTAACTCCCGCACCCCAGCGTATCATCGTCCTCGATCAACGGGATCTGATTCTCATTTCTCACCCGCGCTTCCTCTTTGATGATAAGCTCACGGATTTTCATTAGTTCCCGTTCATGGATACGCTCGCAGTGGGCAAGTATCTCAAGAATTTCCATATTTACCCCCATTGTTCCGCCATCGCCTTCGCTATGCCCTGAAAAGTACGACTTCTTAAATGTCCATTCCCCCTTGATTCGGCATACCATTTCGGCATAACTTTCCCGCTTGCGTATTTTATCATTTCACCTTTATTTACATGAGTAGCCTTATCAAACAAGTCGTCTACTTTTATGTGTTTCAGTTTCAGAAGGTTTTTTAGCCACAGACATGTGGTTTTTTGATACTCATCTCCAAAATAGTATGGCTGAATAATTTGGTCTGGAGTACGCCACAATGAAGACATTATCCCAACAGGATTTTCAACACAAATTTTATTAATGGAGGCCTCGGCTAATTTCATAAAAAAATCTATTCCATTTTGCTGCTTCCCGTTTTTTTTCTTTTTTTCGAACCACGCGGCCCCGCTACAAGCTAAATGCGTGCAAGGCGGATGAGCGATCATCATATCCCACCCGTCGTTAAGAATATCAAACACACTTCCAGTGTAGTGTGGTCCTGGGGATTCTGGCGGAAGCAAATCACAAGACATGGCATCATGCCCCCGTGCAATGAAGGCATCTCGCACTATTCCAGAGAATTCACATGCTACTAAAACTCTCAACCTTACCTCCACACTCCGAACACCCCGAGCACAATCCGGGCCGCCCAGTATAGACCACAAGCGGTTATAAATATCATCATGAGGACAATAACTGCGGTCCTTATCGGGTCGTCGTCCATTATTCCTCCCACTCAAAAGTAACCGTAGCATTATTAGGAATATGGCCAATAAGCGAGATATATGACACTTCTCTTAAAACTTTCATGCTATATACTTCCTTCTTCTTTTCTTTCACCACGTCCCAGTCATCGGCAAGCCAATTTTTATCATATGATATAGCCTGACCTATTACTCCGGAAAATGAACTATCACTAAGAGAAACTTTTGTTATTCTCGGCAATCCTGGACGTTCTATTTGTTGCCCTTCCTTTGCTTGCTTCCACGCATCAATGACATTCATAATGGCCTCCATTTAAACGTAAGGAAATCTCCTATTACGAAGATTCTCTTGTATCTGCTTAACCTGATCTTTGGAATATCCGCGGCGAGAGTCAATCCAACACGTGCCATATCCTCCACAGTAGAACGCAAGAAGGACTCCGACAATACCTATGATAGTGCTTGTGTCAAAAGTTATGTACATGCGGCCTCCTTTCGTGGTTAGATAGCCATTGTGGCGGTCTAAGAGATGTTA
>JAHFDG010000084.1:0-3777 GCA_023249105.1 Candidatus Methanoperedens sp. | reverse complement strand
TGTTAGATCAGTTCCGTTTTATTTACGGCTGTTTTTGTCTCTTTCAGTTCGTAAATTCCAACCTGAACGGAGTCGCCATATTCCGCAAGACCATTTTCATCAAGGCTTGTCGTTGCCTGCAAATATGTGTCCTCGCCTTCTCCTCGCCATGCGACATAAATCTTTTTCGGTAACTTTTTCATCTGTATTCCTCCTTTTTATTTTGGTCTAACGAGTTCCGTTTCCGTAATTCACTTCCATCGCTTTTTCCTCCTGCCTATCGGTCGCATTTTCTGACATTTGCGCACCCCTCATTTTGGAGTTATAATTTTTTCTTTTTCAGTTTTAAACAATTTTTACAGGTAACAAAGTTCCAATGATAGTGAGTTTTCCAAAAAGGGACCATTTTGCTGCATTCGGTGTTTATGCTCCAATAACCCATAGTCTTTTTATGAATTATAGGGATCATTTATTTAATCCTCATTTCTTTTCATGTAGAACCTCACGGCCTAACTGGCAGATAGCCATTGTGCGGTCTAAGAAATGTTAGTCTTCAAAATCTACAAATACGTTCCAATCGCAATCTTCACAGTACGATTGTGTATCATAGTCTGTATCAATTTCAACGACTCGACTGCTACCGCACTTTGGACATTTCATGGCTTATCCTTTAACAAAACGCTCCACAAAGACTTCGCTTCGCTCAGCTTGTGAGCTAAGCGTTATTTCCCTTCCCTCACAGTAGGCATCCCGCAACGCTCAAGAAATTCTACCATATCAAGACAATTTTGCTCAATCCTGCATTTGTACATATCAGACGCAACCACGGTTTCGGCCTCTCGCATCATGTGCGCATTAAACATTACCTGTTGTATCAGGTGCCGGAGGCTATGCCCCAGGTACCTTTGAAGAGCGGGCGACGTTTTGCACATCGCTTGGATTACGCTGAGGTCAAGGGCTTTCTCTTGGTCAATCTCTTCTATAGTCACAGGATATTCCTCCATGTTTTAAAATGTTTAATATCTCCAACCGTTGTACGAGTGACATTATATTTTTTTGCTATTTCTCTAAAAAGGCCATTTTCGCTGCGAATACTTATTATTTGTTGTTCCGTTAATTTTCCTTCAAACCCTTTGGCCCTGCCCTTCTTCATTTTGTCTTGCATATTATCATGCTGTGTTCCTAAAAACAAATGATATGGATTCCAACAAGGCGGAGTATCGCATCTATGCAGAACATTCATTCCTTTCGGGATAGGACCATTATATAATTCCCAAACAAATCGATGAATACGTATTTGTTTGCCATCGATATAAACTTCTCCGTATTTATGTGTTGTTCTGCCCATCCAAATCCAACAGCCGCATTCGGGAATTGAGATTGAATTATTTTCTATGCTCTCTAAAGTGGGCCTCGGTTTCCGCTTATTATGCCCATGAATATATGTTTTCTCCGTTGTTTTTTTACATCCGCAAGCGCATAAATTCATGGCTTCCTCCCGTTGCGCTTTACATAATATTTACTGATTTTTTCCCAAGTTGCTATGTTCCCATTGCGCTCCCCGGTCAGCAATCGGTAAATTGTGATATATTTTATTCCAATCTTTTTTGACAGCTTAGGGAGGGAAGTTGACCTCAAATCTTGGTTTATTTTATGTATCAGTTCTGCTCTCATGATTACTACTATAACCAAACTATTTCCATTTGTCAAGCAAAAAAATGCTTGACATTTGGATATTATTTGTTTATATTAAGACTGTGATGAGGATAAGAGGTTCTTATGGCTTGCCGAGAAAGTTACATAAAACAATATGAGCCCGCCGAAACATCTCTTTATAAATGCCCCCTTTGTGGTTACGAGGCGGAGGTTGCGGTGATATTTGATCTTGCGAGCGGGTACTTCTACCCTGAGCGGATTGCTTCAGCAATATGTCCAAAATGTAAAATTGAAATGGACCGTCAAAGGGGATAAGGTATAATAAGCAAAGGGGAGATTTATGGGAATGAAGAAGGTTTATACCTGCGATATTTGCCGAGACCCGCTGAACAATCCGAGTAATTCGTTTGGATTAAATTTTTCTGGAATGAAAGCTTTTACTCTTGGCGGATATGGATGCACGGATGGAATCCATATTTGTTACAGTTGTGCACGGCAACTGGCGGCGCAGCTAAAAAAGCCAGAAATTGTGAAGTTATTAGACATAACGCATACCTGAGCCGCAAGCTTGCGCGGTCGGCTCGGGCGGCAGGTTGAAAATCACAAACGAAATGGGGGGGGGAATATGTTTTGTTCACAACATGCAGAGCGCATGGGAGCACCTTTTCCAAAAGACGATTGCCCTTACTGTAAAATACTATCTCTCATATTCGAGCGTGACAGATGGAAAGAACGTGCAGAACAAAAAATAGCACTTCGCAGAGAGATACAGGCTGAATTAGGAATTTCAACGCAGTGCTCTGACGAAGACGCACTTAACAAGGGACTTGAAGCCATACGAAAACTTAAAGCGAAAAAGGAGGAACTATGTCATTGACAGCGAAAAACACAGGTGGGGATTTTGAACTTGCTCCGATCGGGGCACATGTAGGACGTTGCATTTCTGTCGTTGATTTAGGAACACAGCATGGGGAGTATGAGGGTCGTCCGAACGTGAACAAGCAGGTTTGGATTCTTTGGGAACTCCCGAACGAAAAAATGAAAGATGGACGACCTTTCGGAGTATCAGCATTCTATACGCTATCTCTCGGAGAAAAAGCCAATCTTCGTCGTGATCTTGAATCATGGCGTGGCAAGGCCTTCACAGATACGGAACTTGCGGGGTTTAATCTGATGAATATTTTGGATAAAACCTGCATGATTTCCGTGATTCATACAGAAAAAGGTCGATCAAAGGTAAAAGGAGTTATGGCTATTCCCAAGGGCATGACTTGTCCTGAGCGAATAAATGATCTTCTTTCTTTTGATGTAGACACTTGGGATCAATCGGCATTCGACAAGGTTCCCGAAGGAATACGAGCGATCATCATGAAGTCTGATGAGTACCTTGAGAAGCTTGCACGGGGGACCCCGAACATAGAAGGAGAATGTTTGCCGAACGAAGACAGTATCCCATTTTAAGGGGACAAATACATGTCAAATCAAACCAAAAAAGTCATAGCCTCAGAATCGGCGCATTGGTATACCAAGACCGGAGAGCCGTGCTATGAGGTTGAGAACAAGTCAAACGGAGGCATGAGGCCGACCACGCTCAGGGACGCTAAAAAGCTTGACCTCGTGCCTTCCGTTACCTCTATCTTGCAAATTCTTTCACGGCCAGGACTTGAGGCGTGGAAGCAAAATCAGATTTTGCTTTCCGCTGCAACCTCGCCTTATCTGGCTTCTTGGATCGGAGCTGATAAGTGGGCTGAACTTGTCCTTGCCGATGCGCAAGAACAGGCAGAAAAAGCCAGACAGTTGGGAACAGATATTCATACGGCAATAGAAAAATCCTTGCAGAGCGGTTCAACTTCGGGGGATTATGAGGCTTATATTAAACCTGTAATCTTTGAAATGCTTGATCGTAACTTGCTCGTTGGAATGAAAACAGAACATTCTTTTGCTCATCCTATCGGGTTTGGAGGAAAGATAGACTTTCACAATGATACCGTGTTGATCGACTTCAAAACCAAAGAGTTTACAAAAGAGGATTTGGCTGGAAAGAAAAAACTTGCATGGGATGAAATGTGCTGGCAATTGGCGGCTTATCGGTTTGGTATACAAGAACCACGTCTTCATTGCTTTAATGTCTTTATAAGCACA
>JAHFDG010000030.1 GCA_023249105.1 Candidatus Methanoperedens sp. | reverse complement strand
AGCCAGTTGAGAAAGCGCTTACTCCCACAGGAATGTACAAATTAGGGTGCTTTAAAAACCCGGTTAAATTGATTTAAGCAGGAATTTGGCGTTTTTGGTGAAACTCAACTTTCTTGAATTTTGACACTCTTCCCCCTTTTACTGGTTTCTATGGATTCCAGTATCTGAGAGAGCTCTTAACAGTTCATATCTTAAAGACACTCAGAGCAGAACGGAACAAAGAAACGAACAAGAAGTCCCGTGCTATTTTTTTATACCAGCTTTTTTATCTGTTCTTTTGTTACTTGTCGGACACTATGCCATGCAGTCAGGAACGTTGGAGCTTGGTGCGGGGTTTTTAAGTTCGTTACACCAGAGGCCGGTAAGTTTCCTGCAACATGCCCTCTTTCGCACAGGCTGAATTTTGTTTCCGCAGTTGCGAAGTCAGTGAGGGTAGTAGTATGCTTCGTGAATTCATCTTTGTAACATTCGCTCAGCCTTCCACGAAACACAAAAAAACCACCCCGCAGTATTGCTACTGAAGGGTGGCTAAGAAAGGGGCAGTTGCTGAGGCTGCCTTCGAGAATCGCTATTGAATTTTTTATTGTTGGGATCAGCATTCCCTTTTCTTTCCTTTCTTGCTTTTCACATAAATCATTTTTTTCTGGATGTCAAGAACTTTTCTTCACTGCGAAACTGTAGGCACGGGGTGGTGAAAAAAGGACAGGCTAAGTTTTTTCTTTTGAGTTAAAGCAAATGTTTTTTTTCTCTTTTATGTCATTTTGTGTGCCGTACCATTTGTCCCGACTATTTACTGCCTCGTCGTATGCGGACAAACAGGAAAAAAGAAACTGTGCCAGAATGAAATCTGGCGTATAGCTTTTCTGTTCTGCTTCTGCATTATCCAACAACTTTTCTAATTCTTTTCTTATGATAATCATATTCCCTCTTTTCCTTAAAGTAAACTTAATCATCCACTACAATCTCGCTCTTTAATAATTCAACTGTGTTTTGAAAGGCAGCCATTAAGACCTCTGGTTTTATTTCTAAAGGATAAACAGTTCCGGTTCTTCCCATGCCCGCCATGACGCAATCTACAATCATATCCAATACATCAACAAGATTTACGTTATGAGGTATTCCGTCTTCCGCTAGCAGGTGATGACGATTGACTTTTCTGTGATTATCCCACCAACCAGTTTGCTTAAATCCAGTTACAAAGTCGGCATGAAAATGATCTAAATTGGTTAGTTTGTCATAATCGTGATAAGTTGCAGCCATACTAATTAATTCTCTTATGAAATTCATTCCCTTTCTTACGTCATTAATGTGTTGTAAGCTACTTTCTCTTAACTGTTCTTTTGTTACTTGTGAAAAATCACACGATCTTGTATCTGCTGTTTGACTCTTTTTAATATTAATCATAGTTTCTCCTTAAATATTTTTATGTCCGGGCAACCGTGAAGGTGTCTGCAACTGCAAACGTTGTAATCTTCCTTGCTCGGTTTACTCCCGTCCCGGCAAACAAGGTCTACCGAAAAACACGTATAGAGCGGGCAATTCTTCTCACTTACATCTACTTTAACTTTCTTCCCTTTTCTTTTTACTGTTACAAACACGGTGACTCCCTTCAGCTCAGCACTGCATACAACACTGTCTTATACTCATCTCCTCCACATGCTGCACATACTGGCGAGTTGGCTTCATTACAATATCCGCACTTACAGCACCAGCTATAGCAAGTGAGTTGACTTTCATACATCGGTCTTTTTTCTTTTGCTTCATTAAACTTTTTACCTGAGTTCACATGATGTTTCATTTTTTTGATATCTTCTGCTGACAATTCTGGCATATTACCTCACCTCCTCTACTATTTTAACCATGAAAACCTCACCTACGGAACGTTTTCTTCAAAGGTCATTAGGCTCATCCCATGTTTTATAATTTTTATCAGCATTTCCTCCGCATCAGCAGCATAAGCCGCATTAGCCGCACAAACTGCCGCATCCGCCGCATAAACTGTCACCGCAGCCGCATCAGCAGCATAAGCCGCATTAGCCGCACAAACTGCCGCATCCGCCGCATAAACTGCCGCATCAGCCTCATAAACTACCGCCGCAGCCGCATCAGTCGCATGAACCGCATCAGCCGCCGCATCAGCCGCATCTTTGTTTTTCGTAGACGTATCCGAAAGGAATTTTTTCGCGGCGTCAATCGCCTTTTGCGGCCGATTATCATCTGGATATTTTAGTTTGTAGATGGATATTACCTGCTCTGCGGCATATATGGCATATGCTATTTTTTGTTTACGATTCATTAGTCTGACAATCAGCCAGTTTGCCCAATTTATTTGTTCGTCGGCAATTAATGTTTCTAACGTAGCCTGTGAATCTGCTGGCCTTCCGTGATTCAGCCACCATTGATACCCTTCGTCGCAAGGGTGGATATCTTTTAAAAATTCTTCTGTAATGGCCATTTTTTCTCCTCTCTTACTTTTTCTGTCATTTTGTCTCCTTTCTATTTTTTATAAAGTTTTTTACGAGCCATTATGGTTTTTTCATAGTCATCTACAATTACATTACCTTTTATTTCATAATAAGATTTAAGTAACCTTTGAATACACACTACCTTCTCGTAGTCAGTAAATCCTTGCTTTATGAGACTAGCAAAATCATTAATCATATCTATTGCCCTCTGCTCTTGACTATTTACCGGTTTATCCCTGTCTTCGGAAGCCATATCTATCTATCGTATCCAATTTGATTATGTGGAAGTGGTTCTGTTGTATCTGTAAACTTCACAGAGTCAACATAGCATCTCCTCATTTGCCCATTATTCTCTTCGACCAACGCCTCCATATAATTACCGGGGCCATTCTCATACTCATCATACCAGGGTGCCCACGTATGGAACCATCCCTCTATCCACACCCAAGAACCTTCATTCAAGTACTTTGCTTTGCACTTTCTCATTCTTTTTCTCCTTTGCAATCATAAATATCCACTATCATGTCCATAGTATCTGGTTCCCAGTCGCATGACCCTCCTAAGAGGGAATATTTGCAGATTCCCTGTCCTGCTTTACACTCTGCAAAATTCCTGCACTTTCTTTGTTCTTCGACTCGGGCTGTGCAGTAGCCATGATATTCATAAAATTTCATTTTCCCTTATGCCTCTAAAATTACCTGAATCTGATGCACAGTTACAACGTCATTCGCATATTTCGGCGTGTCAATTAATGTCTCGACAGCCTTTATTTTGTTATTGATTGTTGTCGCAAGTCTTAGAGACTCCCGCGTTCTTTTATAAACTGAAGGGATCTGCGACATAACGCATGTGTTCATTTCTAAGAGATCAATTAATTCTTTTATCTCTTTCATTTTAGCCTCCTTTTATCTTTAGAAATTCCATCGACGAACATTTAAGCTCCTTTAAAAAGTGGTGTGTCCGGGTCGTCTAACTCGTCTAACTCGTAAAAATCGTAGTCTTCCTTAGAGAAATCATAAGTAGCATTATTACCTAAAACAATATGTAATCCTTCTTCTGTTTCAGTGACGTCATCTTCGTTGATGACTGGACTAAGCCAATCAATTGCTATACCGTTTTTATATACAATACATTCGTAAGTCATTTTGTTCTTCACCTTTGGCTGTGCAGTAGCCACGATATTCGTATGATTCCATTTTTTATCCTCCTGACTTCCAGCCATTAGCTATTAGCAAAGCATATTTTCTTCTTTCCGCAGACGTTATTGCTCTTTGCCATAACATATAGTAACTTTTTTTTTCGTTGGTTAGATGCTCGCAATGAGGCGGATTTTTTTTATTCTTTTTTACCCCGAAGTCAACAGGGCATTTGTGACAACTTCTTCCACTTTCATCTCTACCAGCAAAATCGCAAGCGAAGCATTCCCAGTCTGGCACAAAAGATTTTTTAAATCCCGGCCAGTCTTTCTTTTCTTTTTTGGGGTTTTTTGCTAACCACTTCCAAAGACTCTCATGTTTTTTTTTGTACCACATTTCTTTTTCAGTCATTTCTATTTGACCCATTTCTACCCTCCAAAATATTACTTAACATCTTTGCAATGGCAGGATGTCATTTTGTACCATTTTTGTCATCTGGCCAGCACATGTAGTCAAAAATCAACTTCAGTTTATCTAAGCTCATCATAAATTTCGCTCCTTTTAAAAAACTAACTCTATTATTTTAATTGCACCATAAAAAGCCGCAAAGACGATTCCCCATGACGCCAATACCAGCAGAGTAATAATTATTACTCTATTAACTATGCCGAACCCGAACTTCCCTTTGTGCAGAATATCGGCTGTATTAAGAACCAGCAGTATATCCAAAATAGAGGGACATTGATTGCCACAAAAAGGGCATCTATGTCCATGTCCATGCTCTATCTGGTTAAACATTTCTTTACATTTTGGACAATAAATTGCATCTTCTAATTTCATTTCCTTTACTTCCTCCCTAAAAAATTTCCAATCACAATTTTGGGCTTATAATTGAAGCACCCAAAGATTTTTCATTCCTTACTCCTTCCGCGAGCGGGAACTGCCTGCTTTTGTTCCCCAACATTAGCGTCAGCCAGCTTACTCCCGCTCGCGGAAGAAGATTTTTTATATCCGGGACACTTTCTGGCGCAGATCTGTACCGGGAGTGTGCACTTGCCAAAATTCTCACAAGACATTTTCATATCATTCCTCCATCTCGCATCATTTCTCACAGTAAAATTCTCCAAAGAGCTTCTTGGCTTTGGTTTGGTAGGTTTGAGAAGCAAGCTCCTTATTATCAAAATAGCCCAGATGAATTTGCTTTCCCTCAAACCTAATACACGAACGCCACTTCTTACGCTCTTTATACCAACATACGCCCTTACAACCAGAAGAGGAATCAATACTTAAATGCTTATTCATTTCATTTTGACTCTTTGAAGCAACTCTTATATTGTCTCTTTGGTTATTAAGGCCGTTGTGGTCTATATGGTCGGTAAACTCACCAGATAATAAAAGTCTACCAAGTTTACGTTCTAACACGACTCTATGCATAAAAATATGTAAGATTCTTCCTTCTACACTCTTACCTCTTTTTGCATAATCAGTATTCTTACCTCTCTGCACTCCCCATCTATACTGATTTAAGTCTACATAGTCCTCATCAGATACTTGGGTTTGGCCGACAACTTCTTTCTTCCTATATATATTTATTGTTTTCATTGACGTCGTTTCTCTAATCTTTTTTGTTTTCGAGCACTTGAGTTTTTTCTTTTGACATATTCCAGGCATTTGGGAGTGCATGCCTGCACTGGCTTCCGACACTCATCGTATTTTTCACAGTCTGTTTTCATCGTTAAACTCCTTCTTGTGCGCACAAGGCTTTTAACATGCCCGGCGCCATGGTATCTTCTGTGAAGATAACATTATGATATTCATCAAATATAACGGCAATTTCTTTCCAGGAAAAACTCCACTTCCTCCAATCCAGCATTCCGCACAATCCTCTTTGTGGATTAACAGGATCTATAATTAAAGGGAGACGGATAATCCGTTCGTCATCTACGTCATAATCACCATGTCTCGATAATCTTACAAAATTATCGTCATGGCAATTATAGGTATAAATCACTACACTTGTTTTGTCAGACCATGTGCTGTCTTTTATACATACTTGGTCTCCTATTTCCCAATTTTTCATGTTCGCTTTTATTACGGACTGTAACCTGATTAACATTTCCAGTTGTTCTTTTTCTGGGTACATTATTTCTCCTCCTTTCCTCTAAGTTCTTCTAGTTCTTTTTCCAGCTTTATTATTTTACGTCTGATACAGTCTTCTTTGTTTATTTTGTAATATTTATCCAGGATTTTATCTAAATTATTGAAGATGTCCTTGGCATTATCCAAAGTATAATAAAGAGTATAATTCGTCGAGTCTTTATATTTAGGGTTATATTTTTGCAACTCGCTAAAGAATTTTAAAAAGAACTCTCGTGGATAATCTTTTCCAAAGATGTATGGCCCGGTGGGAAATGATACACTCAATAACACTTCATCGTTTGGTTGTGTGTCGTCGTCAGACCAACTAATTGTTCTGTTATATTTTTCACCCCATCTGGCAATGTGCATATACTCGCCAAAACAAATATAATCTATTGAATAAATTTTTTCCTTAAAATTGAGTCCATATTTTTCTTTTAGTTCAAGACCAAAGATGTGGCATTCTGCTTCTCGTTTCAAGTTGACGACATTAAAGACGCACAAATCGCCATGTTTTTCTATTACTTCAAAAATTTCTTCGTATGCTCTTTTTGCTTCTTCTAACATGTTTTACTCCTCCTGATTAATTACAAATTTCGTTTCCAGCCATCTAACGGACGGGCCGGTGTAATCCGGGCACTGGAAGTTATGGTTATGGTATTTAACCCCGTGCCCGCAGATCGCACACGCAGGCTCTTTGTTATCCCGCGCTATTGTCTCAAAGAGGTACTGGTTGATTATATAATTTCGAGCTTGCTCATTCATTTTCTCACCACGAAAATCTTCCCCTGTTGGTCCGTACATTTCCAACCGCTGGGAATTGGCTCTAAAACGCAATATCCTGCACCCCGTTTATCCAACTCTTCCATGATTAGTTTCCGCTCCGCTTTGGAAAGAGACCAGGAATTATCATTTTTCCTCCGCTGCCCATCGTTCCAAGAAACGAGCAGACCGAAAACACAAGCAATAACAATGAGTAAAAAGACACCATCCATTACTCTTTCTTTCATTTTGCCTCCACTCAGTTAATGACTATTCCGCGCGATTCCATAATGACATTGTCAATCGTCCTGCCCGTCTCGTTTTCGTATGCGTCCGATCGGAGAGTAGCTTCATCGGCTGCCTCGTCGTCTGTCCCAACGAAAGGATTTTCTTCTTCCAGATAAAATCCTTTACCATCATTGTTTTTGACGTAGAATTTCCAGTATCTTTTCATTATTTTATGCCCCCAGTTTTCGGCACTTCCCGTCATCACGCCTGTTTGCGCAAACTTGGTAATATTGGTTACCCTTCGCGCGCTTAAAATTCAGGCATTCCGTTTCCTGCGTGATGGTCTGTGCCATGCAAACTCCCCGGCGGGAGTAATTTACTTTTTGATTTTTCACGTTTCTCTCCTCCCGCTTAAGAATAAACCGGACATCCGACAAACTTCGGGCATGCCTCGCAATATTTTCGGAGATAGATTGTTTCCGGGTTGTCGGGACACGGAGCCGGAGCCGGGGCAAAGTCAGTTGCTGCCGGGTCGGGAACGGCAGCAGGTTCTTTCTTTTCTTCTATTCCCACCAATTCCTTTGACCCGGGCTTTTTACCTTTTTTCCAGGATATTCCTACCAATTCTCCTGTTTTTTGATAGGTACTTGCCAAAGCAGCTAAACTCTCGCTAAACGTCCCGTAGTCCTCTCCCGTAACTGTTTTAATAAAAAAGGCCTTCCACTTTTTCCCTTTGGTCTCTCCTTCTTTAGCGGATACGTTTGCTATCCTCACATATCCTACCTCAATGCCCTCATTCCTTGCGACGTTGCCCTGTGGCGGGACTTCGTCCGGTGGCCGCCCTGTTGCTTCGGGGATGTCATCGGGTTGTCTGGTCGTGGCCTTGGGTTTTGTGTCCACTTTCTTTCCGGCGGCAGTGTTCGGCTGCGTTGCGGCATTCCCATCATCATCCTCTTCTGCACAGACAGAGATAAATGATTGCAACGAATAACGTCGCAAATAGGTTAAGCACGACCCGTAAGACTGCGGGTCTGATTTGACTGGTTTCATAACAATTCTACCCTCCAGCCACTCACCGGACGCATGGCACAGGCGTGTATCCAACCCAACCATATCGGGATGCTCCGTGAGGAAAACAGGCGATTGAACGATACTTAAGCCGTTATCCGTTAATGGTTTTCGACACGCCTCCCATATTGATGCCAAATCAGCGTATTTCGATTTGAAATACGGATTATTTGATTCCTTTTTGGCGTTCTCGATGGCGGCCTGCGCCTTCGACAACGCCTCTGCCAGTTTTCCGATTGTTTCCGATTGAATCATTTCGTGCCTCCCAACTTCCTGAATTTCTGTGCTATTCCCTTGACATATTGTGCCAGTTCCATGAAATCAGACTCACGGTATGCCGGGTTTTCCTTCTTCAATTCCGACACCCTGTTCGCAATTTTCATGGCCTCGGCTTCAAGGAATATAACCTGCGCTTCACAAATCAGTGCATTGAATTCTGCCGCGCTGTTTGTTTCTTTCATGCTCATCCTCCTTTTTATTATTCCGCCCGGCCCTCGCACCAATCTGCCTACCGTGGCTTTCTCCCGCTGTTTGCTCCTGCTGGTGTTTGCCTGTTATTCTCATTTTTCCCGGTGAAAACCATGGTTGAGTGCCTGTCCCGTCAGAGCTTACAGCTTGGGGCTTTTGATGACGTATAGTAACACAGTCTTTTTTTTCTGTCAAACATTATTTTACAAAAAAGTAAAATATTTTTAGCAGTAGGATTACCTGTTGACAAAAATGTAAAACTATTATATCATACCAGCCACTATGAGAAAGAAACTTCTGGAAAAACTTAAAAAAGACGTAAAAAAATATGGGGTTATGGAAATGTCTCGCCGGTTAAGGTGGCCATATATGCCGCTGTATCGGCTAATAAATGGTAAAAACGCCGGGCACATAAACCTTTGGGACAGGATCGAAGCATACTATAAGAAGGCAAAAAAATGAGTACCTTAAACCTTTTTTCTGGTAAGGATAAAACCGAAATCGCGATTGACCGCATTAAAGCGTTCTGTCCGCCGGAAGGTTATTATGTTGCCTTCTCTGGAGGGAAGGACAGTATTGTGATTTTAGATTTGGTAAAGAAGGCGGGGGTTCCGTTTGACGCGCATTATAATATAACCGGAGTAGATCCTCCGGAATTAGTTAGATTTATTAGAGATAATTTTCGGGAAGTAAAAAGGCATAAACCAGAGATAACGATGTGGCAATTGATTGTAAAAAAAATGATGCCTCCTACGCGCAAAATACGCTATTGTTGCGAATATCTAAAAGAGAGGGGTGGGAGTAATCGTTTGGTTGTAACGGGTGTCCGCTGGGCTGAAAGTCTACGAAGAAGCAAGAGAATGATGGTAGAGACGTGTTTTAAAGATTCAAAAAAACATTATATTCATCCAATCGTTGATTGGACGGATGAAGATGTTTGGAAATATATCAAGGATAATAACGTAAAATATTGCTCTCTTTATGATGAAGGATTTAAGCGTCTTGGATGTATCGGTTGTCCTATGGCCGGAAGAACCGAAAGATTAAAGGAATTTGCCCGTTGGCCTGGATTCGAAAAAAAATACAGAGCCGCTTTTGAAATTGCCGCAAAACTAAATATCCAACGGTTAGGAAATAATTTTGATAATGGTGCCAGATGGCAAAACGGGGAGGCTATGTTTAACTGGTGGCTTGACGATAAACACAAAAAACAAGATCCCGACCAAACAGTGTTGTTTGAATGATAACACAGAAAAGGTGAACTATGTTGAAGAAAATTATTAAGTTGAAGCGAGAGTTGTCGTTATCGTTCTGGATTTGGCGGCAGAAAATCAGGAGGGATGTTTTGAGGTGGTTTTTTAGATGATTATTTTAGCGATTGACCCGGGAAATGAAAAATCGGCTTTTGTTTTTTTCGATACAGTAGAACAAATCATCCTGCGCAAGGGCATTGTCCCGAATATGGAAATGCTTGATATCGTCAAAGCTGGCGAGGAAGACCGCCTGGTTATTGAGATGATCTCCTGTTTCGGCATGCCCGTAGGAAAGGAAGTGTTTAATACCTGCCTCTGGATTGGCCGGTTCATCGAGGCTTCGCCGGATGAATATTCTTTAATTTACCGGCGTGAAGAGAAAATTTTCTTGTGTGGAACGATGAAGGCAAAGGATGCAAATATCCGGCAGGCCTTGATAGACCTGCTGGGAAAAGAAAAAACAAAGGGTTGCTCTAAAGATATCTGGGCGGCATTAGCTGTTGCAGTTACCTACGCCGGACAAATCGTAAATGGAGCTAATTATGAATAATAACGTAGCGACAACTCAATCCTGCCCGCGCTGCGGGTCTAAACTAATTAATCGGGACACCTGTATCAAGTGCGGCGAAACACTGAATAAAATAACGCCTTACACTGTGAGGTCTTGCGATTATCACAAAGGCGCCTATGCGTCGCAAAAAAAATACAGGATGAAAGCCTGCAGCAATTGCGGGAGGGTGAAAATGATCATGGGCGGAGGGTTGTGCGGGGCATGCCGGTCGCAAGTATATAATCCTGCCAAAAATATTCACATAGAACCCGGCACGAAGGAATACAAGAAGGCATTAAAATTGTACAGGGAAGCCCGCTGGCCTGAAAAGTTTAAATCAAGACGTGAAGAGTAAACTCATGCCACAAGAAAATAAAGCGTTAGCCCAATGGATTGGTAAAATTAACTGCATGGATTGCCTGAAGCTGATGAAGGTTCTCCCGGCAGAAAGTATCAGTGTTATTGTCACGTCTCCGCCGTATAATCTCAGAAACAGTACAGGGCGGCCTGGAATGCAAGCCAACGGAAGCGGGAAATGGGCTAATGCTGCGCTAAGAAATGGCTATACAGATCATAGTGATGACATGCCATATCCCGAATATGTCGAATGGCAACGAAACTGCCTTACGGCTATGATGAGGATATTAAGACCGGATGGCGCTATTTTTTATAACCATAAATGGCGTGTTCAAAACGGATTACTCCAGGATAGGGCAGAAATCGTTGATGGCTTTCCTGTTCGGCAAATTATCATATGGAGACGTAAGGGCGGGATTAATTTCAACCCGGGATATTTTCTGCCTACCTATGAGGTAATCTATTTGATAGCAAAACCAGACTTTAAATTAGCTCCGAAGGCTAATTGTCAAGGAGATGTATGGGACATACCTCAAGCGCGGGATAATAAACATCCCGCACCATTTCCAATAGAATTAGCTCAAAGATGCATAGCCGCAACAAATGAAGGTGTGATTTTTGACCCATTTATGGGATCGGGCACAACGGCGCTAGCTGCCGAAATATTAAATCGTGAATGGATAGGCGCTGAACATTCTTCCCAATACTGCACAATGGCTCAAGAAAGAATCAAGAACTATCAAAACAAGTTTACCGCCAAGCGGCAGTGAACCAATGAATATGTCAATCGAGGTTTCGGCCTGCTGAGCCAGTGTAGCAAATCAGCGGCCAAAAAACAAGGAGGCACAATGTTTATAAAAACAGATTTAAAGTACGGAAATGGAATTGAAATCAACGAGTTCCGGGGCCGCATCAGTCTAATAGCGGCAACTGAAAAAAATGGGAAGGTTTACCAAAAGTGGGGTGACGTTGAGATAGGCAAGGACAACAAAAAAAGGTTGCCGGTCGCTGTTGACTTGGGCGATAACAAAGAGATGGCAATTTCGACCTTGCGCGCGGTGATAGCGTTTCTACAACGAGAGAAGCCTGTGCCGGATGACGGGCAGCGAGATGATGTTCCCTTTTAAACAACAAAAAAAAGTTTTGACACAGTTTAAATTTTGTGCTAAAGAACAAATATGGAGTGACACCCATGTGTAAACCATCAACAATTAAACAAAGCCATGCAACTAATCCCTTGTCGCGCCATGCCTCCCCGGTATGGGTGTCACCGCGGCAGGGGATTTTGCATGGCGATAAGAAGACGCAACGATGAAAATGATAAACAAAATTAAACGTTTAGTTTGGTCAATCCACCTCAGGTTTCTTGAGAGAAACATCAAAAAACCCTTCAGCAAACGCCTGTCATTAAAAATTGACAGAGCATTATAAAAAATGGAGGGGCTGGAATGAATATGATTGAGATTGCACTGCATTATAAAAATGACCTGGGATTAAATGTTTTGCCTGTTAATGTTACGTGGAATGAACTACGCGGCAAGTATGAAAAAAAACCACTTGTTCCATGGAGTGAATTGCAAAAAAAAGAAGTCACAGATGAAGATATAAAAAATTGGTGGACTCAGTTTCCAGAAGCAGGAATTGCAGCCGTAATGGGTTCCATTTCGGGCGGTGTGGTTGCAATTGATTGTGACTCACAAAAAGCAATAGATGATATAGAAGCAATCTTGCCGGATGGAATAATCATCCCATGCAGCAAATCTATTTCAGGTGCAAGACATTATTTTTTTTACTCAGACGTTCCTCTAAAGAAGCAAGTTCGTTTTTACAGCGACATGGATTTACAATCAGAAAACTCATTAATTACTCTTCCGCCAACGAGAAGTAAAAGTGGTGATGAATACTCATGGCTAATCAAACCAAAAAGCAAATCCGACTTCGCGAATCTAACGAGTGCCCTCCAGGGCACAAGCATATATAATAATATAAGTACATTATATAAGGGAACCACAAAACAACCACAACCAACCACAACCACAACCAACCACAACGACCACAAACGACCACAAATGTTCCTTTCTGGCACCAGGGACAACGACCTTTTTCACACTGCAAATTGCCTTGTTAAAGGTGGCATGCCAGATGATGAGATAGCACAAGTGCTTGAAAGGATTATACTTTCGTGGGGAGAAAATCCTGACCAGAAATGGATTGACTCAAAAATTAAATCTGCAATAGGCAGAATTGAACGACGACAAAAAAATTGGACGGAAGAAGTACGCGACTACATAACGACCACAGACGGCTACATAACGACCACAGACTGCCACAAACAGCTACAAGCGACCACAAGCGACCACAAGAAAGCTATCAATATGGCATTGCTCAGGATGAAAGAAGCAGGAATAATAGAAAAATATGGAGAAAAAAGCGGGACTTACAAGAAAACCGAGCAACTGGAAGAAAGCATAATCGATCTGGCCTCAGCAGATAATACCAGTCTGCCGCTTAAATTACCGCTTGGGATTCACGAGATGGTAAAAATCATGCCAAAAAATATAATTATTATTGCCGGGGAATCCAATGCTGGGAAAAGTGCATTTCTTCTGAACACGGCAGCAGAAAACATGATTGACCACAAGGTTTTTTATTTTAGCTCGGAGATGGGCGGAGCGGAGCTTAAAGAGCGGCTATTGAACTTTACCGAAAGAGTACCATTACAAATGTGGGAACACTGCACTTTTATTGAGCGATCAAATGATTTTGATATAGCGATAAGGCCGAACGATATCAATATAATTGATTTCCTTGAAATAAATGACGAGTTTTACAAAATAGGCAGCTTTATTAAAAAAATATTTGATAAACTGGACAAAGGTATAGCTATTATTGCAATTCAAAAAAACAAGGGACGAGATGAAGGGCTCGGAGGTGCAAGATCAACAGAGAAAGCAAGACTCTATTTGTCAATGCGTCCTGGGTTCATAAAGATTGTAAAAGCAAAAAACTGGGTCTCAGGATTGATAAACCCAAACGGCATGGAAAAGCCTTTCAAGTTGACAAAAGGTATGTTTTTTTCTGATGTTAAAAAAGATGGCGAAAAGTTAGGATGGGTGAAAGCTGATGATTAAAAACCTGTATAAGGTTATGGTTCAATTCAGAAAAAATCTATATATTGAATATGTACAGGCCTATACAGAAAAGCAGGCCCGGATGGTAATAGCCAGACGGATTGCTAAAAAACAAGGGGTTTTGCCGGTAACTGTATTGTCATGGATGAAGGAGTTCCCGGACAATTTTGATATCCTGATTGAAACAGAATTTAAGGAGGTCGACGAAAATGAATAAATTCAAGGTTGTTTTCAATTACCAAGGCGAGATTTCCAAAATGGAAACGGAAGCTGAGACTAATTACAAGGCAATTCTGAAATGCTTACCCGTGATGGCCAAAAAGTACGGCGTTAAAAAAGAATCGATGATCAGATATTTCACTTCAGATAAATTAAACTGCGAAGCAATTGAGACAAAGAGACAATCAAAGGAGATTAAAAATGGACAAAATTATTAAAACAGGCGAAAAGACAGGTATAAAAGTTGAGGAATATAAGGGAGTTATATCATTATCAGCCCAGAACGTGGTGGGCGACAAAAACTACGCCGTGTGGGCGATGTATCAGAAGGGGAAGGGAGAGTTTCAGGAAAAATCGTGGCCAGTAAAAGTTACGTTAGGTAATAAAGATAATGTTATCAACGTTTTGCGAGAGATTGCCGCCGCGGTCGGAATCGAATCGCAAGATGTTCCGTTTTGAGACTATCGAGTTAAATCGGAGGGAATATGCAATAGCAATAATAAACACGATATAAGTTCAGGTGTGGTCACTGAACCGGGTAAAAACGCTGTGTAGCTTCGCAGGGGACGAAAAAGAGGCCGGGCAAGGCAAACCAACCCTCCCAGCCTCAAAATTGATTGTAGGCGATTTTAGGTCTCCAGGGGAAGGCAGGCAATTGCAATTAACCCGCTAACTCAAAAAACATAAGGTTAATGTTCTCCTCCGGCAGTTCCTCTTTCATCCGGTCTATCTGCTCCCATGCCAGCTTTAGCAGCCGCTGATTCTCTTGCACATTGTCACCAGCAGCCCGGAGGCACGACTCCAGGTAGTCTATGCGTTCTTGTAGTTGCTTTATCTTTAGAGTCCATTTATTTTCTAACATTTTCTCTCTCCTTCTTAGCCCATATCAATGATGATTTTTGCGTTGGGCGTAAGCGACACGCGCAAACCAAGTACATCCAGCGATGTCCAACAACAGTTATTTCCCGGATCCGACAGATTTTCTACCACAAGAGTTTCCGAGTAAGTTCTCCTCACAATTGTGTTGTGATATGGATCACTTATAATTCTGCCGATACTCCCTTGCGGCATATCACGCATCAGAATCTCTTCTGCTTCTCCCGGCTTCAGGTGCCGGGCATGATTAAATATTAAATTACCCTATAAGAGCTGTAATCTTGTGTTGCCGCATCACCGCAATAAAGATATTCATCCGCCCATTCTTCAATTCCGAGATCCTCCCAGGTATCTCCGATCTCCTCTTTTTCACTGCCAGGAGAAACTAAAATAACAGTAAATTCGTTTACAAATCCACGCTCATTATCGCGCATTAATCTGTATCCCTCAGCAGTAAGCTCCTCAAGCCAATCGATGAGGGTATCCCGGCGATTAGCCTCGTGTGTATCATTATTGGGCGACTCGCCCTGCTCAACCATATCGCTCATTCTCATCTCATCCCATATTTCATCCGGGATATCGTTTTCAGATATCTTGTCTGTAAGCATATTTCTGCCATTGTACCTTATATTCTCGGCTATCATCTCGCCGCCAACATACAGTATTTTCCCCTCCCAACACTCGTTGCCGTCGCAATTATCCTCAATACTATCGCCGTTTATTTGCCAATCAAACGTACAACTGCAATTTTCGGCGTGCTCAATTTTGTAATCCCCTGCCAGTAATGCTTTTAATGTCAGATTTTTCATTATTTCTCCTTCGCCCGTCGTGCCGATAGCGCATCTTTTTATGTTTAAATCTGATTTTATATAAGAGCAATAGACATGCCAAACCTTGCAAATAACAACAAAACACCGTAAGTATCTGTTTTTAAAAGGTAATAAAAATATATAAAAGTTTTTGGCAAAATCCCGAACCGTGCCAATTGGTGAAAATAACCACCTGTAAAAACTGTTGATAACTGGAATAATGTTTGTAAATCAACACCTTAGGCCAATCAGGAGCTTAAAAATGCCCGTTTGTGAGGAAACCCAGTGAACCGTTGAAGATACCCAGCAACACCTGTTATCAACAATGTTATCAACAGGTAGCGTTGAATTGCTTTAAAAAACAATAACTTACGCGCTACACGCTTCTGGCAGGTTGTTGATAAACAAAAAAATGCTTGATAAAGTAAAAAAAAAGAGTATAAGGGTAGTTAATCAGCGAGGAGCCATAATGGAGATATTAATTTCGGAAATAGAAAATTTTTTGTTGGTGTGTGAGAAGTGTTGTCTCCCTGATGGCGTTGCAAAACAGGTTAAACTCTGTAAAAATAAAGGGTCAGACAAGTGGACATGTTATGGAGATAATTTATCAAATTTTCTTTTAGAGCACGGAGGTTGCCCAGCATCAGGGATAACTATTAAGGCATTGTCCACTATATATACATAAGGATAAATCAGGGTGGGTGCTGATATACCCGGCACCCCGATCGCCGGCGCAGGTAGAGTAAGCCGCCGGGTAACGGAAAAAACGGGAACCTAGAGCCCGGGGAAACATCAGTTGACCCGGGAAGTAACAGGTCGTCGGCAACATGGAGGACGGATGGCACGCTGGGACAGACAGCGAGGAGCTACATGGTAGTCTCGACGATATGCCCTGAGATAAAACTTAATTATTACATCTACTTAATAACGGACAAGTCGATTGCGGAAAAATGTGTCGATATGGGTTAGATCAGGAGCAAAAAAAAGGATGCTGAAAAAAAAGAACAAAAAAAAAGTTGACATGGTCGACAAACCGTTAAATGTCGGCGGAAGACCTCCTATATTTAAAACACCGCAGGAGTTAGAAACTAAAATAAAAGAGTATTTTGAATCCTGTTGGATTGATAAAGTTGTTGAAATTACTGACAAAGAAGGGAATGTCACAACAACCAATAGTCGCTATCAAAATCAACCATACACCATCGCAGGACTGGCTTCATTCCTTGGTTTTAATTCCCGGCAATCGCTTATTAATTATGATACCAGAAAAGGGTTTTTAGACATAATAAAAAAGGCGAAGTTAAAAGTGGAAATGAATGTTGAGGAATATTTATTGGCGGGGAAGAACGCTACCGGACCAATCTTCTGGTTAAAGAATCATGCACATTATGCTGACAATCAGCAGGTAGTTGGGAAGGATGGGGGGCCAGTGGAAATTAAAATTATTTACGAGAGCGAAGGGAAGACGCATATTTTTAATGACTAAAAAATACACAGTAAAACTTCCGAAGCCGCACGCAAAACAACTGGATTTTATGCAGTCGACCGCAAAAAGAAAGGTGATTAGGGCGGGGAGACGCTCGGGAAAAGCACAGCCGCTAACGGCCAAAATATATACTCCTACGGGGTATAAAATTATGGCGGATATCAAAATCGGAGATAAAGTCCTAACACCGGCTGGTGGCGTGGCAAGAGTTGAAGGAGTCTATCCGCAAGGGATACAGGATATTTATCGTGTATCGTTTGGGGGCGGTGAATACGCTGAAAGCACATTCGACCATCTTTGGGAGATAAAAGAAAGGCGAACAGATAGTGTTTGGAAGGAGAGAACCAGGGTTGTTACGACTGAACAATTATCAAAAATGAAGACCATTACACAAGTGGGTCATGGCACTAAAAGGAGGCCAACCATTCCATCCACAAGCCCCGTGCGGTTTATGTCTCAAGATGTGCCAATAGATCCATATTTGCTTGGGGTTTTGATTGGAGATGGCAGCATGTTGCATGAATCAGTGATGGTGTCTGCATATGATCCATATATCCGTGAGCAAGTGAGTAAAAGATTGCCGCAAGGAATGACTATGCGGCGAGATGGCGACAAACATGATTATGTTTTAAGTGTTGGTATGGGTGTCTACGAGAATCCAATCATTAGAGCACTAAAAAAGCTTAATTTATGGGGTAAGTACAGTTACGAAAAATATATTCCCGATGTATATAAATATAACTCTATAGAGGTAAGGATGGGAATTATACAGGGGATATTAGACACAGATGGGTCTGTAGATCAATATGGCCAGCCGAGGCTAGAACAAACGTCAGAAAGACTTGCGAAAGATGTTGCAGAGGTAATACAATCCATGGGTGGATTATGCACTCTTCATGTGAAGAAAAATTCTTATAAATACAAAGGGGTTAAAGTTATAGCGAGAGATGTTTACCGACAAAGCATATTATTCCCGGATGCCTCATGTTTATTTACCCTCCCAGCCAAAAAACAAAAAGCGAAACGGAGAGCTTGGCCGGTCAAAAGGTACATACATAAAGTTGAGAAAGTTAGAGAAGAAGCCGCGCAGTGTATAAAGATATCTGATCCGGCTGGACTTTACCTTACGGATAATTTCATTGCGACACATAACACCGTGGGAATTGCTATTTTTGCCATACAGGAATTTCTAAAAGGTCGCAGAGTCTTGTATGCAGCTCCAACTTCAGAGCAAATTGGCAGATTTTGGACATCGGTTACAAACGCAACCGATGAGCTGACCCGAAACAAGATTTTTTACAAAAATGAGACTGAACATATTATTGAGTTAAAAGGCACAGAGCAAAGATTGAGAGCAAAAACTTGCTGGAATGCTGATACGCTACGTGGTGATTATTGCAGCTTGCTCATTTTTGACGAGTACCAACTCATCAATGAAGATGCTTGGGCGGTTGTCGGTGCGCCAATGCTGCTCGACAACGACGGAGACGCAGTTTTTATTTATACGCCGCCCTCTTTGCACTCCCGCAGTGTTTCAAAAGCCAACGACCCTCAGCACGCCGCAAAACTGTTTAAAAAAGCGGCGCTACTGGGAAAATCAAACCCCGGACGCTGGGCCACATTCCATTTTTCCAGTATGGACAATCCGTACATAAGCCAAGACGCGCTGGCAGAAATTACTTCTGACATGAGCAGCCTGGCTTACCGGATGGAAATTCTTGCTGAGGACATAGATCAAGCACCGGGCGCGTTGTGGACACGGGAGAACATCGAAAAGAACAGGGTTATACAATCACCTGAACTATCAAAGATCGTTGTGGCCATCGACCCGACAACCTCTGCCGATGGTGGCGGGGACGCTGCCGGTATCATCGTGGCCGGCACCCTGGCCGATCAGGGTTTTATTCTGGAAGATTGCACATTGAATGGATCACCTTTGGCATGGGCCCAGGCTGCCGTTGATGCCTATCACCGGCACAAGGCAAATCTGATTGTGGCCGAGAAGAATCAAGGCGGGGAGATGGTGGCCATTACAATTAAACAAGTTGATAAAGATGTTCCCGTTAAACTCGTTCACGCCGCGCGCGGTAAAAATGTGCGCGCCGAGCCGGTAAGCGCAAAGTATGAGAAGAATCTTGTCCATCATGTCGGAAATTTTCCGGCCTTGGAAGATGAGCTCTGCTTGTGGTTACCGGGCGACAAATCGCCAAACCGTTTAGATGCGCTAGTCTGGGCAATAACCGACCTGATCGGCGAGAGCTTTTTTAGCGATAGTGTATTTGAGGACTAGCGATGGAATCTATAATTAAGAAAATAACTCATCCCTATGCCTACGAGCTCCGGCAAGCGCGTTTAGATGCCGCTATAATCACTAAAAAACCAATGATTGAGCGCCCATTTTATTATGAAAATATTGAAAACAATGAACAATATTACGATATTTATGGCTGTATCGGCTGGCCAACCGCGGTTTCGGAAAAAGACGAAGGAAGGCCGGGATATTTAGCAATTGTTGCAGTCATTAAAGATGCACAACCGATAGAAGAGCCTATATTCCGATTATTAGCCGAAGCTGAGAGTAAGAATATCCCAACCCTGCTAAATCATACAATATCTATGCGAGAGAAGTATGGCTATGGATTACAACCTACGTTGCTGGCTTCGTGGTGGGGAGACCCAGACAGATTTATAACCACCATAGCTAGATTTAACGAGAGATATAAGGGTAAAGAATTGGCAATTAGCCCGACTGTTGATCTGTACGAATCGACATGTTTTGATGATTATGCGCGCTCGATGCAGTCGTTGATATCAAAAGACATTGAAGTAAAGCGTTTTAAATTTTCAGGGTTAGAGATTTTGAAGAGCAGACTAAGAGAGTTCAAAAGAGATGAGCCGGCAGTCATGGCAGTTGGAGGTTTAGTGCATACATTATTGCTAAGCACTGAATGGATGGATCAGCACTCTTCTAATTGCTTTGTGATTGACAATTAACGAACAAAAAACAGGAGGAAAATTTATGGACTTTATTGAAATAGTATTAACGATTGTTGTTGTTATTTTAATAGTTTGTTATTTAAAAATGTGGAAAGATAAAAGCAATAACTTAAATGAGTACAATCCTGATCCGCACGGATATCTAATGTCCAGCTATACACGCCTGTCTGATGGATACAATGAATTATATATAAGCCTTAAGGAATATAAAAAATTGCTAAACGACTATCTGGATATAGAGATGGTTGATGTAGGGGCAAAGCAGATGATTGTCAAAAAAAACAGGAGGAAAAACAATGATTGAACTTTTGCAGGCATTGGCGTTAATAGGACTTGGTGGGGTCTTATGTTTATCAGGTGTCTTTCTCGGTGCCTTTATCGTTCATCGCGCCAAGTCAACTATTCCAGGGACTGGATTTATAACGGGTAGTGTCCCAAAGGGCGAAGTGTTCACGATGAAAGACGAGCTTGATTCTCTTAGCGAAGATGGCGCGGAAAAAAAAGTCCTTGCAAAAAATAGAATTTTTAATCATATATTCGGGAAAAACATTAAGGAGGAAACATGAAAGTGAAATGTCCCCAATGCGGGAGGATGTCATTTGAAACTAATGAACAGTTTGACCCGAATTTACCGCCCCACGGCGGGATGCTGCGTTCGCTGCTTCAATATCATATTGATTTTTTATTATCAGCAACAACTAAGGCAGCAGACCTTGCGTGCCCCGAATGCCTGGCTCCGCTGGTTGTAGGAGGCGCCCTGAACGTTGTGATGCCGGCAAAAATAGCAGCCAATGATTTGCAGGTGCCTATCCGTGATGATACTTTGCAGGCGCACATAGACGGCGATAAACTTAACATTGTCGATCCGAGAAACATTCATCTCCCCGTCTTTATTTGCGACGTATGCGGCAAGGGATGTAAGAGTGAGTTGGGGCTAAATAGTCACAAGAGGTCTCATAAAGGAGAAAACAATGATTAAAATAGTTTACACGCCAGTAGGGATTGTTATCGGGGAGAAGGTTCCATCGGAGATTGGAATATTAGCGCTGAAAGATCCCCGAATTATGCAAATGATTAAAACGGAAGAAGAAAAGTTTAATGTCAATATTGTTCTCATGCTTGGTCAACCGAAATGGTTTGAAATTGATCGGGGTGCAATGAATTACGACATTAATGATGAAAAAGTTATCCACGCGTACAAAGAAAGCGTGTCTGGTTTGTCGTTAGTTAAAAAACCTCCACTTGTTGATGTGAGTGGAAAAGAATTGCAGTGAGTCAAAAATGAGGAACGTCAAATGCCCTGGACAGCAGAAGAATTTAGAAAAAAGCACAACAATAAATTGTCGGATAAACAAGCAAAAAAAGCCGCTCAGATAGCCAATGCAATATTGAAAGAAACAGGAGACGAAAAAAAAGCGATAAGAATAGCGAACGCAAGAGTGGGTTTGTGAGAGGAGAGAAACATGGTTAAATATGATTGGAGTCTATCAAATGTGCCACCAAAAAATGATCCTGATGTAGGAGAATTCGCATTTTCGCTTTTTGAAGCGGCAAAAAACGAGAAAGAACGCTTGGGAAAACATGACGATTTTAATAATAATTTCGCTTTGTATCGAGGGAATCAGGATACGCAGCAATCAGGCCGCAAAGGAGCTCCACGCAAAAAGAAAGTCCTTACTCCGATTAATCTCTATTTTGCCAATGTGGAAAGAACTGTCTCAAACATTACTGCAAGAGAACCCACAGGAGAAGTAGTTGACCTTGATGGACAAAGTGACGGTTCTGAAAATATCCTGTCTATGGTCCTAAAAAAATGGTGGAAGGACACTAATCAACAATCAAAGACACGCACATCCTCCAGGCAGATGGAAATATACGGATTTACACCGGAAAAACCCTATTGGGACAAAGGAAGATTTCGCCCCGATATTGCAGTGACAGATCCGTATAGTATTTTCCCGTGTCCCGGAAACTGGGATAATATAGCAGAGGAAGCTCCGTATATCTGTTATGCGTACATTGATTTCGTTTCTAGCATAGAGAGTATTTTTAAAGTAAAGGATATTGCTAAAGATGATGCTTATGATTTAATGGGCACAGTCCGGGAAACATACAAGACACAAGGTTACGGAATAGAGAAGAGTATTGGAAATTATACTGATGCTATGACCGTAACTAGAGAGGTTGCCGGACAAGACACAAAAATCCTTGAACGTTGTCTGGTAATTGAGGTTTGGTTAAGAGATGACCGTGAAACAGAAGAAAAAACAGAAGAACCCTTTATAGACGAAAACGGGGCTCCTCAAGTTAGAATAACAACAATAAAGAAAAAAGTGTATCGCGACGGAATACGAAAAATAACGATTTCCAAAAGCAAAGACCCGGCTATTAAGAGCGGAATAATTATCCTTGACGATAATGCAAACCCAAATCTTAATCCAGAACTGGCAGATGAACTTGCTTCAACAACATATCCCTGGGGGAGATTGCCCTGCTATGTTGCAAATTCCTACAAAGATGGTGTTACAATTTATGGATTTGCAGCGGCTGAACAGGTCGGAGATCTGATAGTTAAAATCAATCTCATTTTCTCTAAACTTATCAATTATGTAATCAACGTTATGGCTCCACCGTTAATTGTGCAGCAACATTGTGGAATAACTAAAGAAATGATAGAAAATTCTATCAGTAAACCCGGCAGGATGGTTTTGATGCCGACCATTCCGAATGCCCGGATTGAGTTTATGCAAATACCCAATTTGCCGGAAACATTTTTTCGCGTCCTAGAATTGCTTATACGAAATTTTGATCGTATTTACGCTATAGAGGACGCCGACAGGGGGCAAGCACCAAATGGAGTTATCGCTTATGCGGCGATTCAGGCGCTTCAAGAACGTAATCAGGTCTTAATGCTGACCAAGACTTCTTCTGTTGATTTTCTAGCAGAAGAGAGATCCAAGTGGGCAATAGGATTGTATCAAAATTTTGGGACACGTCCTGATTCTGTTAATGTGGCGGACGAACAGTTGCCATTTGCAGGTGTAGAGTTCGCCGGGAGAAAGTTTGGTTATGTGGTTGAGTCAGGTTCATCAACGCCAAGAACAAAACTTCAATGGCAAGATTTAGCGCTAAAGTTAAAAGAAATGGGCGTCATTGACCAACAAGCAACACTTGAATCCATCGGATTTCCCGGATGGAAAGAGATTTTAGAAAGAAATGCTGAATCTCAAACAGAACAGGCGCTTCAGGTTTTAGTCAATGCTGGTTTGCCGGAAGAGACGGCTATTCAGCTAAGAGATTTTGTCATGCAATCATCGTTGCAAACGCAGGGAAACGATCAAAAATAAAACAAAAACATAAGGAGGAGGAGAAGCAACATGGAATCTTTAAGAAGACAGTACGGAATTACATTAGAAGAAGAGGACAAGTTGGCTGCGCGAGTAGAAGCAATGTTTAAAGGTTTGTTTGAGTTACGATTTAAAGAAAATACATTTAAACTTGTTGAGGATTTTTTAAATAGAAGAAATTTTATCGAAGGAGACGAGCTTGTCTTTTCGTATGTTCAAAAAATTACGTATACAGCATTGATTGGATTATTGGGAGAAATTCGTAATGGAAAAGAAGCGGAAAAGAAAAAACTAAAAAAGTCTAAAGGAGTGTGTGAATGCCTATCTACGAATATAGTTGTCCGAGATGTAAAAAAATAACCGAAAAGTTCCATCGGATAGACAATATCCCTAAAAAAGTAAGGTGTAAGGGGAAAGGGTGTGGACGCATGGCCAGACGGATAATTCCCCAAAGCGGTGCGATACTGTGTGACTCTATTAATGATGTGAAATGGTTAAAATCATCATTGGATACGCTGCCGAATAATGCACAACATATTGAGTCGCGGACAGAGCATAGAAGGTATCTCAAAGAAAATAACCTCTCGTGTGGGGGATAATATGGGGACGGAACTAATAAATAAAGATTATTATAATCAAATGGGTGATCGGGTGTTGGCGGAGGTATTATCCATCAACAAGGGATATGCTAAAACTTTTTCCCCTGAAAACACAAAAGCAATAATTGCACCGGAAGAACGAAAAAGGAAAGGTTACGGAGAATTTTGGCCGGCTGGTGAAACAGGGACTCCAGATTTGCCACATCCCATGCCGGGGAAAAATGTAATAGAAATATACGATCCAACTATAATGAGTAACCAGCAAAGGCTTTCAAGACATATCGAAGGAGAGCTTTATCATGGAATGAAAAACGACCAGACGTTTAATAAAATGAGAGAAGATTTTAAAGCTAATTATGCACCTGAAGAAATAAATAGAATGAAACAAGGCCGGTCGTGGTGGAGTGATGCAAACGGCAAAGGTGCGTCTGATGCCGCTATCCATGACGCTTATATAAGAGGAGTCAATGATCCCTCTTATCTGGAAGGTATTAAGTCGGGTCAATTACAATATTCTCCCAAACAACTGGATATATTAAATAGAATGCAAAACTATATTAAGACGGGGCAGTAAGTGGCATGGACGACAAAGAACAGAAAATTGAAGCCATAATCTCTTTTTGCAGAGAGAAAATAAAAAACTTGATATTGGATAAAGTTTCTGGTAGGGTTGAATTAACATTAATCCTAGACTTCTCACAAGGATTCATAGGATCAGCGTATATGCAAGACAATACAAAGGTGTGTATTTTAAAACAAGGTAAATAGAATGCTCAGTCAACCGTTATTATTTTAAGGATATAAGGGGTACTTAAGTCCTTTAAGAAGGTAGCTAAAGCCCAGACTGTACGACAAACACAAACGTGTCCGTACAATCTGGGCTTTTTTTTAATACCAAAATCGGGTAGCTCAGCCATCGGTCCGCAAGGGCAGCCGAAATCATACTGAGTCCGGGAAATGGAGAGAAAAAAATGGAAGAGAATATGAATGATCAAAGCGAAGATAAAGGAATTGCTGGGACAGGTTTTAAGACCCCGGAAGAGTTAGCCGCTGCATTTGCCAAAGAACAGGCGCAGAGGACAAATCTGGAAAAGAAACTTGGAGAGCAGGGGAACGAACTGGGGCAAATACGCAATCAAGCGCAGACCTTAGCCGAAACCCTAAAAGAAACCCTTACCAAAGAGAAATCTCAACCGGGATACGGAAAGGAAAAGGCGGAAGGTATTGATTACGATTCGGAAATTGCAAACGTAAACGCTCAGATAGAGAAACTTGATCCTTTGAGTGAAAAATATCAGGGCGAACTTGCTAAGTTGATGTCAAAATCTAATCAACTAACAGCCGAAAAAGTTAAAAATACTGTCCTTGGTGAGGCTGGGAAGCTCTTTCAGAAGGAATTACAGGAACGCGATATAAAAACATCGCAGAGAGAATTCCTCAAGGCAAATCCCACATTCAACACCCCGGAAATGCAACAGCGAATAAATGATTTTATCGCCAACGATTCTACCGGGATGCATGACAAAATGTCGGCGTTCGCTGAAATCAAGGCTACTGATGCGGAAGCAAGAGCAGCCGCACTGGAACAAAAAAACGCAGAAATGATGGAAGCCCTTAAACTGCAAGCAGGGAGGGATAAAACAGGAACGGTGATCATAAAGGGACAAAGTCCCGGACAGACCACTAACAAAACAATACTAACCGGCAAGGAGCGTGACGCTGCTATGGCCGAAGCTTTGGCCAAGTTAAGCGGGTAATCGTCCTTGTATAAGGAGATATAGCTATGACTTTACAAAATCAATTAAATGCAACAACCGAAGTATACTGGAACTCTGTTGTTCCAGAAGATATTTTTAATACTGCATCGGCTCTTTTATGGGCGCTTTGCGGCAAGGCGAAAGCGGAAGATAGTCTTATTGTCCAGCCCGAAGAAACTGTTGACGGCGGAACTATGATTAAAGTTCCGCTGCTTAATGCGAATTCAAATCACGGCACCTACGGAGCAACTACCGTAATTAATCAGTCCAAGAAAGACCTTGTGACTGCGGCCCGATTCGGATGGGGTGGCGCCTACGGTTCCAATACGTTGAATCTTGACGACAAGGTTAAGAACTCCGGCTCGGAAGCGGTAATCCGATTAACCAATCAATACATGGAAAACATCAAAGAGTCTGCCCGTGTTGATCTTGCGGCACAGATTATGAGTGCAAGGGGCACAGGTGACGGCATAAACGGTTTGTTGGACTTATTCAATGTAAGCGCCGCCGGAGTCGAGGGTGCGACAAGTGTTGAATACGGATGTATCGCCCTGTCTGAAGAGCCGAACTGGATAAACAACGTCATCAAGACAGCGGAAACCATGTGTTTCGAGACTATGCAGGGCATTTTCAGAGCACCTGCGGCAGGCGACGTTGACAGTAAACTGCCCAATTTCTGTTGCACAACGGCACTATTGAAAGATGCCTACGAGTTGTCCTTACATCCGCAGCAAAGATACACAAACGATGTCATGGTTCAGGCCGGATGGAGAAACATCATGCACAAAGGCGCTCCTATTGTATCCGATAGTGGCGTCCCAGCCGGCTGGCTGTTTGCACTCAATCTCAACTATTTGGGGCTGAAAGCGCATAAGGATTTCAATTTCACCAAGCCGGTGTGGCTTGACAAGTCAGTTCTCGGACAGCCGGATGTGATATCGGCCAATACGAGATGGCAGGGAAATTTGATTTGCAAGAATCGCAAGATGAACGTGTTGCATACAAACCTAAGTAAAGCGGCGTAATTTAACAGGGGGCGAGAAATCGCCCCTGTAACCCTTTAAATCTCAGCAGGCGTAGTTTGAGGCCTGCAATAAAGGAGAATATCATGAGTGAAAGAGTTTTAACCGTTGGCGGAAGTAAGGCATCTAAGCCTATTTCAGATTTTTTAATGGTTAACGATTACGAAGGGCCCAAGGCCGGTAAGTATTACGTTGATCTGAATGTAGCGGCAACCGGTAGTGGATCACCCGATCATCCCTTCGCGACTGTTGCAGAAGCAATCACCGCTTCCAACGCCAGTATTGGCCTTGCGGCGAATCGTTGGTGGGCAAGACGCAATAAGATTTTTGTATGCGGCGATGGTATTACCGAAAACTTAACCGTTCTTCCAGAAAAATGCGATGTCATCGGATGTGGCTCTGATCTAGTTCCTTATCCCCGTATAATCGGCCATCACACTATTGCGTTGGCAAAAGTTGGATGCCGCTTTATCAATATCGGATTCACATTAGATGGAACCGGTGTCGGTCTTACAATTCCAGCAGGATGCCACGGTTTCCAGATTTTGGGCGGTATGCTGCAGCCGTCTTTAGCAGGGAATACAGTCGGTGTACAGATCACCGATTCGGCCCTCTTTAAGATTCAAGGTTTTGAGATTCACCAGAACCCCGGCGCGTACGGAACAGGTATTTGCGCTGTTGGAATTTCCGTCGCCGGAATAGCGTCAACCCATCAATTCCTGATCGATGATTGCTTCGTGGAAGCCACAGAGGGCATTGATGTTGTGGCAAATTCACCGGCATACGGTAGTCGTATCAAGAACAGCATCATTAAGGCAACAGTTCTGACTATTGACGACAATTCAGATACAGTTATTGTCACCGATAATCGTCTGATTACGGCTGCTAATATCGCCACAACCACGGGTGGCTATGATTTCAATTTAGCATTGGCCTCCGGCAACATCCTTACTGGTCTTAACGGCGTAGCGGCAACAGTACCTTTTGCGGTGATAGCTGAATAACATTTAACGTAAGTAACAAAAATAAAATTAAGGAGAAATACCATGAAAGATATTTATGTAAATTTATACAGTGCCGGAGGAGTGGAAGACTATTACATTCCTGTTCCTTGCCGTGGAACTGTCAAGTCAGCAGAGTATATGGCCAACGCAGCGATGGTTGCGAGCGGAACAATTATTTTAGCAAGAGACACCACGGCAGTCAATACGGCTACCGCACCAGCGGGCGGTACTGCTGCGGGAATAGTTCTGAAAGGCGTTCCCGACACCACAAACAAAGGATTGGTTTTTGATCCCGATTCGTCAACGGTTGCTAATACCAAGATCAAGGTGTCACTTGATGCCACAATCCTTGGCGGTGCGGCAAATGTGTTGCTGCATATCGTTTACGACGATTCAGCATACGTAAAACAGGAGTCTCTGGAAGCGTAAGAAAAGTTGTTCGGTTAAATAATACAATCCCTCTCCTTTTAGCGAGGGGAGGGATTTTTTTAAAGAGGCTGGGCGTGGAAACTTTATCAACTCTTACCGATGCCATCAATGATATAATTCAAGACGATGCGTATCTGGCGAAATATACAAAAAAAATAAACGAAGCGGTAAATTCCATCGCTGCCGGTATAATAATGCCGAATAGAAGTATTTCTCCGCCTTTGCCCGATTTGGTTGACTACGACACGGTAATAACATCAACTCAGGCTTACGTCTCTTTGCCTTCTGATTATCAACGCAATGTCTTTCTTGTCTGCGATAGTTCCGGGAACAGGATTAGCCCTACATCCGACGGTAATTATTATGCCTATAATCTGTTTCTGAGAGGCTTAAGTGATTTGCGCCTTGAAGAAAAAGGGCAGGTTTATTGTGTCGCCATTAAAGGTACAAGACTATACTATCAGGGCATTCCCGCAACCCCTGAGACTATCGGACTGCATTTTTATCGTAAGCCAACCGACATGGCACTGGACGGAGATTCTCCCGACGGGATTCCTGAACATCTGCAAATGAAATTAATAAAATCGTATGTCTGCAAAGGAATATACGGAGAACATTTGGAAGATGGACAAGATAACATGGGCACCGGATATAAAATACACAATAGTATTTTTAATGAGGCAATGACTGAACTTTGTGCTTTTATAGGCATAGACGAAGGCCCATCTTATTATGGAAGTGATGACGATTACTAATGAGCGAGATTAACACAAAAGGATTTTCAGGCGCAAATAACGTCAACGAACAGTTTCTAACGTCCAAGGGATTGTTGTCTCCGCGTGTTATTTTGAACGCTGATGTGAACCTTGACGGTTCTTTAAAGCGGCGCCAGGGAACAACGCTTTACTTGGGATTACAAAACGCGCACAGTCTTTGGGCTGGCAAAACCTGTATGCTTTGCGTGGCCGATAGTATTTTGTATCGTATATCTCAGGGCACAGCGGTAAATATTGGAACCGTATATGGCTCCAAATCACCACTTTCTTACATTGATGTAGAGAACAAGGTATATTGCAGTAACCCGTACTGGCAGGGAGTGTTTAATCCGTACAATAATTCAATTTCTCAATGGGGTGTAGCCGTTCCTCCCGGCCCAATGCTCACTACAGATAACGGTAACCTCCCTGCCGGGACATATAAAGTATGTATGACCAACGTATCTGATAACCAACTTTCTGGCAATGGCCCGATAACCGAAATTACACTGAGTGCAGAAGGAGGGATCAAGATACTGAATAGACCGTCTGGCGCTTTAGTATGGGTGACCGATTCCGACGAGAGTATTTTTTATAAAGTTGGGGCAACAGATAGAGTAGTTGATATTCCGACCATTGAACCACTTCCATCATTTTTATGTTCCCCTCCGCCGTATATGGAAAATCTCTGTTATGCTTTTGGTCGTGTTTGGGGATCTGTTGGACAGAATGTTTATTATTCCGAAGCCTTTAACTTTGGATGGTATAAATTAACATCAAATAAATATTCATTCGAGGATACGGTTACAATGATTGCGAAAGTGACGACTGGCTTGTTCATCGGCATGAAGAAAAAAACGCTGTTTCTGGCTGGAACTATACCGGAACAAATGACTGTTCAAGACGCGGGGCCGGGATCAATCAAAGGAACTTTGGCTTATTGTAATAATCTTCCGGAATTGGGGTGGACTCTGGGAACACCAGAGAAAGACTTTGCAGACGTCCCGGTCTGGTTGACAGAAGAAGGTATTGTAGTCGGTAGTCCATCAGGAAAGTTTTTTAATATCACAAAAAATAAACTTAAAATGGGTATACCTGAACTGGGAGCTTCCTTGTATCGTAATCTTAACGGTGTCATCCAGTTTCTTACCAGTTTTAAAACAGGAACGACCGGCACAGGCAGAGGTTTTCGGGATGAAGAAACTTATAATACGTTCAAAAATAACAGGATAGATATCCACAATAAAGTACTAAAAGGAGAGATATCCCGCGCCTGCTTTACAGATTCGGTAAGCTGCAAGGTTTATAGGGACGGCGTGGAAATTTAAAAAAATAACAAAGGAGATAAACAATGGAAAGAAAAGTTATTCCCATCGATCTTGGAAACATAAGAGACAGCGCTGAGGCAAGATATGCCGCCAAACACTTTATGGAATCAGGCATTAACTTTCACGGACAGGTGTTTACAAAACATTTCCGTGAAGGGAAATTGATCCATGAGTGCGACCAGGGCGGGAACATATTCACGACACAAGGCATGAATTATATGCTTGAGGTTATGTTTGGTACAACCTCAAAAGCTGGCAGTGCTATTTTTTATGTTGGCATTTTCAAAAACAATGTAGCTCCGGCGCTTGCAGACACTGCATCAGCTAAACTTGGTGCGGGAGGTACTTATGGAGAATGTCAGGATGCCGACTACGACTCTCCGTTAACCGATAAACCATCATATACCATCGCGGCAGCGGCTTCGGGTTCGTGCACCAATTCTGCATCGCCGGCTTCTTTTACGATGGCACAGAGTATAACAGTTTATGGGGCGTTTCTGTCAACCGTTTCGGCCAAAACTGCAACGACCGGGTATCTGATGTGCGCTAAAAAGTTTACTACAGCTCGTGCGGTTATTGATAATGATGTGCTCAGTATAAATTATACTATTTCTTGCACCTCAACTTAGGAGCATCAACATGCCCACACATGATTTTGTGGATATAGGGGATGTGCTGAAAAATGAGTTTCTTGAAGGGGAAATAGTAACGGTTTCCCCTTCTGATGATACCTGTACGGTGAATATTGCAGGGAGTGTTTATCCTGCTCTCTTGTTTTGGCACAGTTTGCCCACTTCAAACTTACGCGATAATGGAGCGATTTACGGCGCAGCGGAGAATTTTGTTGCCGGTGATTCTGTTATTGTAATGAAGAAGGTCAACGCATTGTCAATCGGCGATTGCAAAGTCATTTATGGCGGATCGAAGAGTGAAATATTACTTCAAAAACTGGTAGTTTATCAGAATCAAAATATTGCCAGGGCCGATAATTTTCCCAATGATTATTTGCTTTATAACAATATTATTTTTAATTCCGAAAACTGCGACATTTCATGGAGTTACCGACAACAGAAATATATTGTTGTCTGCCCGTCATGGGTGAAACTCGTTGGTGTTGATGGCACGGTTAGCAAGACCTATACCCTCTCCAATTCAGAAGGATATATTATTGACCATGTCTGGCAGTGGAACCGGGAACTCTGGCTGATAAGGACAAGTCCGACAACGTACATAACCCTTGACCATGAATTTAATCTTATCGCTAGCGGAATATATGATTTTATTGGCATGCGTAAGGGTTGGTGGGACGACCAGGTAGGAGGGGAAGAATCGCCATTTCCGATGTACCTTGTAGAGAGCCGGTGCGACATGTCCAATGAACATCTGCTGTACGTTGTGCGGACGGCCAATTGGGAAGATATTATTATAGACCAGTTATCCGGGCAGTGGGGCAAGTGGGACGAGGTCGAGAGTGAGTGGACATTTGATGATGGCTCGTGGCCGAAAGACAGCGAAGGCAACCTTGTAAGTGAATCGGAAGAACAGGAATATTATTGGTGCCCGGATCATAAGCATGATCCCTATACCGGAGCGCAATTAAGATTATACACCATCTCAACAATGACTTACGTTGTTCTCTATAACTTCCCGATGGTTGATTATAATTTTGTCAACACCATTGAATTTGATACCTGCCTGGGTATTGAAGGAGGAGGAGGGTGGACGCCGCCCATTCAATATTAATATGACTACTACATATTTAAAGGCAAAACATTACGGCGTGGGAGAATACCAGAAGACAATCAAGTCCTGCGGAAGATTTCAGGTTTGCACTGTTTTTGACCGTGATGGAGGCGTGGTACCCGGAGACTTCCCATCCAATAATGTCAGGTTTATTGTTGCTAATAGCGGGATAAAAGTAGAGGGTGAAACACTGATAGCGCCTAGTATAAAAGTATTTGATATTAATGGTAATTTGCTTTCTGATATCCTGCCACCGGAATCAAACATCGATGCAAGAATAAGCATTGATTATCAGCAGCCTTATCCTGTGCTTCAGACGGCATTTGTGCCCGTTCCCGGATTCTATAATTTTGCGCAACACTATCCTTCTTTTGCCTTAATAACGAATGAAGAAGACAGTAAAATAACTTATTCCGATACCGTTCTTGCCGACCTTCAGGAGGTAAATTCCTATGTCGACCAGACCTATCCGTTTGTTTCCGATGGCGGGAAACTGGACAATTGGGAATTTGTCAGTGTTCTCGGTTCGGGCGATTGTGAAGACCATGCGTTGGAAAAGGCAAAGAGACTTTTAGATAAAGGCTACCCTGCATCAGCTATTCATATTGAAATTGGTACATTAAAGGGTTTGGATACATGGGATTCAAACGGCAATTTACTCAGTGGTGGCCATGCCTGGCTTTGTGTCCAGTTGACCAACCGGAATTATTATCTCGATAATCTTTATAGCAATTTGCGTTCAGATAGCCAAATTAGGGCGTCTTATAATAATAGAGCGCGGCAGACAGGAATGTACTGGAATTTTACAAAGTGATTAAAAAAAAGGAGAAATATTATGAAATCAAGATTACCTATTAGAACAGTTTTTACCCCTCAGCTCATTAGCAATCCATCGATTAAATCAATTATCCCTATTGGTTCATGGTGGGAATTTGAGCAGTACCGGAAAGGAAAACTCATTGACCGGTGGGAGCAGAAGAATGTCAACACGACAGAAGGATTAAATCATCTGCTTAATGTCGGATTTCACGGAGCAACGGCAATCACGCCCTGGTACATGGGGTTGTTTGAGGACAATTATACGCCTCTTATAGGCGATACCTATGCCATTCCCGGTTTTACCGAAAGCTCGGCTTACACTGAAGCGGCAAGACCTGAATATGTCGAAGCAGCGGCTACGGCAAAAGTTATCACAAACAGCGCAAACAAGGCAACCTTTACAATAAACGCTACCAAAACGATTTATGGCGCTTTTCTTTGCGGAGGTGGCACTGCGCCAACGACTAAGGGCGACGCCGCAGGCGGAGGGACTCTCTTTGCGGCAAGTAAGTTTGCCACAGCGAAAGGAGTGGTATCCGGTGACATTTTAATGGTTGTTTGCTCAATTACGCTGGCGGATGTATAAACATGCCTAAAGTTGTTTTATTTACCAGAGGAAACCCTTGGAATCCATCAGGGATAGGTTCAGGCACGACATCAGTATTAAATACTGTGTCGCAGACCTTTTCAGTGCCAGTCACGCCACAGGCGAAGTTCTGGCTTGCGGGGAATGGTGTTTCTTCTGTTCTTATAACCAGCGCAAGACTGATTCAGGGAACCAAAAATATTCCGGTAACCGTCAATGGAGCCGCGAGTTTTTATATTCCCGCTACTGGTAAATGGAGCGATTACGCGTCGATATCTGATTTTTCTCTTCCGGGGAATGTTACTTTAACCGTAACATTTTCAGGGACAATGAATATAGCCACCTTTTTAGATAATAGTAATCCCGGCGACCCGGTGGTTGTGTCAGCAACAGAAATACCTTCTCCAGAGACTCCAAGTTTAGCCGGAGAAATCCTTTTCGATGTAGAATTTGAAGGTTCATTTGTTGAGTCTGTTAGTGGGTTTACGCCTTCAACAATACAAAACTGTACAATTGAAACAGGAAATGTTTTATTTGGTTCAGGATCATGTTTTTTCAATGGTTCTAGCTCGAATCTACCGGAATCAGGGGCAATATTAACATACCCAACAAACTCAACATTTATTAATAAGTGCACAGAAGGTGATTTTACCTTTTCGATGTTCAGGAGATTGCTTGAACCAGAGGGGGGATATCCAGCGGGATCTACAATCCATAATGTAACAGTTTATGTAAAGGTAACTGGTGGCTATAATGGGTATATGTATGATAACGGAGCATTAACACCTGAGTCTCCTCAAACGGTTTCTGATATAGAAATTGAAGATGCGTTACTAAATTTTGTGATTGGGACTGGTTCGTCAGTTATTATAGACGGGATACAGATAATCAAGGGAGCCCTCTGGACGGGAAACTTTACCCCTCCGTCTCAACCGTTCATTTTCTCTTCCGATTACGGGTTGATTGAACTAACATCCAGCAGTTCAATAACCTTAACGACTAATCCTGCCCCAGGCGATACCATCAAACTGAAAGGTGGAACGTTAGGGGATGTAACTTTTACTTTTGTAAATTATTATCCGAGGAATCAATATGAAGTTCAGATAGGAGCGACAGTAAACGAAACCACCGCAAACCTTGCACTTGCAATTAACAGAATTGAAGGCGCTGAATTTACGGCAACCGCAACGGATAATGTTGTCGATATAACTGCTTATTCCCCTACTTTTTCAACAGAAAAAACAGGAGATGGCATAACTTTGAGTGGTGTCTCTCGCACGCTTGACGGGTTAATAACGGAAGACATCAGTGTTGACGATTCTTTCACAGTTACGGACGGAGGGAAGGCAATCCAGCAGAATGTGTCCGTAACTGAGGCAATAGATGGCCTTATTGATGGTCTGTCGGAAAATATAAACATAACGGATTATTTTGATACATCAATGGATGGACTTGACGAGAGTGTCTTGGTATCCACAAGTTTTGTTGGTCTTATAGATGTGATGGGAGCAGTCTAAGCGAACTATTTAGAATGAGAGGAAATAGCAATGTCAAACATTTTTTACATGGATTATGAAAACGGGAATGATGCCGTTCGGGCAACACTGGCAGATGTGGTCTTTAGTTTGTCAGGTGTGGATGATGTCCTGGGAACGAAGGCAGGTCATGGCCTTGTTACGGGGGCATGTATAACTGTTTCCGGCTGCACACAGGCTTATGCTAATTCTGTGTGGAAAATTACGTTGGTAAACGCTGATACCTTTACCCTTGATGGTGCTTCTTGGACGTCTTTCAATGGAGCAGATGTAACTGGAAATGCTGTCCCCTTTGGTGGAATGAACTGGGCAGACGCCTGGAAGACCGTTACAAGTGGTGCAACTGCTGCGAGAATAGCGCCAGGAGACATTATAAGAATAGCTAAAAGTCCTGCTCCTACTTCACTTGGAACAACTGGTGAATGGACGAATTTATCGAAGACAGTAACTCTTGGGGCGGCGCAAACGCTTAATATTGATTTGTGTGAAGAGGCTTGGACGGCTTCAGCCGATGTTACAGCTACCACAAGCACTACCAGAAAACAGGGTGCTAATTCTGCTTCGCTTGCCATTGCTGCCGCCTTTACTACAGGAAAGGTTGCTTATAAAGCAATTACTTCTATTAATTTATCAGCCTATCAGAAAATATCCTTTTGGTTTAGAAACAATGTTGCTATTGCTGCTGGAAATATTCTCAAAGTTTGTCTTTGTTCTGATGCGGCTGGTGATACAATAGTAGATACGTTCTGGATTCCGGCTATTCCTTCTACTAATCGTTTTTTACCCCTAACCTTAACAAAAGATGGCGGAGGGAATCTCGGCGCTGCTATACAATCCATAGCTATCTACGCTGATGTTGACCCCGGCACACCAACCATTTTAATAGATGATATTATCGCTTGCACAACGAATGGGCTTAATCTTCAAAGTCTGATTTCTAAAAACTCCGCCGAGCAGGGAGGGACTGAAGGTTGGTATGGAATACAAAGCATAGATGGTGTGACTGTGCTTTTGGATAATGAAACGGAGACATTGGCCAATGCCGGTAGAGGGTATGGTGGTACAACTGAAACTGTAACAACTTATAAACGGGAAACAATTAAAACAGTTCTGATGTCTTCTTATTCAACGCCTGTTCAGGAAATTCAGGATAGTGGAACTTCAGGAAATAATATCCAATTTCAGGGGGGTTATAACACTTCAACAAATACTCAGGATGGGGAAACTTTCTTCGATGGTTTGAATGGATATGGATATGGTCTTTATCAAAGCAGTAAGTCTTGGATTACGGTTAATTATTTGAATTTTAGTAGATATTATCATGGAGTTTATTACTTTAACAGTAGCAACAACTCTATAACGACTCTGTCTAATGTAAACAACAACAGCAGTTATGGAATTTACTATTATACCAACTGTAATAACAACTCTATAACAACTCTGTCCAATGCAAATAACAACGGCAGCTATGGAGTTTACTACAGCAGCAGTAACAATAACACCATAACAACTCTGTCCAATGTAAACAGCAACAACAGCTATGGAATTAACTACAGTAGCTGTAATAACAACACCATAACAACTCTGTCTAATGCAAACAACAATAGCAACTATGGCGTTTACTACGTCAACTGCAATAACAACACCATTGCAACTCTGTCCAACGCGAATAACAACAGCTACTCTGGAGTTTACTACAGTGGCTGTTATAATAACCTTATATCTAATTTATCTAATGCAAATAACAATGGCAGTTATGGAGTTTACTTTGGTAGTAGCTATAACAGTAACATACGAACTCTATCAACTTCCGGGAATGGCCTTGCCGGGGTTTATAACAACGTAGGAAGAAACTGTCTTTTTAACGCTTTGATAGCCGAGGCAACTGAAGTTACTGGATTTACGGACTTTATTAATTCCCGTATTTTTTCAGGGAAGCATGACCAAACTCTAAACAATCATAAAATCTTTACAGATGGAGGGACTATTCGCAGTGAGGCAACAATCAGACATACTGATTCAGGCATTGCCTGGAGACTTGACCCAACTTCGACAAACAGGTCTTCAAGCTACCCTCTTGATTTATCTATTGCAAAAGTAGCGGTAGGAGCAAATGCTCTGGTTACTATCAAAGCGTGGTTCCGCAGAAGCAATACAGGAATTACCGGCAAGTTGGTTTGTAAGGGCAGACAAATTGCAGGAGTAGATGATGATGTAACAGCTTCAATAACGGCTGCGGCGGATACATGGCAGGAGTTAAATATTTCCTTCACGAGTTCTGAGGCGGGGGTCGTGGAAATTGAAGCTTATGCTTATGGAGGAACAACGTACACTGTGTTCGTAGATGATCTTACGATTAGTCAGGCATAAGGAGAGGTTGAAAGTTGAGTTTACCAACCAGAGATGAATTAAAAACTTTAGATTGGGCATTTCAAGGGCAACCATTCTGCATGGTTGATGCACAGGGGAATGTCAACCTCACAACAATGGATTGGGCATTTCAAGGGCAGCCTTTTGTTATAATGCAGATTGAGAGTACCCCTACCATAAGTATCAACGAAGACATCTCCGTTTCTACTGTATTTAATGGAACTGTTGAGACCTCCATAAGTATCAGCGAAGACATCTCTGCCTCCACTGTGTTTGAAGGAACGATTGATACTACAGAGATTAGCGAAGACATCTCTGCCTCCACTGTATTTGATGGAACTGTTGAGACCTCCACCTTGCCAATGTATAGCGAAGACATCTCTGTTTCCACTGCTTTTGAGGTAATTTACTCGCTGTCCATTAACGAAAGTATAAATATCGGGGACGTCTCTGTTTCTCAAATATTAAATTCTACCATCAATATTACTCTGACGGATGTTCTATTTATTTGGGATAAGCTGGAACACGGATGGTCTGTAACCAACGAAGAGAGTCTTGTTTTAACCGATAGTACGTCTGAGGTTCTTGGTTTAATGGTACATGACTGGCTTACGCTTATTGATTCTCAAACAAACAACTGGAACGGACGAGATATTGTAAATGACACGTTGAATATTTATGATATAGTAGAAAAGTATTTTAATGTAGTTGCTTCAATCAACGAAGCGATTACCCTGACGGATACGAACAGTTATGCTTTAACCATAACCGTTCTTGAATATCTGGGTTTCTCTGATTTGGCCAATGCCATGAGAACAAGCGTTATGTCGTTGGACGAATCACTTGGTCTGTCTGATTTTTCATATCACGCCTGGCAGATGATAATTCAGGAAACGCTTTCCGCCGTGGATGCCGTAAGTGTTGTTGCTACATTCATTAATGTTATTCAGGAATCACTCAACGCTTCGGATACTGCAAGTTTGATTAGCAGAATAGGAATATCGCTTAATGAAGCTCTTTCCTTAACTGAAACCATCTCCAGTAAGGGAACTTTTTATACCGTTGTTTATGATACCATCTCCATGAATGTAACGGTGGAGTTAGATGATGAGGTTTATGAATGTTATGTTCTTAATACACCCAAATTTCACCCTTCCATGTATTCCGGCTTTAACTTCAATTCGTATTGCGTGTTTGAAAATAGGGCTTTTGGGGCAAATGACACGGGTATCTATGAGCTTACCGGGGCAACGGATGCAGGGGATACAATCCATGATGGAGTTATTTTAAATGAGACAGACTTTGGATTGCCAAATCAAAAGCGGTTTAGAAAAGGATATTTAGGAATTTCCGGAGTTTCTCCTGTCATGGTGTTTGAATGTGATGACGGCAGTCGCCAAATTTACAATATTGACACTAAAGGCATGGTTGTCGCCTCACATGAACAGAAATCAAGAAACTGGAAGTTGTCAATAGCGGACTTTGATACGCTGGATGTAATAAAACTTATACCTGTTATTTTGAGCAAGTAGGATTTTATGTCAGAACATTTAAGAGAATTAGCCTCATGGCGCAAAAGTAAAACACCGGTTATCCGAAAGTATCTTGCGGAACATGCAAAATTACTTTCAGAGATAGCCGGACGTGGGTTTAAGAACCTTCCGGGTTATGCCTATGACCTTGAGAATGAAATCGAACTGGCAGCTAAATTGGGACTTTCCGAACTGAATTACAAGATTCTTGAAGAAACCATTGAACGTGAACTTAAACAGATGGGGATCGACTACAATAACGCCTATATAACGGCCAGAATAATTTGGGAATCAGAGAAGCAATCTTTAATTGCAGCATGGGACGCTGAACTATCTATCATTAAACAAGGAATGGCCGAAGAGGAAGAAACGTTAAATAGTCTCGCCATTGAAGTCGATGCACGGCAGGCCGTTTTAATTAACGCCAAGACAGCCATTGATATTGAAATGGAGGGATATCGTACACAACTTGCAACCCTTGATGCGGCAACTGCTTCTTATGAGGTACAGTTGGCCAACGCCAAACTTCTTACGGCACAAAAGAAATTAGAAATCATTCCGGTGATTGAAAGAATTATTACTAAAGAACAGGAACTTATCATTCTTGAGCAGGGTAAGGGCACATATTATTCCCAGTTAATTGCGGCGGAACGGGAAACGGCAACCAAGAAACAACAAATGATTCCCGGACTGGCAGAGTTGGCAACAGTAACAAATCACCATGCTGCCTTAATACCTTCTCAAATTACAATAGAGCATGACATTGCGGAAGAAAAGTTGGAACAGGCAAATGTGAAGAATGACCTTTCCGAAAAAGAGGTGGAAAAGTTAAAGGAAGATATCAAAACCGAGAATAAGGGTATCGGAATATCGGCGGCAAAAAGAGACCTGAATGATAAACAGTTTGGTAATGAGCAAACCCTTATTTCTAAAGAGATAATAAACGAGAATCGGTACCAGAACGATGTAAATAATTCTTTTAATTCCATCATCAATGATGAAAGGGCAACACAGGCAAAAATTATTTCAGACAAAACGGAAATTAACGCGGTTAATAACAGTTCAAGACTGGAAAGTGCTGGAACAATTACACAAGCTAATATCAATGCGGCTGGCAGCGAGACATCAGCGGAAATACACAAAGGAAAAGGGGTTGCAGACGCACAGGCTGCTGCTCACATAACAGCGCAACTGACACATCTGATAAGTTGAGGGTGATCCAATGTCCGACGAAGCAAGAGCACGAAATATGGCAAGGGAACTCAAAATATGGAATCCCTTTTCTTACTCATACCATTTTAATGAAACGGAATCCGCCGAAAGGATTGTTATCTTTGGATTGTATTCTAATTCATATATAAATGGACAACTTTATTTAAAGCAGATTGAAGATTCCGATTTAGCGAATTTACTTACTGATTATAATAGCAAAATAGCAGACTTGAATAATCAGGAACAAATTGTCGTCGCTGATATTGTCTCTAAGAGATATTTAGCCGAAATTGACAAGCTTATCCATGACCGGAAAATGATTACTGCTCAGGAAAAGATTAATATGGAAAGCGCCATTGCCGATGCGCGTTATGCTGCTCTTGACGCAGATCGGGCAGCTCTGGAAACCTTGTCTGCAAAAGTGTCTTCCGAGATAGAAAAGAACGCGGCACGAATAACAGAATTACAGGCGTATATTCAAATTGAGGGGATAAATTTAAGTAACGTCGAAATTGAAATAGCAGAAAAGGAATTGCAGGCACTACGTGTAGAAAATCAGAAGATGGACACGGCAAACGAGATTTTAAGATTACAGGTTCAGATCGTACGCACAGCTACTGAACTGCTGGATATAGACGTTCAGATGGCGCGGACACAAGTAAATATTGCAGAAACCGAAAGGGCTATTGCGAAGATAGACCTTCTTTCGGATGAACTTGCTCTGGCCAAGGCAGAAACAACTATTCTTAAATCAAATCTTCCTATAGCAGACGCACGCATAACCCTGGCGCGGGCCAGATACGACGATGCGGAGGCTGAACTTAATTATATTGCCCATACTTTGATGTCTCACGAAGATACTATTTATCGTAATAAAGACGACTTACTTAATTTGAAACAAACAACCAAAGAATACATACTTCAACGCGATGAACAGGAAAAACTTCTGCGAAATGAACTAGAAAGCAATATGTCGGGACTTAATAAAACATTGGCTGATATTAATAAAGCTAACGACGCAGCGATTGATGCTGAAAGAATAAAGGAAAATTCAGCAAGGGCGAATAATTCATGGGACAAAGCGTATGCAGCGATTAATGTTGCCGAAAAGTTGGCAGCGGCGGAAATCACAACACAATTAACCCATACGATAAGAAAGGCGTCAACATGACAAGAGACGAATTAATTAATAAACTGGAAAGCATGAAAGGATTGGCTGGGAGCGGAACTGTTCTTGGTGAAACCATTAAAAAGGTTTCTGATTTTTTCGGGACTATGGAGCCAGGAGATATAGTCCGAACTTCAGACGGCCAGGTTTCTGCTGCGCCAATAGCCTACGACCTCTGGTATTTATATTTTCACCAGAATTTCCTGAGCAAATATTATGACAAGCCAGAGGAAGCTGCTCATTATGATTATTCGAGTTATCTAAATAATAATCTCAACTTTTTAAGTTATCTACCGGGACTAAAACCCTTAAAGGTGCTGACAGATTTAAAACAACAACTATCTACGGAAGTGCAAGAGGATGTTTTTGGTAATCTGATCTATGCACAATACGAAAATAACGGTATTTACTGGATTAACACGGCATTTTTTGAACTGAGGACAAAAGATTTGCCACTTGAATATCCATCAGAAGGGTCGAATGGATTTAAGGACAAACCCAACGATTATGTAGGATATGTCGCTTTCCCGATAGGCCAACTCGGAGTCATGGAAGTTATTTCTCTTTTTCAGGAAACGGAATTGAGCGGATATCCCTTTGCGGCCTACGCTTCTTCAGGGTATTATCATCAAAAGCCTGCTATCAGTTATTTGGAAGACAAATACAAACCTTCTATACAAAGCGTTCCTGAGATGTTTCCCGATATGAAAGACGCCGGACTAAATTATTGTTTTGGACGACACCTTATTGAAAGTGCCTATTATAAACCGGAAATATCTATACCCTCACAGAATAACAATAATTCAGACGGTACGTCCGCTTATGCCCCTGTTGCTTCCCGTGATGTGGAGTTGTGGGCTAGCAATATAAAGGATTACGGAGAAGATATTAAACAAAAATTATGGATGCGGTACTGGATACATAAAGATTCTACCTTCCCGGTTCCGGGAGAGTTCATCGGAATACTTGTTCGCCCGGTCGCCTGTCCACCTCATGTCTGGTGGTTTCAGGAGAGTAATCCGTTTTTGTATGCTGGGAACTGGATGGAAACTAGAAATCTTACATCCGGGATTGTAATGGGAGTTACGTTGGAAGACGACAGAGTAGATGGCAGGGCTGGTAATTTATACCTTGTTTCTGTTCAGGGATGCCAAATCAAAATAGAATCATCTGATTTCCTTGTATACAGCGTTGGTGATAGGGTGGCCGTTTTAAAGATGGATTCTATTACTCCAGCCACTAAAGCTTTTTCATCACTGGATCAGATGTATTTAAAAGACAGCGACAGTTATACAAAAACATTGTCTATTAATGATAAATATGCCATAATTCCCTGTACGTACTTTCGGATAAAGGTGTGAAAATTTGTGGAACGATGGCAGTTAAGTGAAGCATTAAAGGAGCATAATTATGGGACGTGTAAATCTTCAGGGATTAATTAATGAAGTACTGGATATGGTTAAAAAAAGGAAAGGTGGAACAGATGATATTTTCGCCCTTAACAGCAAAGAAGAGAGAGAACGGGAAGATGACTTGCTCAGGAAAGGTAGCGAAGAAGCCTATCTGAAAGAGCTCAGGGGACGAAATACGCAACTTGATGTCGGGAAACAAACAAACGCCGGCGCGTTGAATGTTGCACGTGAAACCAACGCCGGCGCGTTAGCTCGGCAGACGTTAATGGAAGATACAGCTCGTCTTAATAACGCCCGTACATATAATCTTGGTTTGTACAAGGAGAGAGTTAATGAGAATCTTGGACGTTTTAATGCGCAAACCCTGCGCCAAGAAATTGACAAAAAATATAACCAGGATGATATACTGGAAACTCTTGGTTCGGGAGCCAAAGGACAGCCGACAATAAAACAGGAGACAACAAAAAAAGGCGAAATAGTCGTTCCGTCCGGAAATGATAAAGGCAGTTTCAATACTCCTGATACTAACGGTGGTGCTTCCGTAAAGAACGTTCCATCCACTCCCACATTAGAACAACGAGAAAATGAGTTTAACAAGACAAGGAGATCTGCTACCGGATTTTCTTTTTTCAATAGTCCCAAAGAAGTAGAAGCTAATAAACAATACTGGGATACCGTACAAAAAAATGCAACGAGAGAAACGGATGAAGAAAGGAAAAAACGACAGGCGCGAAATCGGTTAAGAGCTGGACTATTGTAACAGGAGTTAAAAATGCCTTTTGACATTATCAGGTATCGAGATAAATATAAGGACTTTTACGGTGACGCATCCCTGGAGGATGTTGCCAAAGACGCATATCAAAGAGGTTACCACAACGGAGAGCCTGATTTTGATACATGGAAACAGTCTGCTGGTATCGGGTCTATTCTGGAAGAAGACCGTCGGCAGCGTAATCCAACGTTCGAGGATAAACTGAGGGCCAGCGTTGGTCAGTCAAGCGGAAATGTTGTAAAATCATTTCTACAAGGTGGAGCGGAGGGTATTACAACAGAATTACCATCGATGATTGGCGGAGCTTTGCAGTTTGCTGGTTCTCATCTTCCATTCGAAGGGATTGAAAAAGCAGGTAAATCATTAAAGGATTGGGCGGAAGAGAAGAGGCAGGAAATATATGGACCGGAGATAGAGAGAACTGGACTAGATAGAATCGTCTATGAAGGAACTAAAATGCTAGCTCCTTCTCTTCTTCCAGCAGGTGTTGTTGGAACAGCAGCGAGAGGAATTAATGGTGTTAATGCTTTACTAAAGGCCGGAAAGATAGCAGAAGCCACGGCTGCTGCAAAGTCAGCTACGAATATTGCTGCTGGGTCAACAGCGACTTTATTCGGGTTATCGCAAGCGCAACAAACTAAAGATACAGCAGAGCAGACGGGAGTTGATCCTGGACTTTCCCCTTATTTAACCGGTGCGATTGAATCAGCGGGCGAATTTTTTGGAACAAAATATCTTGCAAAATTATTTCGTCTTGACGAGTCAGAAATTACCAAAAGAGGGGCAAAGGAGTTTGTAAAAGATTTAATAAAGACTATCGGCGTTGAGACCGGGACTGAAACAGGGCAAGCCGGACTGGAAGCCGAGGTAGAGAAATATTCAGGAATAAGACCAAACGCAAATCCGATCGGAGAAGCTATTGATGTTATCGGCCCAACGGCATTTATGACTATTCTTACTGGTGGGCTGGCTGGAGTATCCAATAAACTAAGAAGTAAAGACCAGGAGGAAAAAGCAGCAGCGCAATATATTGAAAAGTTAAAAGCCGGAGCCATGATCTCAATGGATATTGATGAAGGACTAAAAACAGGGAAATATGGTGATGATGATTTTACTCCTGACGTTGCAGTTGGAATTATTAAGGAAGCTCAGAACAGTGGAATTTTTGATGATACCGACCTTGACAGATTCAAAGAAAAATATCCACAGTTAAGAGACAGTATTAATGGATTAATAACTGAAAACGTCACGAAAAAGATTGACGAATCCCTGGTGAATACCGTTGAGCAGGACGTTCCTGGTTTTGAACCGCCAGATACAATAGAAGAAGAACTTCCACCGGCAATGGCAAAGAGAGTTGAAAAACTTCAAAATCAAATTGTCCAGCAGGAAGAGTATCTTTCCAGAAATGCAAATCACAAAGGAGAAACGCAGTATGAAAAAAGGGCGGTTGATTTAGAACAGAAGAAAACGAGATTGGCAGAACTAACAAAACCAGCAGAAAAGGTCGTGCCTACCGAGCCCAAACTACTCGAAGGTAGCGCGGACGAGGTCAAGACGGAAGTCAAAGAACCGTGGGAAATGACGGTAAATGAATACGCTCCTACCATGCCAGCAAAACTAGCTGATGTAATTGAAAAAGAATCTGAATATGCTCCAAAAGAATATATTGGAGAATTTGATGACTTACGTGGTGAATACCGCAAATATGGGCTGATATTGTCGAAAAAAGGGAATGAATATAAACTTTCCAATGGCGTAAGCGCGACTCCTAGGGCGTTGATGCTTTATAGTAAAGATAGGATTGCCAGAGTAGCCGATAATTTAAAATCTTACGCTGGATACATTAGAAACGAATCCGACGCCATAGACGCAGGGCAACGGAAATATAATCATAAAGATATTGTT
>JAHFDG010000029.1 GCA_023249105.1 Candidatus Methanoperedens sp. | reverse complement strand
CATATTGTCCTGCAAGCTTCAGACCCCGGCATTACTGCCGACGCATGTTACAGTAGGATTGCCCCAAATGGAGGGGGTAGCATATTCTGCAATTTGTGATGCGACTTTCATGTCGCGACGTCCAATCCGTGTTCTATCACATTTGTTTGGATACTGGAAATCCGTCACGGCGCAGCTTTACGTTATCTGCGTTCATCAATGCCGAAACCCTGCGGGTTCTCGACTCCGCGCCCACGTATTGCGGAGCAATACGTGTACACGCCCTCCAGAGGCGTGACTCTGGGCGCCTTTATCTGCGGTTTGTATTATTCAATGTACGAAGGAGGTTGCTTCGGTAACATATCGGCGCCGCCTTGGTGCCGAGGTGGGCAGGATGCATTTCCAGTTTTGATCCACGAATCTATGTAAGTAGCCTATAAATGTGTGAAAGTCCATGAAAGATATAAGAGGTGCAACATGCCCAGGACAAAGACACTGCATGCAATTTTTGACGGCGACGTGCTCAGACCGGAGGAGGCTGCTGACTTAGAGCCAAATGCTCGCTATCTTATAACCATCAAACGGAAAGAAGAAACAGGCAAGCAGAGCCTCTGGGATATACTCAGCAAATTCTCAGGGAAAGTTGAGGGACCGAAAGACTGGTCGAAAGAGCACGACCATTACCTGTACGGCATTCCAAAAAGAGAAAAAAGGCGCACTGCATGAAAGCAAACAGGTTTTTCCTCGATACAGCTTATGTGCTGGCATTGCTCAACTCTAACGATATCTATCATAAGCAGGCGACAGCGCTTCTATCCTCAATGCAATCAGCGCAAGAGGTCTGGATAACGGAAGCTGTGTTAATCGAAATAGGCAACGCACTTGCACGTTCAAATCGTTCCGCTGCAGTTGCCTTCATCAACAGTTGTTATGTTACCCCTAACGTAAGGATTGTTTCAGTGGATAGCCCATTATTGAAGCGCGCTATAGATTTTTATAATAATCGTGAAGATAAGGAATGGGGATTGACGGACTGCATCTCATTTATTGTAATGGAAGACTATGGTTTGACGGAAGCATTAACGACAGACGAGCATTTCCAGCAAGCGGGCTTCCATGCGCTGTTACTGGAAGAAAAATAATCGAAGTCCAGCGTCTTCACATTTAACCCCACTTCCGCCCCACGTACCCGCGCCCCGCACCCCCATGCGCGCCAGCGGCACGGCGCCGCCTCTCAGCACACAAGCGCCGCTTTACGTTATCTGCGTTCATCTGCGTTTATCTGCGGTTTCTTATTCAATGTATGAAGGAGACTGCTTCGGTAACATATAGGCGCCGCTCTGTCTAAATTATTATCAGATCTTCAACTCTGCTTCACCTGCGCCAGCCCGTGCGCCTCCTCACGCTCACCCCGCCGCTACTCATGCACGCGCTTCCCTGACCCCGCCCATCCCACGCCGCGCAGCCGGAACTTCGCGGACTCTGCGCGCTTTGGCGGTGGATTCGTAATAATTCATGCACGGCGCCTTCAGCAAACCCGCTCCTGTTCGCATATTCATCATGTTCTTGCAGCTATGGGTATGTGGAAAGGCATATTATCCCGCAAATATATTGAATAACCTGAATGAGCCGAGAAATAAAAGAGCGGACAATTCTTGATACGTTTGCAGAAGATTTTGTCCATATAGTAAAAAAGCATACAAAATATGCCATTGTATCAGGGTTCGTAGCGATTGCACATGGAAGAAGCAGGGGAACGGAAGATGTGGATATAATCATTGAAAATATCAAAAAAGACGCGTTCATAAAAATGCATAATGATCTTTTGATGGCAGGTTTTGAATGCATACAGTCGAAAGATCCGGAAGTAATTTATGATGACTATTTAAAAGACAAGACCAGCGTGCGATATGTCAGAAAAGGACATTTTATCCCGGAAATGGAATTGAAATTAGCCAAAGATGAACTGGATGATTATCAAATCCGGACAAGAAAAAAACTTCCTCTTACGGGGCTGGATCTTTATTTTTCAAGTATTGAAATGAATATTGCTTTTAAGGAAGAACTGCTCAGATCTGAAAAGGACATGGATGATGCAAAGCATTTGCGAATCATCTATTCGGACGTCCTTGATGAAAGTGAGATCACAAAAATAAAAGCTGAAATCCGCAGGTTGCGCTTATCATGAGTTTGATGTTCCCAATATTATTCTGTCTATTTGAACGGGAACATCAAAGAGACAGGACTCATACCGAGCATATCGAGCGATGGGCTGAATTTGTAAAAACACATCCTCGCTCAATCTGGATCAGGGAGGTTGGGCCTCTAATAGATGCGCAGATAATTATGGCAAATACTTTTTATGAGCGCCTTGCTAAAACTGAAGGTGGAATTGAGAAAATAAGGAAGCTAAGGAAGTTAAAATGAATAGATTTATACTACGTTAAAGGTCTTGATTATTATCAAAGGAGTCCAATATTGAGGAGCAAAATAACGATCAGGAATATATCGAACCGTCCAGTGAATTTCGATTATCAATACGGCATGGCGTCAATGTTATACTTTAAACTTGCAGAAGCTGACGTCAGGCTGGCTAACGAAACGCATGCTCACCAGGGATTTAAATTCTATACTTTTTCAAATCTTGTTTTACTGAATAGAAAATTCAGCAAATCAGGTCTCTTTTTTGAAAATGCTTATTTTATTCTATCATCTCCAGATGACAGGTTCATTAAAAGTTTTGCAGAAGGGCTTCTCATGGAACCGGGATTTTACCTGGATGGGCCGGATGGGAAAGTTGATATCGTTATCGAGCGCATTGAAATACTGAATGAAATAACTTTTGGGGATGAGTGCTGGTTCAAGACGCTTTCCCCGGTTTATGTAAAGACGATGCGAAAGGAGAATGAGGGTCTTAGAGAGGTCGATCTTTACCCGAAAGATCCGAAGTTCTACGAAAATCTTCATAAAAACCTGATCGAGCGTTTTAGTGAATTCTATGATAAAGCTCCGCAGGATCATTTTGACATATTAGAGATAAAGGACATGAAACCCAAACGGATCAGGGTCGCTGACGGCTACAGGCGCTGTAGCTTATTCAGTATGCATCTCCAGGCAAGTCCTGAACTTTTGAAGTTTGCTTATGACGCTGGTCTTGGGGAGAAGAATGCAATGGGGTTCGGGTGTGTTGACGTTATATTCCCGTAAGATTTATGATAAGCCGGGGATGCCGCCGCCATTGGATGATCTGGAGGAGGCGATAGGGGAGCGAAGAAGAGGATAGGGAAGGCAGAGGGGGCATGAAACAAATCTATTGAGTTTGCGAAATATTGAAGCATGGTTTATATAGAATAAAACTAATTGATGCTTGCATGAGATATCAAGCAAAACAGCCCAGAACAGTTGTAAGAAAAGAAGAGGGGCTTACATCAAAAGAAAAAGAAGAAGTATTGGAAATAATGCAAAGGAACGATAAAGCTCTCAAGATATTAGCCCGGATGTAGTTCTCTGATTGTTTCTTTGACCCATTTTTCTATTGTTTTTACCGAACATTTGTATTCTGCTATTTTTATCATCAAATCAACTTTTTCTTCAGCTTCTGCATGAATGTAATATCCTTTATCGTAAAGCATTTTTTCTGCCGTCACCAGGGCTGTTCTTTTGTTTCCATCAAAAAACGGATGTTGGGACGTTATTATGTGCAGAACCATAGATGACTGTTTTAACACATCATGCTCACGATTCACTTTATAGACGAGCATTTCCAGTGTAGCTTCACTTAATACCCCATTTGTCCCGCTATATTTTTTTATGATCTCGTCATGGATTTCGATTATTTTCCTGACTGTGAGTTCTGCCATCTGATTCCCTTTTGATTGAACTGGTTTAAAAACTTGACTATCGTAATGTTTGCGATAAAAAATTAGTTTCACCCCGCTTTCAAAAGGTTTAATAATCCCGGAGATTATGTAAAGAATCTATGAAGGCGGAGAAACGAGGTGGAAAGGCAAAGAATAGCCGGATGGTGAACGTTCCCTGCTCCATTTGCGGCATAGATATGGACTGCCCTGACCCGAAGCCCAAAAATGACATGCTGACCTGTGACAGGTGTATGGAATTACTGGAAAAGGGCTATTCTCCTGAAGAACTGAAGATGACACCCCAGGACATTGCGAAGCATATTCCACGATGTGAGAAGGTCGCGAAGGAAATGCAGTATCTTGCCTTTGATGATGCATGGGAACAGGTGCATGAAATAGGCATTGAACATTTTGATCATGAAACCCTCGCGAAGGAGTTCTACAACCGGGGCGCGGTTTCGATGCTGCTCCTGATGATAAGCCTGGAGATGCCGCCGGAGATGCTGGATCAGTTGGAGGAGGTTTCACGGGAGGCGAAGAAGATGAGGGTAGTTGAAAAAAACAATAGAGGTGAATAGTCTGTACAACTTTATTGTAAATTTGTTTTCCGAAGATGATTACAGCGAATTGTTAGAGGAAAGTAGCGAGAATTCAAAAACCAAAGATACAAATATTTTGGTTGTTCCTCCAGAAATATTAGATTCACCATTTCTAATAAAGAATAAAAACTTGTTAGAAGAAATCAATGAAAATCCACTATTTTCCACATATTCACAAAAAAAAAGGGAATTACTTGCTTATTTCAATTGCAGTAAATTCGTAAATCCTACTCATAATAATTCAAATAATATTGGATCAAACGCTGCATTGATGAGTCATTCTCCTGCTCACTTTAAAATCTTTGACACGTTTATTAATAAAGACAAGAAATATCCCAATGAAAATTTATTTATAGAATTTCCTCAAAAAAAAGTTGATGCTTTTAAAACATCCTTTAAAAATACTGAATATTTCAATAAATTTCCTTGGCTTTCTGATAAAGTAGCAAATTTTTTCAAGGATTTCGACCTTATAAATCCAGAAAATAAATTTGGATTACAAAAAAATGATTATGTGGTTTTTCTTGTAAATGAATCAGAAATTAATAATTATTTAGATGCTGTTGATAATTATATCAATACAAAAATTCTTAAATATCCAACATTTAAAGGGAATTGTGATAATTGTGGTGCGGTTGAGCAGCTATATATGTTAACTCAGGGGAATATGTTTGATTTAGAAAAAGCTCGGAAGTTTCTTTTCAGACATCCTACAAGATACAAAACAAATTTGAAATCAGATAGCCCCGAAAATTTTAATATATGTAGCAAATGTGCCAAGAATATTTATAATTTTTTTGAATATATCAAAAAGAATAAATTTTATAGGTATGTATTTCCTACTGTTTCAGTGGACAAGACTGATTATCAAGATTACTCTTCTAAACCGCTTGGCATCTTGAAAATGTTAAAAGGTCTCTATCATAGAAATCGTTTTAATGAGTTCGATTATGTAATGATGATGACTGATCCGAAAATTGAAGATATAGATTTTAGATATGTTAATAACTTCAATTACAATCTTCCAAATGAAAATCCTAAAGTAAACGTTCGAGACATCCCGATAAGTTCCAAATTAAAAGAACTTGATTCCAAAGGTAAAGATGAGGAAATAATTTTGATTCAAAATGATAGAGATAAAATCACATTTTCAATGGAATTAAATCTGCTCTTCAACAATGCACTTATCCCGTCCTTATTTGAAACTGATTCCAAGAATTTGATCAAGTCTCTTCATCCATTCCTAAAATTAAAAATTATCGAATATAATTCAATTATTAGAAATTATATATATTTTCAAGATGCTTCTTTGTTTGAGGATAAAATTTTTACGAAACTCTTTATAGAGATTTTATCAGAACTTGTTGATAATCAAAATCTTCGCGACCAGATGAAAATTGGAAATAATAAAATGCGATTTTTCTTAACTATTTATTTCAAATATCTGAATTTAGAACCAAATGGAGGCGGTATTATTACGGAATATCTTAGACTGAAAGAAAAAATACAGGACTTGGAAAATATCAAACTGGAAAATGATTTTGAAGCAAGCTATTCGATGGGACAGATATTTTATTATCTGTTGCAGGTTAGCAAAACTGAAAATAGGTTTAGCTTATTCACCAAATATACTATGAATGTTCATAACATGGATGGTTTAAAACAGAAATTGATTGCGGTGCTAGAAAAGTATTCTCATAATGAATATATTGATAATAACCGTGGTTTTCGTTCACTCATTAGCAATGTTTTAGCATTTGAATTCACGAAAAATTATGAGGACAATAAAATACCGATGTACACTGGTTATTTTGACAATAATCATTTGTATGTTTCAAAGAAGGAAAAGGAAGAATTAGAATTTAAACAACAAGAGGAGGAATAAAATGAATTATAACGGAATAGTTGTTGTGAATGCAAAAAATGCGAATTTCAATGCGGGTTTTGATGGACTTCCACGGAGATTACCTACTGGAAAAATTTTTGCAACTGATAAAGCATTAAAATATTGCATAAGGGAATATCTCTCAAAGGAAGAACCAATCTTCGTTCATAGATCTAAAGAATTTCATACGGATGAAAAGGGAGCTGTAACGCAACGATATCTCACATTAAGAGAAAATTATCTAAAGAAATGTAATAAAAAAGAACTTCCTAAAGATGAAAAAGTCATTCTTGAAGATCTTTTAAAATTCATAGATGTTCGATTATTTGGAATCGTATTTGCCGTTGATAGTAATATATCTTTAACTGGGCCGTGTCAAATAAATTATGGAGTTAATAGATATAATAAATCCAGTATCTTTTCTTCAAATATATTATCTCCTTACCGTAATTCAAATGAGAAAAGTAAAGATGCTCAACAGACAACAATAGGAGAAGAATCCAGAGCAGATGATGTTTATTATGTATACGATGTTTGTCTAAACATGAACTCTGCAGAGAAACAAGGTATCAAAATAAAAGATGAAGATATTGAGAAATTAAAGAAAGCGATGAAATATGCTGTGGGATGGGTAAATTCTACCACAATGTTTGGCTGTGAAACTGTAAGTATGCTATGGTTTAAGAACGAACAAGATAAAATATTTAACAATTTAAATTCACTTGTTGAGATTTACGACTTAAATGATGAAATAGTTATTAATTACTCTAAAGTCATGAAATTGGTTAATGCTGATATCGATAAAACTTCACTTGAAGAATATAGCAACAAAGTCAAGAATATTATACTTGAAAATAATATAAAACCGTGACATAAACTTCATGAGATTGCATAAGAAAGCTCAAAAAGGGAAAATATAGTAAATGAAACTCCTAAAATTTAAATTATTTGGGGATTTTGCCCATTTTAATCAGCCTATTAGCAATCGCTTTAGGAATACATATTCAATCATTCCAAAACCTCAATTGCTAGGACTTATCGGTTCAATTGCTGGCCTTGGGGGAAATAAGAATAATGAATTAGAGCCTGAATTTTATCGTACACTCAAAGATGTAAAAGTATATATAAAATCCAATAATTATCATGATAAAAAGTTTGTTGTAATCTATAATAGCATGAACAGTTACTTGAATAACCGCATTGATGCAGGTCCGCCCAATGTAATAATTAATGAACAGATATTGCTGGAGCCAAACTATGAGATTGGTATATTGCTGAACGAAAACAACATTATACATAATAGAATAATTGAATATATTAAGAATAATAAAAGTTTTTTCCCTATATATTTAGGAAAAAATGAATTTTTTGCAAACATCCAATATATTTCCTTGGAAGACTATGAAATAAATTTGCTGGAAGAAGTAAAGTGCTCTAGTATATTTCCATTTGATGAATTTAAAGATAACAGAGTTAATAACATGAAATTGGAAATGCTGCCAATAGACTTCAATGAAAATTTCAAATATATTTATCGATTAATGGCAATTCCCCAAAAAGAATGTGTTATATCATTTAAGAATCCAGGTAATTTAATTGTCACAAGAAATAATGACTACTACTATATATTCTAATACTTTTAAGGATATTTTTCAAACTTTAGATAAAAGCCTAATACCACGAAATATATTCTATTCTGCTCATAGAAAAGAGAATGATTTTGAATTATTAGAAGACCACTCAGAGCTTTGTAGTAATTACTTCTTGCATATTGTGGATAAATTAGGACTTGAACCAATACCTGACAAACTGATTTCTGCCGTTTTTGGAGAAAAATGTCTAAATGAAAACAAACAAATTCTTTCGTATGCAATTTATTACCATGATATCGGAAAAATGAATCCGAAATTTCAAAAAAAGAAAGTAAAAGGACAATCATTTTCGGGTAACACTGAACATAGTTTTTTTTCAGAAAGAGTTCTAAGTGCTTTTCTTCAAAAAAAATTTAATGAGTCAGTTGATGGAATTTATTTGATGGAAAATATTGTTCGAAATCATCATGGAAAATTAGCTGATTTTACTACAATAAATCAATTCTATGATAATGAACAAATAGAAATAATCAATCAGATTTTTCAATTAACGAATATCGAGGAGAAGATACTAACAGAAGATTTCAAAAAAGATTTCTTTTCAAATAATGTTGAATGGCCAAAGATATTCTTACTCGTCAAGCTCCTATATTCACTGCTTGTTCTTAGTGATTCCTATTCAACAATGCATTTCACCTATTCATTTGATGCCATGTATCCTTTAAATATTATTGATGATGTTATTCGTGAGAAGATGAGAAAATCATATTTACAAATACCTTATAATAAAAATATTAATTATAGTGAGCAAAGAGATATTTCACAATGCAAAGACATAAATGCTTTACGACGAGAGATATTGATTGAATGCAGCAATAACATAACTAAACTCCTTAAAGGAAATGAAAAAATATTTATGCTATCTGTTCCAACTGGTGGCGGAAAAACAAATATTTCCATGAAACTGGCGCTGGATATTCTTGAGCATGATATGAGCGTGAAAAGACTATTTTATGTTTTTCCATATATCAATATAATTGAACAGAACTATGAAGCAATCGATAAAGCATTATTTGACAAAACTCTATTTACATATAATAAAACGGGTCTTCTTTCAGATATATACTCAAGAGCATATGTAAATAAGTTCCAAGGTGTGGAAAATAGAGATTCAATACCTAATTTAAAGAAAATGATGGTAATTAGGGATGATAATTTTTTAAATAATTGTGTAAATGTTATAACAAATGTGAATTTTTTCAACGGTATTATTAAAAATGGAGGAAATAATCGGTATAAGATTGCAAACCTATGTAACAGCATAGTTATTGTTGATGAGATACAGACATTAAGTGATAAAAATTTTAGAGTGTTTTATGATTTTATTAAGGAAACCAGCAGAAATTTGAATATTTATTATATTATTATGAGTGCTACTCTTCCAGATATCAATGATTTTCTAGACGATGTTAAAGTTCCACAAATTATTGACTCACCTGAAAAATATTTTAGTCATGCTCTATTCAAAAGAAATACTATTATTTTCAAAAAAGATATCAGTGATATGAATGGAATTAAAAACCTTTTGATGAAAGAAATTGATGAGAATTACCAATCTGGAGAAGTTAAAATTCTTTTGACATTTAATACAATATCTACTTCAAGAAAGGTATATAATAAAATTAAATCGGATTGTGATTTCAAGAATTATTCCATTTATTTATTAAATAGCACCATATCGAGCTTAAGAAGAAAGAAAATAATTGAAGAAATAAAAGATAAATCAAAAAAAGAAAGAATAATAATTGTTTCAACTCAATCGATTGAAGCTGGTGTCGATATTGATTGTGATTTTGGAGTAAGGGATTATTCAATATTAGACAGCATAGAACAGATATCTGGAAGAATTAATAGAGAATGTAATGCAAAAAAATCAAATATTTCGAAACTATTCATCATAATGTACAAAGATGGAAGTTTATCAGACAGTGAGAAAATATATCGCTCTTATGATAGATATAAAATCCAAAATATTGATTTTAATCAAAAAGATATAGAAGAAATTTTAACATATAAAAAATTCAATAAATATTATAATGTTTTGTCAAAAAATTTAAAAAAAATTGCACGAGATAATTTTCCTCTTATTAGTCGTGAAATAGGAGATTTACACTTTAAGACAATAAACGATAAACTTAATGTAATAGACCAAAGAGTGGATCAAATAGATATTTTCGTTTGTGATGAAATTCCACTTAAATATTTGTCTGAATATGATAAAAATAAGATTGAATCCATTATCGTTGATCCAATCATAATGAAATTTGAGGGGATTCAAAAGATTATATCTGGAGAGGTAATCTTCACAAAAAATGTATATATTGTCTGGAAACAAATCATGGAATCCACAAATAAATTTGAAGATGTTTATATTAGACGGAAAATTACTAGCCTGTTTAACCAATTTATTATTACAATAACTAACTTAAAAAATGAAAAAACAAACCTTTCCGATTATCTGGAAGCTGAAGGGTTTATTGAGCGAGATGATAAATTCAACATCATATTATCTACGCAAAAGTTCTCAGAATGTTATAATTTCATAGATGGCATAAAATCAGATAAATTTAAAGAAGAAATGGATAATTTATCACTTGGCATTATTATTTGATATATTGTATGTATTTATAAGATTCCATTGGAATCAACTGAGTACCCCTGACTATCCCTTTACAGGGCGCAACAAGTATGATCATGTCCTGTTCCCCGCCCATTTTCTCTCTCTCCACTGCGCCGCCTTTGCGGACTCTGCGCCCCCCGCATCTCTCGGACGGCGCCGCGGTAAAAAGAGGCGGTGAGTGCGATATAATCCGATGCATCTAATCTGTGTCCATCCGCGTTCATCTGCGGTTTCGTTTTTCGCAGAAGCGCCGGAAATTTATTGATTGTTATTTATAAAATTTTACCGGAAATATCGCCATGAGCGCCGCCCCCTCCTGCACTTCCCCGCCCCGCCGATACGCACTCACCGCCGCGCAGCCGTATCTTCGTGTACTCTGCGCCTCCACCCATCTCCCGGACGGCGCCGCGGTAAAAAGAGGCGGATGAGCGCGATATAATCCGATGCAATAAATCTGCGTTCATCCGCGTTAATCTGCGGTTCCGTTTTCCGTAGCAGCGCCAGAAATTTATTTATATATATTTATAAAAAATTTTGTGCAATAAATGCGCCGCCGGGAGTTAAAGGGTGCTCTTCACCTTCCCCTAATCTTCCAGCATTCTCCTGTACATATCAGCATTCATCCAGAATCCATTCTTTTGAAGACCCTCCAGTACATCCCTGAAATTTTTTATCCTCCCTTTGCGGTGCATCACTTTCAAAAACCCCAGAGTTCCCATAACATTAAGTCCCTGCATCATGGCAGCCCTTCTTCCAGCAAGGTCATCCAGCAAAACAAGGTCTGCATCCAGTTCAATAGCAAGAACAATCGCCCCTTCTTCACCCCTGTCCAGAATTGGCAAAAAAGAAAGCGCCTCAATATTTTTTATAGGAAGAACCTTGATCCAATCAGCATGCTTTACCTCATTTGAGCCCTTAAGCTCATTTGAAGTAACCTCATCATATACAGCTTCAGGCACCAGGATTTCCCCGAACTCAGTTTCTAACAAATCCAGCATGCCAACAGCAGATAAGAAAATAAGAGGGGAAGAATTACTTACTACTTTCATTCAATATTCCCAGTCTTTTCGCTGTTTCAATATCTTCATTGAGTTCCGAAACACCATAGTTTAAAGGGATATTAGAATCTTTCATGATTCCCAGCATCTCAGTTCGACTCACTCCAAGCAAAGCCGCCATTTTAGCAAGAGATATCCTCCCTTCCCTGTAAAGTTCCAGCAGGAAATTCTTCTTCACAAAATATTCAATACGAGTTTTATCGATACCAAGTGAATATAAAATATCAACAGGTAATTGTATCTCTGTTTTGATGGTTTTTGCAGCTACTGTCATAATAACTAATTTTAGTTCTTTTATTATAAGCATTTGCATACCCGGATCTTTCAACCGCCACAATAATAAGATTCCGCCCCCGCCGCATCCATTCCTCCTCCCCGCGAATATGTGACTGCCGCCGCGCAGCCTTTGCAGACTCTGCGCCCCTCGCATATCCCGGACGGCGCCGCGGCATAAAGAGGCGGACGAGCGCAAAATAATCCCATGCATCCAATCTGCGTTCATCCGTGTTCATCTGCGGTTTCGTTTTCCACAGAAGCGCCGGAAAATTATTGATAAGTGTTTATAAAAATTTCACCGCATAAACCAAAAAAGCGCCGCCCCTTCCTGCCCGCGCTCCCCGCCGCGCAGTCGTTGCGGACACTGCGCGTCTCTTATTCTGATACAGCAAAACATTATTAATATTTGTAAAGATAATATGAATATACTGGAGCAGGATGGTCATATCAAACTTAGCATTGAAAGAAGAAGAAAAAACGCAACCTGTGGACATAATCACCGGAGCCATGCGCATCACTGGCGTTAAGGTAACGTACTATTTCATCTGCCATACAAAACTCTGGCTGTTCTCGCACAACATCACACTTGAGAAAGAGCATGACAATGTGAATATCGGAAAACAACTGCATGAAGACCGCTATAAGCGCGACTCAAAAGAGATCACCATCGACCAGACGATAAGCATCGATTTCATCAGGAAGGGAGATACCATCGTTCTCCATGAAATCAAAAAGACAAAAAGCATGGAAGAGGCGCATCGCTGGCAAATGCTATATTACCTGTATTACCTCAAATCAAAAGGCATCCAGGCCTCGGGAGAGATAAATTATCCTCTCGTTAGCAAGAAAGAAGAGATAACTCTCCTTGAAAAGGATGAATCTGATATGGAAAATGTGATAAATGATATCAGGAAGATCGCAATGGGAAGGATGCCCTCACCCAAAAGGATCAAAATATGCCCGAAGTGCGCTTACTTTGAGTTCTGCTATGGAGATGAAACATGAAGGAAGATTACTATATTACCCAGGACGGCGGGCTTACAAGGCATGAAAATACCGTATACTTCGAGAACGAAAACACAAAACGCGCCCTTCCGGTAAATAAGATATATTCAATTTACGCATACGGAAGGCTAAGTTTTTCCTCTGGTGTAGTGGATTACCTTGCAAAGAGCGGGATACCGATACATTTCTTCAATTATTATGGCTTTTATGAAGGGTCTTTCTATCCGCGCGAAACCCTGATAAGCGGTGACCTGACAGTGAAGCAGGCATCGAATTATCTTGACAGCGCAAAGAGGCTGATCCTTGCGAAATCCTTTGTGGAAGGCGCATGCGGAAATATCCTTCGAAACCTTAACTATTACGCGCGTGAGATGAAAAGCCTGGAAACGCATATCGGCGGGATCGAATCCGAGATCGCAAGATTGCCGGGGACAGCAACTATCCCCGAAGTTATGAATGTGGAAGGGCGGATAAGGAACCTTTATTATACGGCGCTTGATGAGATATTCCCTGAGAATTACAGGATAATCAAAAGATCAAGGATGCCGCCGGCGAACAGGATGAACACGCTCATTAGCTTCGGGAATTCACTTATGTACACGACAACTCTTTCGGAAATATACAATACCCAGCTCAATCCAACAATTTCTTTCCTCCATGAGCCTTTTGAACGGAGATTCTCGCTTGCCCTTGATGTGAGCGAGATATTCAAACCCATTATTATCGACAGGATAATCCTGAAGCTCGTGAACAAGAACATGCTTGATGATGATTGTTTCAGGGGAGAGATCGGGGATATGCTGCTGAGCGATAAAGGGAAAAAACTGTTCCTGAGTGAGTATAATGATAAACTTTCCACGACCATTAAACACAGGGGATTGGATCAAAATGTTTCTTTCAAGCGGCTCATACGACTTGAATTGTATAAACTTGTGAAGCACTGCCTCGGTGAAAAGGATTACAAGCCACTTGTTATGTGGTGGTAATCCTGTACGTAATAATTGTTTATGATGTTGGGGTGGAGAGGGTGAATAAGGTAAGGGTTTACCTGAAGCAGTATCTTAACTGGGTGCAGAATAGTGTGCTGGAAGGTGAGCTTACAGAGCCTGAATACATGAAGATAATGAATGGTCTCAGGGATGTGATCGATGAATCCCAGGATAATGTTATATGTTATAAGTCGAGAGACCGGAAGTATCTCGCTATTGATGAAATAGGTACTAAGAAGGCTGAGATCACAACAATAATCTGATGTCGATGGTTTAAAGTCGTGGATCTTTATAAAGGAAATACAAAACCTGAGATGCACGACTCAAAATCTTATTTTTACAAAGGTTTTTGTGGTATGAGTTCTATTTAGATTTGAGAGAAAATCAATAGACAATATCTGAAAAACTGTCTATTTATCTAAACTAATTCCACCGTAAAAACGGCCGAAAAAAGCTTGGTTAAAATCAGCCCTTAGAGGGATTGAAACATTTTTGAGCCTCCTGTTCTAATATTTGAAAGTTAAGTTAAAATCAGCCCTTAGAGGGATTGAAACATTTTTACATGTGATACCGATGTATGTATGTCTTTCGTTAAAATCAGCCCTTAGAGGGATTGAAACAACAGACAGTTTAGTTATGTCAGCCTTCGTTTAAATGTTAAAATCAGCCCTTAGAGGGATTGAAACGTCGTATGTTGTTGAGTATGTTACCCCGCCCTCATATGTTAAAATCAGCCCTTAGAGGGATTGAAACTGCGAAGAACCCGCCTACCGCTGCCATCCCACCAAAGGTTAAAATCAGCCCTTAGAGGGATTGAAACCTTAATGACGTCTCCCACGGAATATCCTAACTCCGCGTTAAAATCAGCCCTTAGAGGGATTGAAACATTTTTACATGTGATACCGATGTATGTATGTCTTTCGTTAAAATCAGCCCTTAGAGGGATTGAAACTGCTTTTGAGAAGGTCCTTAGCTCGATGCAGTTAGCGGTTAAAATCAGCCCTTAGAGGGATTGAAACATGACGGTTCTCATGATTGCCTCGCCTGTTGTTACAGTTAAAATCAGCCCTTAGAGGGATTGAAACGACGAAGGTCATAGACGACGCCGGCATAGAGCATCAGGTTAAAATCAGCCCTTAGAGGGATTGAAACTTGTTTGTACTATCGTACCAAAACGTATATATGTATGCGTTAAAATCAGCCCTTAGAGGGATTGAAACACTACATCAAGAACAGCCCTTATTTTGACAGCAACGGGTTAAAATCAGCCCTTAGAGGGATTGAAACGGGCGTCTTTTTCTCCACTAGGAAATCTACTATCTTGTTAAAATCAGCCCTTAGAGGGATTGAAACGCAGAAAGTGTCGACACATGAAAATCACTCCTAACAGGTTAAAATCAGCCCTTAGAGGGATTGAAACGGCGATCTATTCGATTGACAATTACCAGGTCAATTTGTTAAAATCAGCCCTTAGAGGGATTGAAACGTATGATATTTTTAAGCAGCGGGATATACATTTCATTGGTTAAAATCAGCCCTTAGAGGGATTGAAACTCAAATATATATACCCTGCGAGATAATCTTTGTATGGTTAAAATCAGCCCTTAGAGGGATTGAAACTCGACCCATCAAACTCAGGAAAGAAGGGCAGGAATAGTTAAAATCAGCCCTTAGAGGGATTGAAACATGAGCTCATGGATCCGAAGGTGAACTGAATGCGCAGTTAAAATCAGCCCTTAGAGGGATTGAAACCAAGAAGCACGGCATATTTGCCGACAAAATCTCCTTGTTAAAATCAGCCCTTAGAGGGATTGAAACAAAATAAAACCCACCGGAATGAATAAACCAATCCCCGTTAAAATCAGCCCTTAGAGGGATTGAAACTGACGAAGGAACCACACAGGCAGTTAAAGCCCCGGGAGTTAAAATCAGCCCTTAGAGGGATTGAAACGACCACATAGTTATTTTCCCGTTTTCATTTTCATAGGTTAAAATCAGCCCTTAGAGGGATTGAAACAGAGCAATATACGATATCAGGGGCTTGGATTCTATTGTTAAAATCAGCCCTTAGAGGGATTGAAACGTAGGAGGCATCATGAAAACAGAGGACATCGAAAAAGTTAAAATCAGCCCTTAGAGGGATTGAAACCTGGTAACAATAGCACTCAGGTCAATCGTTGCCCATGGTTAAAATCAGCCCTTAGAGGGATTGAAACAGATTATTGCGGTCGCTGGACCCTGAATGGCTACATGTTAAAATCAGCCCTTAGAGGGATTGAAACTAGCTACGAATTGTTTTGTACCATTCCAGAAATAATTGTTAAAATCAGCCCTTAGAGGGATTGAAACGTTGAAAAAGAGGTTGATGATGAGCGAATATCAAAGGGTTAAAATCAGCCCTTAGAGGGATTGAAACGGTTTACTTATGTCAGTCCTTGAAGCGCAAAAACTGGTTAAAATCAGCCCTTAGAGGGATTGAAACTTATCATGTATCCTTATATAGTTATCGCTATTGTATGTTAAAATCAGCCCTTAGAGGGATTGAAACACTTAAGCAACCATTAAGAAACGTTAAGGTAGTCACGTTAAAATCAGCCCTTAGAGGGATTGAAACAGTGGCGTTGACATTCCACCAAAGTTCATTTTACATCGTTAAAATCAGCCCTTAGAGGGATTGAAACGCTATGTAACCAAACACAGTCCCAAAAATTGCGAGAGTTAAAATCAGCCCTTAGAGGGATTGAAACATTTTAGCTACAGGCAGAACAATGGGTAATTTTCCTGTTAAAATCAGCCCTTAGAGGGATTGAAACGCTGGCATGGTCGGTATATTCCGTATGCCTGCGCTCGTTAAAATCAGCCCTTAGAGGGATTGAAACTTCTACTCTCGGGTCGTCGAGGCATGGAAATAGTTCGTTAAAATCAGCCCTTAGAGGGATTGAAACCATGGAAGTGTTGAACAGAAAACCTCCGAAATGCTCGTTAAAATCAGCCCTTAGAGGGATTGAAACATGTAAATCCAGACACCAATGCCGTAGAACCCTTAATGTTAAAATCAGCCCTTAGAGGGATTGAAACAAGGCAGGAAACCCTTTTAATATGAATATATGGGGTGTTAAAATCAGCCCTTAGAGGGATTGAAACATTTATACAACACTGGGTTTATTATCGCCAGAATATGTTAAAATCAGCCCTTAGAGGGATTGAAACAGTGATAACAGCAAGCGGAAGTTATATTAATCAAACGTTAAAATCAGCCCTTAGAGGGATTGAAACACTGTTTTGAGTTCAATAAGAAGCGTGCCTAAGTTGGTTAAAATCAGCCCTTAGAGGGATTGAAACAATTTTTACCTCTTAATATATTTCTTTTTTTATATACGTTAAAATCAGCCCTTAGAGGGATTGAAACGGGAAAGAGAAAATCACTACAACCATTGGGCGGAAGTGTTAAAATCAGCCCTTAGAGGGATTGAAACTTATCTGCGCGATTCTCATCGCAGTGTCAAGCCCGGTTAAAATCAGCCCTTAGAGGGATTGAAACAATATCTGAAGTGTAATTCCCCGGCAATACTGGGAAGTTAAAATCAGCCCTTAGAGGGATTGAAACAGTTATCAACGAAGATATTATCACTGGTTGCTGGCGGTTAAAATCAGCCCTTAGAGGGATTGAAACAATATATAGAGTCAACTAACTTTTGCCTGTCCACCTGGTTAAAATCAGCCCTTAGAGGGATTGAAACTGCAAACCATAATCTACTGCAAGAAGTTTGGCTGTGGTTAAAATCAGCCCTTAGAGGGATTGAAACGTTGTAGATGAATCTTTGATGAACGATAATATTGAAGTTAAAATCAGCCCTTAGAGGGATTGAAACTTGCTTAGGATTCATATACATTTTAGATAATTGTATGTTAAAATCAGCCCTTAGAGGGATTGAAACAGAAGTAACCCTTGCTCAAATCCCGATTTGTATGCCTGTTAAAATCAGCCCTTAGAGGGATTGAAACCTAAAAGGAACGGAATGCAAGGATTGATTAGACGATGTTAAAATCAGCCCTTAGAGGGATTGAAACTAATGAGGGCTATAATCGTGTCGAATAGCATGAGGAGTTAAAATCAGCCCTTAGAGGGATTGAAACTTCTTTTGCTAGTGCAAGTGAAAAAGTTCCAAGTACGTTAAAATCAGCCCTTAGAGGGATTGAAACAATAGCAAGGACTAACTTTTCTATGATTCTATGCTCGTTAAAATCAGCCCTTAGAGGGATTGAAACACCTTTTCGCGCTATAATTGATACGGTGCGCTGCGTGTTAAAATCAGCCCTTAGAGGGATTGAAACAAGTTTGAATACGAAAAGAAACTTGAGAAACATTATGTTAAAATCAGCCCTTAGAGGGATTGAAACCAAGAACTGCGGTGATAAAAGAAAAGTTCAAGAAGAGTTAAAATCAGCCCTTAGAGGGATTGAAACACAGCTCCTATGCTTGCAGCTGCCAGCACCTTACCTGTTAAAATCAGCCCTTAGAGGGATTGAAATATGCGGCTCTCAACAAAAAAGACAGGCTTTTTCCGGGTTAAAATCAGCCCTTAGAGGGATTGAAATTGATATGATTGTAGGTACGTCAATTAAAGGTAAGAGGTTAAAATCAGCCCTTAGAGGGATTGAAATCTTGTGTATCTCGGTCAGGTGACATATCGAAAATGTGTTAAAATCAGCCCTTAGAGGGATTGAAATCGGGGCTGCAATTGTCATCAACCGCGTGATAGATTGTTAAAATCAGCCCTTAGAGGGATTGAAATTTATTTTCATATCCCTGTCTTGAACCGGAGTATCGCCGCTATCCCGCCGAATGCCGTGAGAAGCTGGTTTCCTTCCTCAAAATCACTGGAAATGAAAGCGGTGTTCGTTCCCATCTGGTCTGCTATGGTTGAAAGCTCCTCTACGATGTCCACGGATTCTGCGACCTTAAGGCTCGACCCGCATTTCTTGCAATTACCGGGCTGGTATTCCTCATCCCCCAGTTTTTTTGTAATGGTTTTCTTCTCCTCAAAATCACAATTGCCGCATTTTATCGTGAGGCGCACTTTGCGGAGTTCATCCGAAAGCAAAAGCGTCTCTACTGAACCCATCTGGAGATTCTTTCTCACCTGTTCCTCGCCATAGGAGGCAAGACCCATCTCATTCACAAGTTCTTTAAGGAAACGCTCCATATGTTTCTTTTCCTGGACAACTTCTACATCCTGCAAAGCATCGCCGAGTTTATCGAAAAGTTCGGTCAAACCCGAGTCATCAGTGTTTGCCACATCGAAAAGGCCAAGTATTTTTTTCTGGATCTCATGATGAAAGAATTCACCCGCTTCAAATTCTTCTTTGGTGGGTGATGGTCCGCCTATGAAAACACCCTCGAAATCCTTCTGATTGACCCCCAGGAAGACCTCGCTTGCAACATCAGCTATGCGCGTATAGAATTCATTGATTGCAATAAGACGAAGCTGCTGGAACCTGTGAGAACTCTGGCCGCCTTTTCTCTGCTTGCCCGGAACATTAGAAGTAAGATGAGCCATCTCTTCGATATGCTTGCCGCGCAGCATACCCACAGTGGCCTCGCGCCTGTCAAGAACAAGAAGACCGTATGTCTTTTGCTCGTGGAGCATTTCTTCAAGCGGCGTGAGAAGGAAAGATGAATCGCAGTGGTACTTGTAGGATACAAGTGGTTCAGGTGGTTCGATTATGTATGTCTCCATGTCGGTCTTATTAGCGCCTATATCCACGGCACCGCAAAAAATCACAACGCCACTCTCGGGGGCTTTTGGTATCAGCTTGAGCCTTGAAAGCAGCGACTCGATTGCGCCCGTCACGTTCTGTCTTGTCACTCTTGATTTGATGTTTGACGCCTGGCCGAATTCTTCCCTCAGCTGTGCGGCTACCTCATGTATCTGCTTGTCGTGAGGGATATACAGCGAGATGAGTTCCGTCCCTCTTCCGCGCTTGCTGCGCAGAACCTCAAGTGTCCTTTTGAATTCGTATTTTTTATGTGCGTCTGATTCGACCATTGGATTATGTTACCTACTGAATATTGAGATTTTATTCTTTCATATTTGCTAATATAGATAAATGTTGAGTAATTCAAAGACGCAGATTTGAATTGTAGTGAACAAATTTGGAATGGGATATTTTTCTAAAACTAAAAATTCTTAAAATCTGGATATTGTTTAGAATCTAAATCATAACCGTATTTCGTAACGCACAGAACTTTATGATTTTTGAGCATTAATGCGCAACCTTCATCCCAATCGATATTGAAAACTCTTTGTTCAGGTCGCTCATTATTTGGATACATATCATCTTTTAATTCTTCTAGAAATTTGGAAGGGAACATTAAAAAATGCTCGGGATTATGCTTTGGGCTGGTGGTAAGATATACCACATAATCGACTTTTGGAAGAACGTTCAAGTTCACGCTATAAAATAAATCCAGTTTGGTAGTACAACGAATGTTAATTTTTTTCCCATCAATGAAATATATTTTAGGGCTTTTTCGATATGGTATAATATCATATTGTCCAATTTGTTTTAATTTTTCTATGAATTTAGCGGTTATTTCATTACACTCAGGCTTTCTACTCATATCACATCTTTATATGAAGCACCGATATTAAATGTATCACGTCTTACCGATGAATTATTTTCTATTCTCGCGCCTTCGTTCCTTGCCTTTGTGATAAAGACATTCCCTTTCTCCCCAAGAAATTCCTGTGCTATTTTCTCAATGTCCCCAGCATCCTCACCAAATGCGTACACTGTTGGGCCAAAAGAGCTCATACCTGTCCCGTAAGCTCCTCCCTCCCTCAACGCCTGCATTAATTTTAAAGAAACAGGCTGGAGTTCCACCTCTCTTTTCTTGAATCCAATCTCCTGGATAGAGTTAATGCTCTTCCCGAAAGTCACTATGTCCTCCTCTACAAGCGCCGGTAGCATCTGCATCAGGATGATGTGAGAGAGCCCTTCCACTTCCCGCAGCGGCACAGGGCATTTTTCCTTGAATATATTTATCTCTTTTTTGCTTGACGCTCCTTTCAGCTCCGGGATTGCAACCACAATATCCCAGTCCGGGAAGTCTTTTCTCAATAAAACAGGCGCCGGGGGGAGCTTGCTTGCCGCTGAAGGAAGAAACGCTTTTTTCTCGCTGAATTTATGCCCGCCGTCGAGTATGAAGCCGCCTTTTTCAAATGCAGCCACGCCGATGCCGCTTGTTCCACCTCTCCCTACTTTTATTGCGAGTTCAAATACGCTCAAACCGAGGTTGTATATCCTGTTCACAGCCATGCCTGCCGCAAGAGCAGCCTGTGTCCCTGAGCCAAGACCGACATGCGAGGGATAATCTTTTTCTATGCTGATGTGAATTCCCTCGCCAGCAGGAAGAAGCAAGGCGGCGCTATTTCTCATGCGTTCAAGATGCTCGCTGTTCCCTGTTATTTCGAACGTGTCAGATTTTTCGGCTTTGATACTGATAACAGGCTCATCAAGCGTGAGACCGATACTCCCATCAACGCGCCCGATGCTTGCGTTCATGTCGATAAGGGTTAAATGCAGGCGAGACGGGGTGGTTATTATTAACATACCTGATTAGTGCACAATCTTTGCAATATCCATCTCAAGAATATCCTCTGCGCCGAGACTCTTGAGTTTCGGGATAAGTATATTGATTTCGCTCTTGCTCACCACGGTTTCCACAGCATAATAATCAGATTTATAAAGTTTTGAAACTGTGGGTTTTTTCATGGCAGGAAGGGCGTTCACAACGCTGTCAAGTTTTGACTCCGGGACATTCATGACAATATAAACCTTGCCGCGCGCTTCAAGTACTGCCTGCAGGAGGATTTTAATCTCCTCGATTTCCCTGCGTTTCACCGGGTCTTTCCATGATTTCTTATTCGCAATGAGCTTCGTATTTGATTCAAGAATGATATCCACGATTTTTAAACCGTTCTTGCGCAATGTTGAACCGGTCTCTGTCAAATCAACAATCACATCCACAAGTTCGGGAACCTTTGCTTCAGTTGCGCCATACGAATAGCGGATATCCACCTGGATTCCAAGGTTATCAAAAAATCTCCTGGTGAGTTTGGGATACTCTGTCGAGACCCTGCTTCCGGGTTTAATATCCTTTGCTGTTTTGACGTCCCGCTCATTCGGCACCGCAACCACGATTTTCACTATTCCCTCTCCCATTTTGCTGTAAAACATATCTGCGACTTCAACTACATCGGCATCCGATTCCATCACCCAGTCCTTCCCTGATATGCCAAGGTCAAAGTAACCCTCCTCAACGTATTTTGGGATTTCCTGCGGTCGGAGGATTTTAACCTTCCTGATCCTTGGGTCTTTCACTGTCGGGTTATACTCGCGGTCAGTCTTTCGAATCTCAAGGTCAGCCTGTTTGAATAAAAGAAGAGTCTGTTCTTCAAGACTGCCTTTTGGGAGAGCGATATCAATCATAATACCCCCTTAACATGAATTCACTGATTAAAAGCTTTACTGACTTTTAATGTTCTTCCCTGCTTTTCTTGACGTATAGGAAAGTATAAACACTTATCTCCATCTTGCGGCTGAATTTTCGTCATAAAATTGATGTTCTTGATATAGACGTTTCAGCAAAAGATGTTACACTACCTTATGACTTCTCAGTATGTTTTTTAATAATGAGACATTTATTTTCAGTGTCAATTCTAACGATAACCTCATCACCTGATTTAAAAGGAAAATTGCTATCTCTCGCAACTTCACTGGGAATGTAAACAAAATATTTATCATACATCTTGCCTTTGCTTCTGCTGGGACGGTTCATAAGTTTGCTTTTTGCTTCAATCAATGTAGTATCACTGATATGTGTAACAATGCCCATGTGTAATCATTTTTTCCGAGTACTGATTAGTTATACTGAATTGTATAACAAAAATAAATATAGACATTGATACAGAACTATGGGATTAATGTATAAAAATAAAAATATTTATTTAAAAACCTCAGAAGAAAGAAAAAAGTTATTAAAAGCTGATTTAACTGGAAAGGAGATAGAAAATCTCTATATTCTGCTAAATAACTTCATATTTTTAGAAATTGATTGGCAGAACGATGCATAAGATAGTACTGAGATAGCCTACCAAATTGTTTCACAACCTTTATATACACGAACGCGGTAATGAGTCCATTGGCGGTGGTCGAAACCTTTTTTAAACCACTAACCCCACTCCCCAGACCACCGCACTCGCCATAATATTTCATTTATTCAACTTTCCTTGTAGATGATAGGTAAATTTAATATTATTGAAATAATATTTACACTTCGTTTATGTGGCACTGTCTTATAATCCAGTTATGAACAAGAAACGGTCAGTACAAATATAGGAGTCAATGAAATAATAAAGTAATGGGAATGAATTATAAATTATGGAAAGACTAAGTAAACTTCAAAAGTGGATACTTGAAAAACTGAATGACTGGGAGTATATGGAAGGTATTGAAATAGCGGAACTAACTGAAAAAGCATTAGAAGAAGGAGTAGTAAATCACCCTGGTGACATTTATCTCGAAATACGACGCTTAACAGCAGAGAATTTAGTTGCCTATGGTAAATCTCAAAAAGATGTAAGAATAACCACAGAAGGAATAGAAAAACTCAAATTTATTTCATGGATAAAGGATATTGTTTATAGAGAACCTTTGGCTGTGGTGGCTATTATCATATCTATCGTATCACTTATTTCGGGATTAATTAAGATTAAATGACCTTATCTTTACGCAAATAACTGGATTTTGGAACAGTGCCGTTTATGTCCAAGTAATATATATTATCTATCAGAATATCTCCTTGATTTATTAAAAACTATCTCAAGAATTCCATTCTTCAATGCTGCTTTCATGCCTGTTTTATTAACTCTTGCGGGCAATTCTATCGAATCTATTACACTTTTTTCAGGATTGTCCGCAATAATTTCAAGCAGCCTTCCCGAACCTGCGAGTTTAACATTCTTCAGTTCCATTCCTGGAATCCCGATTATCGCATGGACTTTTTCATCGGTTTCGAGTATATCCACAGGCGTTTTCGGGTACTTTTGGGCACAAATATCCCCATCGCCTGGAATCATAACCGGAAACAGGTTAATCGAAATATTGATATTAACAGGCATATTTTCAGGAATATCAGCTTCATCGATTTCTTGCATGATATTATCCAGGGCATCTTCTAATTGTTTCAGGAATTCATCAAAATCCGTAATTTTTTTCATTTTTAATTTTCCTTTTTTGTTTTATCTATATTGATGATTTTTGTAAAATTTGCCATCGCTTCATATTCTTTTAAATCCCATGGAGTAGGTCTCACAATATTAAAAGCTTTTTCAAAATGCTCCATTCTGATATTTACCTTCTCTGCCTCTTTCCTAACATTTTCTCTATCCATCCCCGGTTTAATAACCTCCCGGAGGGCAAGTATTGCTGCATAGCGGCATACTGCTTCAATATCTGCCCCCACATAGTTTTCAAACTTCTCTGCATATATGCTTAGCATATCGTTTTCCATTTTTGTAATGAGTTCACTACGTCTAAAATCGTCGATTTCAATAGTTACCTTTGATTTTTCATCATCAAGTATTAGCGAAAGAGAATTATTGTCGTTAAATATTCTAATAGTTTTATTATCATCGGTTTTTTCAATTGTTACTTTTTTCCATTCAATACCAAATTTTTGTTTTAGAAATTCTATGAGTTTCTCGTTATCGCTTCCAGGAATGTTATCCCAACAAAATACATACCTTTCTAGAAGTTTTATTATGTCTACATCAGGGGATAATGGCATACCTGCAAGATGTATTTTGAAGATATTTTCTTTGTCTTTGAGGTCAGGAGGTCTTATATATATAAGCCTGTCAAACCGCCCTGGTCGAAGCAGTGCAGGGTCCACCATTTCAGGGCGGTTGGTTGCAGCTATGACCACAACATTTTTTAATTCTTCAAGACCATCAATTTCAGTTAGGAACTGACTTACAACTCTTTCCGTAACGCCTGTATCAAATCCACTTATACGCGCAGGGACTATCGAATCAATCTCATCAAAGAAAATGATTGTGGGTGCAGCTTGGCGGGCTTTCCTGAATGTTTCCCTGATTGCCTTCTCCGATTCTCCCACATATTTGCTCAGGAGCTCTGGCCCCTTGATACTTATGAAATTTGCTTCGCTTTCTGTTGCTATCGCTTTTGCTAGCATTGTTTTTCCAGTACCGGGAGGGCCGAAAAGCAAAACGCCTTTCGGAGGTTTTATGTGTATAGCTTCAAATGCTTCAGGATATTTTAGAGGCCATTCGATAGCTTCTATGAGTTCCTGTTTTGCCACGTCAAGCCCCCCTATCTCATTCCACCTCACCGCAGGCACTTCGACAAACACTTCCCGCAGCGCAGATGGTTCAATATTCTGAAGCGCATTCTGGAAATCATTTCTTGTCACTACGATTTTTTCCATGATTTCAGGAGGGATTTCTTCTTCGATATTGATTTTAGGGAGGATTAGTCGGATTGCATGCATCGCGGCTTCCTTGCACAGCGAAGAAATATCCGCGCCCACGAAACCATGCGTCATGTCGGCTATTTCGCGAAGTCCCGTCTCCTCGGACATATCCTGGGCAAGCGGCATCCCCCGTGTATGGACCTGGAGTATTTCAAGCCGCCCGATCCTGTCCGGGATGCCGATCTCTATCTCGCGGTCAAATCTTCCGCCGCGGCGAAGCGCAGCATCGATTGCGTTGGGGCGGTTCGTGGCAGCAATAACTATCACCTGTCCCCGCTTTTTCAAACCGTCCATCAATGATAACAACTGCGCCACAACGCGCCGTTCCACTTCGCCTGTGACCTCCTCTCTTTTCGGGGCGATGCTGTCTATCTCGTCAATGAAAATAATGGTCGGGGCGTTTTTTTCGGCCTCATCGAAGATTTCACGGATGTGCTTTTCACTTTCCCCGTAATACTTGCTCATTATCTCAGGGCCGCTTATTGAAACAAAATTTGCATCCGTCTCGTTCGCCACTGCCTTTGCTATCATGGTCTTGCCCGTGCCCGGAGGCCCGTGAAGCAGGACGCCTTTTGGCGGCTCTATGCCAAGTTTCTCGAAAAGCTCAGGATGCCGCAGGGGCAGTTCAATCATCTCGCGGATAAGCCCGATTTCACGTCTCAGTCCCCCGATATCCTCATAGGTAAGATGGGTTGGGCGCACTTCCATCTCTTCCATAACCTCTTCTTTCACGACAAGGCTCGTGTTCCTGGCTACGATGACAGGACCCAGCGGCTGGGTTGATATAACGATGAATGATAATGGATTGCTCACCGTCTCTACCCTGAGGCGCTGGCCTTTGGTGAGAGGTCTTCCTTCAAGGAGGCGGAGCAGATACTGGGGTCCCCCGACAAGCCGGATTTGCTGCGTGGGTGCAAGAACCACCCGCTTTGCAACCTGGGGCGTTGATTTCTGAAGATAAATCTTATCGTCAATCCCAACGCGGGCGTTCGTCCTGATGTTCCCGTCTATCCTTATTATTTCGGTTCCCTGGTCCTCGGGATAACCTGGCCCGGCGATTGCGCATGCTTTTTCCTTGCCCACGACCATAATAATATCGCCGCTCAGGATACCCAGTTTTTCCATCACATCGCGGTCTATCCTTGCAATATCCCTGCCAACGTCCCTGTGATGGGCTTCGGCGACCCTCAGCATTATTCTTTCGTTCATGTGTTATTAATTATAATTGCAATACATAAAGCATAATGTGATTTCAGAGCATTTGCTGTTGACTAAAATCATAATTTAAATTTTTTTATTAAACTTTACAAATATAAATATATAAATCATAAATATAAAAATCAATAACGATACAAATATAATTATAAAAATTTGAGGATTCGAATTTAGGCTTATAGGTGCTTCATTGGGTCTTACCTTTATTGGCAGAATTGACGTATTCTCTGTTCCGTTCGCCTTATCATCTCCAAAATAATATACTGTCCATCCTTTAACCTCAAAATCTCCTTCCTGGTTTGCCTGTAAGTTTATACTAATAAGTCTTCCGTCACCTGGATTAACCTTATAATTAGCAGTATATTGCCCGGGACCTGAAGTAACGAATTCCGATGAAGTCACAGACATCCCGGAAGGAGGAATCAAAGTTAACTGAACGTTCATCTGACCTTTTGTAATATCAGTGACTGCTGATAATGTTAATAAGATTGGTTCTCCGCGCACCACATCGGTCTTTTCTCCATGAAGATTGATACTTGGCCGGATATTTGCTGATGGTTGAGATGTAGGTGAGGGGGTCGTTATGGTCTCAATAGGTATCTGGGTCTTTGTTGAAGATTGTATTATTCCAAAAGAGTTGATGATACGGTCAAATAAATAGGAATACTGTGGGTAAGTATCTCTCTCCGAAAATGCTGTTATAACATAATATTTATTGCCGAAAAGAAGTACTACCTCTTTTTCAACGAAAACCTCAAAGGTACTGGGGTTTGTATATCTAAACTCCCATTCAATTCCTTTTAGGTTGTTAATTGTAATGTTCTTTTCATTATATAGGTATATGCCCTGCCGATTCTTATTGCTCTTGATATCATTCACCAGTTGAGAAAAGCTCCTGCCACCTAAAGAAAAGACATCAACATATATTCCAGTTCTGCTTTCGCCATAAAGGTAAGCTATATACAAATATCTATCACCATAGTTTTCAAAAATTTTCCAGCCTGATGGATATTTTATCTTGAAATTTTCCAATGGGTCGTTATGAATTTCAAAGCCTGAAACAGAAGCTGTTGTAGTTGGTTTTGTTATGACCTTGAAAGAATTAATAATCTGATCAAAATCCCCTGAATAAAATGCATAATTATCAGAATATGGATAATCAGCAACACTTGTTGTTATAATATAATACTTCTCGCCCTGTGGAAAGAGGATGACCTGTTTCTTTCTAAGTTTCTGTTCAGTAGAATATTCACTATACGTCCATTCGACACCGCTAACGCCATTGATTTCGACCAAATTACTCTCAAAAGCAATATTCGAATCTTTTAAATCTTTTTCTTTATTATCTACTATCTGGGTAAGACTAATTTCATCCGAAGGTACGACCATAATTCTTACCTTGGCACGACCAGTCTGGCTTGTAAAAGTCTGGTCAGCACCATCATAATTTTCAGTATAACTCCAGCCTGCTGAATATCCTATCGTAAAATCTCCTCCGATGTTGGTGAATGTTTTAAGGGCTGAAGCGTTATTAATTAAAAGTATGAAAATAAAAAAAGATAAAATTATTTTCTTCATTATTTACTCCTTGAAGGCTAACATGTGACTTCACCCAATTATTGTTTTTAGTTCTATTCAGCTAGTTAGTTTAAATTCAGGATTTGAATCTTGGACATGATGCCTTTGCCAGAAGCACTGATATGCCCTTCTTTTTAAGTTTTTTATCAAGTATATTCTTCAAATTTTTGTCCTCTGGATATATGATTTCGGTATCTCTAACATAAGCTTTAATCATCCCTGTCAATTCCGGAACAGCCTGCCCACCAGTCATGGCAGCCACCTCATTTTGCAGGACAATCACTACCACTTCATGCCCGTTATGGACTGCATTGATAAGCCCCTGGATTCCTGAATGCGCAAGACCAAAATCACCGATAATCGCAATCCCCTTCCTGTTAAAACCGCAGGCTGTGCCAATAGATGAGCCAAGGGAGAAAGCTGCGTCAAGAAGAGATAGCGGCGGTGACGAGGTCAATATGGAGCAGCCGAGGTCGCCTGCGACTGGCACGTTTTGCTCTTTTACAGCTTTATACAGGGGCAGGTACGGGCAGTCTTCGCATAATGGACGGGCTCCACGTTTCTTTATGGTCTCCGGATTTATTTTGCGTGCGACATTGTCTTTCTTTATAGTTTCCATCGCTTTTTGAATATCCTTTATTTCAATAATTCCGTATGGCAGGTGCCCGGTCAGTTTCCCCAATACTTCTCCTGAAAGCTGTTTTTCAATAACGGGTTCGGTTTCTTCCACAACCAGGACGCACTTATGCCCGCTTATGAAACGGTTAATCAAATCAAGAGGCAGGGGATTAACGATTGTTAGTGAAAGGCGGGAAAAATCGGGGGGTACGATGGAATCAACAAGAGATGCGGGAAAACCTGATGAGATTATTCCGATATCGCCTTTTTTTGTATATGTGTTCAGTTTTGAATTTTCAGCATACGCACACATTTCAGGAAACGACTCCCTGTGGAATCGTTCGTGTTTGCCCCGCATCGTAAGCTGCCATATTTTCTTATCAAGAGGCAGCGCAGTATTTAATGCGCTTTTCTTCCTCGTAATTTTACCCTCTTTTTCCAGTAATCGGTCTGTAAGCCTGATGATTACAGGAGTTTTCACTTTTTCTGACAAAATAAATGCCTCTTTAATGCAAAGGTAGGCAGTTTCGGGTGTCGAAGGATCAAATACAGGAGCCTCAGCAAGAAGCCCGTAAAATCTCGAATCCTGCTCGTTCTGGGATTTCTGGATGCCAGGGTCGTCTCCCGCAATTATAACCACGCCTGCGCCTATGGTGTGCGTTGCCGAAGTCACAAGTGGGTCAGAAAGTATATTCATCCCCACATGCTTTGTAATCACGGCGCTGCGTTCCCCGCACACAGATGAACCAAGTGCTATTTCAAGCGCAACCTTTTCATTGACCGACCATTCGTGACGTAAGTCGCCGTATTTAGGGTCTTTGAGAGCCTCCATAAGTCCGGTTACAGGGAATCCGGGGACGCCTGTCACTTTTCTTACGCCGCTGTCAAGAAGACCGGAAATTATCGCATCAATACCCAATACAGCGGTTTTCATATCGCCACCGATTCATCATTTCGTGAAAACCAGGGAAGTGCCGCGAGTGCGCCTATGATGCCTTTGCCCCCGATACAAATCTCAACACCATTCTCCTGTGCTGTTTTTAAAGTAAGTTCTTTTGAAATCATTTTACTTCTGCAAAGCCTGCTGTATTCCATGAGTGCGGAAGCATCAAAATCCGATAACGCCACCATGCCTGTCTCTTGCGAAACGCTGTATTCCAAGAGCCCTTCTTTTATCATATCAAGCAATTCTTCCCTTGCGCCGCGGGTACAGGCAAATTCAAGTACTGTAGCCACACAGTTCTGTGTCTTATCAGGAACAGGGTAAAGCTGGACAAGGGTATGAGAGATATATTTATGCTCATTCGAATCGACAGCGTCTGCGATATTATGCGCCAGCGTCCACGTCGCTCCAACCTCTTTTGAGTCGGTATTATCGATTCCTATAAGCACCCTCTCCCTCCGTGGGACAACAATTGTGCCGCTTGCACGTTTTCCTCCGCCTGACTCTGTAATATTGCATCGCAGGACGCCCTTCGCATAAGCCCTGCATGTTGTTGCGCCCACGCCGCCGCCGCCAAGACCGCTGTAGGTTATTTCAATCTCGTCATCATTTACAAGAACAGATTCAATACCCGCGGCGGCAGTTGAAGAGCGCAGGGCAAGAGACGAAGTCCCCACTTTTACAAGGTAACGCATCAGGTCTCCCACAGCGCGGCTTTTCATGACGAGCGGGCTCTTTGAATAATGGTATAAAGCCCACGCAGAACCTCCGTAGCAATTGGAATGTTCCATTATTTCCACATGTTCGTTCTTGCGGTCTGCTACTGCGTAAATACCTTTGTAGGGGATAGTATAAGGGTCTTGAAGGTGCATAAACATTGGTTTTAAGTATTTTATCTAATATATGAGTATTTGCAGGAAAATCGATATGTTTAACAAATTCTTGTTGCTGTTTTTAGTGTTTTTGGTTACTTTAAACGGCGTTCATGCACTTGAAGATGGGGTTTCAATCCCGCTCGTGGCAGATAGAAGCACGGATGAGGGCGATGAAGGGGTTCTTCTAGGCGCCCTGGTGATAGTCACTAATGGCACAGGTCATGTTTTTGTGGACACAAATCCTTACACACAGGTTGACCTCCAGGGGTCGGCAAGACTTGCGGCAATGGTTGCTTCGGATGTGCTCGGGGTTGACCAGAAGTCGTATGATTTTTATTATATTATTGATATAAGTTCACCGATTATCGGCGGCCCCTCGGCAGGCGGCGCGCTGACCGTGGCTACAATTGCCGCTATAAACAAATGGACTTTAAAACCTGGAGTTGTCATGACCGGCATGATAAATCCGGATGAATCTATAGGTCCTGTGGGTGGTATTCCTTACAAGCTTGAAGCCGCAGCAGCAAAGAACGCCACACTTTTCCTGATACCAGAGGGGCAGAGTTCAGTTGCAATTAAAAAGACGGTTACAAAATCTAAAGGAGCACTCATAATCCCCGAGGAAAAGGAAGAAACCGTTGATGTGGTGAAACTCGGGAAAAAACTGAATGTTACAGTCAAAGAAGTCAATACAATCCAGGATGCTGTGTTAGCTTTTACAGGTCGTGAAATTACGAAACCTGTATACAAAGGGGCGATTCTCACCCCCGATTATCTCAACCTTCTTGAACCCCTTGCCTCCAACCTGAAAAACGAATCAAGGGGCATGTATGAAAATACCGCCACTTCGGTTCCAAAAAGCCAATTCGTGGAGCAGGCAAAAGACATTTTGGAAAGGGCGGACAAGACGTACGATGACAAAAAATACTACGCTGCAACCTCTTCGTATTTTAATGCAATGATTAACCTGCGTGTTGCACAGTGGAATGACGGTTACAGCAAGGCAGGTGATAAAGAGCAATACCTGGAAGAACTTGTAAATAAAGTCGAGAAGCAGATACAAAGCTCGGAGTCCGACCATTCCAATTTCACGTTGTATGGGATAAGCGATGTGGAAGCAACGGGAGCTGCTGAATCCAGGATAACCGCAGCAAGAGCAAAACTTGAGGAGGCAAAAAAACTCAACAATGCGGATGAGAAGATCTTCTCTCTCGCGTTTGCAAATGAGAGGGCGCGGACAGCGCAGTGGTGGCTGACGCTTGCTACACCCCATGATAAAATAGTGCCGGGAAGTGTATTAAAAGACCGCACAGGGTGGTACCTTTCCCAGGCGCAGTCCATCAATACATACATGAAAACGCTGATTGCAGAAAGCGGCGGGGTTCACACTGAAATTATAACTGCTTCAGATGATGATATAAATCATGCCCAGAAAGAGATGGAACGGGGATACTATGCAGGCGCGATTTTCGATTCGCTCCAGGCTACGATAAAAGCAAGCACCACTATAGGATTACTGGGCAATGCAGACGCCGATAAAAAAATAGAAGAGGGCATGGAAGCCGCAAAGGTGGCAATCAACGAAGCCAGGTTGGCAGGGATTGAACCTACGCTTGCGGTGAGCGCGTATGAATACGCTGAAACAATGACAAATACTTATGATAAAATATCCCAGTATTCATATGCGAAAATGATTGCGAAAACCTCAGTTGTTCTTAATTCCCGCGCTGTCGCCTCGGATAAAAAACCTGTAAAACCTACAATTACTCCTTACGTGACCGAGCCTGCAATGCCTGCTCCCACAGCTACTGCAAAGAAACAAAAAACAAAAATAGAAGTCCCGGCATTTGAAGCGATTGCCGCAATCGCAGCAATCTTAATTGTAAGACGTTTGAATAAAAAATAAAAAAGTCTTATCCACCGCTCACGGCCGGAAGTATCGATATCTCGTCTGCATCCTTCACCGGGCTTGCCAGGCCATTTAAATGCCTGATATCCTCGCCGTTCACATACAGGTTGACAAACCGCCTCACTTCGCCTTTGTCAAGGATACGGCGCTCAAAATCCGGGCCGAATTGTTCAACCAGTTTATCAAGCACGGTTTTTACTGTCGTATCACCAAGTTCCAGAATCGTTTCGCGAGCATGGGTAACATTGCTCAATGCAGATGAAAATCTTATTTTGACCATTTGTATCACCTTTAAGAATGTGCAAGAGCCACTTGCTGTTTATTAATATCAAGACCGGGCGCGGTGAGTTTTTCAAACTCGCTAAGCATTGGTTTTATCACAGGCGGGCGCTGCAATGATTTAAGTAAAGTCTCCTGCGCCTTGAGACCATTTCCGGTCACATAGACCACGACACGTTCATCATGCTGTATATGTCCGCTTTCAACAAGTTTCTGTAAACCTGCGATGGTAGTGCCTCCTGCGGGTTCTGTGAATATGCCTTCAGTCCTTGCAAGAAGATGGATAGCTTCAATGATTTCGGTATCAGTAGGTGTAGCCGCATAGCCACCTGAATCCAGGATGGTCTTCTTGGCATAGTATCCGTCTGCCGGATTGCCTATTGCAAGGCTGTGCGCCACAGTTTCGAAGTTCCTCACAGGGACTACTTCGCTATTATGCTGGACAGCGCAGGATATTGGTGAACAGTTAAGAGGCTGCGACCCTGAAATCCTGACATCAGCTTTGTCCACGAGGCCAACGCGTTCAAGCTCCTTGTACCCGCGCGAAATTGCACAGAGCAGCGCCCCACTTGCCATTGGAGCCACGATATGATCGGGAACCTGCCAGCCCAGTTGCTCTGCTGTCTCGTACGCCAGCGTCTTGGAACCTTCTGTATAATAAGGACGGATATTTATGTTCACAAAAGCCCAGTCGGGATGGGAGTCTGCAACCTCGCTTGCAAGGCGGTTGGCGTCGTCGTAAGTGCCTTCCACCGCGATGACGTTAGGGCCATAGATGAGCATCTGGACAATCTTGCCAAGCTCTATTGTGGCAGGGATGAAAATATAAGCGGGTAATCCTGCCTTTGCAGCATGCGCGCCCACGGCTGCCGCAAGGTTGCCCGTGCTTGCGCATCCCACGGCTTTTACATCGAATTCGATGGCTTTTGAAATGGCTACGGATGTTACCCTGTCTTTAAAGGAGTTGGTGGGATTCACGGATTCATCAATAATATAAAGTTCATCCAGCCCGAGCGCTGCGCCAAGGCGGTCTGCGTGATGAAGCTTGTTGAAACCCGCACCGAGGTCGATGCGTTTCTCGGATTCAAGGGGCAGGAGGTCTGCATATCTCCAGATGGATTTCGGGCCTGCTGCGATTTTCTCTTTGCTGATATGATCAGAAATGTAATCCCAGTCGTAATTTACTTCAAGTGGACCGAAGCACTCATAACATGTATTCTGGATAACGGCAGGGTACTCAGCGCCGCATTCCCTGCATTTCAATCCGATAACGTGACTCATTAACTTCACCGAGGCATAATACAACATTACTATATATAATATTTACCATGCGAGTAGATAACCCGGGGTAATAAAACAATATGTGGTTAAATCTCCATAAGTCAGCTATGAACGAAGTTCATAGACGGCGTTGAAAACGGATACAAACATTAACAACGACAGATTGTGTGATAAATAGATTAATATCTCTAATAAATATTCCTAAAATCACCTCAAACGAGTGGCAAAAATTCACAATCCTCTATATACCGAATCGTTTTCAGAAGCTACCCAATAAAGAAATTATTAAACTGTAGCCACTTCAGTTATTAATTTCTTCAATCCCACTATATTAATAACTCTTGTAATGTCATAAGCAAGCATCGTAAGGCTCATCTCGGCTCCAACTTTAGGAAACATTTTCAGCAGCAGATAGCTCTGATTAAATGCTCTTTTTATAGTTCCGAAAGGATGCTCAACAAGCTCTTTTCTTTTATTTATCATATCCATGTTATCTTTGACCCGCTTTCGATTATCTTCCAGGATTTCCTCATATCTCCGCCTTGTTACTATCCGTCCTCTTTTGTGAGTTGTACATTTTGTTCTGTGTTCACAGCTACTGCATTTTTCAGTTCTAGCATTGTATGTAGCCCAGAGTTTCAGCATGTTACCGGCAGGGCATATGTAAACATCAGTCTCTTTATCGTATGTGAATTTACGTTTGTAAAAAGATGGATCGATATTTTTTCGTCCATCAGCATTTCGCTCTGGAACATAAGGAATTATGCCGTTATCAAGGCATTCCTTTATTTCTTCTGGATTGTAATAACCTGCATCTGCTGTCACCTTAAGTTCTTCCACCTCTAAAATATTCTTGGCTCTTTTTGACATTTCGCTTAACTGATCGCTATCTTCTACCGCATTGGTCACTTCATAATCGAGGATGAGTTTGTTCTTTTCATCAACTGCAATCTGCACATTGTAGCAGACCTCTATCTTCTGGTTATTAAGCATAGCACGACTGTCAGGATCTGTTAAGGAAATCTGCGTTTTCCCACTTTCCGTTAACTTATTTGAAAGCTCCTGGTATTCTTCTTTCTCCCTTTAAGCAGTTCGATTTTTTGCTTTAATTCCTTTTTATCTGGTGACTTATCATGGGCTTCACTGTTATCGTTTTCTTCTATTTCTTTAAGGTACTGCTCTATTATTTCTTCTATCTCCTTAAGCCTCTTCTTTAATTTTGCCTCGTTAAAATTTCTCTTCTTCGAATTTACCGCCTTAAACTTGCTGCCGTCTATTGCCACAAGCTCTCCTCCAAACAGGTCAAGTTTCTTGCATAAGAGTACAAATTCTTTGAACACTCTCTTTATTGCATCTCGGTTATCCTTCCTGAAGTCGGCAATGGTCTTGAAATCTGGAGCGAGTTTTTTGAGAAGCCACATCATTTCAACATTTTTTTTACATTCTTTCTCTAAGGACCGGCTGGAACGCACACGGTTTAAGTAACCGTAAATATAGAGTTTTAATAAGTCTGAAGGATCGTAAGGGGGTCTACCTGTGGTGTTTAGCTCAGCATGTTTGAAACCAAGCCCTATTAGGTCTAAGCTATCCACAAATGCATCTATGAAGCGAACAGGATTTTCTTCCGTAATGTAGTCGTCAATAATTTCTGGGAATAATATTACCTGCCTTCTTTCTATTCCTTTAATGTGTTTCATATCTTTACCTATTTAAAATACAATTAAATTAGATTTTTTATGTAATATATTAGCTGCAAAGCATATAAATGCTGTGATGCATAACGATTATTTCAAGTGGAAAATGAAATTATCAATGAAAAAAGGTAAATTTGAGGGCAATTCAGTTTGAGTTTTCACACAATCTGTTGTTGTTAATCAAGAATAAATTTGTTGCATCGGGAACATATCGGCGCCGGGGATTTAATAATTACAAAGTAATAAATGTGCGGCGCCTGATACCGAAAAACAGCTATGACTTTGCGATAGAACACGGAGCGCACGGATAAAGCGACACCTCGCTTTATGCGGTATAGGGGTATGCAGCAGCATACCCCTTCTTTTGATAAAACTTTCTCAAAGTTTTGCACAGATACGCGCGGATACGTATCCGTGGAAATCCGTCAAATCCATGTCATCTGTGTTCTATGTCAGGCGCCGTTCACCGCGAAGGACGCGAAGAGCGCAAAGCTAAGGCATCTTTATTCCCATCGGCACACTGACAGGCATTTGAAAAAAAAATCTGCATCTGTATTCCTTGACGTGCACTACGGGGATGATTAACTGCATAGACAGGATTTACAGGATGGACAGGATAAATTTAATCCCGTAAATCCTGTTATCCTGTCAAAGATGTTATGAGTTCGCGAACTCGTACAAGTTCGTTGTTTATGCTGCACGGTTTTTAACGTGGGGAGGTTGCTCTGGGAACATATCGGCGCCGGGGATTTAATATTTAGAGAGTGATAAATCTGCGGCGCCTTAAATCGTCAAGAATGCAAATGTCTCTACCGATACCACATCATTATCTCAATTGATACAATTCGATTACATCCTTTGTCGAAAGCACTCTTATGCGCTCCCCAAATATTTCCTGCCTGAAATGTTTTGTATTGTGTGTCCAGATTCCCTCATTATCAACCGATAAAGCAAGCGCGATAATAGGCGCATCATCCTTATCATCAGTAAGTTTTTCAGCTTCCGATAAATATGGATTGTAAACCTCACGAGGGACAGGCATCACGAACAGCCTCTTTACATCGTTAACAATTTCAATCAACTCACTATCCTGAAGCTTGTTCTTATTCCAGCGATCCCTATGCCCCCACAGTTCTTCAAAACAGTGGACTGGAGAAATAAAAACATCGGAGTTTCCAGCAATGATTCGGCGCGTTATGCCATCGGTGAGAAGAAAAGAAAGCAAAACATTTGTATCAATAATTATCATTTATTCTTCTTTAGTTCGCCATTTATCAACCATCTCTGCGAAGTCTCCATCTTCAAACCCTTTAATTTCAAGCTTCTTAAGCTTCTGAAGAACCCTCTTCCGCTCAATATCAGCCATGAAATCCCTGATAGTTGCCCTGAACCACTCATTTCTTGTCTTGAATCCCGAAAGCTTCAAACTTTCATCAAGCTCTTTAAGGATTTTTTTATCTAACCTGAATATCACCTGGGTTTCTGCCATCATAGTGTTATATCATTTTGATATCATATCAATTTTTCGTTTATTTAGACCCACCTACCACCCGCTATCCCCGACCTCCTCCTTCACAAGCTACACCAGCAATTCTTTCTCAGAAAAAGACCGGCGCCGATTAGCAGAGGTTTATCGTGAATCCGGCAGGAAAGTATGAATTTCAAGCAATAGTTAAACTTATGTCTGATGTAAACTATTTACGCCAATAAATAAAAATAATTCGAGGCGATAACATAAATTTACGATTCCTGGGAGGGGCAGGGGAAGTAGGAAGGTCTGCAATTCTGGTAAACGAGGAACTTCTTCTTGATTACGGGATAAAACCCACCGACCCGCCCGAATATCCCTCAAACGGTCTTCGCCCCAAAACCGTAATAATTTCCCACGGCCACCTTGACCACTGCGGGCTTGCACCCAACCTCATGGACCTTGAACCTGAAATATATTGCACAGACATGACAACCCGCTTATCAGCGCTCCTTGCAAGGGACACCCTTAAAATAGCCGGGAAAAAAGGTCATGTCATTCCTTATTATACAGACGAGATACAGGAATTTGAGCGAAAAGCCAGGGCAATCAAGTACAAACAGGAAATCGAGACATCCGGTTATCATGCGACTTTTTACGATGCAGGACATATTCCGGGCTCATCCTCTATCTACCTTGAAAAAGACAAGCAGAGCCTCTTCTATACAGGAGACATAAACACAATCCAGACAGAACTTCAGGAAGGAGCGGATAAAGAGGTTCCCAAGAGCGATATACTGCTCATCGAGAGTACTTATTTCGGGAAAAACCACACGCCTCGCAAGATACTAGAAGAAAGGTTTATAGAATCCGTAAAAGAGACAATCGATAGCGGGGGAAAAGCCATAATTCCGGCTTTCAGTATCGGGAGGACGCAGGAAATAATGCTGATTCTTAAAAAACACGGACTCTTTGCGTATGTGGACGGCATGGGTGTTGACGTTTTCAACCTCATGACAAGGTCGCCTGAAAATGTGCGTGATATTGATAAACTCAAAAAAGCCTTCCCAAGTTCCAGTATTGTAGAACCGGAGCAGCGCAAGAGGATTATCAACGAGCCGTCAATAATCGTCACTAGCGCCGGAATGTTAAACGGGGGCCCGGTACTTTATTATTTAAGCGAAATTCATAACGACCACAAATCCAAAATCCACCTCACAGGTTACCAGGCAGAAGATACAAACGGGAGAAAAGCGCTGCAAAGCGGGTATATAGTAGATGGAAGGGACACTCTCAAACTTAATTGCAGGCTTGAACTATATGATTTCTCAGCCCATTGCGGGGAGATGCAATTAAAAGAAGTAGTAAAGAATTTCGCTGACAACGGCACTGAATCCGTAATCATGGTGCATGGGGACAATACTATTGGCTTTGCAAACTGGGCAAAAGAAGAACTCGGAGTACAATCATTTGCTCCTGCCAATGGGGATAGGATATACATATAATTATAAAATCAAGAAAAGGTTTAAACCAATTGAATTCAATCTGAAGTATAATGAACATAAAAATTGTAATATGTTTCATAATAATCTGTTTTCTCCCAGCCGCGTCCGCCGTTACAACAGACCGTGTCTGGGCAGCCAAAACTTCGGGATATATCAAATTAAACGAATCCCTCGCATATGAAAATTACCTGGTAAGAGTAACGGCTTTAGATGGTTCAAAAGCCTCCTTGGCCATATACAATGACCAATCCCTTATAGCGACAGGCGAATTTAAAATAAATGATTTTAAAATTTATAATAACATCGGGGTAACCCTGCTCGGGATACGGGGTGATTATTCGTGGATAGCCTTGAGCAAACCTGAAGACAGGGATATCTGGACACCTCTTGAAACAACGATATTAAAATGGGGAGACAACTATTCAATTCAAAATTATTCAATCAGTATTGATGCACTGGGAACCAGTACTGTGAACCTGACAATATCAAATAAAACCATGAGTAAAATCGGGATTTTTCAAAAAGATGGCTACACGGATTTCGGGAACCTGCGAATCGCTGTGAGGAACATAAACAGGACAGGTTTTGTAGAACTTGAAGCCCTGACATTTAAACCTCCCCAGGTCAAAGCCGAAATATTCACAGATAAAGACGAATATTATCCCGATGAAACAGTAGAGGTTATAATAAATTTAACAAGCGATGAGACACAAAATATTGCAGGTATAACCCTGTCAAGCAAAATCCCGATAGAAATCCAGCCCGACAGGTTTTCGATATCGGGCATTAATGGCACAAAATCCTTTAAATCCCTGATAACCCGGACGCCTCCAAATTCAACAATAAAATTAACCGCACAGGTGGAGACACGCGATTATTACAACAACTCCCGCCTGATGACCGTAAGTAAGGATATTCCAATCACTCCTGTTATATCTATTGCAAAAAGTGTTTCTGAAGAAACAGATGACGAAACCGTGCCTGTTGAATTGTATGTCTATAATTCAGGAAAGGAGAACAAATCAATCAGCATCCACGACACCATACCTTCGGGGTTTACTGCTGACCAGAAGCTGGATTGGAATATTGAACTTGGATACAAAAAATCAACAAACCTGATGTATAATATTACACCCCAGAAACCGGGGAGATACGAACTGCCGCCTGCAATAGCCAGATGGAACGGGCAATCTTCGGTATCCAGAGCGACAGGAACAACAGTGCATATGCCATATATCACCATGATAAAAAAAGCGCAGAATAATCAGAGCCTGACGGATGTGGAACTCGTTATCAACAATACCGGCGACAGGCCTGCGATGGTAACGGTATCGGACAAAATACCTGATGCGTATCCGCTGGTCTTTGGAGAGTCAACATGGTCGGGTAAAATCGAAGGGGGCTATAAAGTCTCAATCAGGTACTCATTGCAGGGGAACACAGAGTCTCTTCCTGCTGCTAATGCAACGTACCGCGATATTCGCGGCACCACAAGACAGGCCCGGTCAAATAATATCGAAACCAAAAAAGCGGTTTCCTCCAATAAAACCGGTGAAACATCACCTATAAATGCAGGGCGAAATGAAATAATAATATTTATGGTATCATCGTTCCTTGTAATTGCAGCAATAATTGGCAGCGTGGCAATAGCTGCTTATTTAATCACAAGATTCAAAACGAGGTCAAGATAATGGATATTCTTTCAATTTTAATTTTTCTCTTATTCTCGCTGCTCATACTGGTTATTCTCGTTTACGTCTCGCCACTGCTTTCCGCATTCATAATGATTCTGGCTCCTGTTGCGTCTATTTATATCCTGCCTGTTAAAGCCATAGGATTTTTTTCAATAAAGCAATTCTCGTTTGTGAGCGGGACTGTGCCGGTATATAATATCCATATCCTGCTTCTTATCTGGTCAGCATTTATCGGGGTTGTTGCATATGCTGAAGTGTTGACGTGGTACCTTTTAAGAGAAACACCCGGTAAAAAAGAAGCGCCTCAAGCGCCCAAGGCGCCAACAGGGGAACAGCCGGGAGCAGGTTCATTAGTGAATCAGGCCAAGGATTTCCTTAAGAACGTGGGAAAAATCCTGAAGGGAGAAAAACCGAATTCAAAGCCAAAATAGTGAGTTATTGTGCGCCCTTATCGGTTAGTGTGAAATCTGCGAACGTGTCCTCGCTTTTTGACCTGTGCTTTCGCAAAGCTGCCCGCCGTTTGTTGACGCCCGCCCTCTCAAATAGTATAATTGTTTTTGAGAGATGCTCCATTGCATTCCCGCCGACCGGGCACAGTTCGCCTGTGGTCACGTCCTTATAAACCTGGTTTGTGATTACCACGGCAACCCCGTGCTTTCTTGCAATCCCGTGAAGTATCCCTATCTGGTTCACAAGTTCGCGCCGAAGCGCTATGTTCTCTTCATTTGAATCATCCTGTGTTAGCCCCAGCCTGTAAAAGAGCGCCGCAGAGTCCAGGATTATCAACCCGATTTTCTCGTTCATTAATTTTTCAATATCCGTAATTGCAGAATATTGCTGTTCAAAGCTTGTGGGTTCGTATACGATTATATCCCCTGCAATTTTTTTTGCATCCTCACCCGCTATCTGTTTGAACCTTTCTGCCGAGAAGCCTTCAGTGTCTATGAAAATGACTTTTCTCCCGGTCCTTACGCATTCCACAGCGAGCTGGATGCAGATATTGGTCTTCCCCGTGCCTGAAGCGCCGTAAACCTGGGTGACTATGCCGCTCTCAAATCCTCCGCCAAGCATCTCATCGATGGATTTGCATCCGCATGGAACCCTGTCTTGTTTTTTCATGGTAACCCTTCTGATAATTTCTCAAAAATATCTTTTATCGCAAGAATTGCCGGGCCGCTCTTGTCAATAGGGGCAATATTATCCATATCCGCCTGCACCAGGGCGGTATCAAACGGTATAACGCCTATCACCGGTATATCGTATTCTTTAAGCTTGTCCTCGATATCCTTTACCTCACTTCCGGCTTTATTGATAACCGCGCCGAATTTGTGAATATCGATATGGCGGGCAAGTTCGGCAATCCTTCCCGCAGTCTCGATTGACCTTGCCCCCGGTTCCACCACAATAAGCATATAATCGATTCCTTTCGTTGTTCCGCGCCCGAGATGTTCAACGCCGGCTTCCATGTCAAGGATGACCACGCTGTTGAGTTTTAAAATCACATGGCGCATGAGGGCTTTTAAAAAAGAGCTTGCAGGGCACATGCACCCGCTCCCGCCCCGTTCTATTGTGCCCATGACCAGCAATTTCACATTATCGGGTCCTGTGACCCCGAATTTCCCGACAATATCGTCCACTTTCGGATTCAATTTGAAAACACCGGCAGGACCTCCCGCTCTTTCATCAATGAGTTCCTTGAATTCAGTTAATGGCCTGGGCGGGTTTTTTATTCCAAGCGCTGAAGCAAGGTTCATGCTGGGGTCGGCGTCGATGGCCAGGACATCGTAACCTTTTCTTGCAAAAAGCCGGGCAAGCGTGCCTGATAGCGTGGTCTTCCCCACGCCGCCCTTTCCTGAGATTGCGATTTTAATCATTTAGCATCAATAAACTCTGTGCTTATATGTTCATTTATCGTAATTAATGCTCCATGGCCCCTGGAAGCCATACCCGGATTAACCACCTGGGTTCCGTTTACACGGACAATTCCCCGCGCTTCATGGATATGCCCGCAAACAATGAGGTCAAATCTTCCCAGATACCGCGCCAGCGCCTCGCTGCCCACATTCCCGTGCGGCAGCCTGTCGGTGGTATTCCGCGGCGGGGCGTGGGATAATAAAATAATTTTCCCGTTTAATCCGCTTAATAATTGGCCAACATATTCTCCTATCTTTTTTTCCGAGAGTTCAAACGGCGTATTGAATGGTGTGGGGTTTGAGCCCCCAAGACCAATAAAGTTGAGTCCTCCGAATTCATGAATTGAATTATGAAGATTTATGGTATTTTCATTTTCATCCATTATCCCCAGGAGCGAGGGGTTATCGCAATTTCCGGGCACTGCAAGAACCGGCGTGGTGAACATTGCCAGTAATTCAAGCGCTTTTTCATCAGGTCCGAAATCCGTTAAATCGCCTGCTATCAATACAGCATCAAAATCCCCTGCCTTCTCACAAATAGATTCCACATGGGAATAATCACCGTGAAGGTCTGATAGTGCAAGCAGCTTCATAGAACGTAATATCAGTTCAATGTTTATAATTGTAATGCTAAAAGCCGGTCGGGAATTTGCAGCTCAAACCCAGTGCTCGCCCTCGCTGTCATGGATACATACTCCGCTGCCGGTTGGATTAAATCCCCTGAACCTCTCAAGGAGGGCAATCGATTCTTTAATCTCAGCGATATATCTTTCCTTGAGCAAAGCAGCGAGTTTGCGGCAGTCTTCTTCTGTGATATCGCCCCCGATGCCTTCACATTCAGAAATCATGAGGCGCCCATCCAGTAAATAAAAAGGATACGTTTTGCATATATAAGGTCTTGATTCGTAAATCCCGCATAAACCGTCTTTTAGAAAAATGCAATCCCCGTTTTTCGCAAGAACCCACTCAAAGGTATGGATATTCCCTTTTGAGTCCCTGTCCTGCGACGGTGTGGGCATTGCGAAATCATCGCGTTTGAGTCCTGTTTTTTCACAGATGCGCCTTATTTCAGAAGGAAAGATGAATACTGTGTTATCGCCGTATTCCGCCCGACAGCAATGAGCGCAATTGCGGCATTTGAAGCCGATGGCTCTTATTTCACGAGCAAGCTGTTTTTCGTCAATACTGGCGGCTTTATCTAGGGCTTTCGTAAGGCTTGAGATTTTTGTTTCTTTCAAGGTTATTTTGCCTGATATTCCTGTTTTATAGATAAATGTTTAGATGGTTATGGAAAAAAGGTGTTTTTTTAGTTCCAGCATGATGAAAATCACGAATGGCACGAATAAACAAATCACACGAATATCAGGGGGTGAATGTATTAACTTAACTTCGCCACTTCAGCGTAATCCAACAAACTTTTTCATTATTTCTGCCGTAACAACCACAGTGCTTGATACCAGCAGTATCCTTATCCACGCCTCTAAGTCAAGTGGCACTGTTTTGAACACCGAAGCCATGGGCTGCCAGTAAATAGCAAGCATCATGGCAATAACAGACCCAAAGAGTGCAAGGAGCAGCCTTTTATTTGTAAAAAACCCTGTCCTGAATATGGACTGCTCAAGCGACCGGCAGTTAAGCGCATTGAATAACCCGCAGGTAATAAGAGCGGCAAACGCAGTGGTTTGCGCCAGTTGAAGGTTTTGCGATTTTTCAAGAGTCCAGGCGAACAAAGAAAAAGTGCCAATGAAAAATATTGACGCCATTGCCAGGGTAAAAAATAATATCCGCCTCGAAATTATCTGCTCCTGTGGGTCGCGGGGTTTGCGGGACATAATATCCATAGCTTTGGGCTCCAGGGATAGACCAAGCGCGGGAAACTCTTCAGTCACCAGATTGACATACAATATCTGAATGGCAATCAGTGGAAGGGGGAAGCCCATTATAACAAAAGATACAAATATGACCGCGACTTCTGCGAAAGTAATGGACAGCAAATAACTGGCGCTTTTCTGTATATTATCATAAATCCGCCTTCCCTCTTCAACAGCATGCACGATGGTCGCGAAGTTGTCATCAGTAATGACCATATCTGAGGCTTCCCTTGCAACATCCGTGCCGCCCAGCCCCATGGCTACCCCGATATCCGCTTTTTTAAGTGCTGGCGCATCATTCACCCCGTCTCCTGTCATGGCTACGATATGCCCGTTGCGCTTCAATGCGTCTACAATCCTTAATTTGTGCGCAGGCGATGCGCGCGCATAGATGGAAACAGAGCGAGCGGCTATGCCCAATTCCTCATCGCTCATTTTCTCTATCTCATCACCTTCCAGCACATCCCCGTCATCAAGCAAACCTATGGTTTTTCCTACCGCTGTGGCAGTGAGTTTGTTATCCCCTGTTATCATCACGGTTTTTATCCCGGCTCGTTTGCATGTGGCAATGGCGTCTATTACTTCTTCTCTTGGCGGGTCCATCATTCCCATAAATCCCACAAAAACAAGCCCCTGCTCCACACACGATGCTGTATATTCGCTGCATCCCCCGCCTTCCAGGTTTTTCTCTGCAAAAGCAAGAACGCGAAGCGCCTCCTGCGCCATATTCTCATTTGCCTTTATTATCCTTTTCCGGTCACCATCGTTCAAAAGCCTGACTGAGCCGCCATCATAGATGTGCGTGCATGCTCCCAGCACAACTTCAGGCGCCCCCTTTATGGTAGAGTAAAAGAGAGGTCTTAACAACCTCCCTCTCCTCATCAAACTGCACGGACTGATTTCCAGTATGCAGCTTTCGTTTGGCAATCCCTTTTCAAGAAATGGTTTCATCCAG
>JAHFDG010000083.1 GCA_023249105.1 Candidatus Methanoperedens sp. | reverse complement strand
CGCCCTTTTTTAATACCCAGTCTATTCCTAATTTGATCCTTTTGTTTGTCATCTTCACCATCGGTTCTGATGACTTGTCATTCGCAGAAAAATCCTGGCGAAATAATTTCAGGACTCTACAAATTCGGAATAGAGAGAAAGGCTTATTATGAATGGAATTCGACTGTTAATAAAGAATAAAGGGTGTGAATAAGTGTTCAGGAGATTTTTGGAATCTTATATAGGTGTTTGTAATAATATTGTAACAGAAGCCGCTAATTCTGTTTTAATGTTTGAAGCCGGAGAGCAGGCTGCGCTTGACATTAAAACCTCAAAAATCGAAGATATCCATCCAGAGTTTGAAAAAGAGGGCATTACAACATCCATAGAAGTAACAGAAAAAAAGGTCGTATTTCATGTAAAAGGATTGTCTTTCAGAAAGAATAAATGCGAATATTGCGATATTTTAAGAGGATTTTTTGGAGGATTGGCTAAAAAACATATCGATCCCAGGTTTTATTGTAAAAAAGGCACAGAATGTTTGATTGAGGGAGGAGACCAGTGTATTTTCATTGCGGAGCTGATAGAATGAAAAAATATGCACACGACCTTCATGTGGAAATAAAATTTTTTGGATTTTTGGATAAATATTTAAGTTAATATCTCTCTTTTAAAGGTGCCCAATGCCAAAAGATTTGAAAATAACCCTCAGCGACATAGAATATGAGATTCTTAAAAATATGAAAATAGTCGAGGGGGAAGATGGCGAGAAACTCAGGAACCTTTTCAGGCTTTATGTTTCTACAATACCTGAATTGAAATCGTCTGAGTACGCTTTAAAAAGGGTTGAAAATAAGGAGAAAATAGAGAAAATCTTAAGGGATGTCTGGGCTGCGTATGAAATCACGGATTATCCGACAGAAAAATGGGACGAATATAAGATTAACAAGTTGAGCAGCAACCTTATTGAAATCAATGTTCTTATGAAAATTGGTGAAAAACAGTTTATTCCTTCTAATAAATTCAGGAGCCTTTTCAAAATGTTGCTCCATGATATTTCAACCGAATCCAAAGATATGGATGAATATTCTGCAGCGTGTGTGGCTACAATCCAGTTGTTGGTGGAGTTTAGCGCAGGAACCTTACGTGAGGAAACAATAAGGGATGCGACTATTTTTATAAATGAAGGGTGGATGTTTGTTTACGCAACAGCCATGAAGAAAGCACGGGAGTTCATGAAAACCAAAAAGTTGTTCCCTGAAGCGCAAATACCTGTTCCCAAAGTATCATAAGAAATCCATAATTCCATAAACCTTTTTAACTATCACGTTTTCTCAATACACAATATGATTCTCGGCATCGACATCGGCGGCGCAAATACGAAAATTGCCTCAGAAGATGGTAAAATCGTAGAACTGCATTACATTCCCCTCTGGAAGAATACAAAACTTCCACAAGTGCTACTTGATATTGCAGGGCGCCTGAAACCTGAAAAAGCAGGTGTCGTGATAACAGGTGAACTCGCGGACTGCTTTCCTGACAAAGAAACCGGGCTTTCATCCATAATCGATGCAGTAAATAATGCATTTTCCGATGCTTATTTTCTCGACAGCGACGGCATTTTCACAAAAGAAAAAAAACGAAACATTGCAGCCGCCAACTGGATGGCATCGGCGCTTCTTGTGGGTAATGAATATGAGGATTGCATATTCCTGGACATCGGATCAACGACAACAGATATAATCCCCATCATCAATGGCATACCCCAGGCAGCCAGGACTGATTTTGAACGCCTGAAAAACAGCGAGCTTGTTTATTCAGGGGTTTTGCGTACAAATATTGCAGTGCTCCTCAAAAGCGTAAATTTAGACGGGGAGACATGCGGCATCTCATCAGAACTCTTCGCGATAAGCGCTGATGCGTATGTGGTTCTTGGATTGATTTCTCCTGACCAGTATACATGCGATACGCCAGACGGGGCCGGAAAAACGATAATCGATGCTAAAAGAAGGCTTGCGCGCGTGGTGTGCGCCGACCTCACGGAGATAGGAGAAAGCGACCTTTTTTCGATAGCAAATCAGGTTATGGAAAAGCAAGTCCAGGACATAACTGATGCTTTGCTTATTGTTGCGAAAAGGTGTGGCGTCAGCAAAGTTGTAGCGTGCGGGCTTGGCGAATTCCTGTCTAAAAAAGCCGCCCGAGAATGTGGGTTTGAAATAATACTTTTATCAGAAAAATATGGAGCGGAACTATCAAAAGTATTCCCCGCATATGCCGTAGCGCGGCTGTTGAGAGAGTGTCGTTAAAGCAAATCAAAGCCAGCATCTATTTTAAAAATTCCCGGATTTTATCAAGGTCATCTTTTTTCAATACGAATTCCTGGTTGAATCCGCCCAACACTGAATAATCCGCATGGAAATCATTTGCATCCGACGGTGAATCAAAAACGTAAATCGTGGCATCATAGAATTCAGCAGATGTATACGGCTGGCCGTTAATCAAAAATTTCTGGTTATCATCTGCCACAATTTTCGGTATTGTTGCCTCAAGGTAATAATAATCAATGCCTTTGAGGTTCCAGTGCCTGTATTCGCTGGAATTCCCGACATCACTGACCTTCAAGGCCAACCATGCATGCTGCCTCTGGTAGGAAATAATAATTTTCGGCGCAACGTGGTAATTGGTCCTTAAATAACTCCAGAAATATGTTGACATCCTTGAACAGTCAAGCTCATCCGCGTGGTAAATACTGAACCATTTTTTATCATAAAAGGAGGAAAGGTTAAGAGATATCCTGTCAATCAGCAAATCGCTTTGATTTATAATGCTTCCCGTCCGGGTTGTGCCGGTTTGAAGCACGCCAGCAGGAACCGGAATGTTTCCCGTTTGATTTACGGTCTGGTTATTAATGCCTGAATTGTTTGTTATCCCTCTTTCAGGCAAAGAGGCTCCTGTGCCCGATGATGTAGTCTTAGAATCTATGCATCCTGAAATAAATACAAAGAGAATTACCAGAATAATTTTTTTATCCATTATTGATAACTTCATTTCTCTATTGTTTCAGCCACGGCAGGACTTTCCTTTTAACCCACCTTGCCAGCAATACTATCAATGCGATAAATACCACTATCGGCAGAATGTATCCTATGAAAACGATAAGCCCGTTTACACTCCCGATAAATCCCGTTGCGGCCTCTCTCAGGGCGTCGGTTATTCCCCATCCCTCGCCTGCTATTGGCGCCGGCTCCATAACATTTACCGTAATAGTGGACATTTCAACGCTCTGGTTCAGGTAGTTCATCCTTCCGGTAAGGCTTTCTATTTCCCCGCGCACCCGCTCAAGCTCACGCTCGACTTCAAGAACATCCTTAACCGTGGATGCATTTTTCAGAATTTCCTGGAACCTTGACTCCTGTTTTTTCAGGTTATCAAGGCGGGCGCCCACGTCTATCCACTCCTCGGTAACATCCTGACCCGAAATCTGCCTGGATTTTTCGGTTCCCAATGCATCTATTTGTTCAATGGTTGAGTAAAAATTCTTCTGGGGAACCCGTATAATCATCTGACCGTTTTTGCTTCCCCCGGTATTATAAGTTGATGAACCTGATATAAAACCCTGGTTTGCTTCTACTATTTTCGTTATATCAGTAAAAGCCTTTTCTACGCTTTTTACCTCCAATGTGAGGCTTGCAGTCGAAATAATCTTCCTGCCAAGGATATTAACGGCATTTCCTGTGCCGCCTGTTGTCTTTTCCTGTAATGCATAATCGAATGATTTTGAAGGTGCTAAATTATTCTGTGGCAGGCTTTCTTTAGTCCCCAAACAACCCGATGTGATTATAAGAAGTAAAACCGCAAATAATAGTAAGGTTTTATTTTTCATTATAATCTAATATAAACCATAACAATATATAATGCTTGCTTTTCATCTTGAAAAAACCGAGTTTAATATTCACATATCGGGCTATAATGCACATTGCAATGCATCGGCAGCTTTAAATTCTTTGGTGAGTAAGCATTACAGAAAAATCACATGGATATTATCTAAAATCGAAGATAACGGAGGATTAAAAACTTGAAAAACATGGGTGGAATAAAAATATTGATGATTGCGGCGCTGGTGCTCGCGGGCATGGCAGGGAAATATAAGATCTCAGCTGATGTAGTTTACAGATTTGAGGGAGACAACAGTTCTACCGTGCCGACTAATTATTTGCTCACGGCGATCATTGAGCCTTAATAGAGGAGAAACATGAAAAATTTAATCTTACGCATACTGGTGGCAGTGCTATTCTTAGCGGTGCCCGCCCTGGCAGATAACGCAGCGCTGGACACGCTTAATGTACCCGCATTCGGACAGAAAGACACAGGCTCTTATGTTAACTCATCCATAGTCCTTGAGAGCGGCGCAGAGTACAGCATAGTGATATCCGGGACATTCCAGTTCAAAACCGGCGTGGACTGGGGTTATGCTGATGCGCAGTACCGCATGGGCGCTGGCCGCAATTATAACCAGCCTTTCAATTCCATTGAATTCGATGGAGAGCGGCTTTCCGCAGATGTCAGCGACATCGCCAGCCACACATACACCTTCAACAGGAAAGGCAACGGCAGCAAGGTCAGGTTCAGTATATACGACACCTATACAACAGGACAAAGGGGGGACTACGATAACAACGCCGGATATCTGAAAGTCGAGATATACAGGCTGGATACGATATCCCTGACAAAATCCGTTTCTCCACAAACCGTAGAACAGGGACAGACTGCAATCGTAACCCTTACTTTCAAAAACACCGGAACAGGAGAACTGGCAAATATCAAAGTATCGGATTCACTTCCGGCAGGCTTTGTTCTGGCGAGCGGAAGCCTGGATAAAAACTATGACCTCCTGGGATCGAAAGATTCCAGAAGTTTCCAATACTCAGTCCAGCCATCCGAAATAGGCACTTTCAATCTGGAGCCTGCAACTGTTTCGTATTACGATAAAAATAACAATTCACAATCAGGAAAATCCAATATCCCCACGATTCAGGTAATACCCTCCAACGCCACACCCACGCCCCCGCAAATTTCCAATGCAAGCGTGCAGCTTCACGGTGAGAAAACAGATGTAGTGCTCGGGGAAGATGTTATGCTAAAGCTTTCTGCTGTTAACCTCATTAATAAGCCCGTAATGCATGTACAGGTTATCATCCTCCCGCCATCCGGGATGAGCGTAACCTCATCAGAATTCGCCGAGTCGGGCGCCGGCCAGTTCACAACCACGTACGAGATTCCACCCGGCAAAGGAAGGGACATCGAGGTCAGGATACAGTCGAATCAGATAGGCGAGTTCGAAGTCCAGGGAAGAATCGTTTACTATTTTGATGAAGACAGCGCGCATGCCGAGGACCACACGCTAAAATTGCCTATCAAAGTGAGGGCGAGTGCCGGGCAGCCAACCGCCACGGACACGCCAGCCAATAGAATGTGGCTGCCTGGTTTTGAAGCACTGCCCGCTGTTATTGGATTATTGGCGCTGTATTTAATCAAAAAAAGGTAATGCTTTCCTTACATGCGTTTGCGCAGTACAAGGAAAAGCAATCCGATCATTGCAAATACAGACTCAAATCCGGGTTCTTTAGGTGCTTGAGTTGAAGTTGGGGCAGGTTTGGCAATCTCGGTGGGAGCATAGGCTGGAATGGTGGCGGTTTTTGCTGCAGCCGGCGCTACTGTTGCTGCTGCTGTCCCTGTCACCATTGCAATTGCAGCAGTCGCTGTTGCTGCCTGAGCAGCCTTGATTTCAGCTTTTGCATCTATGGATGTTGCAGTTGTTTTGGTATTGTTCGCAGGAACCTCAACGAAAAGCGAAGTGTAAGGCGTCACGAACTTGAATTCCAGCGAAAGCTTAGTAATCGAAGATTTGAGGTTGTCAGTTTCACCTTCCACGTCTATCCTGTCCATCAACTTTCGAATCGTGGTGTATGCCCAGAGCCTGGGAATAAAAGCGTTTTCCGGCTTCGAGACAACATTAAACGAATTCTTGAAATTGCGGCTTCCTGTGCGCGTAGTTGCGGCAACATCGGAAGTTATGGCAGTGGTGCCGGAACTGTACTTGCCAAGTACAACGGCATCTGAGCCTGCAAAAAGATTATTTTGTCCGGTATTCACGACGTCTGAGACAGCATTATAATTAAAGCTCATGGCTGTGACAAGAGGCGTAGAGATGGTTTCGTAGAACCCTTTCATTTCCGCTTCAACCCCTGCTGCCGGATAAAACCGCTGCGCAATGCCGTAATTCTCAAGGCTCAGGGCTTTCAGGAAATCGTAGTTCGCCTCGTCCTCAATCCCGAAGGCGATGGTGAATATCGACACCTTTACCTTGTTGGCATCCCTGACATTCTTGCGTATGACGTATGGCGAGGTAATGCCCTCGGTAGGCGCCCCATCCGTAAGAAACACTATTATGGGAACGCGCGAACTGTTGCCGAACATGGAAAGCGCATCCAGCAAAGCCTGATTGATGTCAGTGCCAGTGCCTGCATCCAGACTGTTCACAAAGTTTGCAGCATCTGCTTTATTCTTCGTATTCGCTTCCATTAGCGCTGGTGAAAAGGCCTGGACAGAAGTGTCGAAAAATATTATGTTGAAACGGTCATCAGGAGGTAAATCCGAAATTATGCTTGTGAATACGCTCTTCACCTGTGCAAGCTTTTCACCGCCCATGGAGCCCGACTTATCAACGACAAAGATAATATCCTTGCTCAGGGGAGTGGTGCCGAGGTCAGTCTCGTTTGGCGAGAAAACGTGCATCATGTAACCCTGGCCCCCCGTGTTGTAAAAAAGCATGTCACCATTTAAAGGCGGATTGTTTGTGGTGTAATCAACCGTAAGGTCCTTATCAGGCAGCGCATTGGCGCTGTATTTAACCTGCCCTTTCGTGGTGGAGAGGTATTTTTTACTTGCCCCGGAAAAACCCGGGGTTTCAAGGGTGGTGATATCGTTCACTGATGAGATGTTCAGGTTAACTGAAAGGGCATTAACGATGTGCGTCTCATCCGTTTTGCGCAGGAACAGCGCATACTCATATTTTCCCAGGCTTTTTTTGACCGCCTGCTCGTATTTCAGGCGGACAATGATGCTCTGGCCCGGTGCAAAGCTCAGGGAATAAGAGAACAGGTTTTGCTGTTTGGTTTCCAGCAATCCGGCTGATTTGCCCTGGGAGGCTGCCTGCTCGAATTTTTCCTTCGCCTCTTGTTTGGGAAGCACATCGGCATTGTATTCCTTGCCGTCAATGATTAAAGTGAAACCTGATATGAATGCATCCTCCGGAATCAGGAACTTGAATTCATCGTCGGCTGCAATGTCCACAGGATTGGTCAGTTTTTCTTCAACAGTGGTTATGGCATAACCATTGTTCACATCAGCATTGATGTTTAAATAGTCCACAACAGGCTGGGCTGCTGCTACAGTGGTTAATGCCAGCAGTACCAGCGAAATAACGATTAGTTTTTGCATTTTATACCTACCTCTCCGTGTTTAATTGCACCAAGAAAGTTTTAAACGTTAATTAATTTTGTGGTGCGCTCTTAGTGTGCTTTGCTGTGCAGGATTTCCACCGCAGAGGCGCAAAGGGCGCAAAGAGTTTGCTCAACACCAAACATTTCTACAGTCCCGATTGCATCATCTTATCTGCGAACCTATTTTCTTATCAAGTATTTTCAGGAATTCGCTCTTCGATTCCCCTGGAATAAAAGCCCCGGCTGCTATGTCATGCCCTCCTCCCGTGCCGCCGACTGCTTTTGCCGCCTCGCTGATTGCCTCGCCAAGGTTAAGCCCTTTTCTTATAAGGTCCTGGTTTCCCCGCGAGGAAACTTTAGCGCCCCCTTCCGAGTCGGCAAAAGCGATTATGGGAATGTCCCTGTTATTTACAAACGAAGTGCTCATGCCTGCCACTATGCCTACGATGGTTTCCCTGATTTTATTTCCCGAATCAAAGTATTGCAGGTTTTCCATCCTGGTTACCCCCTTCTCTTTCACAAAATTCAGTCCCTCTACAAGATTCTTCCTGTGTTCATTAAGAAGGGCGCATGCCTTGTCAAAGCATTTTTCGCGGTCGCCCATGCACACGGAAAGTCCGATATCCGAATGGTCATAGCGGGCAGTGGAATTAAGCAGCGTGGCATATTCGGAAGCGTCCCGTACCTCGGTGCCTTCACGCTCGCATAATAATGTATATACTTCCCCGATGAGCCTTTCCACCTTAAAACCGGGAAGCCCTGATGAAAGACCTGATTGTATTAAAGCCGAAACGATTTTCTGCTTTTCAGGAGGTTCAAGGTCTATCCACCGTCTCCATTTTTCTCCATGCTGCCTGATGCCTATTTTTTTTAAGAATTCAATGCTTGCATCTTCACTGCCGGTAAGGCCGGGCAAATATACGTCAGTGGAATATTGCAATAGTTTAAATATCGGGCGCGTCTGCCTTCCGAAAAGCATGAGGTCTTTTTCATATCCCAGGACATTATTCCTGACGCCTTCATCCAGTATCGACCTGTTCATCCCGATCAATTGCCCATGCTTTGCATGCTGTAAATCGCCCACTGCCCCAACTATTGCGAGGGCTGCAAGGTCACCGTTGCCGCCCAGCGCCTGTGCGATAAGAAAAGTAACTCCTGAACCGCTTAATTCAACCGCGCCGTTAATCCCGAAAAGATGCGGATTCAAGTGATACTCATAGACTCCCTGGGGCTGGTGATGGTCGGAAATGACTGCATTGAGTTTCAATGAGCTTATCGCATCCAGCATTCCGCTCCCGAGGTCGGTAAATACAACAAGTTCGGGATTCTCGTCTGCTATGCCGGTTAGCGCAGGCATGTCCAGTTGCTTCACAAAACGAATCCTGTAATCGATGCCAGAACGTTCAAGGGCTTTTCCCATGATTGCGGCCGAGGTCAGGCCGTCAGCATCGATATGTGACACCACGAGAGCCGATTTGTGTTTCTTTATATATTCAGCGCACTCTCCGGCTCTTTTTGCAAGCGTCATCATGGCTTTCGTTGTTTTATTCGCTAAAATAGTTTTGCAAGCTCCGGCAGCAGCTGAGAAGCCGAAGAAGGATGAGAAGCAAAAAGAGAAGGCTGAAAAGAGCGGAATGGAAGGGCTCAGCGCACTGTTCGGCTGAGTGTTTACATAATCCCAACCACCATCGAAACAGTTTTAAATAAATAATAGTATTGATTACGAAGTGTTGAGTGATGATAAAAGAAGAAAAAGATTCTAAGATTCCTTCATCTAGCGAATCTGAATCTGCTAATGATATAAAAAAGGAAAAAGAAAAAACTGAGCAAAAATTCTTTGAACCAATTGAAGAATCAATTCTTCCAGCCAGTGTTAGTGATCAACCAGCGAGAACTGATGCTCTCGGTTTTGAACCATATGTTCAAGCAATTGCTGATTTTCTTAGACACCCAAGCACAAAACCACCACTTACTCTTTCGGTCGGAGGCCAATGGGGCACTGGCAAAACCTCATTTATGTCTCAACTTGAGGAAATACTCAAAAATAAAAAGGAACTAACTGTTAATTTCAATGCTTGGAGGCACGATAAAGAAGAGGCACTATGGGCTGCCTTTGCCCTCGAATTTATTCACCAAATATCTCGAAAACGTTCTATTCGGCGTCGCTGGTGGGGTCATTTAAAATTACTCTATTATCGCTTCAGCTGGAAAGACGGCTGGTTGGATATATTTCGTGCTTTAGCCATATGGATTTTAATTATCAGTGCTACAGCAACGGCATTATTACTTCTGTACTTGAAAGGATTTGAATGGGTCAACTTTTTTTCAGGCAGATTAATTGAATCTATCGGCCAAAATAAAAACGAATTGTCGCTAGCTATCGCCAATTTTCTTCTAGGTCTTGGTGGTATTGCGGGATCAATAGGCATCGTCATATCACTTTGGATAAAACTAAAAAACTTTGTAGGTAACCCTCTTGATATCGATCTAAATAAATATATTCAATCTCCAGATTATGAAAATCGCGTCAGCTTCATCGAGAATTTCCATAAAGATTTTAGCAAAATTGTTGATGCATATGCTGGTAATGAGAAGGTATATATCTTCATTGATGACCTTGATCGCTGTGAAGTACCAAAAGCATCAGACCTCATGCAAGCAATAAATCTTATGATATCAAGTGATCCTCGTCTCATTTTTATTATTGGTATGGATCGTGAAAAGATAGCTGCTGGAATTGCAGTCAAGCACAAGGAAGTTCTTCCATACATTTATTCAAGTAGAATCGATGAAGGTTCATCAAATGATTCAAAGGAGACTATGAGAGGTATCGAATACGGCTACGAGTTTATTGAAAAGTTCATCCAACTTCCCTTCATGATACCTCAACCTTCTAAACCTGAGCTACAACATTTTTTATCAAATATTTCCGCTAAAACTGATAAAATAGAAAAATCAAGAAATATACTAGTGTCCAGTCAATACTGTAAAGTCGTAAAGTATATATTATATGCCTTTCATAATATATCTGAGAGGATGGATTATGAAGAAATATATTGTAACACTTTCCAAAGAAGAACGCGA
>JAHFDG010000129.1 GCA_023249105.1 Candidatus Methanoperedens sp. | reverse complement strand
AGCCGCCATCATAGATGTGCGTGCATGCTCCCAGCACGGATTCAGGCGCTCCTTTTACTAATGCCATAATCCCGTGCGGAGTGGTGTGCAGCGTGCTCATGAGCCTGCGCTCGCTGTCAAAGGGTAACTCCGTCACCCGCGGATGCGTTTCACTTATGCCTGCTTTTCTTGCGGCTACAAGCAGGGCGCCCTCTGTGGGGTCACCGATTATGCGCCATCCTCCATCGTGTTCGAGATATGAATTATTGCACAGCATACCGATTTTCAAAAGCTCTGCCAGATGTGCATCCTCTTTAGGCAAGAGCTTCACGCCGCCCTTTCGGAATTCACCTTCCGGGATGTAACCGCTGCCTGTCACCTCGATAATTGCATCCGTGAATACCTTCCCTACCGTCATCTCGCCTCTGGTAATAGTGCCTGTCTTATCGGAACAGATGACAGTAGCGCATCCCAGCGTCTCCACTGCCGGAAGCTTTCTGATTATTGCATGGCGTTTTGCCATCCTCTGGGTGCCTATGGCAAGGGTGGCAGTGACTATGAACGGCAAAGCCTCGGGTATGCCTGCGACTGCAATGGCAGCGGCAAATACAAGCATCTGGAGAACATCCTGCCCGCGCAGTATTCCTGCGATAAAAATGATGAGGCAGGCAAGCAAAACAAGTTTTGCAAGAAAAGTGGCAAGCTTTGTGAATTTCATCTTAAGAGGGGGCTCCTCGTCTTCCATCTGTATCATCTGCGCGATGCTGCCAATATGCGTATTCTTGCCTGTTCCAACCACTGCGGCTATGCCGTTGCCCCGTACAGCAGTTGTGCCCATGAATACCATGTTCTTCTGTTCTGCAACAGGCGTTTCCCCACCCAGCGCATCCGTGCTCTTTGACACAGGATAAGACTCGCCGGTCAGGGAAGATTCTATAGTTTCAAGATTAATCGCCTCTACCAGCCTGGCATCGGCTGGTATCCTGTCCCCTGCCTCGATGTAAATTATATCTCCGGGTACCAACTCCCTTGTAGGAATCTTTTTCACCGCTCCGTCGCGGAGCACTTTTGCCTCAAAGGCGACCATTTTTTTCAGGGCTTCCATAGCCCGCTCTGCCCTGTATTCCTGGATAAAGCCAAGGACGGAGATGAATAAGATAATAAAAAGTATCACATACGCATTGGTGGTTTCGCCTGTAAAGGCTGAAATAATTGCTGCGCCAATAAGGATAATAATCAGGTAATTTTTAAATTGCGAGAGGAAAATTCCAAGGGCAGATATCTTTTTCTTTTCAGGCAGTTCATTAAAACCAATCGTCAATAGACGGGCTTTCACATCATCCGATTTCAAGCCCGATATGCCGGATTGCAGGCGCTGAAAAACCGCCTCTATATCTAATGCATACCACTTTTCGATTAACCCCTGATTATTCATAAATCTTAAATGTAATAAGGGTCTTCGTAATATAATTAACTTTCACCAAACCGTAACGTGGGTGAATATAATAATTGGAGAATAATGCCATCGGAAACGACCTTAAATCTAATATTATTCATCATTTCAATCCCAATTATTATAAAATCCAGCGATATTTTCACCGAAGGCGCCTCAAAACTGGCAAAGACGTTTGAAGTTTCCGATTTTATCATCGGGATAACTGTTGTGGCGCTGGGCACATCGCTGCCCGAACTGGCTTCGGATACCTATGCTTCATACATCGACCACGGTCAAATAGCAGTCGGGGATATCATAGGGAGCAATATCACCAACATGGCCCTGATCCTTGGCATAACCTGCGTTATCAAGCCTCTTGTTATAAAACACACAGAAATCTACAGCGGAAAGATACATCTTTTGATACTGACCCTTGCATCTGTGTTCCTGCTTGCCGCAGGCGGAATCGGAAGGATTGGCGGGGCAGTGTTCATAATCGCGTATATTCTTTATCTTCGAAACTCAATTGAGAAGTACAGGGAGCTGGGTGTTGAGACTGTCGGGAAAAACGAGCTGAAGAAAAATATATTCGAAGTGCTCATCGGATTAACCGGAATACTCATAGGAGCCAGGCTTCTTGTAAATTCCATAATAGGCATGTCAACGGCTTTTGAGGTTTCGGAATATCTCATTGCGCTTGTGCTCATGGCTGTCGGGACATCCCTGCCCGAGCTGTTTGTTTCTGTATCTGCGGCACGGAAAGGCTACATGACCATGGCTCTTGGTAATATCATAGGTAGCAATGTCGCCAACATACTCTGGGTTCTTGGGGTTTCGGCTGTTATCAGACCGATTATCATAGCTCCCGGACTTATTCTTATTCAACTTTTGCTCATGCTTCTGCTCTCGGTATTGCTAATTATTTTCAAAAGCTCAGGGTATGTGATAGACCGCAGAGAAGGGGCTGTTTTCCTGGGAATATATGTTATTTTCGTTCTGGTGAGTGTGGCTTCAGGGAATGATTTTATAAAATGGAATGCTTAGATTGAGGTTGAGTTGTCCCATCAGATATATCCAAGGATTAAAGCATCATTTATTGCATTTTACATTTCCCAAACATCACACCAGCACGTCCTCAAGTCCTGACTCTTTTACAATTGCAAGCGCTCTCTGGCATTCCTCTTTTGTGAGGTTCCGGTTTATTTCGGGGTACTCGTAAGCCCTGTAGTTAGGCGAATACTGGAACATGAGGTTAAACCTGACATTCGGTATATTCTCTTTACAGGCTGTCCCAAAACCCCCAATAGTAAAATAATTCAATAAGTCCTGCTTATCCAACAATACTTTCTGACCCTATGATCTTAATAACTCGTTGAAATGGTCAGTTAGTTCTTGA
>JAHFDG010000128.1 GCA_023249105.1 Candidatus Methanoperedens sp. | reverse complement strand
ATTTTCGATTTCCTTTTCAGTCAATTGTAGTTTCGAGCGATGGCTTAAAAATGGCATATTATTATATTAGCGCTCTTTACTAATAAATATTGTTATGCTATTTTGGAATCGTTATACTAGTTGTTGATTTTTTCATACCAGACGCAGAGGTCGCAAAGATATTTCAAATCAGGTCTACCTTTAGCTCCCGTCCCTCTTGAATATCCTGTTCGCTGACCGAAACTTTTGTTGAGATATTTCCATTTTGAATAATGTAATCACCTGACGCCCTGGTATCATACTTGCCGCCCAGGGTCGGGTATGGGACTTTGATTTCATACCTGCCATTGCTGGAAGTTGTTTTCCAGGTATCGACGAAGGCTCTACCCTGATTGGTCACAATATCCAATGTTGCCTTAACTTCCCCATCGCCTGCCCTTCCTGAAATTGTAGCGCCGGGCACATATTCAAAAATTTTCACGTATTTTATATCCGGGCTCTTGATAGCCGTCAAATTTGATTCAAATACTAGGCGATAATGGCCAAGCCCGTTCCCGTCAAAAACGTGAAGCTGTGATAGCATCGTATCGAAAAATTTCTTATTTTCGTTATTAACGCTGCGTATCGCGCCCATGTCCGAGACCGTCTTAATTTCATAATAATCCCCGGGTTTTTTACCTGCCATCAATGCTATTGAATTAAATTTAAGTTTTAGCATCTGTGCATCGGTTATGATATAACGGACCCTCCTTTTGTTAAGAATCTCGTTTGCAGTTTTTTCATCAGGCTCTGTGAAAAAGCGCGCAGCATCATCAATGCCAGTCTGGAAATTGTTTGCTACTACAGGACGCTTCGCTATATACAAAATCCAGTTTCCATAATCCCACCAGCTCATTACGCCGTATTCAGGGGTTTTATCAGGTGCATCATAGTAACTTGTGGGCCGGGAATTGTCTTTCAGCCATTTGAACGAATCACGAAAATCCGGCTCAGGCGCTCCTATTGTGCCGTCTGTAAAGGATTTTATAACAAAAATATTCGAGATGCCAATAAGGAGAAGCAGGATTATACTGATATTTAGAATTACACTGGAACCGGAACTGGTCTCACGCTGGCCTTTTCTCTTTTTCCTGGAAATTGCGACAACTTTTTTTCCCTCAAATGGCTTCAATACACCAACGATAAAATATGCTGTAAAAATTGAAATGTTCACTGCAAGGAGATAAATAAATCGTCTCTGAAGGATTGTAAGAACCAGGATAATTAAAGACCAGGTTATTAAAAACACAGCTTCAGGGGCATACTTTTCCCTGATGGTTTTATAAATGAAATATACGAATGCCAGTAATGCAATATAAAAACTTAATCCAAAAGCATTCCAGACATTGGAAAGTGTAAACGCGCCTGACGGCATGTTAAACAGCGGCACAGCTTCCTGGATAGTGGAAAGCACCCCTCCGCCGAAAAGATAACCTATCCCGCCTGTTGCAGATTGGTAAAACTCCGGGGCAAAGATTTCAAGGGAGAAAACCCCTGCACCAATTATCAACAATAATAGCAGCGGATTATACCACCATTTCTTGAATTGCAGTTTTTGCATCGCAAAAAGCAGCACGCATATGAAAAAAAAGACAGACAGGAATGCGACCTGGAACATGTTAGGTAAAAAGGAGATGAATTCAAATCCTGTTCCCCCGGATACCGCAACTGGCGAAATAATCAAAATTGAGGTAAGGAATGCTATGCCGCCTGTTAATAACAAATAACCAGAATCGCGCCCGGACTTCCTGTCTATCACAAACTGGACTGGAATATAAAGTCCTATGAGCCCTATGAAAATAGAAGCGCCATCCCATGTGAATATCGAGAGCGACAGCATTATGCCTGCAAGCAGCGGGAATAACGAATTTTTTAATATGTTTTCCTTGAAATTGCTAAACGTTATATTGTTTTGCTGCAACCGTTTCATTGCAATGATGAAGCAAAGATAAGCAGCCGTAGAAAGCAGCGTCTCAGCGACATGATGGTCAGCATATCCAAGAAAAGAAACATACACAAAGGATGGGGTTATTGCCAAAATACCTGCGCTGATGAGACCCGCGCGCCAGTTGAATATTTTTTCAGTAATTGAAAATACGAGCCAGACCGTCAATATCCCAATCAATGGCGGTATGACTGTTGCTGTAACTTCTATTGTGTGGGATGAAGGGTTCCCTGCTCCTGCTATGAGCGCAACTGCTGCGATAAACATGTCATATAAAGGCGCCCATGTGATTTTGGAACCATAAGGGAAATCAATATACGAATCAAATGAAAGCACTGAGGGGAAATGAGCAACGGTTGCAAAAATGCGCCTGATATGATAGTAAGAATCTGCTCCGAGTATTGTTATATTCCCGCCTGAAAAAACAACAGGAAGAACCCATAATCTTACAGCGAGAGCCATAAGCAAAATACCCAGGAGGATTTTATTCTTATTTTTTTCTATGAACAGTGCACTCATGTGATGACGTCCCTGAAATGTCTAATATCTTGCAGGTATAAAAATTTATTTGTCTGAACCTGAACCAGATTTTGTCAGGAAATGTTACTACATTTCCAGATTATCTAAATATTTATAAAATTAAATTGTTTAAAATCCGTAAGTATTATATATCTTGTGTATCAAAGATTGGCTAATTGAGGAAATTCGGGAGGATTTATTAATATGATTAGAAGATTTGAACCCTCTCCCACGGCTAAAGCCGGGAGATTCCTCTACGCTCATATAAGCTCTCTATGGCTCTCATCCGGGAGGATTACAGCATCCATAGCCTCACTTATAATTCGTACAGGATTAA
>JAHFDG010000127.1 GCA_023249105.1 Candidatus Methanoperedens sp. | reverse complement strand
AGACCTAGAATCTCGATCCATAGTTGTCCTTGACGGGGGAGAAGTGCTTACCCGGTGCGACCAATGCCGCACAATGCACTCAGAAAGGATACCGCCGACAACGCCTATTTGTGAATTGGGTGAATCATGTCGAGTTGAGCTAATGGTGGAAAATAGGGAAGCGGCTACTATATTTCAGATGGTACGGGGGCAGTGCGAAACCCGCTGGAACGGCGAGCAGGATATTGAAATAGACCTTCATCATCCATCACTCTGGAAGGCGATTGAGAAGTATCCGGGCGGAGTGCGTGACGAGTGGGGGACATTCAACAGGGTATTGCACGCATGGCATTCGGTGCAACAGAAGAAGAGGGATAGCGAGGGGTAGTAATGTCCGTTAAGTTCAATCTTGATATGTCAAAATGGGATACCGAGTTCTTCGCGGATGCGCTTGATCGTGTTGAATCCGCTGCTGATGTTGTCCGTAATGCGGCAAAGGTAAAACTTAAGGCAAGCATCGCTTCGGCAAAAGGCAACCCGCCTCCTTCGCTTGCCGGTGAACGGTGGAAAGAACATGGGCCATACGCTACAGGCAACACAGCATCATGGACAGCGCGATACCATCAAGAAATGGTGAACACTATCCGAACTGTCCGATCTAAAAACCCGGCAGTCAAGAACATCTGGGTGATGGCTGGTGCACATGATCCGTGGTGGGCAAAACAACTTGAATATGGCCGTGGAGGATGGAAGGGTGGTGCAAAACCATTCTTCCGTCCAGCTATGGCAGCGTCAATGAGTGAAGTAATCGCTATTTGTGAGTCAGGCGGCGGGCCGCGAGGAGCTAAATAATGGCAAGGAAACCCGTGGGCGTGATGGTGATCTCGTTAGATTTAGAGACCGCCGCCTATACCAATGCTCAAAAGAAGATACTTGCTGAATCAAAAGAAGCCGCAGCGACTATCAATGCCAACTTCCAGCGGTTAGGTGTTACTTCCGACCAAATCTATGCTGCAATGGCAAGTAGGGCTGAATTAGCTTTCCGCAAGATTGGCCTATCTTCAAAAGCATCACTTGCTGAAGTTGAAAGATCGTATGCCGCGATGGTTACATCAATTAACACCGCAAATCAGCAAATGGCAAAGAATCCTCTTTTTGAAACCCTTGGTATTCGGTCTCACGCAGCTATAGAAGCTCAAAAGAAAGCCGTCATTGATTCTTTTGAAGCCATAAAGACTATTGGGTTCAAAAGTGATCAGGAACGTATCGTTGCTCAACGTGCTATGAATAACCAGATCAAGACGCTGAACAAGGAAATGGTTGGCGATCACGAGATGTCGATGGCATCCATGACCCGTGCGGTGTTGAGATGGTACGCTGCAATATATGTAGCACAGGCTGCTCTGCAATTTTTATCAATACCCTTCATTAAAGGGTTTAAGGCAGTAGAGGAATACAATACAGCGATCGCTTCAATGGCGGCGATGGTTGTCACGTTCGGACAAAACATGAGGGGGTTGTCTCTTGAGGATCAATGGAAGGGTGCCTTGGCTTATTCCACCGCCATGATCCCTGTACTTGAGAAAATAGCCGCTAAGACACTGTTATCAGGCCAAGAGACAATTGCTCTTGCTAATGCTTTTGCTCGTTCCGGTGTTTTTCTTGATGCGAACAATGCCAAACAGATTGACGCATTTACGAAAATATCCAATGCTCTTCCCTTAATGACGCAGGGGCAAGAAATAACTCGCCAAATTAACACAGAAGTAAGGTCATTAATGACAGGCATGAATGTGCAGTCGTCAATGATGCTTATTACACTGCGAGAAATCGACCCGGAAATAGAAAAGCACATGGCGCAGTGGCGAGCAACAGATACTGTTCTCGAACATATTGGAGAATTACTCAAGGGATTTGGCCCAGCAACGGAAATTCTTGAAAAGCAGTGGCAAGCAGTTAAAACGTCCTTAGATACTACAGTTAATCAAATACTTCGTGGGGCAATGAAACAGTCCTATGAAGATATTATTGCATTGACTCAGGAATTGGATAAGTGGTTACAAACCAATAAGCAATCAATTGCTGACACAGTTGACCAATTACGTGCGACCGCTAAGATGTTGAAACTTATTTATGATGCTGCTCCGAGTGGAACATTTGAAGCGGCAAGCATGGGGATAATTGGTAAAATATTGTGGGGTAATCAAGTAGGGTTGATGATTGCGGCTATTTCTTTGGTAAACAGTAAACTTAAAGAAACTGGCAATAATCTTGGTGCCCTTCCGAAGAAAATATTTGATGCGTGGGAGGCAATAAAGAACATTGGAACTCGGCCCGACACAGCAGAATATACCGTGCCTCCCATACCCCTTATACCACTTACGGCACAAGAGAAAGCCAATCTTAACGTCATTAAAATAATGAAGATGATGGATGAGACCATCTTAAAGAACCACAAGGAGACCATTGCAGAATATGACAAGGAAACAAAAACCCAGGCGGCGGCGTTCAAAGAGGTGGGTGCATCGGAAGATTACATTAATAAATATCTTGAAAAGAGAATTGTATTAAAAGAACAGCAATTTAACCTTGATAAAAAGGCCAATGATGCCGCAAAGAAATCTGCCGAAGAACAAGCAAGGTTAATGGAGAAAATATGGAAACTACAAGAAGATGTTTCCTTGGCTGGATTGGATGGCCCCCGCAAAGCATTTGAACAAAACCGGATTGAGGCTGAAAAATTACGGCATGAACTTGAGAACACTGCCGGATGGAACAGGCTTAGTAAGGCTCAAAAGGATGCAGCATTCTCCGCGATTGATAGTATTCAAAAGATGAAAG
>JAHFDG010000126.1 GCA_023249105.1 Candidatus Methanoperedens sp. | reverse complement strand
ATTTTCGATTTCCTTTTCAGTCAATTGTAGTTTCGAGCGATGGCTTAAAAATGGCATATTATTATATTAGCGCTCTTTACTAATAAATATTGTTATGCTATTTTGGAATCGTTATACTAGATTCAGAAAAATAGTATAGCTCTTTATACTCTTTTTTTGCAAAATTCTCCTGGTACCCTATTTCAAACTGGGCGATCAAATTATCGTAATAACTATTCGTATTGATAAAAACAACCGGCTTATTATGAAACTGGAGCTGCTTTAATGTGAGAATCTCCATAATTTCTTCCAGTGTTCCAAAACCGCCAGGTAATGCAATAAAGGCATCTGACTTCGACTCAATAATTTCTTTCCTGTCACGCAAATTATTTGATATTATTAGCTCATCAGCCTCTTGATATGCGATTCCCTTCCCTACTAACGGCTCAGGAATCACGCCAATAACTTTTGCTCCATGGTTTTGAGATGTTCTTGCGATAATTCCCATTAATCCAACATCGGCTCCGCCGAAAATTAAATCAAAACCTTCCGGACCGAGCCTTTTTCCTAAATCTATGGCTGTGTCTCGATATACAGAATTTACTGCTGAACTTGACGAACTGAATACGCAAATTGTTTTAATCATATTTTCCATATCTTTTGCTTACTGATACCTTATCTCAGCGGTGTAGGTTATGGTTTTCGCTCCATCCTTGGGCACAGTAACCTCAAATTCAATGGTGTTAGCATCCTTCTTTTTGTACTGCTCGGAAGCCTTTGTTATCTGCCAATTGCCATAGAGATGTTCTGTAACTATTATCTTCGCGTCCTCGGTTTTATGATTCTTCAGTTCTATACTGTAGCTTTCACGGATTCCATAGCTGCCCATCCCCTCCCTGTCTGTTACTGTGCGTTTGCCCACTATATCGAAAGCGTTGCCCACGTTTATCCTCAGCTTTTCATCTTTGGGCGTATGGTCTATGCTGTCCTCGCCCAAGAACTGAAGCTGCCCGTCGCTGTCAGCCTTGTATGCCCTGACCACGCCTTTTGGCAACGGCATGCCCAAGCCGTTTTCCTTTGAGTTGGTCATGTTCAGGGTTACCTTCACCTTCTCTCCATCCCTTGCGCCGTCATAGGAATACTCTTTCTTTGCAGGCACGCTATCCGCACTGAGAAGCGATACCTGCTTTATTTCATTATTGTTCAGCGTTGTGGGGCGCTGGAGAGTGTACAAGTGGTATTCGAAAAGACCTTCCTGCCTGAAGCCGGGAGGAAAGCCGACTTTAAGGGCTGGAGTAGGCACCGGGTATCCCTGTCCATAGACTAAATCCACTCTCTCTTCATAGACCCTGTTGATGTCGCCAGCCACGAGTTTAAGTTTAGCATCAGGGTATGCAGTTCCGGCATTGTTCTCTATTGTAACCCAGCCTTTGATATTCGCTTTTGCATCGTTCTGGTCTATCGTAGCGATATAGTTGGCTTTCCAGTTCATGCCGCCTGTGAGATAGGTGGTCTCTACTTCACGGCTCCCTGAGGTGTCTGTGTATATCTGCCAGATAAGTGTGGGTTTGGTGAGAAGACCCGCAGCATCAGGATACTCTATTTTCTTTACATTATTCAGCACAACCACGCCCTTGTTGGTCTGAAGCGTTATGCCGCCTGAGCGGCTGAGAAGCCTCCCTGTGAAAGATTCATTATCCGAGGTTACTGTTATCTCTTTATCCAGGTATTTATCCAGCAGCTTTTCTGAGCTTACAAGATCGTATTCATAGTTCTGCTCCACGACCACTGTATTCTGGCTTTTGGGGTCTCTGAACATCACGGACGTAGGGTCTATCTGGGAGGCAACATCAACGTATTTAATGATGTTATTTCCCTTGCTGAGATCCATAGTCCTGTACTCCTTCACAAGCGCAAGATTCTGGTTATACACAGTTACCTCGTTCCTGGTTTTATCGGGGGTGGCTGCTTTTGCTATGGATAGAAGAGCTATCTTCGGCTCTTCTTTGGATACGATGGTAACTCCACCTTCGATGTTATTCCAGTTATTCTCTTCTCGGCTTTCCCACAGGGCTGCAAGAGAAACAAGCAGCAGCGTGATAATAATTAAAGAAATGAACTTTTTGAAACCCGTAGATTTTAAACTTTGATATATTCCCCTCAATGTGAACTGGTTTAGCATTTGTTTCCTCCTAATGTCTATTTTCAAGACTGCAATATATAATTTCTGTGACAACCATCTACGTGTTAGACTTATAAAAGATTTTCTTAAACTACGAATCTATTCGTAGTTATAGCAATCTCTTTTAATAGCAATGTCCATTAAAAATAAGAATGCCAGAAAATGAGAAAGATCCCAGCGAGGAAAAGCTCCTTATACTGCCGCTGGGAGAAGAATCCAAGAAGATAACGCAGGTAATCTCAAACGATACCGCAAGGCAGATAATAGAACTTCTTGCAGATGCGCCGCTTTCTGCAAGCGATATCGCAGAGCGTTTACAGGCGCCGCTCACCACCATTACTTACAACCTTGAGAATCTGGAAAATGTGGGACTTGTAAAAGTTGAGAAGATAAAATACAGCGAGAAAGGCAGAGAGGTTAAGATTTACGCGCCTGTGAGAAAGCTAATCGTGGTTGTTCCCGAGAAGACAGACAGGAAATCCGTGGCTGATGTACTCAGGAAGTATATGGGAGTAATTCTGGCTGCTGTGCTTGCCTCAAGTCTCATTGAGTTTTTCATGAGAAGCATGGGCAAGAGCGCAAAAGTGATGCAGATAACAAGTGATTCGGTTGATTCAATGTCAGTTCCCACTCCGGCTATGCCGCCGATACCTGCCATCA
>JAHFDG010000028.1 GCA_023249105.1 Candidatus Methanoperedens sp. | reverse complement strand
CTGCTAGCGCATCGCATTGTATTCGGGCGTAGGAGGACCCAAAAACTATACACGCCTCATTACTTTGGTAACGTGGCGTGTATAAGGTTTGTAACTCAATAAATATAGGTGTTTTGAATGGTATGCAATACGGTTGCAACGTATCTCAAACTATGCCTTCTTTTGGGCATATTTAAGCCCTTTAACCAACTCGTGTTGCACACGGGCTCTGTAGTCGTCCCTTACCTGATTAGTTAAATCAGTGCCCACAGTTTGGCTTTGTATTGCCCAAAATACAGACTTAGTATTCATCGTTGTTCTTTTCCCCTTCCCATCATCGCTGAACTCAAAGCCGTTATCAGCATACTTACCAGCTGCCTTAACACTGCCTGCTGATGTTCTACCTATGGCCAGGAAGGCTGATTTTATTGTCTTAGTTTGACCTTTTACGATTTCAACAGTAACCCCAACAACACCGGACCTAGTCTTACTGCTGCCATAAGTAGCCACCTTTTTGTTATTAGCATTACGATATGAGCCTACTCTTTTGGTGACAATGTTACCTATCACGGCTTTCGGATTAAATGCCGATATCGGCAGCGGAGCTTTCACTGCTATCAACTTGCCTGTAAGCGAGGAGGAGGAGGATTGATTTATAAATATCCTGTTACGCACTTCATCTGCAGGCATTTTGTAAGCGTCCCGAACCATCTTGTTTGCTGATGTTTTAGCCTTACCAAGCGTGTGGTTGATGGCACGAGATATAGATTGATTCACCTTCGCAGCTGTAAGATCTTTAGCTATTTTCTGAAGCTCTTTAGTTGCCTTACTAACATCAATTCTTAGTGTATTGGAGGACATGGTACAAATGTAACGGCTTTTATTAACAATGGTTTCAGCGTAAACAGAATAATTTTAGTTTACACTTTGTTTACGTTTTTGTTTACGCTAAAAGCCTTTATTTTATTAAAGATTTTCGACTTTATCAACATAATAATAATAATTTTATAAATAGATATATATACACACGCATACGCACACGCGCGCGCATACGCACACACATACATAACCCTCTTTTATAATTTTTTTCTGAATCAAAATTTTGTTTACAAAACTGATACAAGTTAATGTTTACGGCACCTTTAGCGCAAACAAAAATGTAAACACATCCGTAAACGTCAACGAAAACCGATTATATTTCAGTGAAAGGCAACCGACAAAAAGTATAATATTGTTATCTTTTTTTGTGTCATTTTATTATATAATTATATTATAAAAGGTAAGATATTTTATAATAACATTATATATATTTGGAGCATGGGAAAAATAACTACGAAGGTTGTTCATCAATTAATTGATGAAGCACTGAAAAAAGGATGCAGTAAACAGGTGGAAGTGCCTGATTCATCAATGTCTTACTTCAGAATGTTAGTATCAAAATATAACAAAACAAGTAAAATCAAAATATCCGTGCGAGGGGTTCACGGTGTATATAGGGAAGTGTGGGCGCAAAAAAAATCAATACTTGACACCGGGGATCATGGCCAGGCGTTCGATCTGATCGGGAAAGTTTTGAGTGATCCTAAATACATTATTACAAAAGAGCAGCTATCGATTATAGAAATGAAATTACAATCCATTAACCGGGTGTGTCAGGAAAGATGCACTGCTTCAACAGCTACCGCAGTTGAAGCAGAACGTGAAACAAACAATCTCCTGAATTAATTTACTTATTCAAACTGCAGCGAATAATCAATAAAATAATTTGCCGTTAATACCTCTGTTTTCTTCTTTTGTGGCCCATTATTATTTGCAACAGAAACCGATTGCTCAAACTCTTTTTGATGCCACCCAAACTCTGTAGCATACTTAGCAAGTATTGCAGAAGGATATGAGCTTAATAAGAATTTTCCTTTTATTGTAGAAAGTGTTTTAAGCAGCGCCTCATAATCTTCTATTGAATAACCATCGTAATGACCCATATCAGAATTGTAGTACGGAGGATCGCAATAAAAGAATGATTCCGGAGTATCCCTGGCCCGAATAATTCTTAATGCATCAGCACACTCAATCTGTACATTCTGCAACCGTATCGCGTAATCCTCTGTGAATGAATCGCGTTTATTACTTATCTTTTTTGTTGTTGTATTAGCTCCTACATCATAGCCCCAGCTGCCATCCAACATCGAAGCGAAACTCTGTGTCGATAAAACCCACACAGCCCAGGCGCGCTTTATTTCCGAAAACATATCCGGGTTCTGATAAATTACATTTGCTTTACGGTGCAGATCTCTACTGTGCAACGTGATCCTAATTTCTTTTTCCAGGGAAACAAAATCATTCTGTACGGTCCGGTAAAAGTTTATCATCTCTTTATTTACATCATTGATCACTTCTACCGGTGATGGATGCTTTGCAAAAAATATTGCCGCACCTCCAATAAAAGGTTCACAATAAAGCGTATGCTTAGGTATCAATTTTAGTATAGCAGTGGCCAGCTTTTGCTTTCCACCATAATAAGAAATAGGAGTTTTCATTTTTATATATAATAAGTTTTGTACATTTGGATCCTCTGACATTTACAATAAAAAAAACACGATAGCTTTCTGAAAGACATTGTCCTCCAGTGAATGCTATCGTGTTCTATTTTAAAAAGATGTCAGAGTTTTTTTAATCCTGGAGGACATACTTATCTCTCCGGGATCACCACAAAAAAGCCTCCTGATCAGGAGGCTTTTTTCATAATGTATTTTTATTTTCTAACAGTTATACTGGACTGAATATTTCCAAATATAGCTGTCATCAACATAAGGCGATTTGTAGGATGGTTCAACCTTGGTAATATAAACTCCGTGGTCCCAGGGGATACACAATCGCGTATCAATTTCCGCTACCGGTACAAAAGTGTTTTCTAAATGGATAGGTTGGCCTGCAGCATAAAAACATTCATAACCTGCGGTCACAGGCGCAATGGTTTCATAACTTACAACAGCAATACCATCAGTTGTAAGCACGGCTTTTTCAACGCTCACAGCGTCACTTGTTTTCGGTACCGGATCAGAGATAAAGCTGAAGGCAACGTGCGCAAATAATCCTACTAAGGAGAAAATGAGCAATCTTGATTTCATAGATTTCATGGTGATAAATCTATAAAATAAAATTACCTACGCCAGGTGGCCAGTGATGAAATTTTTTAACTCCGGGATCTTAGCGTTTTGAATTTGAGTAAAAGAAACAGACTCACTATTTTTTAAATTAATAGTAACAGATCCATTCAATAAATCTGTACGGCTGTAAACGTTTACTATGCTTGAATAAGCGAAGGATTGAATTTGTGTTCCCCAAAATAATCCGCAACTAATAAAATGCAATGCATCAGCAGTTACAATTAATAATCCGAATTTCTTTTTGCAATATACTTTTAGTGTCTGAATTGGAGTTTCATTAGGCTTTAAAATACCTGTTATTTGCTTCAACTCTTTACTCAATGAAAATCTTTCGTAGGATGACATTCCTCCAATAAGAGTGTCAAGGGATGGCGCGGTGGTTTCTGTGTGGTTCATACCACAAAGTTAACTCTTATTCATTAATTTGTCAAATTGATCAGACTTTGTTTTACTTCCGGAAGAACTCCCGAAATAATAACTTACCACACCCATTGCAATAGTAGTTAAGGATCCAACTATACCAGCAACCAGCATTTCCTTTTCATGCGGGATATCTTTAAATAAAATGGTGTACCACATGGTAAAGCAGCTACCTAATAATAGTAAAGCCAAAATTGGTTGAATAATCTTATTGATCAAAGGAGCTTTGTCTGAAGTAGCGATTTGTATTTCACGGTTCCTGGCATCGGCCATATCTTTTAAATACGCCTCATTCTCCTGAACTCTTAACTTCTCTCTTTCGAGCACTAGTTCCTGAAGCCTGGTTTCAAAAGTATTTTGAATTCCAGCGAGCTTTGCCTGCAGCTCCAACTTCTCTTCTTTGGTTGTTGTAACATTATCTATCAATCCGGAAATTCCATCATTCCCGAATAAGCCCTTTACAGCTCCCGCTATACTGTCAAATAATCCTGGTACCATATTATTCTGTTTCGATTTTTATTTCCTTTGGTTTAGTGGCCACCTGCAGATCTCTTCGTACAAGAAAATCATATCGGCCATTTAAAACATCGATATCTTTCTTGATCACAGCAAGCTGCAAATTCACTATTTCCTTATCAGCTTTTATTGAGGCCACAGCAGCATTAATTTCCTGTTTCATTGTAGATTGCTGCATGAGATAACCTGATATCAGAGCCATAATATAGACTAGCTCCTTAAATGAGAATACAGGCTTTGAAGTTGGCTCCGTGGACATATCTACATTGTTTAGGACAAATGTATTTTATAGATCCGGAATGAGGGAAAATGGACTAAATAATTTTTATACCTTTACATTATATTCAATAAACTGGTAAAAAAACTTAAAAGGATGTGCAAAAACTTAACTAAAAGCACTTATGCAGCCTTTAATATTTTCTCAATTACTTCTAAAATGGTTCGAGTTGAGCCCCATGAACGACCCTTCGCGGGGGATACTCCTAAAAAAGAGTGTTCCCCGCTTTGTTTTACCTCCAATAAGCCCAATAAAGACGAGGCATTTGGCGCAAACACATCAGCGAGCAAAGCGGTTCGATAACCGGTAGGATTTACACTCAAACCGCCCGGAAAGATCGATCTCATTAACTCAATTTTATCCGGAATAGAGGCCTGGTTGTAAATGGCATTAAGATCTGTTAGGTAGGGTAAATATTTTTCTATTATAAAATCAACATCACCGGTCACTTGTAAATCAGAAACCAAGATCCGTTTTTTTGCCAATTCTGTATTAAGCTGAACGGACCATTTTTGAAACATTTTTTGATCGATACGGTCATCGATAAACTTTTCCTCAATCGATTTAAGTTTCTTCTCCAGTGTTTCCATTTCGCCCTTTTCTCGATCAATTCTTAACTGACTATCTTCCAACGATTCGGATACTATAAGTTTTAATTCACCTTTGTATGCTTCTAACAATCGAGGCGACAATGACAATCCGGAAAGTATATTTTGGATATCCTTTTGAACTCTTACTGAAGGATAATTTTTTCCTCTGCAGACATTGCACCAGTAATAATAGTAATAAGCAGATCTGCCCTTGCATTTAGTTCCGGTGTGGCCAGCCCCACAATTCTCACATTGAATAAATCCGCGCAGCGGTAAATTCTCATCCATAATTTTTGGTCCTGAAGGGCGAGTGATCTCCTGAACCTTATAATATGCTTTCCAAAACACATCCACCGGAACAATCGCTTCATGAACACCAGGTATAGTTTTTTTACCAGCTGTTTTATATGCCGGTACTTTAATCAGCCCGGCATAAACTTCATTCGTAAGCAAACGTTTAATCACTTCTTTTGCAGTAAGCGGGAAACCAGCTGACACAGCCCTATTTAGTATCATAGCATAAGTATGGCCAGCAAGGAAATCATTAAAAATATTCTGTACTATTTTAGCCTGTTCCGGATCAGGAACAATGTGAGCTGTATCCATATTAGCAACACCTTTCTTTCTCAGCTCAGTAGTAATTTGCCCGTCCGCTTTAACGCGAACATTCTTATAACCATAAGGAGCTTTACGCAGATATCGACCTTGTGACTTCCCTGACCACAATCCCATTTTAGTGCGATCGGAAATTCTTCTCCGTTCAAATTCAGCATCTACAAACATATCTGCCCGGTGCTTAAAAAAATAAGGATCTGAAGGATCAATGGAATAATTTTCCATAACCGACACCAGGACAGTGTTCAATTTATTTTCAAGATGCTCAACAAATACCAATCCTTCAACTGCATTCCGGATTAAGCGATCGTACTTCCATACGATCACAAAATCAACAGTATTCTTTTTTAAAACAGATTGCAGATCCTTCCAGGCTGGCCGGTTAAAATCCTTTGCAGAATAACCGTCATCAGTAAATATTTTGATGAGTGTAATATTATTTCTTTTACAATACTCCTCAATACAAAGCAGCTGGCCCGAAATAGAGAACTTACTTTGATCATCGTTTGATATCCGGAGATAGGCGAATGCTTTTTTCATGGTCCTTTAAAATGATATTCGCTGTTAGTTTAGCGAATCTACGAATAAAAACCTTCTCCTCTTCAGTCAAGCCCTGGAGGTGTTTTTCATCGCGTATATGTGTATGAATAACTTTCATTAACTATTCATATTTACCGTTATATTCATACTGTGTTTTAGCGAATGACAAACCGGATCTACTTCCGCGCCGGGAGCATTCACTTTTATATACCTTCTTCAAATCATCGTACACTCCCACTTTTTCCTTATTAATTGTAAACGAAAAATTTAACTCTAAAACTGGTGTCACCGGAACAATCATTTGATTAATTATAAAATCATGTTTTACTCTACCATCTTTAGACATAGAATAATTACCGGTAGTAAGTTCTACCTTATAATCTTTTATTACTCCTGCTCGTTTTAAAAATTCGTTTTGGGCATTAAGCCGCAGAAGGGTAAATGCAAGTGACTCTTCCATATTAAAATTCTATTAACAGTGCTATTGTTCCAACTGGTGTACACATTTCAAAATCTTCTGCCTTGAAATCTTCACCTTCCAATTCCTTTAACTCTTCCAAAGTGCCGCGATTTTCATCATTGTGTTTATCCATGTAAACAGCTTCATCGACAATATGTTCACCATGTATAATATGGCACGTATCTTCATCCCAAGCTCTTACTGGTTGCTTTAATTGCTCTTCCGTTAATGCGGAGAGAAATTGTTTCAGATCTCCAAGTGTGTATTTTTCTTCTGCCATTTTTTTAATTATTAAATTATTGTTTATACCCAATTTTTGTTTTTTCTACTTCATCAATTTCAAGCTCATTCTCATCCATCCAAGGTTGTTTATAATCTCCATTATTAAAGTAGGAGAACTCATAAGATATTCTGCACCCACGAATACTACACGCTGAAATTATCCCGGGTATCTTACCAATTTTTGTAACTGCAGGCGTTCCTGATGGAATTATTAGTATTTTCTTAGCCATGCTTTTTAACTTTATCACTATAATTTTTGTAATCATTTGAACTTAAATACATATAGCCTTTACCATCCCGCAGCACCGGATTTGCTTGAACAATAATATGAAAGCCAGCAAAAACAGGAAGAAATTTATCAGCCAAGGTTGGCTTCAATGATTTGCCTGTCTGATTTAAGTATGCACGAATAACCTGCTTAGCCGTAACATCCTTATCCTCGAAGAAATAAGTGCGACCTTCAACAAACTGTAAGAAATCTTTTAAAAGATCCTCTTCAGCATTTGGATCCCGATCCCTCTCTATACTTTCCATTGCAAGTTGTAAAGCAGCTACGTGCTCAAGAACCTGATCCAACGTGTTACAAACCAATTCAAACATTTTATACATCAGTTCCGGTTCCGCTTCTTTTTCCATCAATACAATTGTAGGTTTACCGGCACCTTGTATATAACCGGCCTCAACGTGTGCAGATCTTCCGCATGGCATAACCATCACACAAGCATCGGCCCATTGCATAGCATTAAAATCATTCATAAATCCTTTCTCTGCAAGCGGATGCTCCAACGCTTTCTGATATTCTTCATTCGTCCATTGCTGCCAATTCGGATCTATATCCGCCCAGGAGAAACCCTTATCTGTTTCAGATGGATTTTTAAAATCATACACTTCATGGCCAGCTGCTCTCAATGCTTTTACCACACCACCTTGTTGCTCATTTCTCCATGAGCTTGCTACGTATATTTTCATATCATTATTTTTTTTGCGACACCGGTGATCACCGGCACCAGGTTAATTACATTTTCGTTTTATCTACCGCCAGTCCGGATTTAATATGTCCAAATACATCCAAGCCCGCTTTTAAACAGAATGCTGTTACTTCAGCATAAGTTTGAAGTGCTGGAGAAGTGAAATTATCATCTCTTATTTTCTCAATAGCTACTTGCTCCTCCAATGTGATATCGGATAACGGGCGAAGAATTGGTTTAACTTCGTAATGATAAGTCCAAACATTACCGATACATACAGATGTTTGCTTGCTCCAGGGAGTGTGATTTTTCACACCTGCATTCTTTACTGTTTGCGCTTTATATTGTAGGTCACACCCTAAGTACAAGTGTAACACGTCTTCTGTTTTTATTTCTGTTTTCATATCAATAATTTTATGGCCACCGGTGATCACCGGTGGCCTGGTTAATTATTTCTTTGATTTCTTTTTCGCATCAGGAAGCAGTGCGGACAATCCTTTTCCTTTAGTTTTAAAAGCAGCTACTACATTAGGGCTTAATTTATCTCCCTTTACTTTTGCCGGCTTCAGCTGTGCGTTCAACTTATCGATAGCAGCTTTCAATCTCTCAGCTCTTTTTTCGCGTTCTGCCATTTGTGTATCCCTAATCACTTTTATATGATTAGCACCATATTCTTTTGCTACACACTGAATAGCTGCATCACGTTCGCGTTTAGCAGCATTGCCCATAGAACTACTTACACCATCAAGTATTAAAAATCTGCTGAACTGATTTATAAAACCGTCTAATTTTTTGTGATTGTTGATCAACCAGGTAAACAATGGCACATCATTTTTACCTTCTTTATAACCCGCTTTTTCAAAAATTTCATCGATATCATTATGAAATAATTTATTTTCCAAAGTAATGATAAGCGCTACTTTTTCAGCAATGGAAAGATCCTTCGTGTTTGTCAAGAACGGTTTATGCTCATCAACAAACTCATACACCTTTGGCCAGATCTTCTCTTCATCTAATTCCCTCTTTCGCACTTCAGCTGTATTCATTCGATCAATTTCATTTCTGATATCAGCAGCTGTCGCTTTACCTTCTTTCAGTTTTTCTTGCACACCTTTTGCAGTTGACTTTCCGGAGGAAGAAGATCCTGATGTATTCTTATTTATTTTTACAAATATTGTTTGACCTTTATCATTTCCTTCCACAACGAATGCTTTCACATATTTCCCGGAAGCGATATCAGCTTCATACTTTTTCATATCCTCTTTGTAGTCCTTCAGCGCATCTGCATACGCTGCTTCCATTTCTTTTTTCGAATCATAGTTTTCATTTTCCAAATCCTCTTCAAATTCTGACCTCTCCACAGCATCAGGCATATTTACTGAAGTATAACCATTTGACAAATAAACTTTATGACCCTTACTAATTAACGCCTGCGCATCCTTTTCTAAGTGGCCATACGAACCCCTAACAAGAATCATTTCCGGACTATCAACTGCTTCCTTCAGTTTAATTTTGTAAGACGTATCGCACTTTTCACGATAACAACTACTATTAGTACAAATAGATCTTCCACTCTCATCCGGAAATAACAATGTGTTGGAAGCGGTATTAAATGGGCAAGTACTGCACGCTCCGATTTTTTTATTTAACAAAGGATCTTTCGTATCAAAGGGGGCCTTCACTAAATCATTCATGTATTTATTAAGTGTCCAGGTATTGACATCAATGTTATTTTCATTCTGAGAAAACCTCTCCTTCCACAACTCTTTCTGATCAGCAGCTGCTATCTTGCAAAGTTTCAAAGCCGTTGTTAAATTCATACGGTCCTTGTAAAATGCTTTTTGAAACTCAGGGACCAGATCATTCAGCTTTAACCTGGAACCCACATAAGCGACCCCTTTAGCAACACGCTTTGATATCTCCAGGATATCAAAACCTTTTACTCCCAATAAATTTTTAAAAGCGATCGCTTCTTCTACCGGATGCACATCTTTGCGCTGCAGGTTTTCTATGATCTGAAGCTCCAGAGCTTCTTCATCCGTCATCTCTTCAAATACAACTGCAGGAATGGTTGTGCGGTCCTTATGTGCTGTAAGTACTGCTTTTGCAGCGCGATATCTTCTCTCACCGTAAATCAATACAATTTTATCTTTAACCTTTCGCACACCGATCGGCTGCAGTACTCCTTTTTCTTTAATTGAATTTGTCAGCTCATCATGGCTGTCTTCATCAAAGATTGTTCTCACCTGATCACGTGTCGTGATATCGGCAATGTTAATCTGTTGTAATTTTGGTGTCGTTTTCATATTAGTGTTTTTTCATATTGCAGAATTCAGTCTGCAGCTGTTAAATAATTATTATAAACTTCCTCTTTGTGCCAGGCGGATCCAATGCGGATACACAAGTATTTCACTTCCGGTTCTGTTGATCCTTACATTCACCATGCTGCTGCCTTCATCACAACGAGTGATTGTTCCAAATTGCTCAGCAACATCTTCAGGGAAATTCAGGATATCATCATCCGTTCTTGCATCCGGAGATAGTATTTGTATTTCATCGCCTTCAAGAATATTATCCCCGGTTTTATATGTTTGATAAACTCTTTGCGATTGCGGTTCTTCCTCTTCCACTTCAGGAGCTACCACTGATGCAGGGGCTTTCATTGGCGGCAAACCACCTTTTACAATTTCAACACCCACTATTTTTGAAATAGATTTTCCTTTTGGAACAGAATACATTCCACGGTCCGGATTAAGAATGCTTCCATCTTTTTTGCCGTTGTAAAAAATATTTTTGATGTAACTTTTTGTGATCTCCGGATATGTTTCCTGCACGTGTGCCAGGATATCGGAAATATCTTTCGGACCATTTTTCTGTAAGTATTCAGTGATCATTTGTTTAACCGCTGCATTCTGCCCGGCATTTACAACGGGCGCAATTCTTGCTTTCTTAGGCTCGTTTTTCTTCGCCTTTTTCTCTTCTGCTTTTTTTATTTTATTTTTTTCAGGAGCAGCAGCAGCCAATACTAATTTTTCTTTTTTCACCGGTGTTTTATCCGAATGAAATTCATAACTATCTTTTGCCTGCTCAGGCAATTTCAAAAATGCTTCAGCAAACTCAATCTGAATATTTTCGTTTATAAAAAGAGTTCCGTTCCTGATGGTCATTTCCAATGGTTGTTGTGTTGTTTTCATATTGTATTTTTTAAGGGTTAGAATAATGTTGGTTGTGAATACACTCTGTAATTTTCTTTTGTCATCAGCACGCGAATTCTGTCCTGTGTGATCACATCAACATCACTAAGGCGGTTTACCCCCCCCCCCAGCATAATAGTCCTGGACAGCGTGCATATTGAATGCTCTGCGCGGACATACCGGATGAGCTTTCTTTTAATTTCTTTATCTAGTTTTTTCATTTTTTACTTTTTCAAATTGTACTTCCACATACACCTGGCCACGCGCTTTCATCATCTTCGCATCATCCTTTCCTGCGTATTGAAAACTTAGATTGTTAGATGACCTGGTATCACCAATTTTGCAGGATCCACAATACCACAGATCTACAGAGTAAGGCATTACCTTACGCATCATTTTAATCTGTGCAATCATTGTCTGCTTAATTCCTTCAATGTATTCAGAGGTTGCTTTAAACTCTTCAGGCCCGAATGTTAATATGATATCGCTCATGGTTAATTTATTAAGCAGCCCCGCAATTATGCGGGACCGCTGATTATTACTTTACTTTTTCCAGGTTCTTAATTTGGCGAGCCAGGTACCAGGCTGCTTTTTTTAAATCCTCAATTGTTTTTGCAGGATCTTTTTTACCGGCACGTGCAACGTATTTAACTACACAGCCCAGGTGATATCCTAATTTCTTATCCTCAATAAAATCGATCACTTCAATTTTACCATCAGTGTAATGTGATGGATGATCAACCGGATCATGTTTCGATTTAACCGGAGCAGCCGGTTTATTTTTGTTAGTACTTCCTTTTGTTCTTGGCATTTATTTAGGTTTTTATTATTGCAGAAATCAGTCTGCAGCTGTTGTTAATTTTTCTTTTTAACCAAATCAATAATCCATAATACCAATGCTACAATAGCAATGAAAGTAGAAGCAATTGTATTTAGCACAGGAACCCATTCCCACCAAATTTTCACAGTACTTTTCTTTTCTATAAGTCGAGTGAAGAGTACCGATAAGAGATAAATAATCACGATAAGCATTATCGTAAAAGCATTTGTGTTTAATTGAAGTGTTACATCCATTTTATTTTATTTTTTTATTTATCGCAGAATTCAGTCTGCAGCTGTTTTTAAATTGTTATGTTTTCCTGTTCTAAATATTTATTCAGGCACTCTTCAAACTTGCTGTTCAACTGCCTATGTGTATGAATCTGCTTATGAAAGCGATCCAATGCGTAAATACCCATATCTATTGTACACCCAAACTCCTTACAGACATCATATATATGGTGCTCATCAATCTCTGTAATTTTTAAAATGATACTCCGGGCATCCATGTGTTCAATACGTCCGTGAGGAAGGACCAATAACTCCAAGTCAGCAGGGCTGTTCACTTCTAAAGTGTCAACCACTAATTTTATTATCTCTTTTATTTCCATAATTATTTATTGATTACAATGATTACAAATGGTGTAGTGCATTCGATCTCTACCAACTCCTCTGCAGGCACTTCGATCACCTTGGCTCCTATTTCTACCAACCACACCCGGAAGTGAGCAGCCGGATAACTTTTAGCTGTTTGCCAATCCTTACCGGCAAGCGTAACAATGCGTCCGCCTTTTTCTAAACGCTGATACATTTCATGGATTAGATAGATATCATGATTCTCTGAAAGAGGAGGGTGTGCAATGATCTTATCAAAATGCTCCCAGGGATAAGAAGGATCCAAAAAATCAGCGCGTACAAAACCTACATTCGGAACCTTCTTTAAACGCTTGTGGTTTGCCGGATCTAGTTCATAACAGAAAACTGTATCAACTTTTTTAATTCGATTAATTGCCTTTGCAATATTCCCTTTTCCTGCACATGGATCAGCAACAGTATTGCTCATATCAATCTCTGCCAGCTTTACCATTTTATCAGCAAGCAGATCCGGTGTTGATTCAAATGGAGCTTCTGCAGCAGTTTCACTTTTAACCAACGCAGCATTACACGCATCGCAGATCACTTCATCTTCCGTATAAGGGAACACGGTCATTTTCTCTGCAGTAGTTAATTTATCTTTGCACTTTGTACATAAAGTTTCATCCGCGATATCGGAATGGTCCGCAATTAATTTTCTCCAAGCAGCTGCAGGATCTTCTTTAAAATCAAATTCATTTGAACGGCCGCCTTTCCAGGTACCACCGATCGATTCAAGTTTTTCGAATACCGCTGTGCGTAATTCCACTTTATCAATTTGGGGAGCAGCTATGCTGTTCTTACCTAACTTGCATTGAAGCAATATTTCTCGTGTTTCTTTTTCCATGTGTTTCATATAGTTTTTAAAATGTTATTTAGAATGGAAGATCTTCTTCCGGTGTATTTGTTTTTGGTACAAAGTCAGCGCCTCCTGGATTATCTGCCGCAGTTGCTAAACCTTCCGCACCAGGTGCAGCAGATTTAGAACCGCCTAGCAATAACAATTCATCAATGCGAATCGTTAAGGAAGCGCGTGCTTCACCTTCTCTGCTTTTATAGGCTTTAACTTCCGGACGGCCTTCAACCATTACCAGCTGACCTTTCTTTAAGTATTGTGCTACGGTGCTATGCTCAGGCTTTCTCCATAGCGTACATTCTAACCAGGTGGTGTTATCGATCAGTACACCTTCTTTGTTTTTATACTTTTCCGTTACAGCCATCGAAAAGCTGATCGCATTTACACCGTTGATTATTTTAACTGAACACTCACGGCCCAGGTGTCCTACTGCAGTTATTTTTACTTTCATTTGTATGATATATAATTGGGTTGATAAATAATTGTCTTGTTGTAACGCTTGGCGAACCAATGCTCAATTAAGGCTCCGCGACTGTCTTTCCAGTTGTATAGCATGAACGCGCCATCACATTTTTTCAGAGCCTTCAGATCCTCTCTCAAATATTCCTTCCACGATTTATCATGGTTGTGTGGTAACTTCAATGGATTAACAACTCTGAATTTCAATAACAGCAATCCATGTTCTGCATTATCAAATTTTCTTTTGTAGATGTGTTCCGGAAGATCCGTCACTTTTCCTGCGATGTATATCAGCATAGTTATTCAGGTAAACCGATTAATATTGCGTAGTAAAATTCCTTTCCTACTTTCTCCGGAACTGTGGCCACCTTAAATGATTTTGAATCATCAATAGCATCAATGCTTGTAAGGAATGCTCCTGCAAGGCCTGCGTTGTTGAACAGATATCCTTTTGAAGGTTCTTTTCTTCTTACTTTATTTTGCGATTTCTCGCTCAGCTTAATGTACCAGTCGCGTGGTACTTCTTCATCCTGGAAGAAATCAACACCGGTACCGGCATTAAGTTTTAGGTGTTCGGATAAACCTTTATTAAAAGAGAATACGCCTCCTTTTGTTACTCTGATAGCTGGTGCTGCACCCTTTTTCATGTGAGCCACCGTGAATTCCATTTTTTTTAATTTCATATTTGTTTTGTTTTAAGGATTGTTATAATCAATTTGCGACTGTGTATCTTGTCCTATGAGGTTCGAATTAGCAACGATTGCATTTTCCGGAGGCGGGTCCGGAGGCTTCGTATCCGGTATCACATCTTTAAACATCAGATCCTTGTGAAATTTTACGGCCCGTGTTGTAACGGATGAGAAGCGTGCGGAATCAACACTTTCAGCAGTTGGCAAACGCATAAGTATTTTATTATGGTTCCTGGCCCATGCGGTGCCGGCTAATGTTTTTTTAATCCAATCAGCGCTGTTGCTGATGTAAATGAATTCCCCTTCAACCTTAATACCGTTTCGTTTTATTCTTTCATTTGCGTGATCACAACCGATATCCCATTCCATTCTCAATAACAAAGCGGTCGATACAAGTTCACCAAGTGTGCGTTCACGTGTTGCGTATTGAGTTTCAATTCTGATCATCTGATCAAATAAATGATGTACCAATGCAATTTCATCGCTCGTTGCACCGTGTCCTTTTTCTTCGCTCCAGTCTTTATCAGCAACCCATCTAACAGCTGATTGATAATCAATTACTTTATCGCTCACCAAACTGTAAGCGCCGGCAAGCAATACACCCACCTGGTCACCTGCACGTTGTTCTCCGATCACAGCAGCTGCTGCATTGCTAAATGTTTTTATATTAGTTAGGATAGTAGGTAACAATGCGATGGTGCGCGATCGTAATTTAATGCAGTAGTCTTCAGTGATCAGATCATTATAACAAGCCTGAAGGTGTTGCCATTTCTTATCGACATCCGTTCCACGCGCTTTTATTAAACCCAATACTGTAACGCGTGTGCGGTCGGACTGCTGTGCGACTTGAACGGATATCGATGCGAAAGCAAAACAGGATCTGATACGATATGTTTTAGCAGATCCGCCTGCACTACCTTTTGCAATTACTCCACCATTGCTTGCAGAAGCGGCACGCATCAATGCGAGTACCGATTGCATACGGTCCTGCGCTTTTCTATCTTCACCCTCTGCTTCATCAAACACAACCGGTAATGAATCGTGGCCAAGCATTTGTCGCAACCCTGCTTCCGATGTTTCACCTTCCACTTTCAATCCGGTTTCACCTAATAGCAGCTGAAGTATTTTTTGGAATACCCAGGTCTTCCCGGTACCGGCAGAACCGGTTAACCATATATGCGGCCTCCAGTTCAACGCTCCGCAAATAGGTGCAACAATGCACCAGCCGGCTAATAAGTATGCACTAATTGATCGCTCCCAATTAAGTAATTTCAACAGATCCAACAGTTGAGATGCATCTTTTTCAATCAAAGGATCTTCAACCGAAAAGCCCATCGGCTCACCAACTTCATAAATATATTTTGATTGATATTTTGAAAGCGCAGTTTCTTTTCCATTGATAAATAATTTATCCCCGGCATGGATCACTACACGTTTTTCATCTACCCATGCTCCACGGCCACGCAACCACTTATCGCTGAATGTTCCCATCTCAGCACTTTTGTTGATCAGGTAATTTGCTGCGCGATCAACCGAAATGGATCCTTTGCCATCACCAAAAGAATTCTTCCACCAGTTAAATGGTGCCAGCTGCATCAAATTGTTTTTTGTCATCGAGGAAGGAGTGAGGCCGATAACAGTTTTTGAACTGTAGGCATAAAAATTAAACATCATGCCGTTGCCTTCTTTCCTTGCACCAAGCATTCTGAAGTGCTCTGTACCCATCAACGGAAATCCATCCGGATCATCTTCATTCGGAGGTGTTGGAGGATTATTCACAACATCAAGAACAGATCTTATCACTGCCTCTTCTTGTTGTATCTCTGCGATATCCTCTGCGCTTAAAACACTCTGCGCTGGCTTAATTACATCAGCAGGGATATACAACGCTTTTGATTCACGCGGTGGTACCGGTATAATATTTTTTGATGAATATTTTTTTGCTTCTTCCGGAGTCCAGGAAGAATCTGCAACGTCCCACCCTTTTTCAGCATCTGCAGGATTAACTACCCACTTTACTTCAGCTAATGTTTTAACGATATCATAAACATCCTGCATTGCATCAAAGCCAGGCCCGTCATTGTCCGGCCACAGCACAACAATTCGTCCCAGCAAAGGAAGCCAGTCAGTATGTTTCACTCCCTGAGCTCCACCCATCCATGTTGTTACATTTGTTTTTGGATACAGCTTCATTGCTGCTTCAGCTGTCTTTTCTCCTTCAACAACAATCACAGATTTTGTCGGCTCTTTTTCTAACAGATGTAAATTGTAAAGCGGGCGTGGTTTATCAAAGCCCAGGTATTGCCATTTTTTTATTTTCCCATCAGTTGCATAGATCAGTGGCAGTACTTCTTTTTTCTTTGGAAGATCAAACCGGCACACACAGCCCATCAATACACCGTTCCTATCAAAATAATCCCAGGTTGCATTCGGCTCTCCGTGATACCGGTGTTTATACATACCATCAACTTTAACAGCTGGCAGTACTTGTTTCCACTTCGATTCCGCTTTCTCTTTTTTTACTTTCGTTTCTTTCTCACCACCATGCGGAACAGCTGCTGTGTTGTTTGGATCACCGATATACAATGTGGCTTCTTTCTTTGTCATTCCGCGCAACTCCATGAAATCAAACACATCGCCACCCTTACCACAACCGAAGCATTTAAAAATATTTTTCTTCGGTGTTACTTTGAATGAACCTGTATCTTCATTATGGAATGGACAAATGCCTATAAAGTGAGGACCGACTTGGGCCAACTTCACGAACCGCCCAATTACCTCAACGATATCAGCATTGTTTTTTATTGTAGCAAAATCAATCTTTTTACTCATAAGTGTGTTTCATAAATATTACTTCCCTGTTCTCTTTCTCCAGTCAGTCACTAAATCATTGATCTTTGCATCATCAGGTTTTTCACCCGGTATTAAAAAAATTATAATCTCCCTGCAGCAGTCATTGCAATAAGCGTAATCAACACAATGCAGCTTTCCACAACGATTACACAAACACATTCCCAATTCAAATAAATACTGCGGAGTCAACTGATCTCCTTTAATAAATTGCTTTGGCTTTTTATCTGAATTAACTGTTATGAGCCGTCCGAATGTTAGCATTTGAAAGATGGTGTATGTGCGTTTTTAACTTCCGTACGAATCGCTTTTGTAAGCTCCAGTCCCAGGTTATCATACTTCAACAGTATCTTGGTGTTATGGCAAACATCACGTTGCGCCACACACCCTTCTTTCCACTTTTGGCGTGCGTACAATTCTGCTACCTCCAATGGAAAACCAATGAACAGATCCTTTGCAAACTCAGCTGCAAAAGTTTCATCCATTCCTCTTTTAATTAACTCTGCGATTGCGATTTCTAGGATTGTCATTTTTGAATAAATATTTAAGAATTCGTCCCAGGGCTTCCATAAGACACAGCCCTGCGCAGATTGCTCCAAGTGCTAAAAACATTTCTACCATTTGTGTACAGGGGCTTTTACAGGTTCTAAAATTTTGCGGGGAATGCTAAACAAAACTCTCCTGCTGCACATCACAACTGCACAATCCTGCATTCCGGGAGTTCCGCTTTATATTTCCTTACTTCAAGAATCGGCTCATTCACTAGCCGTTCAGCGCACTGCAGACCCATCCAGGCTATCGTGTCAAAGGATGCTTTTTTTGTAGCGGCATCCGTGGTAACGATTTTACAGTAATCTGTTTTGTGATCTATCATATTGGATTTTATTAAAATTGAATAAGTACAGCAGGAATTAATTGTTCAGGAAACTTTACTAACTCTATTGGATAGTACTTATCCGGATTGCTTTCGAAGCGCATATAAGAAAGATATCCGTTAACTGTTTTACAATTTAATCGGCCAGTACTTCTAAGTCCTGAACAGATCGCTAAAAATTTTCTCATGCTTGATTTTTCATTAGTGGTTTACCTTGATATTTTCCTTTTATATTTTGAGTATAGTAAGTACCTGGTGTAGATGACATGATCATCTTAGTATATTCCGATGGCGGAACATGGTTGTAGCGATATCGTTTACCACCTTTGAATTCAACAGTCAATTCACTGTTACGATATGAAACATTCAGTAAGAAAGGCGAGTTGAGTCCCTGTGATGCCATGTGTTAGTTTTTATAGAATTTGTTAGCCAAATACACACGTCCTGGACAAGTAGTGAAAGTGTATGACATCGAATGAATATCGAATAGACCTCCGGCCATTTTTGCCCGAATAAACTTCAGGCGCATTTTACTGTCACGGATTACTGCTTTTTTCTGCTTGGCTTTTTCCGTTTCAATTTTTGCCCGGCACATTTTCAAGTAGGATAAATTCATGTTCTATTGTTTTGTTAAAAGTTTTGATTTTGCAATTCCGGTTTCTTCTGATATAATTTCCAACGCTTGAGCAGTAGTTAAAAAAATATTCACCGGTGACTCAGCCAGGTACCGGTCAATGGTCCTGGAAGAACGTTTCATTTTAAAAGCCAAACGATTTCTGCAATCCTGACTTTCTTTTATAGCTTCTACCGCTTCAGGAGTCAGAGTTAATTCAGTTGTTATTGGTGCCATTTTATATTTATAGTTATATTTGATAGACAGATTTGTCCGACAAAAATGGACATTTGTGGGCAAATGTCCACACGTGTATTTCATTCAATTATTAACAATAAATTGTTAATTACGCTATGATACCCGAAAGACAAAGGATTGAGCAGGTAATAACTTTTCTAATTTATGCCGGAAAGGTTAAAAATGACACCGATTTTGCCCACAAATTAGACTATGATAAGTCCTCTTTGTCGAAAATGCGGCTAGGAAAACGTGCCGTAACTAATGAATTAAAGCAAAGGATCCATGATATATTTCGTATTCCCAGGGCCTATTTGTTTGATGGTAAGGGTGAAATAAAAATTGAGGAGCCTACAACCGAGAACGAATTAGTGAAATCAAAAGCATTGATTGAGTCGTTGAGAGGAACCATAAAAGCACAAAAAGAAACTATCAGAGCGCAGGCTTTAGCGATAAAAAGCCTTCAAAGGCAGTTGGAGCCTCAGCTGAAAGTAGAGGCAAAAGATACAGTAAAAGCAAAAAAAGTCAATAAGGATAAGTGATCCCTTCGGGTCGAATTCCGCAACACCTTTGTCCATTGTAATTCAAAAAAAATGCTATAGCATTGTATTGCAAGAAAGGTGTCCTGGCGAGGAGCCAGGAACGAAGAATTGCTTAAAGCAGAAGGGCTTTTTGATTTAATGATATAAAAATAGCGTTAGCTAATTCTTGTTTGTTGAAAACCGCGAATTTAATACTGCGCAAGAATAAGTCGAACGCTCACGTCAAAGGCGTGGGCAGGCTTATTCATGTGCAGTACGTGCTTCGCGGTACGTCAACAAGCGTGGGTATAGCTGGGAGCCCACGCTGATATTTTAAAACCGTCATGAATGTGATTTGTAAAAAGTGCATAGTGGTGAATGCATTAAAAAACGAATTGAAGAGCCACAAAGAAACAATTAAAAAACAACGGGATGCTTTAACACAACTGGAAAAGCAGCAGCAGATTAAAATATATTTCAGTCCCAACTGAGATGCTAACAGAAAAGGCGGTTTACACCGCCTTTTTGTTTATCATGTGGTTCGCTAATACACGTAGAACCGCTACGCTATGAAGGCACACAGCCCTTGTAATCGCTGCTTTACACGATAATGCTTTATGCTATAAAAACAAATTCATTAATGCGCCTGGTCCAGCCCTTTAAAAATCTTTTCTGTGTGTATTTCAATAGATCTGCTTCTGTTGCTTGTGGATGAGAAAATTTATAATCAGCAATCGACTTGCCCACAAGATCATTGATAAATTTTAATTTTGCCAACCTTATTTTTTCATGCAGATCCTTTGGATCAGAATTATTAACTGCAGTAATTGTTTGCATTCCAACACGGCCATCATCACTTACACCAAGCACTCTTTGTGGAATTACAACTCCCCACTTACCTGAGCCCCAAACCCATTCAACCAGGCTCTCTGCGATAGATTGGTTTTTTATAGCATCAGCTCTCCACCGGTCCCAATATCCTACCTTCATAACCATCATTGCATCATCGGGTGTTAGTAGCTTGATATCATTTGCATCGATATCGCCATCGCCATCTTTATCGTGACCCATGTTTCTCCAGGTTTCCAACGTTACATCGTATTTAGTTGCACCACCTCTGTCTGTTGGATCATTTACATATCCACCGGCATATACAATTACTTTCGGAAAATAATTTTCAATTCTTGCCATTCTTTTTATTTTTTGGTTGATCGGGGAAAGTGAAATTTAAAGGGAATTCCGGATGCGTTGTGATATCACGCAACTCCTGCCGATATCTTCTCCATGCTTTACGATCAACATATTCAGGAACATCAAGGCCCTGAGTCCAATCGCTTTGTGCCAGCAAAGTATTTCTGTGTTCCCTGGCATGAATAGAAAGCACGTTGTATTGTTTTGATTTTTTTAATTCAGTATAGCCCCATTTCTTACCATTAAACACAAGCACCTTTCCTTTTTTTACTTCAGGTGGTTTTACTGCAGTTGAATTTGCCGGTATTAAAAACTCATCAGGATCCAGCGGAGAAGTATCTGCGATATCCTTCCCGGTGTATTCAAAAGAGTCGGCATCGTAGCAGTAAACTACGAGCCGACCTTCATGCAGCAAAACTTTTTTATTGCTCATACTTTTAATATTTAATACAATACATCATGGCCACGTTACGCGGACGTGTTTCTGCTCCACCGGTAGAACTTGTTGTGTCTATTCCAGCATGAGCACTTCCTCCGGGGAAACCGGTGGCTCCACCGCCTGACATAAAGAAGTTAAACCAGGTATGCGAATGCGCCTTAAACAAATCACTTTGTGCGGTTGCAATTGCACGGCCAGTGTCCACACCACGGCCATCATCCCATCCACGAACAAACTCACCACGTAGATCCGGAACATTAAAATGTGATCCATCCGCTGTTCCATACAATATTCCTATGTTTGCAAACAACCTTGCATAAGTTGTTCTATCCAATGATGCTCCGTTACATTTAACCCAGCCGGTTGGAACATTCGCAGATGCAAAAGCAGCCACTGTTCCTACAGGCGATGAAATTGTAAACTGAGAAAAAGACAAAATTTTCCAGACACCGGCTTTCCAAATCAACACAACTTGTTCACCAGGTTGCAAAACGATATCATCAGCTGCGTAACCGTACAATACAGCATCAGGTATTGTTTGTGCTGTATTTTTTCTGATCGTAACAGATGCAGTCAATGCCGCTCTGAATGCGAAAAGATCACCTTCAACCATTCCTGCAGTAAGAGGAAGCGTCAAAATAAAACCGCTGCACTCAATTAATTTTCCCATGTGCGTTGCACGAACCAGTGTAGTATCAGCACTTAGCGTTACCACCTCCCGCACTACAGGTCCGCGATCTCTCAGCACTTCGAGTGCATCTACGTGTATTTTTAAATACGCGGTCCTGTTTGCCAGTTTTAGAGCCTGCAGGTTAGCGATGCCATTACCACCGATACCGGCATCTATTGGATCAGCGCGTTCTAATTGATAGATACCGACTTCATAAGATGATCCGTCTTCAGTTAAATTTGCCATTTTGTTTTTGTGTTTTTAAGTTTAAAATAATATTGTCCAGGATCCCTCTAAGCGGATCAAATTTGTTTTTACTACATCAGTGCCGGTCTTGCGGGCGAACATGGTACCATCGCTGCAAAACAGTCCATACTCTTTTATTGTTACACCATTGTTTTCTGCAAGCTCCAGGGTCCAGTCGAATTTCACTTCTCCTATTGCCGGATAAGAAACTGCAGTAACAGCTTTTGTAAATGGATTTAAAACTCCGGTGTCAAGTGATGAAGGCGGTGTGCCTTCCTCCCCAAATTTTATTTCAGTAATAAATTTATTCGGCGATGTATTGCCTAATAATTCAGCAACAGCATTACGGCCTGCAGCAACTACTAAATTGTTATCGATGTATGTATCGATCAATACACCGTCTTTAAACGTGCGCATTTCAAACCTTCCTTTTACTTTTAAGTTCTCTGTTTTCATTATGGTAAAATATTTATGATTAATTCATCCTGTACTTTGTTGTATTTATAAAACCCATTGTATATGGAGTTAGCGGAATAATATGTTCCACCGGTACCAAGTAATTCAGCTTCGATCGGATTGTTTGAAAGGAAATATTCGCTGACCAGTGAGCTGTCGTTTAAATTTATTTTGAATGATATATCAACCAGGTGGGACCGTACATTTTTGTATTCCTCCACAAGAATGATAATATCACGGTATAATGCCATGTTAACCAAACTAAGAGATGACGCATCAACTAACACCCGGAATTGCGGCCACTGAACCTCTCCATAAGATGCTGATCCGTCATATACATACAAACCATTATAGACAAAATGAAAAATCCCTTCAAGGATGGTAGCATCCATAATGTTTATTGATTTCAAAGATTCTTTGATCGCCCAGGGAGTACCTTTATACCGGTGCAGCTCTACCGCTCTTTTTATCAGATCACGTTTATCACTTTCAGTATTAGCAAACTTATATCCTTTAAAACCCAGCACATCAAACTGTTCAGCCAAAGCAGGTAAAGCCGAAGCCGGTACCGTATCAATTAAATTGATCAGCACCGGTGAAATATCTATTCCGTCCAGGCGATTCGCGGCCAACTCATCGAAGGCCGCCAGGTGCGGAACATTCTTTATACTATCTGCAATCAAATTATCCATTTGTAAATCCTGTCGGCGTAACTGTTATACCTGTATTTTTTCCAAAACTTGTTTCATTAATCACTACATCCACAGCAGGCTGCACCACGGTAACTTTATAAACTCCCGGTACCTGGCACAAACCAATGATCTGATTTACCACGATATCTTTTCCAAGTTTAGTTCCCTGGTTGGCCACATAATCGGTTAAAGCTGTTCCCACTGCAGATAAAATATCTGCTTCTTCAGCATCGGTATATAAAAGTAATTCCACTTCTATTGCATAATTAACTGCAGTAGGCGATGCAGATGTAACCGTATCTGTAAGCGGCCTCACTTTTTCGGCAGAACACGCAACCAGTACCGCTGCTAAAATTGGTGCAGGCGTTACAATTCCTCCTTCAACTAAAGGATAGATCTGTACCGTCCCCGGAACATTACTTACAACAGCAACATCAATTATAGAAGGGTTTGCAGAAAAAGCATGATATTTATAAGCACCTACACTGCCGGCACTGCTGAATGCAGACGGAGCTAGTTTAATGCGCTCACGCAACTGATCATCCGATTCTTCATCTGCACCACCACCTGAAGTGTCTGCATTTGACGCACCGGTGATATAGGCCTGCGGATCTAAAATATTTGTGATCGTACCGGCAATATAACCATTACCAACCACGCCACTTTGCTGACATATACAATCCACATCAACATCCGAATCGCTGATTAAAATGGAGAAGGATTCTTTTGTTTCAAAAATCACTTTACCATCAGTACTGGCCACCCTGGTTCCTTGCGGTAACACCAGTGCGCCATGCCCGGCAATTAATGAAAAAGTAATTGCCACTTCAGCAGCAGATGCTGCAAGCCGCTCAACACCTAAGAGTTCACCCAATTTGTCAAGCATTGGGAACACCGCGAATGAAACTAAATTTTGTTCTGCAGCACTTTGTATTGCATTACGCAATAATACTTCGCGATATGCAAATGCATTGATCAGTAACCGCTCAGGCTGTCCCGGCTGCAATGTTTTTCCGGTGGCCGCTTCATAAAATGCGATCATCTCCTGAACGATCGCGCTGGCATCTCTATCAATTAAGTTGGGTTTAGTTAAAGCCATAGGTTATATTTTGTTGTCCGGTTTCAACGGAATTTTTTATTTTAAAATTTAAAGTGAATGTTACCTGGGATCCACTCAGCTCACTTGTTATTTTTGATTTTACCATATCAATGCGCGGCTCAAACAATGTAACCGCTTCAATAATATCCTTTATCATTCCCGGTATAGCAACATTCACCGGTTGATCTATTCGGTCAATTGCTCCACAACCAAACTCCGGACGCAAAGGATCTGTTCCTTTGCGGGTGTACATGATAATATTTAAGCACTGCTTGATATCATTTATACCCTCTACAACAGCTCCCAATTCAGCCATTGAAAGTCCCCACTCACTTGATCGTATATCTTTTACATTCATTTTATTATGGTGTTGGAGGAGAAGTAGATGCCATTCCGGAAGTTACTCCAGCGTGTACGTGTGTTAATAAACTTACTGATGTTGGTCCCGCTTTCACATCTCCAACGGTTGCTTTTATTTCTCCGGTTTCGGATTCGATATCTTTATTTACCGTTAACTCTCCGGTGATTTCAACATCTGAATCCAATGTTATTTTTGTTGATGCTACAATGGTTACGTTTGTGGCTTTCACTATTTCCACATCACCTTCACAACTAACTGTAAGAGCTTTCGTGGTCCTGTTAAACTTTATAAAGGTTCCATCTTCGAATGTAACAGCACGAACGTTTTTATCTTTTACAATCGGCAACTCTCCATCACTGTAAATTGCTCCGAGGATCACACCATGCTCCAGGTTCTCATCCATCAAACAAACAACGTGTTCATTCACATCCATCCAGCACTCATCCTGATTTTTTAAAGTGTTTTTCTGTAGCACCGGTAACCATCCGGAAACAATATCCTGGTCCAAAAATTTAACCCGGCTAAGGCCTTTTTGTTCATCAACTTCCGATATGACTCCAAACTTTAACATACTCAAATGTAAATTTTCTTATATGGTAATTCCATTTTGTCCTAATCCTAAACCATCAGCAAAACCAACATTCTTAACCTTGCCGCCTCTGTTAATTGAAGGTGCTAAAGTTTTTGCAATGGCTTCTGATTTATTTTTTGATTTTAATACCGTGCCAACTGATTTTACATCAGCCGAAATTTCGTATCCGCTCGATTTATTTATAGTATGAGTAGAAGTGATCACATGATACTTACCGGACAAACCTCCCATCCCTTCCAAGTCAAAATTGTTGCCTGCTAATGTTAATACGGTTTCCGGAGTACCATTAACTGTAAAGGACCCTTCTTTTGCTTTACTGTTTTTACTGTGCAATGCAGCTTGTGCTTTTATATCTGCCTGTTCTTTTGTTTCGGCTTTGCTATGAATCACAAGAACATCGTCCGATGTTTCCTGTGTAAATGTTTCTCCGTCCGCATTTGTTTTTTCAGGTGTACTATATTCGGCTTCAATAACTTCCTTCTTTGCAGGGTTATGATGCTTTACTGTTGCCTTAGAATAAACTCTCTGAACTTTATCTTTAAATGAATAAGATTTTAACTGATTTCTGTTCAGTGTAAATGCAGAAGGTGCATCCTCCAATTTAAAAACTGTTGTGAAAAATAAAGTAGCATTCCGGACGCTGAAAATAATTCCATATTCATTGCACAAACGTTTTAAGAAGCCAAGATCTGTTTCATGATTTTGCGTAGATCTGTTGATCACTATTCCATCCAACACACCCGACTTAATATTTGTTTGCACAGTAATTCCTGAAGCATTATAAAATTCAGTTGCTAACCTGGATGTATAAGCCGATTCATTATACAAAGCGATATCACGTTTTCCTTTGCTGCTACCATCACTAATGCTTAATCCGGCATACAGATTCATAAGTGAATTCATTAATTTTTTTACTTCAGCTAATTGCTTGTCTGCTTTTTTTGTAGTTAGCGAGGTCCGTATTTTATCAAGATCCTGCTGTACTCCAACAAGCCCATGCTGAACAGCAAGATCGCTTAACGGAACCAGGTTTGTTAAAACCCTGGCATTAAGTCGAAGCAAAGCTGCTTCCATTTTTAAATTATATGGTGTCCGGGAAGTATTATTAAAACCGCCATCATCAATGGTTAACCCATTGTTTTTCGCGATGGTAGTGGCAATGTCTTTTAATGATTTCCCTTCGTGTGCTGAACTTTTTTTTGTGTTTAAAACACCTTTTGCCCCGGTGGCCAGTCCGCGAATAATTAAAACATCCGGAGGACCGCTGGCTTCGATCTCATCTATCCAAAACACTCCGCAATCAAAAGCGCTATCCTGATCAGGCCCCATTGAAACTGTTAACAGATCCTTTTTTTTAGGATACCATTCGTTGCGCCACTTCGCATCACCATCCTCCAACGATATTTCAATCTCATCACTTTGGCCATGAACCTGGTCAGTATAACTCAGGTTCAATAAATGATTTGAAATATCATTGGAGATATTTACACCATTGTATAAAACCTGGACATAATATTTTGGTGCAACACTCATTGTTAGATATCAAATTTATTACGTGCATCACCGGTAACAATAGAACCTTCTAACAAACCTCTCACAGGTAAGCCGCCATCATTAACCAAAATAAAAAAGGCTTCCTGGCCCACTCCGTTTTCATATCCTTCATCACCCGGATCTAAAATAGCTCCTGTTGCAGGATTCACTTTAGTATCGTTATCCGCTGTTAATACAACAGTATAAGGATTGTACCGGGTGGTCCCGATTACAGGAGTATTATCCTGGTTGAAATAAGAAACTTGAATTTTATGCGTTACCGAATAACTTTCATCATCCTGAGTAAACGATAAATGTTTTGCTTTCCGCTTCAGCCCGCTAACAGGGCAATTAGAAATGGGTATTAGAATATTTAGTGGCATGAAAAATAATTTTAAACGTTATTGTCGATTGATTTAATTGAATGATTCGGATCCAGTTTATTTAAACTTTTATCAATAAGGCTTCCTAACCTGGTCAACTTTTTTGCAACTTTATTTTTTCCAATTACTGATGAAATTTTTTCTTCTCCATTTCCGAATTTGTATCCATCCTTTTTGATAAGTGTTATATTAAACAAATACTGCATACACACGTTTCCATATACATCCTCTACTAATGCAACCTCCATATAGTAATGCGATATCTTTTTAAATTTTAAAGTGAACAAACAATATGCGATCGCAAATATTTCACCAACAGGTTTTAAAATATTCAGCAGAAGTCGCGCAATAATATGTAGCAGAATCCCCATTTATACTCCCCATTTATTAAATAAGTATCTTCTTACTGCATTGTAATTAGCATCGGATAGAACAGTGTTGAAATACAAGGCCTCACAAAAATGACAATTGGAATTTCCAAGCGCTTGAGTTTCACTTCCCAGATTGATACTGTTTGTAGCACCTATATCACTCGTTGCCCCGGTTAAATGATTTTTTAAGGCATCAAAGCCCAGTTTTTTTAGTCCGCTGGCCAAAACTCCTCTACAAGAAATCAAATGTATATTTGTAGTATCAACCCCTGTAGTCCAAGAAATAGCTATACTTCCAGTACTAGTTTCATAATACCTCATACCTGATGCCCCAAAGCGAGTTATTGCTATGTTTGCGTTAGTCGCTTCGGCAATTGCAGAAGCTCTTACTGAAAAGTTATAAGCAGTGCCGGATAACGATACATATTTGAAAACAAAAAACGTTGTACGGCTAGTACCTGCCAATCCCGGCACATTAAAACCAGTCATAACACCGTTTACAATTAAAATACTATTCCTACCAGTTGCTGCAACTCCTACTTTAAAAGTGGCAGCACCGCCTGCCAACTTATTAAATACAACACCGCTTACTTTGCATTTTATGGTAGAAGCGGTAGTTCCATCAGTAATGATTCCTCCACTGTTTACCGTGGACATATCATCAGCATCAAGCCACATTCCTAAGCCGGATATTTTATTCGGCAGTATGGTTGGAACTATTATTTTACTGGCTGTTGTATATACTGGCATTATGCTGGGGTACTGTATTTAGTTCGTAAATAATAAAGGACATCCCGATATTCAGCTTCGGTTAGCACTCTGTTGTATATGATAGTTTCAAAATGATACCCCAATGAACCACTCGGATTTTCTCCCTGTGCAATAGTCAGCACACAAGAATTGGTAAATGCAGCGCAGGCAACTTGACTTTGCAGTACCCCCGGAACATTTTGATTTTCATAAGTATAGGTGCCGAAACCGCTTGTAGAGGCTTTTGACATACCGATAATCCTCCTATTGACCGTGTATGTTCCATTTCCACCCCTACCATTCCCAAAAGTTTTTACAAAAACTCCTTTACCAGTATTGCCTTGTATTATGGCAGATGCACACTCACTAGCCCCATCATACAGCATCTTATGTCCAAACTGAGCATCAGCAGTTGAACCTGTGTATGTCGGTCTAGAAAAGACAGAAAATATTGTAAATCCAGCTGCTCCGGTAAAAGTTGTTATACCTGTTTTTCTATAATAATTTGTGTCTTGCCCAGTAGTGATGCACGGAAATCCTCCGGGGTCTAATGCCGTCAAACCTGCGCCCGATCCTGCCTTAGTTAAATTATTATTTCCGGTTTTATCATTCCATGTAGCCACTGCTGTTCCTATTGCCAAGTTTTTATAATCACTCGCATCCCACCAGCCTGATAGGCCACTTATTTTATTCGGAAGTATTGAACCTATTGCTCCCATTATGCTAATCTTTCAAATGTTACCATACTACTTGTAATAGATCCTGATGCGTTACTATGCTGAGCATTTACCACTATGGCATTAGCTATTGTTGTATCTAAGGTCTGAGCTGTAAAAGAAGCCACCATAGGAAATTGAGTAGTGACAAAAGCACCAGTAATTACTTTTAGTACTCCTAATCCGAGCACACTTCCCGAAGCACCTGTATCTAAAAAATGTATTTCGTATTCTAGGTCAAAATAATTATCTGTATAAACAGTACCTACAGTAAAAGGGGTGGCATGAGTAAGCGTAACACTTCCTATTTTTATTTCAATCAATAAAGTGTCAGCAATATTTGTAGAAGTGTATTTACCTTTTATTTTTAATCTTAACGATTTACCGGATACAATACTATTAGCTGGAACCGTTAAAGGGGTAGCAGCAGCTCCGGCATAATCACCGGCTGTCGTTGAGATTAAACTTGCTAATGTGGTAGTAGTAACTGTTTTTGCACGATACTGCCTAAAAAACACGCCACTCAACCAATCTTTTGTAAAACCGTTTTGATCATAATTATAGGATCTTTGAGTAGCATCGTGAATATCTAGTGCTGTTATTTCATAAGCATAATCTGCTGCTCCTGATAGATTGCCCATTACAGTATTATTTGCAACAGTCCCTTCATCAAGTATAGTAGCGTCCCACGTTGTGCCGTTGTAAGCAAACATTGCCACCTGATTTATTCTTACCATTGTAATAGAAGCCACAGAAGTTATTATAACACCACTTCCCGAATCAACTTTCCTTACATAAAAAGTAAAGCCTGCCACACCTGTTGGATACGTAGCAATAATAGTACTTGTCGAAGTGGTTACGTTATAAGTAACTCCATTCTCTGTGGCAGCCACAGTAAACGAAGCGGATTTTGCTATGCCTCTTGAATCATTATCAAATACAACACTTTTGCTTATTGCGGCATCCCTGAATTTTAAATTACTTCCATTATACCACATCATACCATTCACAAACCCGGAAGTAACATCAACTCCGGCAGTAAAAAACAAATGAGCCTTAGTTGTTGTGGAAGCCGCTAAAGAAATCCATGATTTCGCAGCAGCTGTTATAGCAGCAGCTGATTTTGTTATACCAATACTAAGTTCAGTTGATGCAAACCAAGTACCTGCTTTATCCCAAATTATTCTAACTATATTATTAGTACGAACAGCGTAATCCTGATTATCAGTAGTCCCGGTGTTGGCAGTTCCTCCAAAAGCATTACCGCCTTGAGTAAATGCATTTACAACCGATGATGCTGTCCAAGCTCCTGTATTATATGTTCCTGTGTAAGTAAATTGATTATTGGGCGCTGTTAAGCTATTTACAACAATAACATTCCCGGCCACCGGTGTTGTATAAACCCAGGCCGCCCCATCCCAGGTAGCAACTTTATTTTCATTCCCTGGCCACGAGGCTCCGCTTAATCCTGCACCAGGTAATAAATATCTGTCGTTCAAAACCGGGGAACCAGGCTGCGCAGTTACACTATTGGAAATTACAGGATCCAGCCAAAAAGCAGTTCCATTAGCAACAAGATTGGCACCACCGCCTCCAATGATCTGAAAGTTAGTACCATCGTAAGCAAGCGGAATTATTTGCCCGGCTTTAATATCACCCGAAGTCAATGCTTCTGAAACATTTTTTTTGATTGCTATTGCACCTAAACTATTCAGATTTAATGTGGCTGCACCTGTATTCGCATTCGTAAATTTTATAAAAAAACGATGTGTATTTAAGTAAGCTGTTATTGCAGGTGCTATGGTTGCAGTATAGGTATCAGTTCCGGCTGCGGTTGCAGATATTTTAGCCCCATTTTGAGTTAAATATTTTGAGCCTTCTAATCCTAATGCCGTTGCAAACTTACCATCATCAGTTCCTGTGTTTATTTCTGCAACACTTAATTTATTGGCTAATGTTTGAAATAGACCAACCGCCCAATCATACACAGATTTTACACTTGGATATTTTGTATTGCTTGCCTGATCTGTATTTACGTTGGTTGATTTGTTAGTAGAATTTTCAGCAGTATAACCGATGTTATTTTGTGTTATTGACCAATTCGCTTGTGTGTTCCCGGGCGTATTTATTAACGCACGTACAATGTCTCCAATTTCCACAACTTGTCCAGTTGGCAATGTTCCGGCAACTGATATAGTCCATATATCACCTTTTAAAATTGCTCCACTGGCTCCTGATCCTCCGGTTGATGGATAAGCTCCACCACTCGCATCAAAACTACCACGGTCATCCCATAAACCAACAACCAAACCATCAGAATAGGATGCAGCAGAAGCAAGTGTCGCTGCTAATGCAACCTTCACAGAATTTTGATCCGGAGCCCCATCAGTGTTATTATTTGTAACATCACTGTACAGTTTAGCTTTACCTTTTACAGTTGGCGATGCATCAGCTATTGTTGCTCCGGCAACAGCAGTATCAACATAAGTCTTAGTTGCTTTTTGTGATGCATATTTTGTATCACTGTTCGCTGCTAATGTTCCGTCTGTATCTTTGTTTGCAACATTTTCAGGAGTGTAACCTATTTTAGTTAAAATAGTTCCATTTGTCTCATCACCGGTATTTGTGCCGGAAATAGCATTTAATTTTGCTAACAAAGCATCTGTAAAGCAATTCGTATTAGCATTACTTTCATAAGATATTTTGATCTGCGATGCAGTCATTACAGCGTTTAATAAATCCGGATCCGATATTTTTACAAATGTCGCACCAACACCGGTTGTAGTTGCCCTGTAAAGAGCCCAGCGACCATCGCTATCGTCCACAACAAAAATATTTAACGGTAATGCAGTAACATCATACAAGTCACGCGCGGTGATATCAGCTACTGATATTTCTTTATTCCCATCATAAATAACTTTCCAGTGAAGGGAATTAAAGGTCCCGAATGTTTGCACCAAAGCCTGATATATAATACCATCCTTTAGGCAGCATACATTTGGATTATATATGTGATCAGGATCAGGATTGTATTCACCTAGACCAAGGAGATCAGCATCATCAATCCTGTTTAACAGACTTGCCTCCATATTAAGCATTCTGTCACGAACGGTGTTGCCTTTTATCTCACGTTTTATGTTAGTATATACGTGATCTGTGATATCCTTTTTTAATTCTGTTTTATTTAAAATTGCTGTCATCGCTAGTCGAAAGATTGATCGAATGAACCAAGGCCACCCGTTGTTTTTATATCTAAAAGTAATGGCGCTGTTGCTGCAGCTTGTTTTTCCAAATCGCTCGGCACGCGTTTCCACGGTGGCAGCAAACTCTTGTCTGTTTCATTTTTTATTTCAATTATTGGAACCAACAAACGCTCACCTCCAACAAAGGATGTAGAAAGCGATATCGAAGGGTTCGCTTCTATTATCGGATTCATTTTTGACGCATCACCATACGCTTTGTATGCGATACTGTCCCATCTGTCCCCTTGTGTTGCTATGTATTCAGTAAACATTACTTATAATTGTTTTCTTGATGATTTTAAAGCGATCAGCGGTGAACACTTTTTTGTAAACTCTTTCATCGCATTCACCAGCAATAAATTAAAGTTTGTTGTATTGTTAAAAATATCAAGTGAGTACTGCGCGTCTAAATCAGTTGCTACTGTTGGCAATCCCAAAAACGACAGTATTGAATTATCAAAATTTGTTTTAGCTGCTAACACACCGTTCAACGATGTTTGGATATCCGGAGAGAAAGTAAGGATCTGCGGAAACGTAGTTACAAGTCCGGTCACACGCGACAAACTTGTACCGATCGATAGCGCATTTTTAGTTAAGAAAGCAGTTGTATTTACAGCTTCAGCTGCAAATGCCTGGCCTCTTAATAAAAGAGTTACAGGCGCTGTGATTAAATTTTTTACTCTGTTTATTTCATTATTAATTGAGTTCACTGCCAGGTTAGCTTCACGCATTGCCATCAATATCATTGCATCAGGAGTTAACGGAGGCACAGGAACACTGGTTGGAGTAGGGCGATTAGGATTAACTGCAAACGCATTGAGCAGAGCTCTTTTTTGTGCAGACTTCATTTTATCTGCTTCATAAAATTCCCGCAATCCAATGTTCACATCAATATCGGTGTAAGCTCCATCCTTATCCGTATCGTTCACTATTCGCTCCAGGGTGGTGATCACAAACGTTCCTTCAAAGTAACCGGTGCCGTAAATCAATGGTAAAATTTCACCATCGTCCCGGTACCTGTTTAATGCATCGTATTCAACTTCCGGATTACAAAAAGCAATATGAAATTTTACACTGATGGAGAATTCATCCAATGCATTACCGGTACGTTGCAGACGCGGCTTGCCATCTATCAATGTATGCTCAGCATACACCGCTTCCTTTTTATCAGACATAGATGAAAAACCTTTCAGAGCTTCAAATTTTATTTCACCTAGCTGGGCGTACATTAATATTTACCTCTGTTGTTTTTTCGGTTTGCTTCATCTATCATTTTCACCAGCTCTCCCTGATGCGTTTTTAGCATCGCTCTAAAATCTTCTTTACTTCCACCGCCACCCATGTGGATCACCGGTGCGTAAGTAATTGTTATTCCACCTGCATTCCCTGGAGAACGCTTCCCTGGTGCAGCACTTCCTCCCATAGCTGAGGAAGCTATAAGCGTTGTGGCAGCAACCCTTCTCATTGCTTTCATCATTGGTTGCGGTTTCATTGTATCCGCAATAGTTTCAATAATTCTAACCCTGTGAAGATCTTTTAAAGGACCAACTTTTGCTGGTGAGAAAGGAAGATAATCCCGGATCTTACCAACCATATTTTTTATAGCCTCAACAGGACTATTAACAAAAGCTTTTATTCCATTCCATATTGATTTTACTATATTAGCCCCTGCATTATAGAAGCGTGGGCCCAAGCCTTTCATCCATTCCCAAAATGACGAAAAGACATTTTTAACCTTTTCCCACAACCCTTTGAAGAAGGCAACTATTTGCGGCCAAAATTTTATAATGAATCCAACTGGTCCTATAAATAATATTCCCCATTCTTTTACCCAGGAAACAACTTTCCAAAACATATTTTTTATGCCGGCCCATAAGTTCACAAAGAAATCCTTAATACTTTGCCACACACTTTTTATCCATTTAACTATCGGATCCCAATACTTTACAATCAAAAATATTGCTGCAGCTATTCCCGCAATAATTAACACGATTGGGTTTGCTGCTAAAAAATTAAATACCACACTCAACCCATTGACCACGCTCATCACAGTGCTGACACCCATTGTTACAATTTTTAATGTAGTGCCAAGCGCCAGCAAACCTACACCCACACCGGCAACTACTTTTATGAGCGATTTATTATTTTCTACCCAAGCTTGAATGGCTGGTAAATGTTTTTGAATATCTTTCATAACTGAATTTACTGCAGGCAATAAAACTTTACCCACTGTTTCCACCACTTCACTCCAACTCACTTTCATTTTAGAGGCTTCTGTAGCGGTAGCTTTGGCAACACCTCCTACTTGTTTTTCAACAGCTTTCATGATCAGTTCCTGGGCTTTCAGCTTCTGATTTGATTCTACTAAGGTTTTAATTTTAAGACGCTCAGCTTCACTGAAAGTGATCCCGGATTTTCGTAAAGCAACTATTCCCCTGATAGGATCCTGAAGCGCCTTACCTAATTGTACTGCATTTCCGGATGCTTCACCAAACCCAGTAGAAGCCATATCAAACGCGGCCTGAGTAGCGCGGTCCATTATTCCTGTTGTACGCGCGACCGCATCACTTACACTTTTAAACGTAGCAAGTTTAGCTTGTACAGCTAAAATTTCTTCATCTTCAATTCCGATTTGCGCTGCTAACTGATCTGCGTATTTTTGATTTGCAAGTAATGCTTGGTTGGTAGTTTCACCCATCGATTTATAAACCTGCTGAAGTCGTTTTACAGAAACTTCATTTTCTTCAGCTGCATCAACTGTGGCTCCGAAAAAAGCCGTCATGGCTCCCCCGGTAATAGCCATTTTAGTACCGGCTCGGTTTATACCATCTAAATGCGTATTAGCCTTTGCAAAAGCACTATTAATAACCCCGCTCATCTGATCTACGGCAGTCAAAACCAACGCTACTTCAAGGGCCTTATTCATTGTTTAGGGTTTAATTTATCGTGTGATTTTAACGCCTCTTTATACCAAAAATCCAAATCCACCAAACTCCACTCAAGCAATATATTTAATGGTGTATGCGAGAAATGGGCTAGGAACATTATATCTCCCGCCCGGACTAAAAATTTATTGCAGCGAATCTTGCAAAGATCTTATTGTAATCCTGCATGCTAAGTTCTGCGAGATCTTCAGGAACAATATCCTTATTATCAATAGTAACAAGCTGTGCCATCAGCGTAGCCATATACAACTTTGATTTCCCTTCTGATTGATCCATTGCTTCCTGGGCATGCTTACCCTTACCTGATAATATCAGGGCTTTTCTGCCATCCGATAAAATGATTTCATTAACAGGAGCTAAAGGTGCAGGAACTACTTCTGCAGCAGGCGCTGTTTCTTTTTGTACCGCTGTGATTTCAGGTGCTGGTGAATTAGGAGTTTCTCCTGGTGTGTTTGTTTCCATGTGTTTTTTTTCATATTAAAATTAGTTGCGGGATAGGGATTCGAACCCTTCCCGCAATATTATTAGATGCCTAAATTGGCGCGGTATTGCGCTAAAATATCAACACCCTTCACTTTGTAAATATTAGCCAACAGATCTATCTCAAGAGTTTCAACACCATCAATTTCCATCTTGCAGTACGTTACAGAAAGGTTTGTTTCTAACTCAACGTTGTCATTCTGTTTGAAATTTCCTGTAGGGAAATCCTTTGCAGTTGCTGTCATATAAATAACAACAGGAACCTCAGCTGAACGGCCACCGGAAGAATACGTTTCCAACGAAGAGCGCACCTGCAGGTTCAAAGGCAGTATCGGATTTCCAACTTTATCCAAAACATCCTTATAAAAACTATTCCATTTAATTTTTGCCTCCATCTTTTCTATTCCGGAGAAAAACTCAACTGCGCCAATCATTCCAAGGGCCTTATGTTCAGCCATCTTGTGTTTGATCGTTGGAGCCATCACCTCTTCCGCACGTCCTAATAATGAATTTCCATTCATATAAATGTTTGCGTTTGTTACTCTTTTTATTTCTTGTGACATGATTTTTAAAGGTGTTTAATTGGGTTAAACTTTTATTTTCAAATTACTTTATGGATGCTAATAAATTAATATCAATAAAGCTGTTAAATGTGATTCTTTCCATCGGTGTTGGAGGCATAAAGTCTAAGCTGAAAAGAACATGTCCTGCAGCTAATTCAGGCGCTGAGTTTAGCGCCGGATTGTAAGTACATTTTCCATCAACGATCGCTCCGCGAGATATCAGTGAGCGAATGAATGCATTTACACTCGCACGTACACTATCAATAACTGCTTGTGTAATTGGCTTATCAACAAATTGCAACATCGCCAGTTCAATTGACTCATGCATAATATCAGCTGTACGTTGCACGTTTTCAAAATTTGAAGGAGCAGTACTTGCCGGGAAAGAAGCAGATCTGTTACCCCACAATCTCAAGCCTGTTCCAAAAGAATTAAAAACAGTGGTAATACCTTTTTCGTTCAATAAATTTGCATCAGTTGTTGCATCATTTATTGCAGCGCTTATTTTTCGTTCAGTTCCTAAAATACCTTTGATCTCATGGTTCGAAGCGGATATCCAATACCCTTCATTACTATCAACAGCTGCGCGAACTCCTGCAGCCCATTGTGAATAAGGTGTATCGATGATCGTATCCGTTGCAATATCATAAGCCTTCAGCATTGGGAAAAATAATCTCGCACGTTTACTTGCAGTAATAAAATTGATCGTGCTTGCAGGTCCGCGACCGGCAATTGCACCTGCTACAGTTGTGCCTGCAGGAGCATCTAAATATGCAAATGCTTTATGAAGATCTGCCTGGGCGATCATTTCTACAGCAACTGTATTTAATGATGAGTAACCAGGTGCAATAAATATTTTCGGTTTAAATCCAAACAAGTTGTATGAATCAACAAAACATTTAAAGCCGGTTCTTGCTTCAGTTGACCCGTCAACCGTTCCGATAACCAGCGCAGCAATAACACCTGCTGCATTCAGTTTTTTATAAGTAAATTTCAATGTCAATCCATCAGTGATTGCAGCATTCAGGATAACCAGGTTCCCGTACACATCAATAGTGTAATCTGTACCTACTGTGTAAGTGGTAGACCCCGCAGAATTTTTAACCACAACTGCAGCTGCACCAACCGGATTGAATGCGGTTTTTACTTTACGGCTTGCAACTGCAGCCGAAACCTCATCGGTTACAGTAGTCGCCATTGCCGTTTCATCCCAAATATTTACCACCAGTACTGTTCCTGCGCCTTGTTTAAATATCGCATCCAGGGCTTGCGGAATATTTAATCCTGTTAAAGGAGGTCCGAATTGTGCCGCATCCTGGGCATTGTTTACAAGCGTTAATGTTTGTTTAGGACCTGAAGGTGAAATACCAACCAACCCGATAACAGCTGATTTTACAACTGAAATAGGCACTGTTCCATTTAATAATTCGATGGTTTCAACACCATGTAGATAATTTGCTGCCATTAGTTATTTTTTTTAGATTGGGTTTCTTTTTTTTCTTCAACTAGCTTCAGGGCACCTGTAGCTACTAGTGTTTTAACATGAGATGAATCTGCAGGTAAGGAGTACTCGTTTCCATCCTGCAAACAATGATCAACGCGCGCAATGGTTACATAACTTATTTGCCCGGTGTATAAATATTTTTTCATTAGTTGTAAGTACTGTTTGTAAAAGTTGCTTTCGACTCTGTAATCGGTACACCTGGCTCTTCTGAAAAATCTTCGACATTTAACGAAGTGCAGGCTATTCTAAATGAGTGCATCCAAAGATTCTCCTCAAAATTTTCAAGTTTAAAACTCTTTAAGTAGATCTTTCCGCAGGAAGAAGGAGTAAATCCAACTACTGCTTTTCGGATCTTATCTTTCAGATCATAAACTCCGTTTGTACCGCGGAGTAATTTTGCTCTGATCATTATTTCAAACGTTTCTTCGCTCGTTTGCGAAACTTCATTTGTGCTTTTTAGTGCCGGGTAATCCGCACCGCTGTATGCTACTGTTATTATTGGTTTTGTGGTTACTGATCTTTTAAAATCAACTGTTTTCTCCGGTACCACTTCACATTCAACCGTATTTCCAAGCTTTGTAGCAATCCTCGCTTTTATTTCTTCCTCCTGTACTTCAGCAAGTCCCATGTTATGGATATAAGTCTGCGATTATTGTTTTTCCATCGTGTTTAGTGCTGACGTGTTGAATATTGTATGTAACACTCTTAATCACCACCGTTTCTCCTCCATTATTCTCACCAACTAACTCTCTTAATCCCGGAAATTCACCTTCAAAATATTCCATCTGATAATGGTCCGGATCATAATTTACACCTGCTAATTCTTTGTTTTCAGTAGGGTTTTTAAATAAAACCCTTACTGTATATCCTGCCGGGTGGCTACCATCAGATGGAACCCAAACAGCAACGTTTCCCATAGTGTTTGAAACTACTTTTCCCGCTGCTGCCTGAGCTCCATCAAATAGATTGTCAACCATGGGCAGATTAAGCTGTTGCCATTATACCTGCATTTTTCAATGCAGTTAATGCTGCATTTAATGCAGTTTGTAATTCTTTTAATTGAAGGTTAACATCAAGGATTGCCCCATTCACAGCAGTATCTACTTGTGCTGCAGTTGGAGTAGATCCACCTGCACAAGCAATATTAGCAACGTTCGCAAGCGTTCCGTCAGTAGTACCTGTTAATGTGCCGGCCACCTGAGCAACCAATGCTGCCTGAGCAACACCTTCAGGTGTGTTTTCATAAACATTTACATCCACTGTGGCATCGTTTGCTGCAGCATCTGCAAATGCGGTTCCGATTGGCACATCTGTTGATGTTTTTGTAATTTTCTTTGTGCTGGTATTCCAGTACAATTTATCGCCTTGTGTAATAGCTAAAGAAGCTGTTAAAGCAAGAGCAAAAACACCTCCAAGTACCAATGTTCCGACACCGGTTGTGGCTGCGATATCCGTTTCAGCGATACCGATAACTTTACCAACAATAACAACATCGCCTGAAGCTATTGCAGAACCTGCGTTGGCGTATTGCATTTTATTACCTTTTTGAACAAAATTTTTCATCCTTTTTTTATTTTTAAATAACCCCCGAAGGGGCTATTTGGTTTATATTATTTTTTACAGTCAGTTATTACGCACCAACGTTTTTGTACAAGCCGCGGAAATCAATTGGGGCTGCACCAAACACCATACGCGCTTTTATTTCAATTCCATCAACACCAAATCCCGCACGTTGCTCTGTGAACAATTCGCCTTCTCCTTCTAAGAATGCATACTCGAGAGTATCAATTCTTGATGGCTCAGAAGCTAAGAACCAACTTAAACCGGTGTTTAAATCGGATAAGCGCGGCTCAACGATCACTTTCAACGAAGTGTTGTTTTTGCTGTTGATTTTAGAAGACTCACTTGCAACGAAACTTGTAGATGTGTATTGATTTGCAACATCTTCCAATTCAGGTGCTACAATTAAGTAAGCCGGCTCAAGGTTAAGGAAAGAATCTCCGATTGATTTTTGTTTACGCATTAATTTTCGTCCGATTCCAAGATTCGCAACATTGATCACAGTTCCTGTACCTGTTAAATTCGCGTGAGTTGAATGGAAAAGAGCAACTGCATCATTCATTGCCGGGTTACCGGTCATGATCGCCCAAACAAGGTCAGATTGTTTTTGAACAGCTTGTTCTGCTATCGATTGAGGGATGCGTGCAAAGGCGTTTAAATCATCATTTACAATTGCTTCCCAGGTAAGTGCGATGATCTCACCATACTTTTCTACAGCGTATGCTTCTTTAGCTTCGCCCATTGTAGCGTATTTATATTCTCCGCCTTCTTTAACTTTTTTGAATGCGCTGATATCTCCCAGTTGAGTACGAGTCATCGGACGGAAATCTTTCGCAGTTGTTTTGCGTGTGAATGGCTCAAAAGTTTTTGGGGCCAAAGCGTATGCTGCACGCAAAGATCTGTTAACCGTATTTCCTAAAATGTAAGGGAAATCACTTATTGAATGCGCACCACGCACACCATTTAGAGCTCCGGAAGCAATTTCACGAGCACTCATTCCACGCACAGACACGCCTTGTGCGGTCAAGCATTCTTTTGCCATATCCAACAAGGACATACCACGGAATTCACCTGGCGTTTCTTTTTCTGTCAATGCAGAAGGATTCGCGCGGTGCAAAATTGCAATTTCCATTCCTGCAACGCGTTTATCTGACGCATCTGCCAAAACACTGGCATCAGTGGCAACTGTTGGCTTTTCTTTTTTGCCCATTTCAGCAATTACCAACTTACGCACCTCGTCAACAGACGTGCCTTCAGCAATATGTTTTTCTGAGAATGCAGAATCCAAACCTGCAGCACGAACTGCAAGATTAATTTCCGAAGTGCGCGTACGCTCTTCTGATACAGCAGCATCTGCAGCCGCACGGATTGCTTTTTCATCAACCACAGGAGTGGTTACTTTTTTTTCTTTGTTTTCATGTTTTTCAGTTTCCATTTCTCTGTTATTTGTGGTTGTGTTTAAATTTTTATTTTCGATTTCAATAATTTCAATTTCATTTATTGCTTTTAATTTCGACTCAGCAGATCTAACACCTGAATCGATATCGGCAGGGATAACAGCTAAAGAAATTTCTGCCGGTTCCCAATCAATAGCCCTGTAAATAGGTGTTTCACCTTCAATAACAGGTTGCTTTTCGTACTTTTTTACATTATAGCCAACAGAAATAGAGCGAAGAATGCCGTCTTTAACGTCATTCATGATTGGTTTTACATCATCTCGTTGAGAGAAACGGATAGTTGCGCGGCCTTGTCCACCGGAAATAACGGCCTTTTCAACCACACCAAGCACACCTTTTACACCATCCCACTGCTTGTGATTGTCTAAAAGAGGCGCGCCTGCATTCAAACGGCCTAATCTTACAGCTTCAGGAGTACACACTAACTGCTCAATGAATATTACATCATTGTTCCAGTCATATCTTTTTACTTCAGTGGTTTCAGTGGCAAAAATTACATCAACGGTTCTTTCAGCTTCGTTAAAAGTGGCCGGATCGAAAAGGGCTCGAGTATGTAAATTTTCGGTTTTTGCTGGTTTGGATTTTTCTTTCGACATAATGGATACAATTATGGCGTAAGAATAGCTGAAGGACAAAATAAATTTATCTGCTTCAATCAAAAAATTACTTGTTTGAAAATAAAATTGAATGGCTGAATAAAAAACTTATTCAGCCTTTGAAGAAGTATCAACTATTTTATTTCGGGGGTCACAATCTAATATCAAGGAAAGATTTTCAAATAACTTAAAGTCCTCTGAAATTTCTTTGGCTAATTTTTTAGGATCACTTCCTAAAGAACGTATCGTTTCACTCCAGCTGGTCAATCCGTTACGGATCTGCAATGACAAACCTTTACTTTCTTTTACAGGATCAATCATCTCTCGTCTTGGCGCGGTCCATTCTGCAGTAACTTCTTTACCAGGTAATGCAGAACCTATTTTTGCACCGGCAACAAACCACTCCCATGCAACAGCGCAAAAGCGCGGGATCATCATGTTGTATTGCCAATCTTCTACCATTTTATGAAACTCCAGCCAACCCATTCGTCCGGAAGAAAAATTTACGTTACCAAGATCTCCTGTTAAAGCCTCATAAGTAATACCGTATCCGGATGCAACACCTTGAAGAATTTTTTTAGCATAACTTTCATAACCTTCAGCAGCTGGTGGTGTTCCGAATGTTACCGTTTTTCCTGCGGGCAAATGTTCGATCATACCTGGTTCAACACGCTCAGGCAATGTACTTACTGCAGCACCTGTTCCATTTATTGCATCAGGACTTTGGTCCTGAATAAATGCAGCAAAACACGCAGCAACTTTTTGTCGCATCAGCTGCGCATCTTCATAGTCTGCAAAATCATGCAGTTTTAGGGCCGCGCTGGTTCCAAAAGGAATGCCACTTATTTGTCCTGGACGATCGATCTTGTAAACGTGCATAACATCAGCTGCAGGAATTCTATTATACTTTGCCTGGAACTGCTCGTTTGGATGGCGCTCATGAATATGATACGCAACACGGGATCCGTTCTTATCAAATTCAACTCCTTGCATTATATAGCCGCCACCATCTAACGTTGGCTTGTCTGCTTCTGTTGCCAAATATTCCGGTTCTAAAACCTGCATTTGATATGCAACTTTAGTATCTGCGTTTCTTACAACTCTTTTTCTGATAAGGCAGGATCCGCTTTCCGCAATCGTTCGCATAATAAGCGCCTGCATACCGTAAAAATTAAGCATCCCGGTGAAATCACACTGCGTTGATTCAGCCCAACCAACCCATGCCTCTTCATATTTTTTCTGCGTTGCTTCATCCTTAGCATTGATTGTAAGACGGATGCCGGTACCAACAGTGTTAGTTGTAATTACATCGATCGCTTTTTTTGCATAAGGATTATTACGGACCAGGTCCCGGGAGCGATTTCTTAACGCAACAAGTGCGGGACCGTTTTCGGTATTAGCAGAGGAGGACAATGATTGCCAGCCTTTTGTTCTTCTTCCTGAAGAAGCTGCGTCATACTTTCGCATTTCGTTTACTGCTAAACGAACACGAATTCTTTTTAATTCTCTTTCGGGACTAAAAAAACCAATTGCCTTATCTATGAATGTCATCGGATATATTAATCAAAAACTCAATACGTGCATCAATATCACTCATCTAATCCTGAGTGGTACTCTGCAAATTTCCTTCCTGAGTTTGGTGTTGTTAAACCTAGTTCCTGGGCCATCAATCTGCGCGTGGTTAGCATATCTTCGAGGGAACGGTACTCGACTTTCTTATCTGCAAATTCCACTTTTAATGCACCCTGTGCAATAGCTGCATCGAGTAAATTTAATTGATCTTGTGTGTATGCCATAACACCAAATTAGAAATTATTTGATGCAAGAGAAATTTTAATCCCAAAAACTTGAACGTGGTTTTTTAACTTGAGGATCATTTTTTATTCCAGGGGTAGTTCCACGAATGATATCGTAATGATGTGGTTGAAAACGATCTATACCTACAACAGCAGCCGCAGCTCTTGCATACACGCGCGCATCTAATGGCTCGTTGAAGTGATATTTTTTTACCCACCGGTATTTTTTAAAGCCCATAAACATAACTGATTCAAGATGCTCAGCTGTTATGCCACGGAAGTATTCCGGATTGTATTGCGGAAAGCTACAGTATCCATTTGGTTTGGTTCCGTCTTCCGCTATTTCCTGTTTCAACCACCCGTACAACTCGGATTTAATTACAGAAACACCGGCATTCCAAACTTTCATGCTGCCGGTTTTTTTTCCTGAAGCCATCGTGTCCACAGCTTTTGGCGATGAAATAATTAACTGCTGCTTATCCTGTCCTTTTATCGGTATCACTCTACTCAAATCAAACCGTCTGCAAAAAGCATACACATGAGAAGTGTTATATCCGGTGTCAATCGCAACTTTTGAAAGCCGCATTTGCACTCCGTCCTCAGTGATCCAGGTTTCATTCATAACCTCTGCCAACTGGTCCCACACTTTAGTGCCACCGGTATCACCAACAAGCACGCGGTAATCAATGGAATAGGATTTTTTTCCTTTACACCATCCAACAATCTCAAGCTCTATCCGGTCCAGCTGAATATCAACACCTGCAGTAAGAAAACAAACTTCTTTATTCGGTTTATTTATCTCGTAAGTTTCACGCTTATCGTAAAGCCTGCGCCATTCCGGAGCGTCACCCTTTTCAGTCCAACACTCACCCAGCAACGTATTTACGAACGTGCGCATTTTATTCACATCGGTTTCTGCCTCTTCGTTTTTCTTTACGATATCTCCCCAAGAAAACCAACCAAGCGGGGAATACAACGAATTCAAATGGTACCCAACTTTTTTAGGATCCGCATTCTCAGGCTTCTCCGGGATCCACTTTCCTTCAGCCAACATCACCGGCTTATATCTTTCTTCGATCAATTCTTCACAATGCACGCACTGATATTTAGCAGAGTATGGGTCGCCTTTTTCCCACTTTAACTGAGAAAAAATCAATTTTTGTAAAACACCACAATGGACGCAGGGAACATGAAAATACCGCTGATCAGTTGCCATAAATTCGCGTTGGATAGCCGAAGCTCCATCGATAGTTGGAGTGGAAGTTTTGAAAATTTTTCTACGAGAAAAAGTATTTGTCCGCGCAACAGCAAGGTCTATCGGTGATCCTTCTCCGTCCAGGTTAGCAGGGTAACCATCAATCTCATCCAGGAATAAAAAACGGATAGGCATGGAACGTAAAGCTACCGCGCTGTTCGCTCCGGTCATTACCAGTACTCCTCCGGGAAATGATTTTTGTGTTGTGGTATTATTCGCATCGCGGGATCTGTGCGGAGCAATTTTTTTCCGGAGAATAGGTGTGGACTCGATCATCGGATCTATCCTGGTCTTGCTGTTACGCTTCACAGTTTCATCCGTTGGCATAACCATCAGCATCGGAGCAGGAACCATGCTGGCCACGTATCCACACCAGTTGTTTCCCGCTTCAGTTGCACCGATCTGCGCGGCCTTCATGAATACTACGGTTTCAATTATGTTGTGAGCGGAAAGATTGTCCTGGATCTCCTTCAGGTACGGTGTACGATCGGAACGATACGGACCTGGTTCAGCCGATGAAACGGAACTTAGTATCCGGTGCTGGTCCGCCCATTGCGTCACGGTTAAAATTGGTTCAGGCTTTATACCGTCAAGGAACCCTGATATTAACTCAAGCTGCTCCATTGGTTAACCGATCTCCGGATTAGTGGACAATTGCTCCAGCGCATCGTTAAGTGCTTTGTAAAGTTTTAAATGAGCCTCGTTCCGTTCCTCTGAGGAAAATATTTCATCAATATGTTTGTCCGGGATTGAAAGGATTTTTGTCCTCATCGTTTGCCCGAACTCAAAGAGCTTCTTGTAGACTTTCTCTTTACTTATCAAAATCCCTTCCTTCTCTGCCAGTTCTATCTCCATCATTCGCGACTTAAAAACCGCCTGCTTTGCGTTGGCTATCGCATATTCACCGACTCCCTGGGCCTTTATTTTTGTAGCATCTTTGATATCTGCAGGAGGCTGATTGAATAAATTATTTTTATCAATCGACTCAACCGCCAATGATTCCGGCATACGCAGAGGTACAATAGTTTCATTTAAAAATTTTGGCGTGCGTGTCATCGTGTTACCAAGCGATATCCACTCCTTCAATGCACGTTCATAATACAACTCCGGCCTTCCATTGTATTCATTGACGTGTACGCTGTCAGCAGAAATATGTCCTTTCTCAATCCGTTTCCGAATTGCAGTATCTGAAACACCAGCGCATCGGGCGAATTCCCTTATAGACACCATATTTTCAGCTGCTTCAATATCGTTGGATTCCTTTTGTTTCATATAATTGCATTTATTGCAAATGTTAATCTAAGTTCGCAATATTTTTTAAACAGGTTTGCAAACTAAAAAAAATTCTGTTACTAAAAAAATTTCGGGCTGCTAGCGCA
>JAHFDG010000027.1 GCA_023249105.1 Candidatus Methanoperedens sp. | reverse complement strand
ACATCGCGTTCTTCTTTGGAAAGTGTTACAATATATTTCTTCATAATCCATCCTCTCAGATATATTATGAAAGGCATATAATATATACTTTACGACTTTACAGTATTGACTGGACACTAGGCCTTTTACTTCAGGACTGATTAGATTGAGAATAGATGGGCCAAGGATTATCCCCGCGATCATCTCTCCGATGATTGGTGGGTGTCTTATTCGCGCAAATATCTCACCAAAGATTCTTGCAAATACCAGTATTATGAGAACTGTAGTAAGAATTTCCATTTCCCACCCCCTGACGCACCCCGTAAAATATTAGATGAAACTCTTCACACCAGCGGTCTTGGCTGCACATCCTCTGGTAAAACCGGTAATTCTGTTGTGTTTACAAGCATTTGTGAGTCAATTTCTTTTGCCCTTTCCAATAATAACCTCTTACCACGTTTTGTTAAGGCAAAGATAGGTATAGATACTCCGAATTGTGCAACTGCCTTACCTGCCACGCCGTTTCTGATATATTTGGACATACATCCTGTAGTAATATCAACAAGGCGGATAAGCTCTCTTGACTCTTCTTTTCCTAGGCCTGTTAAATGCACGCCAAAAGTAATAACCTCAACACCTTGTTTTGATTCAAGCTGTCTGCATGCTTTTGTTACTTCTACAGAAGATACGGGTACACCAATTTTTTTATGTCCGATTTCAATTGCTTTTTTAACTCCTGCCACTGAATCCAGTTTTGCAGTGGTCTGGTCCAATACGATTCCGCCTGCACATTCTATTCTCTTGATTAGCATTGGAATAGGACTCGTCTCCAATAATCCAGGCATCAAGGCGCCTATCCCCTGCACCAAACCGGGATTGTTGGTTATGACGGTACCTGCACCATCGCAATTAATGACACAGGAATCTATCAATCCTGCCTCCAGAGCAGTCATGAAGGTCTCAGAAGCTCCAAAGCCAACAAAGACATCCATTTTGATTCTCCTGTTGGAAGTAAACATGCCAAATTCCCGTATCCTGTACTCAATATTTTCCTTTGCAACCTGAGAAGTGATTTTTTTTATACCTTTTACTCTGTCCCAGATAGGGCAATATCTGGTCAGGGGATTGCCGACATCAACCACTTTCCCGTCTTCTATGGTGATGCGGGTTCTTCCCATTGCTTCTACAACATGTTTATTCATGCTCTAAAGTACCTCTTTAATTGAAATAAAAGAATGGTATGCTCATTCTTTTCGAGCATAGAACCATCCGTAATTTCCAACTTCAAATGTATAGTTAAGGTTTAAGCCGCTGGAACTGAGCATCTGTCTTATTTGCTCAGATGTATGTGCTTTTGAGTATTGTCCAATGATTGAGAAATATAGATCAGTTGCACCCTGGTACATTGTTGGCTTGATAAGGTATTGGTTTCCCATGGCAAATTTTCCGCCTGGTTTTAGTATTCGGTTCACTTCACTTAAGAATTGTTCTGGTTTTCTGAGGAAATGCAGTAGCCCTATTGCTGTGACTCCATCATACTTACTGCTTTCTAAGAACGGCAGCCCATTATCCACATCACTTTTTATGAAATCTACTTTGCACATCCCGTTCACCCTTTTTGCGGCTATATCCAGAAAGTCCTTAGACACCTCAACTGCCGTAATTCTACCATGTTTCCCGGCGTGGACTGCAAGTTTCTCCAAGGCATAGCCTGGTCCGCATCCAAGGTCTGCTATTGTGGCATCTTCAAATCCCACCCACTTGACTGCTTCATCTCTGCCATAAGCGTAGTATGGTGCAAGGAATATTGCATTCCAGAATCGGTTGAAGTTTCCATCAAATTTTACTGTGCTGTCGCTTGAGAGTGGGTCAAATCTTTTAACCAATTTTGCTATTTCCTTTGGCACATTGCCTACCACATCGAAATATTTTGTATCGATTTCGCAGATACAGAAGGGACATTTTGCGCTCTTTAAAAGAACTGTAGAGCCGTTTTTAACCTCCAGAACTCCCATATCTGCAAGGCACTGGATAATCGCACTGAAAATCTGCTTTCTATCTTTGGATATGTTCATTTTTTCCATAAGGTCATTCAGTGTTATTCCGTCGGATAGGTGTTCGAAGCGTTGATAGGCATTGCCTGAACTCCAGTCTCTGATGTCATTTGGGGTTATTTCGCCAGATAGGTGTTCGAAGAATCCCTTTTCTGTCATATACTCAAAAATGTGTATATATAGAAGCTTTACTGCCTCCCTGTATCCATCCATTATTTGCGATAACGTATATTTGTCTGAGAGATATGAGACTTTTGCGCACATATTTTTGATTCCTCCTTAATATTTAAACTAATGGCTTTGGCTGCCTCTCTTCTGGCAGTTCAGGCAGCTTCGCTGTATTCACAAGAATCGAGTCGCTGACATCCTTTGCTCTTTCTAGCAGCAGCTCTTTACTTCGCTGCGTAATTGCGAATATAGGTATGCCATTGCCGAACTGTGCTATGGTTTTACCCTCTATTTGTTCTCTTATCCATTTTGAGGTGCAGCCTGTGGTCATATCAACCAGCCTGATAAACTCCTTTGCCTCATCCTTTGGCATGGCTGTGGTATGCACGCCAAAAGCAATCACATCCACGCCATTCTGCTTCTCAAGCATGCGTATCCTCTTTAGATCCTTAATATTTGTAACAGAAACCCCTATTTTTTTATATCCAGCATCAATTGCTTTCTTCACACCCTTTGGTTGATCTATAGCAGCGGTGTCTTTATCGAGCACAATTCCGCCAGCCTGCTCAATTCTCTCTATAAGTTTTGGTATTGGAGAAGTTTCCATCAGTCCGGAAATTTTTGCGCCTATGCCCTGTACCAGTTTTGGGTTACCTGTAATTACGGTGCCTGCACCATCGCATGCTGTTACGCATGCGTCCAGCATCCCCTTTTTAAGGGCGGTCATAAAGGTCTCGCTTGCACCAAAGCCAACGAAGGCCTCCATTTCAATCGCCCTGTCGGCGGTGAACATACCGAACTCTTTCATTCTAAGCTCGATGTTTTCCTTTACAATCTGCGGTGTAAATTTCTTTACCCCTGTTACCTTATCCCAGATGGGACAGTATTCAGTCATAGGCTCTCCAACCTCGACTACATTTCCATTTTCTACTACCACGCGGGTTTTCCCCAACGCTTCCATTATGTGCCTGTCTTTCATAAAATCACCTCGGCTTATGAAGCCTCATTATCACTGTTGTTAATATCAGACTATAATGGTTGTTCAAGAGGTAACAGAAGCCAAACATGCGGCAACCATTGCCTAGCCATGGTGATGCACATTGATTTTTTTAGGGTACTGCAATCTATGACCTTTTGAAAAATGTAGACTAATTAAGAGTGCATTTATTTCGAATCGGTGGGATACACTCTATTGACTATAAAGGAATGCATGAAAAGTTTGCCGCCTCGTCCTCTGCATGCGAGTATAGTCTTTTCAGTCCGTAGAGAGCCTGCCGTGCATCTCTATGTATACGTTTTTCTATAAGTCCTTCCTCGTTCAATATATTCAGGGCATATCTCACAGTTCTGTTTGGGAGACCGCTTTCCTCTGCAATTTCTTTCTGGGTAAATAGGCCGTTATACTCTAAGATTTTGAAAACAAACTTTGCAGACAAAGGCAAATTTTTAAACCTCTTTATGCGTATGTCTTCTTTGGCTATTGTCTCTGCTTCAGCTTCAAAAGGAGTTGCCATGCCTTTTTGATTATTACTATCACGATATAAAGATTGTGGGGCTTTTTTATGTTTATCTTTTCCCAACTATATACAAATAGTCAAGTTAGAGGTATTATAATGACTTTTGTTTCGCTTCCAGTCTTTTCTGGATGAGCTCTTTTAACCCTTTTATTTCCCCTTTTTTTGCGCTCACCGGAACTATCCTGTCAGGCCACTGTCTCCAGGGCGGCATCATACCGAGTCGCTCTGCAATCCCATCAAGTGTCTTATCAATATCTTTGACTTTATCCATTTTATTTGCAGCAACGACCGCATCGATGTTCATTTCCTGCAGGAACTCGAACAGTTCAACCTCTACCGGTATTTCCCCCCGTTCATTCCACCTGTCCACGATTTCCGCAAAGGAGCCCGCATTCACAACCATTACAGCCATGACGATATTTGAAGCATTATCCTCTATGTAATGGACGATATTATCCTTGATAGCTTCCATACTTTCTTCGCTGGCACCGCTCATGAACCCAAATCCAGGCATATCTGTAATCTGGATGTTCCTGTAAGGAATCTTAAGGACTTTCCTGGTTACGCCAGGACGCTTGCCCACCGGGATTTTTATACCTGTGAGCGCCCTGATGAGAGTGGATTTGCCGACATTGGAGCGCCCTGCGAATATTATTTCTTTCATAATGGGACACTTCCACGTATGGCAGAGCCATACGTGTTGAATTTAATAAACTTTTCTAAAAGTTTAGCGACACCTCGCTTTATGCGGTATCCACATATGGCAAAGCCATATGTGTCTGCGAAGTAAATCGGCGCGACGGTTTTGCGGTATCCACATATGGCAAAGCCATACGTGTCTGCGAAGTAAAGTGGCACAACGGTTTTCATTAGCCTAATGCATCATCAAACTCGTATAAAAATGCTTCCAGATTCTTCTCTGGAATGCGCATCAAAGAATATATCCGGATTTGTGAATAACGTGTGAGACGCGATTGGAAAAATCTTTATCTTCGCCTGATTTTGGCCATGACAACCAAACCCGCGACTGCAAGTGCAATCCCAAAACCCGGTGTTATAGGGGTGGGGGTGGGTTCGGGCGTTTCAGTCGGCAGAGGAGTTTCTGTTGTCGTTTCCTGTGGTGTTTCTTGGGCTGTTGTTTGGGCCGGTGCAGGTGTTTCGGTCGGGACGGGTGTAATTTTGCTCGGGTCAATCACAGTAATGACAGGTCTGTCCGAGGTCTTTGCCGCTCTTGTTGCGCCTCTATACTCAATATCGGTAAAGTTAGCCACAGCAGGCGGTAATACAATCTCTCCCTCTGTATTCATCTTTATAGTATAGCTAAATGTCTGGGGAGAGTTCAGGTCTAATAATGTGGAATCAAGAGACATAGAACCGCTTACAAGGCTCACACCATCGGGCAATGAATCTTTGACCTCCGCTTTCGTCGCTATATTCCCGACGTTATTGATGCTCACGGTTACAGTTACATCATCACTCAGGTTCACGGATTTCTTATCTACCGTCTTGGTCAGGACAATTTTGGGGCCGTTTACGATTACCGTGAATGTATTAGAGGAAGCGCTGTAGGGTTTGTTATTGACCGTGAATTGTGCGGAAGCCGCCGGGATGGTGAAGCCGTTAATATTTGTTTCAAGAGGCTTGATTGAATAAGTCATCTCCCTCGATTCTCCCGCTTTCAGCACCGGGTAGTCCCATTGCAGTGATGTGTTTGATTTTAACTCGAAATTATCATTCATGCTGTCTGTAACATGGATATTATATGCATCGAACATACCGCTATTAGCTACCGTAAGCCTCACAAGTACTGTATTCTGAAGATACATCCGGTCTTTACTGACTGCCTTACTTACAGTAAAATAATTCTGTTTGGGTGAGATCGAAATGGTGACCGAACCTGTTACCGCTTTGTATTCGAGGTCTTTGACATCAATCCCTCTGGCATTCGCGCTCAAAACATAGGATTTCTGGTCAATAAGTTCGGGAACAACAAGAATGACTGAAAAACTCTGGCTTGCTCCTACCCCCAACGCATTATAGTACTGGTGAAGCTGGCTCGAATCTCCTCCCCTGAGTTTCAATTCACCGATGTCGAGATTTGCATCGACATTCTTTGCCCTTGCAGTCCCGCTGTTTGTTACCGTCACTGTTGCTGTAACTATTTTATCGTCGTAGGATGTGTATGCACTCTTATCCGTTGTTACCGAAACATCAATCTTAGGAGTTCCTCGCGTCTGGATAGATATGGTTGCGGAGGGGTTATAATATTCATATACCCATTCTTTTGCATTTTTTGCTATGAAACCGGTTGCTGATACTTTGACTTCGTAATCAGGGTCGATAAAAGGCTCGCTTTGCAAATTCATGATTAACTGTTTTGTGAGGACACCGTTCTTATAAAGTTCAAGAAGAACCGATGGGTCAACATCTGTTTCAGGGACTATATTTCCATTGATGTCCTTGATGCCGGGGACGGCTGAAGGAAACTGCACCGCCTTTACCACGTACTGCCCGCTTGTAAGCGTACTTCCCTTGTAAAGGGTTCCTGATACGGCAGTACCCCACTCAATATCACCCGGGCTAAAAGCCGATGCCATTCCGGTGGACAAGACAATTATGATTAATGCAGCGATGTAATATCTCATCTAAAACCAATGATAACTTAAAGACTAATATAATTTTCTAACTTTTTATGATTTACAATTTACTGGCTGATTTAATTCGAACGAGGAAAAAATATATATGGTGCAAGGTACAATTATCAGCTTAATCGGTTGGCTTATTTGGCAACTCAGAGGGTTAAATCCGTCTAGGGCTGTTTTTATTAGGTTAATTGGTTTAAAAATAAAGGAAAGAAATTAAATGGACAACGATAGAAGAGGCGGCTTCCGTGGAGGAGGCAGAGGTTTCAGACCAAGCGGACCAAGAGAAATGCATAAAGCAACATGTGCAGATTGCGGTCAGGAAACTGAAGTACCCTTTGTACCCTCTGGCGACAGACCTGTATATTGCAGGGAATGCTACCAGAAACATAAACCAAAGAGATATTAAAAATATTACCCGATAATATTTTAATAATTTTTAAATAATAGAGCATTGAATTGCTCTATACTTTTTTTATTTAATAGAATACCCAGAATAATCCAGATTATAAAAATTAAAAATAAAAAAATATTTATAAAAAACAATAAATGACTGGATTTAATCCAGTTTTTCAATCCCTGCTTTTTTTACGAATGGCTTATTAATCTTATCCGGCATCCATGCAGGCTTGTTCTTTGGAGCGCTTACGATCTCCTTCCAGCCCTTGAATATATGAATCTTTTTTGTCCCTCGTTCCCTCAGTCTTATCTCAACCGGCTTGCTTTTCGTTCCTCCGATGCGGTTAGCGGCCTTAAGTGCTGCCTGTCGTGGCTGCTTCCCTGTGAAAACACTGGTTTCTGTTCCGTTTTTACTCCTTAAAATAAAATTCTTGGTTTCTACCATATTCTAATCTCCTTGCAGCCCTTCCATTGCTGCTGCCCTGAATACACGCTACGCACTCATAAAACTAATTCCCATGAATAAACATGCTGGAATCTGTTCCCCCCGCACTTGATGTTTTGCTGATATTATGAACTCTGCATCTTTGCAGCCAAAAGCGTATGTTCCATCAATATCGCAATCGTCATGGGCCCCACGCCTCCGGGTACAGGTGAGATTAATTTCACCCTGGGCAGCACGTCGTCAAAATCAACATCCCCATATACCCGCTCGTCCTGCCATGTTATACCCACATCGAACACGATTGCGCCCTCTTTCACCATATCCGATTTGATAAGTCCGCGCACGCCGGTTGCGACTATAAGAATATCAGCCTCTTTTGTATGGCTTTTGAGGTCTTTGGTAAAAACATGGCACACTTTTACTGTTGCATTGCGGTTAAGCAGCATTATTGCAGCAGGCTTTCCTACCACATTGCTGTGACCCACCACAACTACTTCTTTTCCCTGTGTGTCAATCTTGTATTCCTCAAGCGCCCGGACAATGCCCTTGGGTGTGCAGGGCACAAACCCTTCGCGTCCAATGAGCATTTTTCCCATGTTGAGCGGGTTAAAGCCGTCCACGTCTTTCTCAGGTGCGATGCGCATCATTACCGTACGCTCATCGATGTGTTTTGGCAGGGGAAGCTGCACGAGTATCCCGTGTATCTCAGGCCGTTTATTCAGGGTATCGATCAGCTCGATTATTTCTTCCTGCCTCGCTTCGGCTGGAAACTTATGGTCTTCTGATACGATGCCCACGCGTTTGCATGCCCAGTGTTTGAGCTTCACATACAGCTTTGACGGCGGATGCTCTCCCACGAGTATTGTTGCAAGCGCTGGTTTGATGCCATGTTCCTTTACGAATCCTTCAACCCCTTTCTTGACTTCTGCCTCGATATCCTGGGCTATTTTTCTCCCGTCAATAACACGCGGGTCTGTGACCTCAGGAAGCGGCTCCATTAAAGAACCTCACTCGTATGGAATCGGGAACTGCCCGCAAAGGTCAAGGATAGTTCTCTTTACTTCTTTTAATTTTTCAGCATCGTTCATATTTTGTATGATTTCATTGATAGCCCAGGCAATAGTTATCATTTCTTTTTCCTTCATGCCCCGTGTGGTAACTGCCGGTGTGCCAATCCTTATTCCGCTTGTGATGAAAGGACTTTTTGTTTCAAAGGGTATGGTATTTTTATTCAAAATGATGCCAGACTCGCCAAGCTTTGCCTCGGCGTCCTTACCTGTAATGCCAGCTTGCGTAAGGTCAACAAGCATGAGGTGGTTATCCGTGCCCCCGGATACGAGTTCGTTGCCCCTTGATATCAATTCAGAGGCTATCTTTTTTGCATTTGCGACAATCTGTCTCTGGTAATCATTAAAATCCTTATTCATCGCTTCCTTGAACGCAACGGCTTTTGCAGCGATTACATGCATGAGAGGTCCTCCCTGTATTCCTGGGAAAACCGTCTTATCAATCTCTTTTGCATATTCGGACCTGCACATTATCATGCCTCCGCGCGGGCCTCTTAATGTCTTATGTGTGGTAGTGGTTACGAAATCGGCATAAGGCACAGGATCGCAATGTATCCCTGCTACAACCAGCCCGGCGATGTGTGCGATGTCAGCAAGTAATAGGGCGTCCACCTCGTCTGCAATCTCCCGGAACCTCTTAAAATCAAGCTCGCGGGGATATGCGCTTGCGCCACAGACAATAAGTTTGGGTTTGTTTTTTCTGGCAATTTGGGATAATTCGTCATAATCTATGGTTTTCGTCTCCCTGGAAACACCATAAGGCACGATATTGAACAATTTTCCTGAAAAATTCACAGGGCTTCCATGTGAAAGGTGTCCGCCGTGCGATAAATCCATGCTCATGATAGTATCCCCGTACTTGAGCATGGCAAAGTATACAGCCATGTTCGCCTGCGAGCCAGAATGGGGCTGCACATTGACATGTTCTGCCTTGAAAAGTTTCTTTGCCCGCTCTATGGCAAGGTTCTCGGCTGCGTCCACAAACTCGCAACCGCCGTAATATCGCTTTCCCGGGTACCCTTCAGCGTATTTGTTTGTCATCACCGAGCCCTGCGCCTGCATGACTGCACGGCTTGCATAGTTCTCTGATGCGATGAGGTTCAGCTTGTTCCTCTGTCTTTCAACTTCATGTCTCATTATTTCATAAATTTCAGGGTCGATTGTTTTTAATGGCATAATAATTCCTTTTCCAGTGGTTTATGATGGTAAAATCTTTACTTTCCTTCCTTCTATACGTAATCTATTTTCGATGAACAATTTCACAGCTTCGGGATAAATCTTGTGCTCCTGTTCAAGTATCCTGTCTGCAAGCGTCTCAGGCGTGTCATTCTCTTTGACTTCCACGCATCGCTGCAGGATAATGGGGCCGCAGTCAAGTGTTTCATCCACAAAATGAACCGTGCATCCTGCCACTTTCACGCCGTGGTCGAATGCCTGCTTTTGCGCATGAAGACCTGTGAAAGACGGAAGAAGCGCGGGATGTATGTTGACTATGCGGTTCTTGTAAGCCTGAAGCAGTGTTTTTCCGAGTATCCTCATGTAGCCAGCAAGCAGCACGAGGTCTGTATCGTGTGTTTTTAGACATTTGAGAATCTCTTTCTCGTATAATTCCTTTGATTCAAAATTTTCAGGATTAACAAAAACAGCATCAATTCCATGTTTTTTTGCGCGCAGAAGTGCGTATGCATTCCCCACATCGCTGACCACTACAGAAATCCGCGCCTTTAAATATCCACTCCCGATGCTGTCTATGATGGCCTGGAGGTTTGAACCTCTTCCCGAAACAAGCACTGCTATGTTCGTCACAAGACGCCCATATACCTTCGGGAATATAATAGGTTTTGGTTTATTTGTGTTTATAAAATTCGGTTATTATGTCGTTTGTGCAGTTGATTTGCGATTTTGCCATCCCCACAGGGCAATCCGGTTTATGTTTGTCACCGCAATGTAAACAGGCATTCTCAAGAGCACGCAGATAATCGATTTTAGATGGAATATGTCCGGTCAAACATTTCACCTCGTTTTTATGTAACAACGTAAAAGCGAATAAACCTTTTGTTTATGCACAGATTTGGCAATACTGCAATAAACCCATAAGATTTTAATATAACCTGTTGGTATTAAGTTGAATGATAATATGCCTTCTCAACTGAAATACGAAGATGACGAATACAAATTATCCGCTATTAACACAAAAAACGAAGTCATAGATATCGTAGTGCGCAAGTGCAAGCATTGCAATGAAATCGTTCCGAAAGTCGGGATATGCACGGATTGTAACACAGAATATGAACATAAGAATACCGTGGAAAATCCTGAAACGGGTTTTATCCATTTCATTTATGAATGTTCCGGATGTCCGCCCGCGAAAAGGAAAGCACAGAAAATAATCAAGATAAATGACGGGAATAATAACAAAAATTCGCGGGATGATTTGATAAAGGGCTTCCTTTAATCAATGAAAACCGGTTTATCTGAATGCGGGATTAAGTTTAATTCCTCGGCGGTTTTTAACAGTTTTTCAACCGCTAAAACACCATCCCCGATTTCAAGCGTATAATCATTCACATAAAGCCTGATATGCTGGTCTATCACGTCATCATCCAGTTCCTGTGCATTGTTTTTGATATACTCACGCCCCTCTTCTGGATTCCGGTACGCATATTCTATGCTTTTTTTAATAAGGCTATCAATTTTGCGGATTGTTGCCGCACCTAATTTTCTTTTTGCAAAAATACCGCCAAGAGGTATTGGCAAACCCGTTTTTTCCCCCCACCATTCCCCGAGGTCAACGAGCTTTACAAGATTATATGAAGGATATGTGAACCTGCTTTCATGGATGATTAAACCTGCATCAACAGTTCCAAGGCTGACCGCGTTCATAATCCTGTCAAAGGGCATCTCAACAATGTTCCTAATTTCAGGATTGAATAGCTTAAGGAGCAGGTATGCAGTTGTCATCTTTCCCGGAATGGCAATGCTTTTTCGTGAGAGGTCAGCATATTGTATCTTTTTTTTAGCCACAATTAAAGGCCCGCAAGCCTTCCCAAGCGCGCTTCCCGAATGGAGAAGGCAATAATCCTCTCTTAAAAAACCAAAAGCATGGAAGGACGCCTTGGTAACATCCAGTTCATTATGAAAAGCCATCCGGTTTAATGTTTCAACACCTCTTAGTATTTGCGAAAGCTCGATATCCATTTTTAGCTTTTTATGAGCTAAAGCATAGAAAATAAATGTGTCATTGGGACATGGGGAATATCCTAAAGAGATTTTTTCCATTATATCCTCTTAACAAGTTCGCTTACGACCTTATTGCAATTTGAAACTGCAAGCGGTATGTTCCATTTTTTTGGGTCCCGATTTTCAACCATATTACTTATGCCGCGTATCTCAATTACGGGTATCCTGTACATGGCACAAATATGTGCCACTGCTGCACCTTCCATGTTTTCACATATCCCGTTAAAACGGTTCTTAAGGAGCTCTCCGCTTTCCCGGGTTCCTGAGCATTGCGATACTGTTATAAAATTACCATATGCCGCATTAAATCCAAGGTCATCGGAAGCTTTTACAGCAAGCTGTGACAGCTCGCTATCCATCGGGAAAGTATTGAAATATTCTTTTTCATTTTTTAAAAGCGGAAAACCTATGAACTCCATGGATTTCCAGCCGTCTTCGGTCAATACCCCCTCCTCGGCGTAGTTTTCACTTTGCGCAACCGCGACATCTCCTGTCCTGGCGCCTTTGTATGCGCCGCCGATGCCGAAAAGTATAATTAAGTCCACACCGTAATTTTCAAGCATCAGGGTCGCGGAGTGAGCCGCACTGACCTTGCCCACGCCGCAATGAGTAAAAATGATGGATTTCCCATGTAGTTCCCCCTCAGAAATAATCTTTAATTTTTCGTCCTGTTGCGGCAGTATTTCTCGCCTCAGTTCTCCTGTTTCACGGGGTGTGGGCGCAATAAGTGCAAGATTCATATATCCTTTTATGGATAAATTGTTATATCTATCTGGCGTTCACATCCAATTCACACGGATTTCACAACTCTAATTATATATATTACACTATACAAAATCAATAAATGTTAAGCTTAAAAACGCTACTGGAACTTGTCACCATAATATTAGCACTGGCGGGAGCTTATTTCATAGCAAACACTTTGCACAGGAGAATCGACAATGACATGCTCCGGGCTAAAGTTTTTCTTAACAAGTCATTCATGAAAGACCACTGGATTCTGCTTTTGCTTGCATGTTTCTTTTTCCTCGTTAATGCAACGATAAAATTTTATGAAATTTACGGATTACCGCTTGATAAGAATAGTACAGATTTGATACAGGAAATAATCGTGCTTGGGGTATTGACATGCAGTATTATGTCGCAATATAAATTGTTCAAATTGACAAATCCTTCAAAAGGTATGGAACAGACTTCAAGAAAGGGCAATTGATATTCCTGGATTGATACAGGTTTAAGAATGGGGATAATTTATCATACTATCTTGAAACAACAAAATAAAGATATATATTGTGACAGGATAGGTATGAATTATGGCACGAAAGCTGAATCCCAAGGACTTACTTCTCCTAAGAAAGCTTGCGCCTGAGCTTGTTGAAACCACATGCGGGCATGCCGCTCATGAATTCAGGTCAGTGCTTCCACCCGTGAGCCAGCACGTTTCCACATCCCCCGGGGATTTCAGGGAACGTCTCATGAAGCTTTCAGATGATGAATTGAACTATCTTGTCAACCTGATTTTTGAAGGTATGGAGAGCCTCCACTGCGTAAAGAAAGAACATGCCGATGCCCTCATCGAAGTAGTTGGCGCCCGTATCTCCAAAGTTATAGCCACCGAATTGCTTGAACTTTATAAGTTCGTGGGTGACTGAAATGCCGCATATAATGGAACTTTTCGGAAAAACCCGTGTTGTGGTGAAGGATGGAAAAGTAGTGGAAGTCGGGGAGCCTGTTGCAGACTGGTGTCCTGTTTTCAGTAAGGTCGCTGATGTTTCAAAACTCACAGCGCAAGAGGCAAAAAAGAATATGGAATACAGGATTCGCGAGCTTGGGATGTTCACCCCGAAAAGAAGATTTGGTTATGGTGTTTTTGTTAATTTCGGCGCAAGTGAAATCATGATGACGGCGCTTCGGCGTGGGCTTATCGATTCTACTGTGACTGTATGCGACGGCGCCGGGACGGTCATAACCGCAAATCCTGAGCTGGTCCAGGGCATGGGGGCTTTGATGTCAGGGCTTGTTGAAACTGAGCCGATACCGGAGATAATCGAGGGAATAGAAGCCCGGGGCGGTGTTATCCTTGATAAAGAAAACGCTGCAATTGACCAGATTTTGGGTCTTCGGAAAGCCTGTGAACTCGGATTCAAAAACATCGCCGTCAGCGTGGCTGCCTGGCAGGATGCCAGGGAACTTCGCGAATTAGAGAAGGAGTACAATATCGGGCTGATTTTAATAGGAGCGCATCTTACAGGAATACAGGACAGGGAAGCCCGCGAGTTAATTATGGAGATGGATATTATTACGGGATGCGCATCAAAGGTTGTGCGCCACATGGTAAAACCTGTTCTCCAGGCTGGCACGTCTGTTCCCATGTTTGCCATAACGCAGAGGGGCAAAGAGTTACTTTTGGAGCGGGCAAAGGAAGTTGATGCGCCAATTCTCGTTAACACAACGGCATTACCTGTGCTGCCCGAACATAAACAGCCAAGACCGCTCGGATAGTGGAAAAAAAAGCGCAAAAATGAAACCCAATTCGAAACATTTATAACGTATAATAAGGTAGTCCGTGAAGAACTATTCCACAATAGTTTTTTATGGTGATTTCAGTTCAATTAAGGAGGAAATAATAAATGGTCTTAGACTTAACCATGAGCATGGCTGTATTGGCACTTTTAGGAGCGCTTGCTACTATTGCGGGATGCCTTGAGGATCTTGAATCCGATGTTGGTTCCCAGAGTAACCCGAACTCCCAGGTTCAATTAGCTCCCCAGATGGGGTTTTTGCACAGAATATTTAACAAAGCGATTTCAGGTGAACCTATCAGTAATGGCATGTCGGCTGTGATCGGCGGTACGGTCACAACGGTACTCTTGAGCCAGAAGTTCTACCCATTGACTGCTATCGTAATTGGAGCGTTTATTGGAGCAATAATATTGGGCATCTTTGCTACAACCTCTTATGCAGGAAGAGTTGCGAGCCAGACAAGGTTCAAGCAGCCATTGTATATGGATATTATGAGATATACCACCCCAACGATCATCGGGCATAATTTCATTATGAATTTCTGCCTTGTGGCGATAGCTTATATTCAATTTGAAGTACTCGGATATCCTTTCACCATCCCATTCCTTGCGTTGATATGGGGAATTTCCGTGGGCGCTATCGGCTCGTCAGTGGGCGATGTGCATTACGGCGGAGAGCGTGAATTCCAGAACCGCGAATTCGGATGCGGTCTTAACACAGCACTGTCCGGGCGTATTGTGAGGAAAGCCGAATCGGGTCTCAGGAACAGTATAGATAATGTCTGGTTCTGCGCCAAGTTCGGAGGACCGGCAACAGGTATAGCTCTTGGTCTTACTGTATTCTTCTCAAGCTGGCCCACAACCCTTTTTGGGTATACATGGACAGCGATTGGTATTGGAGTATTAATTGTTGCAGTTCTCACAATAATGAACAGGCTGATAGAACTCAATGTGAGGCATGCTTATGGCCCATATAAGGAAGAAAAAAATGAAAAGGAGGCTAAAGCATAATGGTAGCGATTGACCCAACACTATTAACTAATATTTTCTTGATCGGCTTAAGCGGGACTCTCGTTTGTCTTGCAGTTCACTTCATTCCAGTAGGCGGCGCACCGGCAGCAATGGCACAGGCAACCGGTATTGGAACCGGGACTGTGGAACTTGCGGCAGGGTCAGGTCTTGTAGGACTGATCACAGCAAGTTACATGTACGCTTATGAACCCCTGGCCGATATTCCCCTTGTAATGGCGGCAGGAGCAATGGGCTCCATGGTAATGCTTGCAAGCACAATGTTTGCTGGCAGTTTGATCTATGCGTATGGCGTGGCAGTGCCATTTGCCTCAGCACAGGTCAAAAAAGACCCCATCACTGGTGACAGGCAGGATCTCTATATTTCCAAAGGAACACAGGGTCAGGGCATTCCCACAATCTGCTTCGTTAGCGGTGTTGTGGGCGCTGCTCTTGGCGGTGCCGGAGGAGGGCTGATTTATTTCGTCCTGATGGACTTATATAAACCATTGTTATCAATGACAAGCGCATTTGCAGTTGCAGGCGTATTTACCATGGGTGTGATGTATGTTAATTCAGTCATACCATCATACGGTGTGGGTGGAACAATTGAAGGAGTCCATGATCCCAAGTTCAGGCGTGTGGTCGGGAAAGACGTTATCACAAGCTTTTTTGTGAGCATTCTTTGCGGACTCCTTGCAGTATTGATAGCAGGAGGAATGTCAGTATGAGCGATATCAAAGAAAGATCACCCAATGAATTAGTGCTTTTCGGGATAATCGGAGGGCTTCTGGGAATATACCTTACATATATTCTCCCTGCTCTTGGTATGCAAATTAGCGGAAATGTTGGTGAGCTACTCAATGTCATAGCCCCAACATTCGGAGCGCTTGGAGGCATTTGCGCCGTTATGTGGGGCGCAGACGCAGTAAGGCGCGTTGCAAAATATGGTCTTGGAACTGGTGTCCCATCCATCGGACAAATTGCGATGGGAATGGGAATAATTGCTGCCATGTTCGGCCTTGCAATTGTACAAACAAAGATCCTTGCCGGCCCGATCGTGGCTTTAGTAACAGCATCTATCATCGGATTCATTATAGGCTGGTTTGCACAGAACGTCATAAAAATGAAGATACCTGTGATGATCCGCTGTATGACTGAAATCGCAGCTTCCGGAACGATAATCATTATTGGTTTTTCCGCAGCAGTGGCAGGAAATTTTGAGTTTGCCAACATTGTTAAACTGGTTTTCGATAACGGTGTAATGCTCGCGGTCTTCTGGGTCGGAGCTGTTGCAATGCTGCATCCATTCAATGCATGTCTTGGTCCTGATGAAAGGCAAAAGAGACTTTTATACCTGGCAGGTTCAACAGGAGCCATAACCATGGCAATAATGGGAATAGCTGCAACCATGACACTTGGTGCGTCAGGAGTTATAACCCTGGTACTCGGAATAGTACTGTGGGTAATATTTTACAAGAAATTCTGGGATGAAGTCTATCATGATGCAGCATCAGTAGTCGGAACCGGATTGATCCCCAAGACGGAGGCATAAAAATGAGCCATATAAGAGTTGTTCCGGAAATGCACCTGATATTGAATCCGACGACAGGCGTAATCGCAGAAGAAAAGGATGATGTTGTGGAATATTCACTCGATGCAGTGAAAACACAACTTGACGAACTGGATAATATCGTTACTGATATGATGAACCAGCTTGACCCCAATGCAAAATTATTGAACATGTTCCCTGGAAGAGAGAGAGCTTCCTATAATGCAGGGATCGTAACAAATGCATTCTATGGTGCAATAATAGGATTTATTGTGTCCTTTTTATTGCTGATAATGATGAAGCTTGGAGGGATATAAATGGCGAATAAAGTTAAACCGTCAGCAGGATGGCCTGTTGTTAAAGGTGAATATGACGCGGGAAATCCGGAAAATTGCGTCGCTGTAACCACATGCGGCTCACATCTTAAGGGCGCACCGCAAATAGCAGCAGGCGCATGTATCACAGGCCCGCACAAGACTGAAAATCTGGGAATCGAGAAAATTGTCGCCAACATCATTTCCAACCCCAACATACGCTTCCTTCTCGTAACAGGCGCTGAAGTTAAGGGTCATATCTCAGGTGAAGCAATAATGATGCTCCACAAGAATGGGATCAAAGACAACAGGATAGTAGGTTCAACAGGTGCTATCCCCTACATTGAAAACCTGCCCGATGATGCCATAAAGAGATTCCAGGCTCAGATCCAGATAGTTGAAATGATGGGCACTGAAGACGAAAATGCGATCAATGCAAAGATAAAAGAACTGGCATCAAAAGACCCGGGCGCCTTTGCAGGTGAGCCGATGATAATCCAGGTCGGCGAGAAGAAAGAGGCAGAAGAGTTAGGCGGGGTCAAGCCCATGTCAGCTGAGATTGCTTCCATCCAGGCAAGGATAAAAGGCGTTCAACAGCAGACCATCGATATCGGGAATATGAATAAATTGATGTCCGGTATCTATGCCGGGAAGATCGAAGGTATAATGATAGGTCTTGTCTTTGGATTGACCATTCTTGGAATCCTGATATTCGGCGGAGGTGTTTAAAATGGCAGAGAAAGAATACGAATATGGAAAAGGCGTACCAATGGTATTAACTCCTTCAATGGTTGCCATAGAATCGATGGTAGCGGATATCAGGTTCAGGGGCCAGCTAATTGCAAGGAACCAGAAACTTGAATCCGGTGTGGGCGCAACAGGCGTGATAGGTATCTCGATCGGTTTCGTGGTCGTTATGATAGCAGTGCTTGTTCCTCCTTTAGTGATGGGGTGAAAAAATGGCAGAAAAAGTCCCAATAGTTATCGTAGATCCAGAGGACTACAAGAATATCCTTCAGAAATTGGATGAAATAGATGAAAAAATCGAGTTCACAAATTCTGAGATACACCAGAGATATGGGAAAAAAATAGGAAGAGACATAGGAATACTGTACGGGATTTGCGCATCGCTCATGATAGTTGTAGTATATTTGTTACTGCTTCTTTCACCAGCGCTTTCAGATCCACGGTTGCAAAATATCATAAAAAAACTTTTAGGATTAAATTAAGTGAGGTGCCAAGATGTTCAGATTTGATAAGAAACAAGAAGTATTTGAGTTCGGTAAAATTAAAGTGGGCGGACAGCCAGGAGAATACCCAACAGTACTTGTCAGTACGATGTTTTATTTAAAACATAAGATCGTGACTGATGAAGACCATGGCGTATTTGACAAAGCTGCAGCCGAGAAACTGTGGAATACACAGGAAGTAATGGGAGATACGACAGGAAATCCATATTTCAACCAGCTTGTTGGTGAAACACCTGAAGCTATTAAGAAATATATTGACTGGTTCGTAGACATCTGTGATGACATACCATTCCTTGTTGACTCCTCTGACGGACATGTCAGGGCTGTTGCAGCAAAGTACGCAAAGGAGATCGGTGTTGAGAAGCGTGCCATACACAATTCCATCAATGCAAGTATCGGTGCTGAAGAGATCAAAGCTCTAAAAGAGAGCAAGATGACATCAGCAATTGTTCTTGCATTCAATGCGACAAATCCCAGCGTTGAAGGTAAACTTGAAATCCTTGAGAAAGGAGGAACAGGACAGGCGAAAGGTATGCTTGATGTCGCTAAGGAAGTTGGGATCACAAGACCCTTAGTCGATGTTGCCGCAACACCTCTAGGAGCAGGCTCCGGAGCCACAATCAGGTCGATTCTTGCTATCAAAGGCAAATTGGGCTTACCCGCAGGCGGGGGCTTCCATAACATGGCTTCAGCATGGGACTGGATGAAGAAATACAAGAAATCAGACCCGGAGGCAAAGACCGAATCCTGGCCGCCTGTGGATATAGGCACGAACCTTGTTGCACAGATAATGGGCGCAAATTTCCTGCTATACGGTCCAATTGAGAACGTAAAGCGTGTGTTCCCTGCTGTTGCAATGGTGGACATAATGCTGGGTGAGACCGCCAAAGACCTCGGTCTTAGCGTGCTTGCTGAATCACATCCGATAAAGAAATTGGTGTAAGGATACACCAGTTTTTTTCTTTTTTTGTATTTTCTTAGGAGCCGGAGGCTTTTAAGATTCTCTTGATTGCATAATATCAAGAAAAAAAATCCTCAAAAAGAGGACAGTTTAATGACCACGTGCTGCCATAGGCACGCTGTACATCCACAGCGCTATCAATCCGAACATCAGCATCAACACAATATATGGCAAAACCGACGCTTTCGAATTGGGATTATTCTGTGATATTTTATGTGCTGTGTAAATAGCTCCCAGAACACCCAGTACTGAAAGAATATACTGGATTATCTGAATCGTTGGCATATTCAGGAGCGACGGGTCACCAGTCAGTTCCCAGCCAACAAGTGAAGCTGAGGTATATACAACGGACAGCCCTTCACCCAGGAAATGCTTTGCATTGTGGGCAAGGTGTATTCCAAGTCCAAGAGGGATAAGAGCATATCCATAGCGAATGAAGTTGGAAAGAGCAGTTTCCACGGGATACGTGAATTCAAGACTCAATTGTGCAGACGGATCAGATATCAGATTGGGATTTGATGTTTCTCTTGGTAATATGTTCGAAATGAAACTTGCACCCAGCATCAGCAAGAGAGGTATTAGCATGGCGGCTGCAAAAATTATTGTCCATGCGATTGTGAAATTAGCGATGCCCGTGGTATTTTCAAACCATTCCATGAACGGCTCCCATACTTGAAGCATAACCAGAGTCTGGACTACTACGATGCCGATCAGGGCTGTTGCAAGGAATGATTCCTCAAACCGCGGTTTCTGTATGAACCAGAGTTCGCTTGTAGGAGGCCGCGGCGTTATCCTGATAGCATCATGCTGGCATGTCTTTACACAGTTTGCGCAGAAATTGCAGAACCTGTTTGAGTTCATCGTTCTTGGATACTCGAACATTGAACAACCGTCAACCTTTCCGTCTCCTTTAAAGCATGTCGGAGTCTTGCAGCTCTTGCATATTTCACTGTCAGCCCGGAGTTCAAGCGCTGAACTCATTGAATAATTGCTTGAAAGGCCGCCGAGGAAACATAGGTAGCGGCACCAGGCTCTCCTTTCATATACTGCGCCCATAAGGACTACGCCTGTGAACACGAAAAGCAGGAGATACCCGGTGTTCCTTGGAATTTCCACAAGTCCAAGCACTGAATCGACCCATGTTATTATCATGAATGCAATTATTATGACCCAGACGCCATAAGTCTGAAGGAATTTTGGCACTTTTTTATTCATACCCACATTTTTCTGCACCTCATCGCTCACTCGTGATAGAGGGCAAACTGAGCACCAGAACCTGCCAAATACAAGGAACAGGAGAGGTAAGATCGGCCAGAGTAATATCCAGACCATTACCGAGCCAAAATTAAGTGACGATTTATCACTGCCAAAAAATAGCTGGATGACAAGGGTGCCAAATATTATCATTGTTGGCAGAACAAATATTAATGGATACCATTTGCTTTTTAAAAGAGATTTAAGCTGCGGATTGTCAAGGAAATTTATTTTCCTCTGCTTCTCGGTGTTGAATGCAATAAATCCTAAAGCCGCTATGGCAAAGAGGAACAAAGCTATGACTAACCAGTTAACGGCTCCCTCCATGGAGTGACCTGTTGAGCCGGTTGCAGCACCATGATCTGATACAGGCATGTCACCCATATCCATATTACCCATATCCATATTCTGTTCATTTGCGACTGCTGGCAATACAAACGCCGCTATCAGCAAAATCGTATATAAGAAAAACAATTTTTTAGGTTTCATCTTTTTCACTGTGTAGTTTACACCTGTTGTAAAGTAGAGCTTACTGAGTAAATCCTTCTATTTATATCTACTGCCTAGAAATGCAATATCAGTTAAGTTAATAGAATCCTTTAAATACTGTCTAAATCCAATACGATTAGGTATCAATATGGCAAAGTGGACCCTACTAATTATCTTAATCCTGTTACTGCCTGTAGCGAGTGCTGTCAATTACCCGCAGCTTCGGGGTTTTGTCACTGATAATGCCAATATTATAGACCCTGTATATGAGACAAAGATAACACAGCTTGCGCAGAATATTGAAAAAGAAAGCACTGTGGATATTGCCGTAGTCACCGTAGATTCTCTTGATGGGGAATCGATAGAGACGTATGCCGCAAATCTTTTTGAGCAAGCGGGCATAGGTAAAAAGGATAAAGATAACGGTCTTTTGATTCTGGTAGCAAAACAGGAACGGGAATACAGGTTTGAAGTGGGATACGGGCTTGAAGGCACTATCACGGACAGCATGAAGGTTAATATCGGGGACAGGATTATCGTGCCAAATTTCAAGAATGGCGAATACGGTAAAGGCATATACGAATCAATGGTGGTTGTCGAAGGGCTGGTCAAAGGCAATGAAGAAGTAATATCCCAGTACAGCATGAAACAAGGCGGCACTGACGCGGCAATTCCTTACATCTTTGCCCTAATATTTATCATCGTAATTTTATTTATCATTTTTGTTGTTATCATGGGCATCCTGAATTATCAAAAGTACAGCAGTGACCCTGAATGGAGAAGAAAGCATCCCTACAGGGAACGCTCCGCGGAGATTCCAATCGGTGGAGGCTGGAATTGGGGTTCGGGCGGAGGCGGGGGCTGGCATAGCGGCGGCGGCTTCGGAGGAGGATTTGGCGGAGGCGGGTCAGGAGGCGGTTTCGGGGGATTCGGCGGCGGGAGGTCGGGCGGCGGAGGATTTGGGGGGAAATGGTAAAGTTTACGAGGTGATATTGTGGAGATAGAAACGAAAATTAAAGAAATACTCGGAGAAAATCTGGTAACGCTTGCAGAATATTATACAGGGGATGAAACGAACCTTCTTGTAATTTGCAACACCCTCGATTTTGATGTGCTACAAAAGCTCAAGCAGCTTAAGGAAATACCTTTCATTTTTACAAAAGAAGAGCTCATAGACGGCGTGGACGTTTTTCCAATTGAATTTTTTACCATAAGGCAGCACCATAAAATACTATTTGGAGAAGAGTTCCTGAAAGACCTGGTTATTTCAAAAACGAACATGCGCCACCAGCTTGAATTCGAATTCCGCTCAAAGCTGATTCACCTTCGCAGACAATATCTCCAATTAAAAGACAAGCACCTTGAAGCTCTCATCCTTTCAGCAGTCCCCACGCTTGTGCCAATTATTGGCGGGTTGATATACCTCAAAGATTTACATTATACCGATACACAGGATATGTTCAAGGTCGTTTCGGAAGGATATGGCATAGACATGCAGGTCTTAAAAGAAATCCATGATATACGGCAGGGAAAAGCTAAACTCAGGAAAGATAAGGAGCAATATATCAGGGAACTCATCACAATACTTACCGCCATAGGTGAAATTGTTGACCAGCTCAAGGTGGCGGAATGAGTTTAAAAACGTTACTTGCTGTTGCATTTGTCTTCGTGTTGTTGTTTGGCGGCTGGTTCTTTGTTACATATAACGGTCTTGTTTCGGCGGAAGAAGGTGTTAATGCCCAGTGGTCTCAGGTAGAGAACCAGTACCAGAGGCGAGCCGACCTTATACCCAATCTTGTTGAGACAGTGAAAGGCATTGCAGCACAGGAAGAGAAAATTTTTACCGAAGCGATGAAATATCGCAGTCAATGGAATGCTGCTACCACACAGGAAGAGAAGATAGCGGCTGCGAAAGGTATGGATTCTATTAATAGTTCCGTTCTTATACGGCTGGAAGAGAACTACCCGCAGCTAAAGTCAAACGATAATTTCCTGGCTCTCCAGGCGCAGCTTGAAGGCACTGAGAACCGGATTGCAGTTGAGAGAATGCGCTACAAGGATAAGGTCGAAATATATAATTCTATGATAAGGAGAATGCCAGCATCAATAATAGCGAACATGTTTGGTTTTAAGAGCAAGGCGTATTTTGAAGCATCAAGAGGAGCAGAAGAGGCGCCCGTGGTGACGTTTGGTACACCTGCTGCCACGCCCGGTCTTACCCCCAAGACAACAACTACCGTACAGTCTGCAAGCGTTGAGCTTTATGGCGAAAAGACGGATGTGGATATTGGAGAGGATATTATATTAAAGTTATCAGCGGTCAATCTCATTACAAAACCTGTGATGAAAGTCCAGATAATTTTAATCCCTCCTTCAGGCATGTCGGTTACTTCCTCGGAATTCGCTATGTCAGGCGCAGGGCAATATACTACGACATATACGCTTGACCCCGGCAGCTTAAGGGATATTGAAGTAAGAATAAAGACGAGCCAGGTAGGCGATTTTACGGTAAAAGGCAGGATTGTATATTATTTCGGGGATGATAAATCAACTGCGGAAGACCATACTCTGGAACTTCCTATTAAAGTGAGAGCCAAAAAACCAATCTAGGGGGTAACAAAACATCTCCTTCTTTTTTTCGCCTGAGTAAAACTTAGTAAAAAAGTGTACCATGAAAATGATTATTAACTTTCGGTGAGTGAAATGCAGGTTCGTATATGCTATTTGGTTAAAAAAATCTGATGAATATGGAGTTCTTCTCAATTATACTCATTGTAATTGGTCTTATCCTGTTTGAGACCATAAGCAGCATCGATAACGCGGTAATCAATGCCGAAGTGCTTTCCACGATGTCCATGAAAGCCAGGCGGTGGTTCTTGCTCTACGGATTGCTTTTTGCGGTCTTTGTTATAAGGGGAGCGCTCCCCTGGCTGATTGTATGGGCAACGAATCCATCACTGGGACCTGTCAATGCATTGACTGCCACGTTCAGTGAAGACCCGAAGATAAAAGAGATGATTGAGGATTCTGCGCCATTTTTACTTGTCGGGGGAGGGATTTTCCTTATTTTCCTGTTTTTCCACTGGCTGTTTATCGAGGCAAAAAATTATGGACTGCGCGGTGAGAGATTTTTCCACCAGCATGGCGTATGGTTCTTCGCGATAGTCTCTATAATCCTGACTGTCATAGTCTGGTTTGCTATAAACAGGCATCCCTTAATGGCATTGGGGGCAGTGATCGGGTCAACGGCTTTTTTCATAACCCACGGATTCAAGCAGAATGCAGAAATGCATGAGAAAGAACTCATTGGCGGCACGAACATGAGTGACTGGAGCAAAATCCTGTACCTTGAGGTCATAGATGCCACCTTCTCCATAGACGGCGTGGTGGGAGCGTTTGCATTTACGCTATCTGTTCCACTGATACTGATTGGCAATGGCATCGGGGCTTTTGTGGTAAGGGAACTGACTGTGAGCAATATCGACAGGATCAAGAGATACATTTACCTGAAAAACGGGGCAATGTATTCGATATTTTTCCTTGGTATAACGATGGTTCTTAAAAGTTTCGGGGTTGTTGTGCAGGAATGGGTGTCGCCTGTAATAACAATAGGTGTAATAGGGTATTTCTTCTACAAATCCAGACAGTGTTTATAAATCCTAATGAGGATATAGGATTGTTGGAATATGAAAGCAATCCTCTTTGACCCGTTTTCAGGCGCTTCAGGCGACATGATAATCGGCGCATTTATCGACCTCGGAGCAGATGTTGTCAAAGTTAAAGAAGCGATAGAAATCGCCGCGGACGTGAAGGTTGAATTTTCAAAGACCATCAAAAAAGGGATTGCAGCAAGTTCGGTCAATGTAACCACAATAAAAGATGGCAGTTCAACGCTGGATGAAATAATCAGTCGGATTAAAGCCTCAGGTTTATCCGAACCCGTGGTATCGGATGCGATTTCAGTCTTTAACATCCTCGGAAAAGCCGAGGCAAAAGTCCACGGAACAACTCTTGAAAAACTTCATTTCCATGAACTGGGTCAGGAGGATGCGATTGCGGATATTGCAGGTGCATGCGCGGCTTTTCATGACCTTGGTTTAAAAGACTACAGGATATACTGCACTCCAATCTCAGTAGGCATGGGATTTATTGAGTTCTCGCACGGGAAATTCCCCGTGCCTGCCCCCGCTGCGCTTGAAATCCTGAAGGAATATTCCCTGCCCTGGCGGCTGGGCCCTGTCGATGGCGAACTGCTAACCCCAACGGGTGCTGCGCTGCTTGCCTATTTTGTCAATGAAAAAGGAGTATGCCCTTTCATGAAAACAGAGCACATAGGTTATGGAGCAGGAAGCAGAGACCTCTTTACTCCCAATGTCTTTCGAATCATCGCAGGAGAAGTAGATGATGCGCTTATCTCTGACAGAATCGAGATGCTTGAGACCAATGTTGATGACGTCACGGGTCAGGTATTGGGCAACCTCATTGATGAACTGCTGAAAGCAGGCGCAAAAGACGTATCCATAATTCCCGCCACCATGAAAAAAGGTCGAAGCGGCCAGATTATCCAAGTAATTACAAAACCTGAGGATTCCGGAAAGCTTGCAAGAAAAATAATCGAGGAAACCGGTTCACTCGGCGTCAGGATAATCCCAATAAAACACAGGTTGATAGCCCAGAGGGAAATGGGGAAAGTGGATATAAAAATAAATGAGATGGTGTTCCCGATAGCAGTCAAGATTGCAAGGGATTTACGCGGGGTTCTTCTGAATATATCTGCCGAGTTTGAGGATTGCAGAAAAGCATCGCTTGAATCCGGCACTCCTGTGAGAGATGTTATCAGGCTTGCTGAGGAGAAGGCGCGGCAGGTTTTTTTCGAAGCTCACGTTTAATATCCATCCTGTAAGTCCACTCTTTTTGCGTATATTTATCCAGTAATCGATTTGCCATATCGGTTTCACTTAAAGTCAACATGCCATCCCCGGCAGTTATTCCAAGCGCGTTTTCAAACCCCCGCCTCAATACTTTTTTAACATAATCAATATCAGTAATCCCCATTTCCTTCAGGGTTATCATCCCTTCTCTTGCAGAGAGTACGGGTTTAAGGTTTTTTGTGGGACTTTTCAATACTTTATCCATCAGTTCAAAATTAAAATCCAATAACAGGCTGCCATTTACCAGCACTGCGCCGTCAATGCGACCCTGCGCATTTCCTGAAATCTTCCTGCCTCTTGAATAAACCGCATTGCGCGCAGGTTCGATCTCTCCGCCAGCGCCGAGAGTAAGAAGCGCGTTCACCACGCCGCCGAGGACTTTTGTGTATGCGGATTGGATGCCGCCGGGAATCACACCGCCCTCCCGCCCGATTACTGAATAAAGTATCTGGTTCTCATCACAGAAACCGCACCCGCCTCCGAGTATCCTGCGTATTATCCCGATATTGCTATTCCTGCAAAAATCAGCATGAATCTCATCCTCTACGCACTGATGATAACCAAGATATACGACAGGCGTTCGCACGCGCCAGAAAAGGATAGTTTCAGGCGAAGAACCTGCGCCTACATGCCTTGCTATGGATTCAAAAAGCGCTGCGCTGTAGAAGCCGTCAATCTTATCAAGGTCAATAAAACGCCACATTTCAATTTTTCCTGCCTGATATTATGAAAAAACCGTTCCTTTTGGTTAACCACTTTAATTCGGATAAAAAAATTTGAAGCTTTCCTGTTCCGGTATGCGGGTGCAAACCAATATACGTAATATTATTTTTATTGAACCAGTCAATTACCTCCCCGACTGAATGATAACTCTCATAGGGGTTGGCGTACTTATCAGCAGCATAAGCCTGCTCATGTGTATTCTTGAATTTCCCTTTGTATATCGAGTTTTCAACAAACGACATTCGCTTCTGGATATCCTCGCCGGCATTCAATCTTATCCATTTCCTTCTTACCCTGTGGATGAATCTGCCGTATCGATTATATAATCCAACCGTAATAGTCCCGCCTGGTTTACAAAGTCCTGCAAGCACACGAAAACGCATATACGGGTCGCTGGTATGATGCAGCACCCCGAGACAGAATATGTGGTCAAACCTTTTTTCGGTTTTGAATTCTGCGATATCACACTGGTTAAAATCAACCTTCAATTTGAATTTTTCAGCAAGTTTTTTTCCATTCGCAAGCGAGGAACTGCTAAGGTCAAGTGCCATCACGTTAGCGCCGTAATATGAAAAATAGCATGATTTCTCGCCAGTTCCGCACCCAGCATCAAGCACTTCTTTCCCAGAGAGGGAGGCTGGCTCCAATTCGGCGGTAACAAGGATTTTTGACATGACATTTGCATGGAGTTTACTTACAAGGTCGCGTTCGTTGCGGATTGGAAGAGAGGGATATGGATATTTCTCGTACAATGAATTTACTGAGCGGGCGATTTTGTCCATCGAACCAATGTTGGGGAGAGATGATTTATAGGTTTGTTTTATGAATGCGCTGAAACCAAGAGCTATAAAAGGGATGCGGGAGATGAAAAATATTAATGCCAGGAAAATTACAGCGGGAAACTTTGTTAAATCGCAATCTAACATCTCCCTGAAAATCTCTTTAGACATGTAATTCTGCTAAATTAAATCTGCAATAGATTCTAATAAAATTACATTAATTTCACTTTTTAAGCGCTCAAAATCCGAGTCCATAGTTATTATTGTGGCATTTTCCTGCTTTGCAATCGCTGCTAATAATAAGTCAGCGGCGCCAAGCCCTCCGTATCTGCTTCCAATATCCATAGCTACTTTATGTATCTCTTCGTTTTCATAAATAATCTGCCATGGTGATTTAAGAACAATATCCAAAACATTAAAAGCCATATCTATACCTTCGTTCTTAGCAATCCAGACCAGGTGTTCAGTTAAGATTATACGTGGAATTACAAGCCGTACGCCCACTTCTACTTCGAGGAAACATTTTTTAATGGTTTGAATAGTAGGATGATTGGAAATCTTTTCCTGCTTTATCGATACTGCGCTCGAAAATCAAAGCTTTTTTGAGAGTACTTGAAGTTACTTCTTTGAGCTGCAAGTCAAACACGCTTCTTTTTTGTTTGGTCAGGATTAGGGTATTGTTTTTAACTCCCATAATTAGTTTGTCATATGGGTGAATGCCAATTTTTTCACGAACTTTATAAGGTAATACTATCTTTCCTTTTTCATCTACTTCAGCAATTTCGATTTCTGAACTCATATTTTAATAAATGATAGGTATGTATAAAAAGGTAGTGTAATCAAAAAAAAGAAAATGTGAAGGGATTGCTCCCTTCGAATTTATATATTTACTTTCTCTGTCTCAGCACAAGGAACGCTACTGCAAGCAAGCCTGCAATTGCTAATCCTGCCTCAAAGCCTGGCTCTTTTGGAGTTGCGGTTGCCTTTGGTTTGGCTGTTTCAGTTACTGCTGCTGTTCCGGTTACAATTGGTGTTCCAGTTCCAGTTGCAGTTCCAGTTTTAGTTGGTGTTCCAGTTCCGGTTACTGTGCCTGTGGTTGTTGGTCCTGTGGTTGTTGGTCCTACGCCTATCTGGTATTCAACCATTGGGTAGAATCTCACTGTATCGCTATCAGCTACCTTGAACTTCAACTCACCGAAGATATCGGCTGTGGTGTCCTTGGAGAGAGATATTGTCCTGTCTTTGTTATACAGTTTGATATTGTCGTCATCCGCGGTCTGTACTTCCATGTTCCCGAACTTATCCGCAGTTTTGATTTCTGTTACAGATGTCGAGATTGCCCATGTGTATCTTAGCTGCACCATATCACTGGTTGCACCTGCGAATACGCTGTCCACGTATGTAACGAACAGCGGAACATCAGACTCGCCTGCAAAGTTCTTCTCGATATAAGCATACGCTTTGCCGGTTTCGATTACCTTATCGTCTTTCTTGACGCCATCTTTGCTCAGGACAAGCCATGCCTGTCTTGGTGTCGCTTTAGCATCAATGCTCTGGGCTGTTAATGTCCAGCCATCTCCAATATCCCATGTTTCTCCGATTGTCAGGGATTTCTTCTCAGATGTTGCATTGCCCTGCTCTATTACAAGCTTGGCAAGTTTCTTTGCTTTGCCTTTAACTGCTACGTAGGGCTGTGCCTGCCATCCAACGACATTATATTTTCCACCAGTTTCGAACTTAGTGAAGTCGGTATCTGTTGAATTGGCTTTGCCATTCTGTATTACTTTTAATGTCTTTGGTGCCTCGGTTGTATTGTACCACAGCGAATTCTGTTCTATGGTTCTCAAAGCATTGAAGTTTGTTATTTGCAGATTTTCGGTCTTCAGGTCGTCCTTTAAGTCATACCAGAATGCTGCAAAGTTTGTGGCATTCCAACTGACGTTAGCAGCGCCTGTCGCTGCATTTGTGACTACTGTGCCACGTACCTCATATTTGCCCGGAGTGGTTCTTACTACCATCGGGTAGAATCTTACGGTATCGCTATCAGCTACCTTGAACTTCAAGTCGCCAAAGATATCGGCTGTGGTGTCCTTGGAGAGAGATATTGTCCTGTCTTTGTTATACAGTTTGATATTGTCGTCATCCGCGGTCTGTACTTCCATGTTCCCGAACTTATCCGCAGTTTTGATTTCTGTTACAGATGTCGAGATTGCCCATGTGTATCTTAGCTGCACCATATCACTGGTTGCACCTGCGAATACGCTGTCCACGTATGTAACGAACAGCGGAACATCAGACTCGCCTGCAAAGTTCTTCTCGATATAAGCATACGCTTTGCCGGTTTCGATTACCTTATCGTCTTTCTTGACGCCATCTTTGCTCAGGACAAGCCATGCCTGTCTTGGTGTCGCTTTAGCATCAATGCTCTGGGCTGTTAATGTCCAGCCATCTCCAATATCCCATGTTTCTCCGATTGTCAGGGATTTCTTCTCAGATGTTGCATTGCCCTGCTCTATTACAAGCTTGGCAAGTTTCTTTGCTTTGCCTTTAACTGCTACGTAGGGCTGTGCCTGCCATCCAACGACATTATATTTTCCACCAGTTTCGAACTTAGTGAAGTCGGTATCTGTTGAATTGGCTTTGCCATTCTGTATTACTTTTAATGTCTTTGGTGCCTCGGTTGTATTGTACCACAGCGAATTCTGTTCTATGGTTCTCAAAGCATTGAAGTTTGTTATTTGCAGATTTTCGGTCTTCAGGTCGTCCTTTAAGTCATACCAGAATGCTGCAAAGTTTGTGGCATTCCAACTGACGTTAGCAGCGCCTGTCGCTGCATTTGTGACGACATCCCCGCGTATTTCCACGCTGGTCGCCTGTACTGCACTTGCGGGTAATGCTACTATTAATAACATTAACGCTGCTAATGCAATTCCTAATATTTTTTTACTCATTATTCTTTTCCTCCATATTTTTATATGGTTTAATTTTCTCCTTCGAGATGCCGGTTTTACGGCAAGAGTGATATAGTAATTAAAGACAGGATTTTTGTCCCATCGCCATCGCTAAACCGCCATTTTCCTGCACGTATGCAGTAAAGGACGATTTTCATCACCCTCGATTAATCCCGTTATGGATTACATCTCGTTTATAGGAAGTACCCTTATTAATCTTTTGTGGTCAAAATCTGCATGCATGGGCACAATTGACGATTCGGGATTCACTTATTGTCGAACTATGCGAATACCTTAGTTTCGATTTTTGCGAGTGTAATCTTCATCTGGACAATTTCCCTGCTCAGTTCTTCATACTTATTCTGGAGTTTATCCACAATTTCTCTGGTATTGCTTTTGATTTCAGAGGTATCTTCCTTCATGGCAGGAATCAGGGAGGTGTTTTCTGCTATATTGGGTATTTTAGATGTGTCCTGTCGTATCTGGGCAGTATCCTCTTTTACGCTTTTCAAAACATCTATAGTAGTGTCCTGTTTCCCCAGCATACTATCCTGTTTCTCCAGCATTTTTAAAAGTATTGGAATGCCTCTGCCCCACTGCTCCATCTGGAATGCCTGCATGCATCGCTCGATTGGCGGAACCGTATTCCTATACTCCTCGAAAGATATATTCTCCACATCCGCTTCATCAGGTTTAACGGTATTTGCATAAACCTTAAACTCCTCCAGAATGTCATCATCTCCCTCTATAACTGCAAAAACCGCCGGATTTCCCTGGAGAAAAGTATTGAAAACATTAAAATTACTAATTCCAAGTGAGAGTGCTTTGTTTACAAGCATAACACGATAACCAACGCCATGAACCTTGCTGCCCGTTATAATTATTTTCAATTTCATACTGTTCCTACCCTTCTTCTGCATTGCTATTAATCTTTTGGGGTCAATACATGCATGCATGGGCACAATTGACGAGTCATGGTTCACTTATAGTCGAATTAATAGAACACTCCTGCCCAATCCCAGGCGCCAAGCTTTGCGTTGCTTATCTCATAATATTATTTACCTGCCGCACAATATCCATCGGGCTTTTCGCCACAGTGATGCCTGCTTTTTCAAAAGCTGCTATTTTTTCACGCGCTGTGCCGCCGCCGGCTGACGCAATCGCACCAGCATGTCCCATTGTTTTTCCGGGCGGCGCAGAAATACCCACGATATAACCTATGACAGGTTTACTCATCTGTTTTATGAAACCTATGGAATCCTCTTCCGCTGTCCCGCCTATCTCGCCGACCAGCACAACCGCATGGGTCATGGTGTCATGTTCAAACAATTCCAGTACATCTAAAAATGAAGTCCCGCTCACCGGGTCTCCTCCAATACCCACGGATGTGGATTGCCCGATTCCATTTTTTGATAAAAGGTCTATAATCTCATAAGTCAGCGTACCGCTTCTTGAGACAATCCCGATATTGCCGGGTCTATGAATAGAATTTGGCATTATTCCTGCTTTTGATACCTTCGGCGTTGTAATCCCCGGGCAATTCGGACCGATAAGCCTTGACGAAGAGCTTTCAAGATAAGAACATACACGCATCATATCATGAATAGGAATGCCTTCTGTTATGCAGACAATCAGTTCTATTCCGCTGTCTATGGCTTCAAATATAGCATCCGCTGCGAATTTTGGCGGAACAAAAATTACAGAAGCGTCCGGGTTTGTTTTTCCAACGGCATCCGATACAGAGTCAAATACCGGAATACCATATACATCGCTGCCCCCTCTCCCGGGTGTGACCCCTGCAACAATATTTGTCCCGAATTCCTGCATCTGTTTTGCCTGGAACGAGCCTTCGTGTCCCGTAATCCCCTGAACTAAAACCCGTGTGTCCTTATTTATCAGAATGCCCAAGTTCAACCACCGCCGATGCTGCTTCTTCGCTTGATGACGCCATAGTTACCCGGCATTTTTCAAGCATCACCCGCCCTTCATTCTCGTTTGTCCCCGCAAGCCTGATTACAAGCGGCGCCTTTATTTCTGGAATTACATCAATAATCCCTCGGGCGACCTTGTCGCATTTTGTGAGACCGCCAAAAACGTTAATGATTATGGCTTTTATCTTTTTATTGGATGAGACAATCCTCAGGGCATTTTTCATCTGTTCCTCATTTGCCCCTGCTCTTAAGTCCAAGAAATTGGCAGGCTCGCCACCATATTGTTTAATCATGTCAAGAGTTGCCATGGCAAGACCCGCACCGTTGACAATGCACCCGATATACCCATCAAGACCAACATAGCTCATACCGTTTTTCTTTGCCATTTCTTCAAGAGAGCCGGTTTCTTCTTCCCTGAAATCCTGCCTGAAAAGCGCATTGTCGTCTATGACCATCTTGGCGTCCAGCGCAAAAATTCCTTCCTGGGTATCCGCAAGCGGGTTAATTTCGGCAAGCGTGCAATCATAATCTATAAAAACACGATATAATTTTTTTATAATATCAGCAATCATCAATGATTTATTCTTATTAAGTGAATTTGCATTAAGTGAGTTTGCGAGCGTTCTTGCCTGGTAATCATGTATCCCTGTGAGGGGATTGATGTACATTTTCACAATCTCCCGGGGAGAGGTCTTTGCTATCTCTTCGATATCGATTCCTCCTTCCGGGCAGACCATTACGAGGGGGCATTTTGCAGCCCTATCTATGGTAATCCCGAGATACATTTCCTTATCAGGTTTTTTGTATTCCTCGACAAGGAGCTTATTCACAGGCAATCCCTTGATGGACATACCCAGAATCCGCTTTGCGCTCTGGTATGCCTCCTGTGGGTTTGATGCTATTGCTATGCCGCCGGCTTTTCCGCGCCCCCCAATCATGACCTGTGCTTTGATGACTACCGGTCCAAGTTTTCTTGCTAAATTTTCTGCATCGCCAGGGTTTGAGATAAGACTGCCTTCTGGAACAGGGATATTGTTTCTCTTGAAAATTTCCTTGGCATCATATTCGTATAGTTTCATTACTAACTCCGCTTTCTCCAATAAACACCATCTTATTTATGACTTATCAAAAGTGATTTAAATAGGTATCTACATTTGTAGCACTGACCAATGGAGCATCCTGATTTTGTCATCTCATTTATTATCCCTCGCAGATTTATCATATGCTGATATAATTAATTTACTTGACACCGCATCCGATTTAAAAGAAAAAAGGGTGCGCGGGAAAACGTCCAGTGCACTGAAATCCCGGACACTTGCCATGCTTTTTGAAAAATCCTCGACCCGAACGAGAATATCATTCGAAGCGGCTATGACCGAACTGGGCGGGCATGCGATATACCTTAATTATAAAGATATCCAGCTCGGGCGCGGGGAATCGGTCGCGGATACGGCCCGTGTTATGTCGCGCTATGTTCATGCGATTATGGCGCGGGTGCATAAACACGAGACCCTCATCGAATTATCTCAAAACGCAACTGTGCCGGTTATCAATGGTTTATCAGACCTGGAACATCCATGCCAGCTCCTTGCCGACCTTCTAACAATTCGCGAATATAAAGGTAAATTCAAAGGCCTTAATTTTTCATGGATAGGCGATGGAAATAACGTATGCAATTCAGCTATTCTTGCATGTGCGCTCACGGGCATGAAAATGACTGCCTCCTGCCCGGAAGGGTATGAGCCAGATAATGAGATTATCGGAAAAGCCAGGGAACTCGGAGGAACGATTAACGTTATCCGTGACCCCATGAAAGCAGCAAGGAAAGCGGATATCCTTTCTACTGATGTCTGGGTTTCCATGGGCGATGAGGAAGAATATGACCAGAGATTGCGTGACTTTAAACCATACCAGATCAACAGCAAGCTTTTAGAACAAGCCAAGCATGATGTGATGGTACTGCACTGTCTTCCTGCCCATCGTGGCGAGGAAATTACGGCAGAAGTGGTCGATGGGCCAAATTCAGCAGTGTTCGACCAGGCTGAGAACAGGCTGCACGTCCAGAAGGCATTGCTTCTGAAATTATTGTCGTAATACCCCATGCGGGGGTTGCCCAGACCGGTCAAAGGCGCAGGATTCAGAGTCCTGTTTCGCAGGAATTCGTGGGTTCAAATCCCATCCCCCGCATACCTATTTCTTCCAGAATTCCCACCATTTCTTTGGTTCAGGCAATGCAAGCCTGCCGCTTAATTTTTGATACTCAAATTGCAGGAAGCCAACCTCGCTGCGCATATCGTTTATCCAATCATTTGCCATTTTTAAAAGTTCTTGCTTATGAGTCAATTCCCCTTTCAGGGACTCATTCTCTTTGAGGATATTATGGACATATTCAGATTTATTCAAATTGATTTCCCTGTTATTCAAACCGTCTTCATGCATATTCAAGCTGTCTTCATGTTTATTCAGACCATCTTCAGTCTTATTCATGTTGTCTTCAGATTTATTCAGGTAGTCTTCAATTAACTTACGATAAAATTCGCTCTTTGACTTTAAGCCCCTATGCTCTTCGATTTTATTGAATATGTCGTCTTCAACCCTAATCGTGACTGTTTTCATATATTCCTTAATACGTATTGGATGCCTATATTAATTGCTAATTATGTTGCGTTAAGGAACAATTCAAGACAATTCCGGTATGCTCCTATCTTGCATATTTGCCAATTATTTCGCCTTTCGCGAGTATATGTCCCTTCATTGCAGCTTCCACGTCTTCTTTGGACGCCCGGGAAGGCAAATCAAGTATTGTATCAATGGCATATATTTTGAAAAAATACCTGTGCGGCTTTCCAGGGGGAGGACACGGCCCTCCATATCCAGCTCTTCCGAAATCCGTCATACCCTGAAGGCTTCCATCAGCCAGTTTTTCTTTCCCTGGTATGCCTTTTGCCAGTTTTTGCGTGTTTCCCGGGATATTATAAATAACCCAATGAACAAATGTACTGCCCGGAGCATCAGGGTCATCCATTATCAATGCGATACTCTTTGTACCGGCAGGCAACCCCTGCCATGAAAGCGGAGGTGAAATATCCTCACCTTTGCATGTATATTCATCAGGTATCATACCACTATCTTTAAACGCGTCCGATGAAATAGAAATCTTTTCCATAGTTTTCTCCTCCTTATCCTGAGCGATACATCCAGAGATGAACGCTAGCAGGAGAATCGATGTTAAGAGCTTCAAGCTCATTTTACTCCCAATAAGCTTTAGTCACATATCGTATTATAGTTTTCTGCGGACTATTTTTAAATTGCCGGGAATTGTCCGATAAAAAAGATATCTCGCTCATAAAACTTTAAATTAGATTCTTAACCTTTTCAGCAGCCTTTTTCAACTCATTAAGAATCAAGCCAATATATCCTGCGTTTCCAACCAGTACCACAATCAATGCATCCGGACCTGCAGCATATGTTATGAGATGTTTATCCGCAGTTTCAACTATAATGGATTTAGGTTTCTGGTCGCTAAGACGCAGTGTTGTTGATTCTGCCGACATATACAAAGTAGCTGTTAATGCTGCAAACGCTTCACTGTTAAGCCCGGTTGCCGTCTCCTTGGAAACCATCAGCAACCCCTGTTTCGAAACAATGGCGGAAAGTTCGATGCCCCCGACTGTCTGAAGGTCGTTAAGTATTTTCTCAAGCATGTTCGCAATTGTTTCCATCAATGCCTCGGCAGATTTGATACCCTATACACAACCATCAAGAAATAGATTACCGCAATTTGGAACAAAGACAACAAGATATCCTGTATAAAATGAACAAACTCTTCTCCGTACAGAGAACGAAATTCAGGATACTCAAGAACCGAAGCTGCTAAGAAAAAAGGAGAGAAAATCAGTACATAATTCAGGGAACACCTGACTTTGCTAAAATTTAAATAAGTTATCGACCTCAATATTTCATTATCCATTTTGCTGAACCTGAAGTAAATCATAAACAACATGCTCACTAGAATTGCACGCCCAACAAAGTCGATTAAATTCACTGTATAAAAAACGTCCATTTTTTTTCCTAGTAATCAGGCAAACATTCCTTCAGAATACAGGTTCGGTTTAGTAGTCGGGATCATCAATTTTTTTATGGCATTTCGGAAATCTTCAATACCTATGCTGCAACGTTCTTCGCGTACCGCAAACATCCCGGCCTCCATGGCAATTGCCTTGAGGTCAGAACCGTTTGCACCTTCAGTAATTGAGGCAAGCTCATCAAAATCAACATTCTCTGAAAGCTTCATCCTCCTTGAATGGATTCTCAAAATCACTGCCCTTGTTTCCTTATTGGGCATGGGAATAGAAATAAACCTGTCAAATCTCCCGGGCCTTAAAAGTGCAGAATCAAGAATATCCGGCCTGTTCGTAGCCGCTATAATCCTGACATTTCCTCTCGGATTGAAACCATCCATTTCAGAAAGGAGCTGCATCAAAGTACGCTGGACTTCCCTGTCTCCTGAAGTTGCAGACTCGATGCGTTTTGCCCCGATTGAATCAAGCTCATCAATAAATATGATGCTCGGGGATTTTTCCTTTGCCATTTTAAAAAGATCCCGGACAAGACGCGCGCCTTCACCAATATATTTCTGTACAAGTTCAGACCCGACAATCCTTATAAACGTTGCTTTTGTCTGGTTTGCAACGGCTTTGGCAAGAAGCGTTTTTCCTGTGCCGGGGGCTCCATATAACAGTACGCCTTTCGGGGGCTCAATCCCGATTCGTTCAAACACTTCCGGTTTGGTAAGAGGCAACTCCACTGTTTCCCTTAACTCACGAATCTGCTCATCCAGCCCGCCAATATCCGAATACGATACTGTTGGAGATTCTATGACCTCCATGCCATTTATGAACGGGTCCCGGGAAGAGGGAAGAATCCCCACCACTGCCAGGGTCTGGTAATTTAAAGACACTGCTGCTCCGGGGATGAGTTCTGAACTGTTAATAAACTGGGCGGCGCCAACAACGAACTGAGGGCCTGTGCTACTCCTGATGATAACTTTCCCGTTTTCAAGAACATCCACTACAGTCCCGACAACAAGAGGAGGCATTTTCAACCGTTCAAGTTCGCTTTTTAACTGCCTTAAATCTCTTTCATACTTGAGGTTCTGGCTCTCTGTAAACCGCTTCTCCATTTCAATCTTATTGGCCTGTTCCCTTAGAAGATTGTTCCTTTCCTCAAGCGTTTTAATCCTGTCCATCAAATAGCGGGAAAAATCATTGTTTCCCATTGCTATTGGACTTTCCTGATTTTCCTGGACTTCAGACATTATATCGAATGATATTTAAGCGTAGACGGTATATAGAGTTTTCGCCGAGATGATGTAATGCAATGCGAAATATGCGGCAGTGATATAAAGGGAAACCCTGTTCGGGTGACCGTTGAAGGGAGTGTCCTGGATGTGTGCGGCAAGTGCGCTCACTATGGGAAACCTGCGGATAAATGGACGCCGGTTTCAAGGAAAATATCTCCGACTGAAAGGGTGATAGTTACTCATAAGCCAAGGAGAGATGTTTTTGACAAAATCCAGGATGAAATAATCCCTGATTATGCCGAGATAATCAAGAAAGGAAGGGAATCATTAGGCTTGACCATCGAAGAGCTTGCCTCGAAGATGATGGAGAAGGCTACGCTTCTTCGAAAGATCGAACGTGAAGAGCTTATACCCGAAGATGCGGTGCGAAAAAAACTTGAGACTGCTTTAAATATCAAATTGACCGAGAAAGTATCCTCCCAGGACCAGCGGGGAGGAGGGTTCATCAGGGGAACCACGCTCGGGGATGTGGCTATTATCAGGAAAAAGGGGAAATAATAGATTTCATAACATACGATACGAAAAAATGAAACTATTATACTTATGGTTTTCACTCAAGTTCCTTAATGAACTCTTCAAGCCTGCTGCATGAAACTTTTTTCTTGGCTTCGCTGCATCTCTTGACCTTATCCAGAAGTGTGCACATCTGCTCATGCGTGAGATCATACCCCATCTTCTCAACAACCCCTTTCAATGCTTTCGTCCCCGTATGTTTCCCTATTATTATTTCCCGCTTCGCCCCAACCATCTCAGGAGCAAACAGCTCATAGGTCATAGGCTCTTCGAGCACTGCCGCCACATGTATCCCCGATTCATGCGCAAAGGCATTCGCGCCCACAATGGATTTTATCTTTGGTATCGGAATACCTGAATATTGTTCCACCAGCTTTGATAGCCCCATCAACTGGCTCACATCATACCGCTCGATGCCGTACTGTACGCGCAGGCTTACAAGCAGCTCCTCAAGCGATGCATTCCCGCACCTCTCGCCTATACCATTGACCGTGGTATGAAGCTGGAAAGCGCCTGCTTCGGCGCCGCTGAGAGTGTTTGCTACAGCCATGCCAAGATCGTTGTGGCAGTGGATGCACACTTTTGCTTTTACGCTTTTCTTTATCTCGCTGACTAAGTAGAAAGCGGTTGTTGGATTCAATATCCCCACGGTATCAGCAATACTTATGTAATCAGCTCCATGTTCTTCCGCTGATTTGAAGATGGACTTGAGTACATTGATATCTGTCCGCGTGGCATCTTCGACAGCAAACCGCACCATGAGACCATGGTCTTTTGCATAGTCAAGCACATCGAGAGCGCATGATGTAGCCTCTTCAAATGTCTTATGATACTTGTATTTAAGGTGTAAATCTGATGTTGCAATAAAAATACTCACTAAACCAACATCGCAACGAAGCGCAACATCCACATCTTTCGCTACAGACCTGGCAAGGCAGCATATCCTGGCATCAAGCCCCATATGTGCAATCTCGCGAACAGTAGCCTCCTCTGCCGGTGAAACTACGGGGAATCCAGCCTCAATCACCTCAATACCGATGCTGTCAAGTTTTTCCGCGATTGCGATTTTCTCTTCTTTAGTAAAAGCCACTCCAGGCGTCTGCTCGCCATCCCTTAATGTGACATCGCATATCTCTATATCCCCGGGTTTTGATTTAATATACTGCATCAACGTGTTTTTAGAGTAATCGCTCATATTAATCAGATTTAATTAACCATGTATAATCATTACTTATATCTTTCCATTTTATGCCCTAAAAATCAAAAATAAGCCCCGGGAGGGATTTGAACCCTCGACCTCGTCCTTACCAAGGACGCGCTATACCCCTAAGCCACCGAGGCGCAATTGATTGATTATTGCCAGGATATATTTTAAGCGGGCCCGGAGGGATTCGAACCCTCGACATCCGGGTTAGAAGCCCGGCGCTATATCCAAGCTAAGCCACGAGCCCAGCGCGGAAGTCCAAGATGTTTTGATTATTTAAAAAGCTTTGTGAATCAGACCCCGTAATCTTTTTTCAGAGTTTCGATTTCAGGCAATAAAATATAATCAAGCGACGTGCCCTTAGCTTCCCTGATTTTCATCACATCTATGAGTTCGCCATACCTCCCTCCTGCAAGACCATTCGCAATAAGCGCAGCTCCCTGGGCTGCTTCTTTAACATTCTTCACATCAAAACCCCCAAGTCTTCTTACCGGTGCAATATCCATTCGCCTTTTTAATTCATCAAAAAGCCCCTTAACTCTTGAAATCCTGCCCGAGACAAGTATTTCATCCGGTTTAACCGATGCTGTGAGCGCGAGGACATTTTTAATCGCGCCTTCAAGATATGCGTTCAAAGCCTCCTCATTTTCCATCAATTTTTCAGGCGTTTTTGCAAGAGTCTCAACGCCCCCTTTAAAAATGAGTTCTTTATTAAATCCTCCCAAAAGATAAGCAAGCTCTGCATCCATGCTGCCCAGAGAAAGAAAACCAATATTACCCGAGCTTCCTCCGATACCATCTGCGATTTTTCCATTATTTACGGCAATGGCTGCCGTATATCCGAATCCCATTTCCAGTAATATGAAGCATGTTTTATTGTAATTCTTTTCATATCTCAATGCCTGGTCCCTAATCCCAAGCGCGGCACAGCAGAGTTTATCAGCCGTGCCCATATCGATTTTATTGAATTTCCGGTAATTCGGGACTGTCGGGAGATGAATAACACCCGGAATGAAAAATACAGGAAGTTCATTTTTTTTCATCTGGTTAATCGATGCGCGCATCCCGATATTACTTTTTTTGTCTTCTTTTTTAATAAGTGACATAAGGAACAATTCCCTTTCACCTATGTCTTTGATAGTGGTTACCGGAATGCCAAACCCGGATGGCCCCACCACGAGTTCGGCTCCGGTTTCTTTTATAATATCAGAGAGCAATCCGGGATCATTAATGATGTCCCTGGTCGGTATTGAAGTATCAAGTATTACTGTGTCATCTTCCAGACCGCAAAAATCAAAACTTTTCGTGCCCGGGTCTATGCCGATTACTCTGACCATATCCCCAATTTATCATACTAGCTCTTTAAGGTTTATGTTTTTGCGGGCTTTCTTTCCACCACTTTTACCCATTGACCGGGGCTTACCTCGGCAAGAACAGGAACATTGGGTGGAAGTTCGTCAAAAGAAATCGTTTCATCGCCCAGTGGATGGATTTCACCACCGCACACCGGGCATTTCTCAGAATATGTTTTTCTTTTTTTAAGAACTGGCATTGACATAACCTCCCTTTGTATATTATTACTGGTGTGGCGCTGCAACATAATAGTATTGGTTGGTGCAAAGAGCATAGTTTTTTATTATCTTCCACTATTATAAAACAAAAAGCAGGGATAACATGCAGGCAGAAGAATACGATAAAGTAAGAGTGGATATTAAAGGCGTTCGCTATGAAGGGGTCATGATGCCTTCACAGACGGATAGCATAGTCCTGAAACTAAAAAATGGTTACAATATCGGGCTTAAGCGCGAATCCGCATCCATAACCATGCTTGAGAAAAAAGATGGGGGAAAACCTTCAAAGGAACCCGTTAGCGCCGGGAAAAAAAAAGGAAAGCTGCCCAGCATCTCCATACTCTCTACAGGCGGAACCATTGCCAGTAAGATTGATTACCGCACAGGAGCAGTGACTTCGCAATTCTCGGCAGACGACATTCTTCGTGCGATCCCTGAACTTGAAGAAATAGCAAATTATAACTGCCGCATGATTTACAGCATCCTTAGCGAGAACATGCGCCCCTCCTACTGGGTGGAGCTTGCGCGCGCCGTATATGAGGAAATAAAAAACGGTGCAGAAGGCATCATAATCACGCATGGCACTGATACAATGATGTACACGGCTGCTGCTCTCTCGTTCATGATGGAAACGCCTGTTCCTATCGTGCTTGTGGGTTCCCAGCGAAGCGCAGACAGGCCAAGCAGCGACAATGCCATGAACGCTATATGCGCCGCTTCCGTTGCGGTGAGCGACATTGCCGAGGTATGCGTGGTAATGCACGGCGGAACTAGCGACGATTTCTGTTATATCCACAGGGGAACCAAGGTACGGAAAATGCACACTTCGCGCCGCGACGCATTCCAGTCAATCAACACAAAGCCAATCGGCAGGGTCGAGTATCCCTCACGCGAGATAAAAACACTGTCTTCGTATGTTAAGCGGGGCGAGAAAAAACTGGCGATCCATGACAAACTTGAATCCAGATGCGCCCTTTTAAAATACGTTACAGGCGCAAGCAGCGAATCTCTTTTATTCCATTCGGGCTCAGGTTATAAAGGCATCATAATAGAAGGCACCGGTCTCGGGCACGTTTCAACAGAATGGGTTCCGGTTATCAAAACAACAGTAGATGCTGGCATACCCGTTGTCATAACCTCGCAATGCATCAACGGGAGGGTATGCGACCGGGTGTACGATACTGGCAGGGATATGTTAAAAGCAGGCGCAATCGAGGGAGAAGATATGCTCTCGGAAGTGGCGCTTGTCAAACTCATGTGGGTATTGGGGCAGACGCAGGATATTGAAAATGTGAAAAAATTGATGCATACAAATATCGCAGGTGAGATAACCCGGAGCACATGCATATCATAATCTCATTGTGATGATTATAATAATTATTTATATCATATAATATAAGCGCAAATATTAAATACTATTAAATCCATCATTAATATTGTTGTAGAATTAGGTATCTAATGCCTTTAGTACCCTCAGTCTCCTTCGACCCATCGTTTTTATTAGATACCTAATCCCTACTCCAATCAAATTTCTTTGAATTTCTCTAAGACCTTGATGTTTTTTATTAATGTAAACGGATAGTTACCCGTTTCGTCTTTTTCCCGGGATTTCACCATATCCCATATTGTAAGCAGCGCCACACTAACTCCATGCAGTGCCTCCATTTCCACTCCTGTTTTTCCAATCGTTCTTACTTCGACTGTTGCAATAATTGAGTCCGCGTTTATTTTAAATTGGACATCTATTCCAGTTACAGGTATCGGATGGCACATCGGTATCACAAGAGATGTCTGCTTGACTGCCATGATTGAAGCGATTCGCGCGGTTTCAAGCACCGACCCCTTCTCAATTTGTTTGTTTTTAATAGCCTCGATGGTTCCGGGCTTCAATTGTATCTCGCCGACTGCCACCGCACGCCTTTTAACTTCTTTCTTATCGCTGATATCAACCATCCTTGCCCTGTCGTCCTGTATATGTGAAAACATTTTCAATCTATCCGGACTTGTTTTCTCTTTTCAAAATCCGAAAGCAGTTCATTCAGTTTTCCTGACAGGTCTCTTGCTTCATTTAGTTTTAACCGGATTATGGTCTCATCTTCATCATGCTTAAAGACTAATCTAATTCTATTTCGTTCTATATCTGCCAGTATTTCTCTCATGCTTTCATCACCGCCGGGATATAATCAATGACATCCGTAGCAAGAAGACCGTATCCAAATTCCTCAAACGCAAGGTCTCCAGCTGCGCCGTTAATAAACGCTCCTGCACATGCCGCCGGGAAAGCTTCATGTTTTGCATAAAGGGCGCCTGTCAGGCCCGCAAGCACATCTCCTGTCCCGCCGACAGTCATGCCTGCATTTCCACTCCTGTTGGCTCTGGCTTCGATTCCATCAGAGATAATATCAATAGCGCCTTTTATCAGTACATTTACTTCATTTTCTCTGGCGAAATCCATGATGAATTCGATTTTTTCTTTTTGGTCATGAGGAACATCAACTCCAGCCAATCGTTTCATTTCACCGGCATGAGGGGTGATGATTATGTTCCTGTTCAGGATGGGAACAAGCTCCGGTGTCAGTGCATCGGCGTCGATTATGGCTTTTTTGCAAAGCGGAACTATTTTTTTAACGGCTGAAAGGGTTTCATCCGCTGTCCCAAGTCCCATCCCCATTACGACCACATCATGTTTTCCAATGAGTCCCGAAATAACCGGGATGTCGTCCTCCACTAACCTGTCCCCTGAAAGCGCGCGAACAATGAGATTGGGAGAAAAAGAAGCGATGATATCTGAAACATTCCGCGGCGCCGCCACCGTAACAATATCGGCGCCAGCCCGCAGAGCCCCGAGTGCGGCAAGCGCCGGCGCACCTGAATACGCGCCGCCTCCTATGACCAGCACCCTGCCTGCATCTCCTTTATGGCTGATGGCAGGTCTTTTCAAGAAGGGCTGGATATCACCGGGACCGATAAAAAATTCAGCTTCCAGAGGAATACCTATATCAACCACACGTATTTCGCCCGTATATTCATGGGCGTTTTCTGATAGCAATCCCGCTTTCATTTTATGGAACGTAAGGGTTAGCCCTGCATGAACGGATTTCTCAAATTCGCCCCCGTCAGGGTCAAATCCTGACGGCACATCCACTGAGATGACAAAAGCGCCTGAGCCATTGATAAGATCGATGGCTGTAGATTCAGGTTCGTGTATTTTTCCGCGAATACCTGTCCCGAAAATACCGTCAATAATCACATCTGCATCTTTTATCATGGAACCGTCAAGTGCTGTTGAATCCGTGGCTTCTATTAGCTGGATGGATGTATTTTCAAGGGCTTTCCAGTTATGCGCCGCCTCTTGTGTTTTGAGTTCTTCTTTTTTTCCGATAAGAATCACTGTAACGTCGTACGCGCTCAGATGTCGCGCAGCTACGAAGGCATCCCCTCCATTATTACCTCTCCCTGCCACTATTACGACTTTGCCCGAGCTAATCCTTTCTTTGACAGCACGGGCGACGGCAGCGCCTGCATTTTCCATGAGCTGAAGCCGTTTTATCCCCAGGTATTCACAATTGGCGTCGATGGCTGCCATGCGGGATGAGGTGATTGCGTGCATAATTGGTAATTTCACCCGCGAACACTTATAATTTATTAAACTGTTAAGGGATATAATGAAATATGATTCGTTCATATTCAGGTTTGCGGAGTAATAAATGTCTCAATTGTCCCAACAACATATTCAAGCGTCCCATCTAAAACGCGTTAGAACCATAGCCGACTACCAGTTCGGGCGCGGCGCAGGTGAAGTCCTTTTCCCTGATAACGTGGAATTCCAGCTTTCAACAACAAAAAGAATCCGCCAGATACTGCTTGATAACAACCGCATAGCCACGGTAAGGGCAAAGGACGGCATGCTGACGCTTAGCATCATGGGCGCAGGGAAGCTTCATGGATTCATCGGGTATCCGGGGCGCAGGGTTGTGGTTAATAGCGATGCTGCGCCTTTTGTGGCAAAAGGCAAAACAGCCTTTGCGCGGCATGTGGTGGCTGCCGACCCTGATATCAGGGCTGGCGAGGAAGTTCTCGTGGTTGATGAGAACGACCGCCTGCTGGCTACAGGGAAAGCCGTGCTGGCTCCTCTTGAAATGCTCTCGTTTAAGAAGGGCATTGCTGTTGATGTGAGAAATGGGATAGAAACCGGGGATAAAACCGATAGTGAGTGAACGTCCTCTGCGTCTGGTATGAAAAATCAACAACTAACTCGTACGAACTGATACGAACTCTAATAATTCATCACAACAGCTTCCGGTATGGCGCCTCTTTTCTTCCCGTTGCAATTAATCATCCTCTTGGCGCTCACCTGCTCAATCCTGTAATCGCCATAAAGTTCTGAAATAAAATCCGAATAGCTGTTGCTCAGCATGAGGAGGCATCCTTTTTTATCGAGTTGGCGATAAACTTCTGCTAATCGGCGCTGGTAATCTTCCGAGGAGGAGGCGCTTGTCAACCGTCGCGCCAGTTGATGAAATTGTCTGGTTGCGCGATGTTGATGATGTCCTCGAAGGGTATTGTTTCTAGTATCAGGTGTTTTTGAATTGGATTTTAGATAGAATAAAATATAATAAATGAATAGAAAAGGCTTAAAAACCTCCTGAGCGAATATAGTGATACAAAGCGTAAAAGGTGAAAAATGACAGAGGTTGTTCTCAAACTCCCCAATGATTTCAGTTGGATAATAAAGAATAAAGAAGGTTTGAAATGGGTAGAGTCGTCTATCATAAATAAACTTACTGAAATAAAAATTGGAAATTTACTTGCTGAAAAAAGCAGATTAAAAGATGAGGACATAGACGAGCTCGATCATGTCATAAAGAGCGCTCTCTACAAAAAAATAAAGGCTGAGAGATGAAATTAGTTCTGGATTCGAATATCATTTTTTCGGCTTTGATTAAGAATTCAACTACAAGAAACATAATTCTCAGTGATGTATTTGAACTGCATGCGCCTGAATATATTTTTAGCGAGATAACGAAGCATAAGGAATTGATATTAAAGAAATCAAAAATGAATCAAGGGGATTTTGATGCTCTTCTTTTACTCTTGCAAAAGCATATTAACCTTGTTTCGAAGGAGAAATACAATGAAAAGATGGCTCTGGCTGAGGATATTTTAAAGGATATTGATATTATAGATTCGCCTTTTCTGGCTCTGGCATTGGCTTTGAATTGCTCGATATGGAGTAATGATGGGCATTTTAAGCAGCAAGATAAAGTTGATGTCCATATAACCAAAGAATTAACAAATATAAATATTAAATCCTAAATCGTTTTTTTAAGTTCATCCGATGCGCAGATAGCTCACTGCTGCCTTCGCTTTGCGTTCTTCGTTGCGGTGAACGGCGCCCGACATAGAACACTGATGACACGGATTTGACGGAGCTTCACGGATACGTTATCCGCGCGTATCTGTGTCATCGCCGAATAAGAAGGAGAGATTGCTCCCTCCCCCTCTTCTAAGAACCGTACGTGAAAGTTTCCCTTCATACGGCTCAAGCCTCTTATAACCCTTTGAATCGGGCAGCAGTTATTTGTT
>JAHFDG010000007.1 GCA_023249105.1 Candidatus Methanoperedens sp. | reverse complement strand
CATGGGGGAATTGCAGAAATAACAAAAATGCAAAAGTCAATTGGCAATTTACATCCAAAGATGCACGGATAAAATTATCTAAACTGTATCCGACTATAGAGATTTGACTAGACACTAGATACCTAACAGCGAAGCTGACCTTAAATGCAAAAATTTTTTGACCGGATTAATGGAAAAGAATATTGTCAGGACTAATTGATGGTTCTTACGGCGCCCTGGGTTTTATTTTCTTTGAGCCGCAGTTCGGGCATTCAGTCGCCCCTTTTTTCATGAAAGTCTTCTTGCATGACGTGCACCAGTACATCCCGTACGCTCTTCCCAACTCTGCCAGTTCTTCCGGCTTTATTTCAAACGGTGTATATGTGCTGCACATGATTACTACCTCCTTGCTTCATGATTGCATTACATGATAAGCATAAATCACAACACTATAATAAAATAAAAACCAATAGACATGTAAAAGGACAAAGGTTTGTGCCCTCTTCCTTTTATGTCTATTGAATACTTTTTCAAATGACCTCTCTTTTAGTCATATTGCGCGCCTGTTGGCTGCTCTGCCGTGCGTGCTCTTAATTTTGCGTAGAAATCTTTCTGTCTCTGTTTCTCAGCGGGGTCTTCTTTTGCAACTTTGACTTTCTGTGCATTTACCGCATTGTCCAACGAGCTTTCAAGTCCAACCATGTCTTTCACCTCCTTTTTTTTTTAATTATAAATAATATTTATATTTGTTGAGTTTTTTTCAATATTGATTTATTCATTTTAAATCTCAACATCGATTTCGATACTTTTTCAAGTGGTAAAGGAAACTGAGAGTCATTTACTACCCTTGATTCGATGAGCATTTAAAACTGCTCGCCTGGGTAATTGCTATGATTCTCCCTTTTCCTTTCAGCACGTTTACCTCCTCGGGAATATAATGATTAATAATGCGTTCCTCTATTTATACCTATTCCAGTACCTGTTTTTTATTTTTTTCCTTCCTTGGGAATTATTATTTTCTTAATATCATGCCAGGTAATAAAAAGAGAGTCGGAATCATCAGAAGGTTCAAAAAAAACCCCGATTGAATCTGCATGTTTGAGTACCCCTGTGTGAATAGAATCAGATGTGGTTTGTACCTGTACTTTCCTGTTGACGAATACACCCAGATAAACCTTGGAAGATTTTTCCCTCTGATTGTCTGGTTGTTTAAACATATCATTGTACACTGGCGAGATAACAAGGTCGGGCAGGGCAGGTATCAATTTGAGAAAATAATTAAATAATTTATGTGAATCATCAAGGAAGACAACATCAGAAATCATTGGGTGGGTTTTTACTTTGTCCTGGATACATCCATAATCTTGCATAATACTGACCAGGGCCCCGACTTCATAGTTATCCTCAGATGATTCTACAGATAATATTTTTTCGATGGAAGCGGGGTTGATTTCTTTAGGTTTGTTCTCAAAGTTCAAACCTGCCTTATTCATTTCCAGAAGTTTCGATTTGAGTTTTAAGAGATCGGTTGCTTGGACGATTGCCAGAGATTTCATTTCAGTTTCCACGTATATTTAATTTGAATAGAAAGATACACTTTTATTAATGTGCCTTGTACAGACCATTCCCTCGTTTTTACGTGTTTTTACTCTATCCATGTAATAAAACAAACTACAGTGATAAATAGATTTTGCAATATTCTCGCTAAGATGAAAGTCAAAATAAATAAAACAAGTATTCCTTTATACTATTACAGAAATTAAGTGAGAATAAATGGATAACAACAACAAATATTTTATGGCTCATAAAGAAATAACATCAGTAGCCAGGCTTTCAATTTATTCCAATACTTTTTTACTTATAATGAAGCTTGGCGCTGGTTTTTTAATGGGCTCGATATCAGTCATTTCTGAAGCCCTTCACTCCGGCATCGACCTTATTGCTGCAATAATAGCAAATTATTCCGTAAAAAAAGCCGGAAAACCTGCCGACGACATCCATAAATTCGGGCACGGCAAGTTTGAAAATGTTTCTGGCACAATCGAAGCAATACTTATTTTCATTGCAGCGCTTGTCATACTTTATGAGGCGAGTGGTAAACTATTAGATATTTATAATGGTGAAAAAATACTGAAAGGATACATTGGGACAGGTATTGTTATCATGGGGGTATCGGCTGCGGTGAACATAATCGTTTCTAGAAAAATCATGAAAGTTGCGCGAAAAGCAGAATCCATAGCCCTTGAAGCTGATGCTTACCACCTATCTACTGACGTGTACACATCAATAGGCGTTTTTATAGGTCTTGTGCTTATCCAGGTCACAGAGATTGAAATATTTGACCCTCTTCTGGCGATAATCGTAGCGTTCATCATTCTCAAGGCGTCGTATGACCTGACAAAACGTTCTGTCTCAGGAATTATGGACATGAAACTTTCTGATAAGGAAGAGAATATCATTAAATCAATCATCACCGAGCATTACTCACAATATGCTGAATATCATGACTTACGCACAAGGATGTCTGGCGCTGAGAGATATGTGGATTTGCATCTTGTTGTGCCTAAAAACCAGCAGGTTGCTGAGGCGCATGAATTCTGCGACCATCTTGAAAAGGATATAAAGGAGAAAATCCCAAACCTTTCGATACTGATTCACATCGAACCCTGCGAGGCTGACTGCGAAATATGCAGGAAGCTGGATGTTTGTAAAATGCCTGACAACCCCGTTGATTAGTATTCAAGGCATAATCCAAACTGTAGAGTCCTGAAATTATTTCGCCAGGATTTTTCTGCGAATGACAAGTCATCAGAACCGATGGTGAAGATGACAAACAAAAGGATCAAATTAGGAATAGACTGGGTATTAAAAAAGGG
>JAHFDG010000082.1 GCA_023249105.1 Candidatus Methanoperedens sp. | reverse complement strand
GACATCGCGTTCTTCTTTGGAAAGTGTTACAATATATTTCTTCATAATCCATCCTCTCAGATATATTATGAAAGGCATATAATATATACTTTACGACTTTACAGTATTGACTGGACACTAGAACTTCTCTGAGATATCCCCAATTCCTATGAAGTTCTTGTTTTTCTAATTCATCTATCTCCTCTTGTTGAGTTATATGAGATAAAAAGTAATCCCAGCTTTCTTCGTATCCAGTCATATTAGTAATAACTTCAACGCGCAAATGCTGAATTATATGAAGCTACATTCTGATTGTAGTTAGCTGTTGCTTTGTTAATATCGCTTTTCATGATTTCTTCATTCTTTACAACACGGTCATGCTCTCTGCTATACCAATCGTAATTAAGATTTTGGACTTCAGTATTAAGAGCTTCAATATACACACGACCGGCTTCAATTGCATCATTATTTCTTTTTATAAACTCATCAGTCTGAATTTTAAGAGCATCTAACCACCCCTTAAACTCTTGTTGTTTCATCGTGACGCCAGCTTTTGGGGCATAATACATATCAAGGCGCGTAGTTTGTTCAGTGACAAGATCTAATTTCCATGCGTAATCGTCCGATGCAGTTTGCAGACCTTTAGCAATTTCCTTTGATGGCGATTGATTTGTATTCGGAAGTTGGAATTCAGGAGTTGGACGTGGTGTTGGATTGGATATCACATTAACGTACTTATTCTCTGTAGGTGTCGCTCTTCCGAAGACTTCTTCTGATGTACGTTTTTCGCTTTCCTCAATACAACCTGTCATTATGGTCAATAGTACTACAAATAGGATAAGAAAAACTGCCCAAACTTTATTTAGTTCTTTAGTTTTCATACAATTTTCAGTTTTTATATCTGTGCTCGATGTATTAACATTTCCTATCACGTTCAGAGAGCTTTGGAGATTTTATCTGAAAATCCATCGGAAAATAATTCCATCAGATTTTTATCCTTCACGTTCATAGTTGATTCCATGGTCATCAAAACAGAGGGTCTTACTAAAAAGTACGGTAAAATAACAGCCGTTGAGGGCTTAAACCTTGAAGTTGAAGAAGGTGAGATTTTCGGGCTTCTTGGTCCGAACGGCGCGGGCAAGACGACCCTTATTTCAATGCTATGCACCATTTTGAAACCCACTTCGGGAAGGGCATGGGTGAACGGTTTTGATGTTTTAAAGGAATCAGGAAAGGTCAGGAAATCCATTGGCATAGTATTCCAGGCGCCAAGTGTGGACGACCTGCTGACCGGCCGGGAAAATCTTGCCATGCACAATCTTCTTTTCGGCGTTCCAAGAGGCATCAGGAAGCAGCGCATAGACGAAGTCCTGTCTATTGTGAACCTGGAAAAGCGGGCAGATGACCTTGTTAACACTTATTCGGGTGGGATGCGGCGGCGCCTTGAACTTGCGCGCGGGATAATGCATCATCCCAAAATCCTCTTTCTGGATGAGCCCACGCTTGGGCTTGACCCGCAGACAAGGGAACACATCTGGGCGTATATAAGTGACCTTGCTGAGAAGGAGTGCATGACCGTCATGCTCACAACGCATTATATGGAAGAGGCGGAACAATTGTGCGACAGGGTTGCGATAATCGATTACGGGAAAATTGTTGCCCTTGATTCTCCCCAGACGCTTAAGAACAAGATAGCGGGTGATGTGGTTAAAATCAAACAAAAGGTTCGCGATGTAGAAACAATAAAAAAGCTTGAATATGTAAAGAACGTGCAGGAAAAAGATGGTTTGCTCTACATTTCGATTAAAAATGCGAGCAAACATCTCCAGGACCTTCTTGTCCATACTGGTCCAATAGATTTTGTTGAAGTGAGAAGCGGAACGCTTAACGATGTATTCCTCTATTATACAGGACGGGAGATACGGGAATCCGAGGGAGAAGGCGGTTTCTGGGAAAGGGTGATGAAAAGATGAGCGAGCTCATGAACGAGATTGAAGGCATTTATGCAGTGTGGCTCCGTGAGGCTAAAATATACGTACGGGAGAAGGAACGCCTGATTTCCTCTGTAATCTCACCGCTTTTATGGATATTTGCCTTCGGGGCTGGTGTCGGCTCGACCGTCAATGTTATTGATGGCTATTCGTACCAGGTTTTTATATATCCGGGGATAGCAGTGATGGCAGTCCTTTTCACATCCCTTTTTTATGGGATATATATTATCTGGGACAGGAAACTTGATTTCTTAAAAGAAGTTCTTGTCGCGCCCGTATCAAGGGCAAGCGTGTTTGCCGGGAAGATGCTCGGAGGGGCAACGGATGCAATGGTGCAGGTGATTTTCCTTCTGATTATAGGTCTTTTTATCAATGTTCCGCTGACACCGCTGGTCGTTATTAAAGCTTTTTTAATGCTGCTTTTGATATCCATTGCCATGGTGAGCATCGGGCTTGTGATTGGCGCCAATCTCAACAGCCCCGAAGGCTTCAGTCTTGTGATAAATTTTGTGATGTGGCCAATGTTCTTCTTTAGCGGCGCACTTTTCCCGGTCGGCAACCTCCCGTCATGGCTTGAGCGTGCCACCTACGTTAACCCCTTGACCTACGGCGTAGATGCGCTCCGGGGTATTATTCTTGGGATTAACCATTTCCCGGTTTATTATGACGCTGCAATAATGCTTCTTTTTGCTCTTTTGGCAATGGCAGCAGGTGTCCTGAGTTTCAGGAGAATGTGATATGCTAAAGTTTTTTAATACGCTTACAAGGGAAAAAGAAAAATTTGAGCCGGTAGGCGAAGTCGTGGGGATATACACATGCGGCCCTTCGGTTTACCAGTATGCGCATATCGGGAATTTCAGGACTTTTATATTCGAAGATGTGCTCGTAAGATACCTGCACTTTTTGGGTTATAAAGTAAAGCGGGTGATGAATATCACCGATATTGAGGATAAAGCCATAGAAACTGCAAAAAAAGAAGGAAAGACGCTTCGGGAATTGACCGGATATTATTCAAAGGTGTTTTTTGAGGATATGAAAACACTCACTCTCCTTGACGCTGATGTTTTCCCGAGGGCGACAGAACACGTGCCTGAGATAATTGACATAATAAAAAAAATGATGGAGCGGGGTTTTGCCTATCGCGGAAAAGACGGCTCGATTTATTATGACGTATCAAAGTTCAGGGATTACGGGAAGCTCTCGCATCTTAAACTCAAGGTCGGGAAAAAGAAAATAAAACGCGATGAATGGGGGGAGGATACCTCTATTGTCTCGGATTTTGCGCTCTGGAAATCATACGAAAAAAAAGACGGCGATGTGTTCTGGGAAACCGAGCTTGGAAAAGGCCGCCCGGGCTGGCATATCGAGTGCTCGGCGATGTGTTCAAAGCATCTTGGCACGCGTTTTGACATCCATGTGGGAGGGGTGGATAATATTTTCCCGCATCATGAGAACGTGATAGCCCAGAATTTCGGGGCGTTCGGTGAAAACCCGTCAAAATACTGGCTCCATTGCAGGCATCTAATGATTGACGGCAGGAAGATGTCAAAATCTGCGGGTAATTCCTATACCCTGCGCGACCTTATCGGGATGGGGTACGAACCTATGGCGATAAAGTACCTTTTACTTTCCGTAAGTTACAGGAGAAGGCTTAATTTCACATTTCCGGGGCTTCGTGAAGCTGCAAAGGTGCTTGCGGAAATCCGAAATACTATCGAAGGATTAAAGTATGCAAATGGCGGGGACGATGCCGGGAAAATCGTGATTAAAGCCAGGAAAAAATTTGAAAATGCGATGGATGATAACCTGAATACAGGGAAGGCGTTAAGGGTACTGGAAGAGTTTACGGATGCGGTTAACAGGATAAATCCTGACAAAAAAGCTTCTGTGGAGATACTTGAAACATTCAGGATGTTTGATTCTATACTCGGATTGGAATTATTTACATCCTTCTAATCTGCATCTCTCTCTTTTTGGGCTGCAACTGGATAAGCAATGCCTTTAGCTTGGCATCATCTATCTTTGTTGTAAGCCTTCCACTTTGCGCAAGAGATATCAACTGCGCCTCAACGTTCGCTACAAGCTCGGGTTTTGTCATTTTGAGCGTATTTAACCTCTCCCTTGCTTCAGGCGTAAGTAGCTGGCGCATGATTGCAGCCTTCTTTGATTCATACTCGGCGCGGGCCTGTTCCTGCTGGGCTGCCTGCGCCTGGGCTCCATACTGCTGCTGCTGTAATTGCTCAAGCTTGCGCCTTTTAATATCTTCTAGCTCATCATCCATATTCATCAATCCCCGCCAATCCCCGTATTTCAATACGGGGTCATATTCAGGGGTTTCATCGATTAATATTTAGCAAGCGCAGGGTTGGATTTGGTGAGTTCTGTTTTTACTTCGTTTGCCGCATTATCCAAAAACGACTGGCCATTCGGTGAAATCACCCTGCCGGTTTTCTGGGCTTTGACAAATCCTGCTTTCTCAAGCTGCTGCAGAGCTTCTCTTGCAATGGAGCCGCTTCCCTTTGAAAAGTGTATGGGCCTGACTCCATTCCTGTGCCGCCCGCCATAGAAGCTTCTAAGGCGTGAAATCCCGACAGGACCGTCTATATAGACGCGCCTCAATATCGAAGCGCATCTCACAAACCACCAGTCGGCATTATCAGGCGACAGCTCTTTATGAGCACCGGTCTTTGCATAACTTGCCCACTCGGGGGGCTTTGCTTTCTCATCAGTTTTCAATTTCTGTGCCACATTATTTATGAGCATTTCTGCGGGCACGTCATATACTGTTGTCAATGTTGATCCTCCATAAAATTATCTTAATACGTAATGAAGAGACAATCCCATAATAGTCCCATGGATTAACATGGGGTATCCGGGAATCTTTCAAGGGTCTTATTTGTCGGATAGTATTTACCTTTTTCGGCGAAAAACTGCTGTATTACCCCTGATTTCAATAAGTTCCGAATCAGTGAGTTCTGCGAGTTTTTCTGACAATTCTTTTTTTCCTGTTTCGATAAAAGCGGTCTTGAGGAGTTTCACTTTTACCATAGTCCTATTTTTTAATTGGGTTCGAAGCTCCCCAACCACTGGCTCTATGCCGGATTTGCCGACCTGGAGTGTGGGTTCAAGAAACGTAGCTTCCGCCTTATTTTTTTGTTTGTTCATTTTAATATCTCTTTCAGCTTTCTGGCTGATTTATCAAGTTCGATAAGGATTAAACCCAGTGAAGAATTAGAATTTGCAAGAATAATCAAAAGCGCTTTGGGTCCTGCGCCGACAATTATCAATCTCCCATATTCAGATTCCACAATAACCCTGGTGGGTAAGCCCTTTTCCACCTGTGTAGTTGCAGTCTCGGCAGCACCGAGCATGGTAGCAGACATGGCAGCAAGGGACTCCAGGAATTTTCCTTTTTGCATATTGGCGCGTATAAGCAACCCGTCACGGCTTGCAGCAATACTGGCTTCCACTCCTCCGATGTTCTTTAAATCTGCAAGTAATTTATCCACCATATCAAGTGTATCGGCCATTAGGTTCCCCCGGTGATCTTTTCTATCAGAACTTCAAATGCCTCAAACACACCGACCTTATCTTTCGCAACGGTGGGACAAACCGGAACATCGTCGGGCAGGTTAAATTGCTCTCTTATTTCTTCAAGCTTGAGCGCGCCTGGCATATCCTGTTTGTTTGCAACGACAACATATGGCAACCCGTACGATTTTGTAATATCAAGCATGTGTTTTGCACGAACAAAATCGGCTGGATTTGTAGAATCGACTACGAGGAAAACGCCCATTGATTCACCGCTCAAAAGTTTGATAATCGGGTCAAACCGCTCCTGGCCTGGAGTCCCGAAAATATCGGCGCTAAAACCTTTATAATCGACGTGGCCATGGTCCATGGCAATTGTTGTCCCGAGCCTGTCAACAGATATCGCCCGCGTTGAAAGGGCATGCACGAACGTTGACTTTCCGGCATCAAAAGGCCCTGTTACGAGAATCTTTGGTATGAATAACTTTATTCCCCCTGGTCGCAATACCCTGAAAAGCATGGATGTTTTGGTTTCTTTTGCCCAATCCGATTTGAGTATCCCGAAATACTGGCCAAAAATAACCCGCTCGGCTATGCTCCCGATTGAAATAACGGCATTGAATAATTCTTCTTTTATTAGATGTAAAGTTTCCTGTGAATATGGCCATACCGTGAAATTATAAACAAGGACATGATTATAGAGCATTGCCATTTTATTCCAGTTTTTGACAGACTCTATCGTTTCCTTCTCGCCGCATAAATCCATGATTGTAGACAATGACCCGAACACTATGGTGCTTGGAGGCAATTCTTTTATTAAGTCTATGATTACTTTATTGAAATTCTCGATGTTATCAGGATTGGAGACTACATATTTTTCGTCAGAGGGAGCACCAATCAGCGGATTATAAGCATCTACAATAAATAACCTGTCCCTGTACTCATCAATGTCCCAGCCAAACTCCTTGAAAAGTCCTTTTGTGATGGACGGAATGGTACTTGAAACCACAAAAACACAATTTCCCCCGGATTTCAGGGAATTATAAACGGTCTGCATTCCGAAAATCTCGCCTTCCACACCGGGCTGTGAATAATAAACAAGACTTTTGCCTTTCGGTATACCGCCGCCAAGGAATTCGTCAAGCTTGGGGATGCCGGTTTCTACCATCTATTTTCCCCCCGATATCTTTATATTTGCCCCCTCAAGCTCATATTCAAACCAGGATGTAGGTTTTGAAGAAAGACCGACAACCCTTAAAAAATTCTTATCATTTTCGATTTTAATTTCAACCATACCGTCAAAAAGCTGTTTTAAGGTCGCAATAGCCTGTTCATCATGCATGCCGCTTTCAATTACATATATTCCAAGGGCTCCGGCAGCTTTAATCCGTCCTGTGAATACATGAAGGAACCTGAAAACCGTCTGGATATTTGAGTACATCAATATTGTGGAAAGAGAATTGATATGAAGCTGGATTTTTCGGTTATTCTTTTTCATGAAGAAATACTCAAAAAACTGGCTGATTTTAACCCCTATCCCTGTCAAGTCAACCGGGCTGCTTGCAATTTTAATGTTCTCGTTTTCCACAGCCGCGCCGCCGAGTGTTTTTGTGACGCAATCCACTATCGCTATTTTTGATAACGGCAGATTCAAATTGTTCTCCTTGAACCATTCCAGGATATGAGTTGCGGATTCGCGTGTTGTAACCGTAATTATTGCATTTTCGTTGTTTACGGCGCCATGGTAAGCGATGAGTTTCAGGATAGACTCCTTTCCACTCATAGGAGGCCCGATTAACATGATATTCGAGCCATTTTTTATGCCGCCGATGGCGTCGTCCAGTTCCTTAATGCCGATTGAATAATCACTCATGGTTATCGTGTTGATGAGACTATTTAGATTTTGATATATATAAATACTAACCTAACTAAATTACATGTCGAAAAGTTATAATTAGTTTGCAATTAATAAACTGGATTAACCATGTCAAAAATCGTAATAATAGGTCTTGGAAGCGGGGGTTTTGCAGCTTCCCTGGCAATACGCAGGACTGACCCTGACGCAGTAATCACAATTATAGAAAAAAGACCTTATGAGATGTTCTCCCCGTGCGGTATGCCTTTTGCGATAGAGGGTATAGTCGGTCTTGATAAGCTTCGGTTCTCCCTGCCTGAAGATAAAAAGATTTCAAAGCTGCTCTTGTCTGAGGCACTGGCAATAAATCCCGTTGAAAAAAACGTATCTGTAAAGAACCTCAAGACCGGGGAGAACATTTCGGCCCCATACGATTCTCTCATCCTCGCGCCGGGCGCAGTGCCCTTTATCCCTCCGATAAAAGGGGCAAAGGAAGCTCTTGATAAAGGGGTCTTTGTGCTGCATGACATTGAGAGCGCACGGAAAATCATAGAACATTGCGGAAAAGCAAGGAGGGCAGTGGTTGTAGGCGCGGGACCGATAGGTCTTGAAATAGCTGTGGCTTTGCGGGCAAAAGGGCTTGATGTGACAGTTATTGAGATGCTGTCTTATGCGCTCCCCCGCGCCCTTGACAGGGATATGGCGAGAATGGTGGAAAACTCGCTTGGCCTTCGCGGGATAAAATTGCTGATGAATAAAAGCGTGAGCAGTATAAACGGTGCGCCTGTTGAGTCGGTCTCGGTCGGCGATGAAGTGATAGTTACAGATATGGTGGTTCTTGCCTCCGGTGTCAGGGCGAATCTTGAGATGGCAAAGAATGCGGGCATCGAGATAGGAAAGTGGGGCATCAGGACAAACGCAAGGATGGAGACCAATATTAAGGGCATTTATGCGGTCGGGGATTGCATCGAGACCGTGAGCCTGATAAACCACAGGCCGACTATGATGCAGCTTTCATCGGCTGCTTACAGGCAGGGGATGGTGGCTGGCACGAATGCGGCAGGCGGGTACGATATATATGAAGGGGCGCTGGGCACATTTGTTTCTCTTATCGGGGAAGTTGAGGTTGCAGCAACGGGTTTTAATGAATTCTTCGCCGAATCTGCGGGGTTTAAGATAATAACCGGCAAGGCGCACGGGAAGAGCAAGCCTGAGTATTATCCTGGTTCAAAGGACATTTCAGTAAAAATTATAGCTGATGCAAAGACCGGGAAAGTGCTCGGGGCGCAGGCTGTTGGCGAGGGCGCCGGGGCGCGCATAAATGTGATTGCGCTGGCGATTAAAGCAGGTATGGATGTTTATGCTCTCAGCCAAGCCGAAATGGCTTATTGTCCCATGCTTGCTGAGAATTATGATGTGCTGAACAAGGCGGCGGATTTTGCGGTGAGGAAGCTTGAGAAGGGGCGATGAAGATTTTTTAACCGCAGATAAGCCGAAACTTCGGCTTGCGCAGTGTTGGGGTATGCGCAGCATACCCCTCGTTTGATAAAACTTTCCTAAAGTTTTTTGATAAACCTTTCTTAAAGGTTTACGCGGATAAACGCAGATACGATAATTAAGAGTGAATACTTTCACTCCGCTCTCCAAAGGTTTGTATATACAGTGTTCTATATTTTTGTATAAAAAGTGTCAGGATAATTACTAAGATATATTTATGAGGATTTAAATCAATGGAACAGGAGATGCAGATAAAAAAACAAGTATATGAAATGCTTGACGGTTCTAGAAAGGGTCTTGTCCAGAGAGTTGGGGATGGCTCGATAATTTGCAGATTTGAAAAAACCCCGCTGCCAGAAAAAAAGACGGATGTAATCTGCCCTCATTTTTTAGAATTAAAATGGGCTAATGGATGTGCTTACGACTGTGCATGGTGTTTTTTACAGGGGACATTCAGATTTACTGGAAAACAGCCAAGACAGAAAGACCGTTTTAAAGTGAAAGAGCATGTCAGCACCTTTTTGAATAACGGTTCTCTTCCTGAAGTTTTGAATACAGGCGAACTAAGCGATTCTTTATTGTCTGAGAATTCTCACGACCCTTTTTCAAAATTCATTATTCCCCTGTTTGAAGCTCAAAAAAAGCATAAAGTGCTTTTCTTGACAAAGTCAACTGATGTTGAAAATTTATTGAAAATCGATGAGCATAGAAATGTTATTGTAAGTTTTAGTATGAATGCTCCTGCTGTCTCAAAAAAGTGGGAAAAAGCTCCACAGGTGGATGAACGGATTGAAGCTGCACGAAAGGTGAGTGAAGCAGGATACGAAACAAGGATTAGAATCGACCCGATGGTTCCTATTTTTGAATGGGATAAGCATTATACAAAGCTTGTAGATATGATATTTGAGCAATTTAGTCCTGAAAGAATTACACTTGGTTCTCTTAGAGGGCTTCAGAGCACGATAAATAACTCTAAAGATAAGACGTGGGTAAAATTTCTCTCTGAAAAATCAAATTGGGGCAAAAAGATTGATTATGAAAAAAGGTACGAAATGTACTCACTGCTTACCGATTATTTGAAAAACAAATATGGTTATACAAAGGTTGCATTGTGCAAGGAAACAGTTGAGATGTGGGAAAAGATAGGGTTGGATTACAGGAAAATCAAATGTAATTGTATGATGTAACCAAAAAATAGGGAGCGTATATTTTGAAATGTAAATATCATACTCGTATTAAACATAAATTCCTTGGAGATTATCTGAGTATATGGTTAAGGGGTGTTGGCGGTAAAGTTAGTTTAGATTATGTGGATTTGTTTGCGAGTGATGGTATATGTGAACTTGATGCTGAATTGGAAAGCCCTCTAATTTGGGAAGGGTCGGCATTATTAGCAGTAAAAATGAGTGAAGAATATAAAAATAGATGGACTTGTTATTTAAATGAATTGAACCCTACTACCTGCACTCAACTAAAACAAAATTTGAAGAAGTATGACCCTTGGGTTGGTGAAGTATTTAATGAGGATGCTAATGATGTAATCGAGAAAATTTTAATGAAAATTGACCCCAATTATCCTAGTTTATTTTTTATAGACCCTCAAAATCATTCTCAATTACCATGGAGAACCATTGAAAAAATAGCAAACCATGCAGGTGGCAAACTAAAAGACTCACAAAATTTGAGAAGACCGGAAATGATAATTAACTTAATGACAACAGGTATGCAAAGAAATCTGGATAAATCACCAGAGAATATAAGCCTGGCATTAGGTATGGAAGAAGATAAGTGGAGGGAAATTATCGATCAATATCATGACAATGGAAAAACTTATCATGAAGGTTTTAGGGATATCTATTGTGAAAAATTATCGCAAATTTATAATGTTAGTCCAGTATTTTTGAGTGTTGAAACTAAAAAAGATAGCACTGTATTTTATTTGATAGCGATTTCTAGTATAACGATTCCAAAATAGCATAACAATATTTATTAGTAAAGAGCGCTAATATAATAATATGCCATTTTTAAGCCATCGCTCGAAACTACAATTGACTGAAAAGGAAATCGAAA
>JAHFDG010000081.1 GCA_023249105.1 Candidatus Methanoperedens sp. | reverse complement strand
ATTTTCGATTTCCTTTTCAGTCAATTGTAGTTTCGAGCGATGGCTTAAAAATGGCATATTATTATATTAGCGCTCTTTACTAATAAATATTGTTATGCTATTTTGGAATCGTTATACTAGTGTTATCTATGGTGTCGAAGAACCTGAAACACATCTTCATGCAGGATATCAGAGAAAACTATTAGAAAAGCTTAAAGAAAAATCAAAAAATTCACAGATGTTTGTGACCACACATTCTCCAATATTTGTTGATCGAATTGACTTCGATAATTCATCTATTTGGTTCATTACAAAAGAAAAGAAAACAACAAAAGTTGAACGTGTGAATGTTAACGATGGTCAAGACCTAAAGGATATTTTAGTTGAACTTGGCGTACGTATGAGTGACATGTTTTTTGCAGAGCGCCTTCTTTTTGTGGAAGGGGCAACGGAAAAAGAAATTCTTCCATTAATAGCTGAAAAACTTAAAGTTGATTTAAATCGAAGCGGCGTAGAGATAATTGCCATGAGAGGGAAAGATACCGGGAAATATCACATTAAAATGTGGTCGCACATAGCTAAAAATACTCAGTTGCCAGTATTTTATCTATTTGATGGAGATGCAACAAAAGAAATTGAAGAATCACGCACAGAAGGTTATCTTACCGATGAGAATCATAAGTTGCTAGGAGCAGCAGATATTGAAGATTTATATCCTGAAGATATAACCCGAAAAGTGATTAAAAGTATGATTCCATCTATTGAAATAGAAAAAGTGGATTTAAGTCTGCCTAGGAAAAAGAAATTAGATAAAATTTTCGTAGAAAATGACATCGAACATTGGAAAATACCTCTTGGCAAGAGGGTAATCTCCGAGATGGAAAAGGAGCAAATTAAATCGACAATGAGTGAAATTAAAGAAGTATTTGATATGTTTTTAAGATAAAAAAATTCTCATCCCCCTCCCGCGCCTTCTTCTTCAACCCCGCCAGCGCATTCAGCGCCTCAAGCGGCGTCATGGCATCCACATTGAGCTTTCTAAGCTCCTCGATAACCGGGCCGATTTTGAGATGGTTCAAGTGTACTGAAGCGAGCAATAAGCTTAAATTCCTATTTATCCAATAGGATTATCAATGAAAACAAAAGTTGCACGAAGACATCAAATTACAATTCCTGAAGAAATTCGCAAACGCGCCAGGATTTCCGTAGGCGATACTCTTGAGATATCCTATGCGCATGGAAAAGTCCTGGTAGAAAAAATTGATGAAAACTGGAAAAAAGTCATGAAAGATACCAGGGGAGCATGGCGAAAACATCCTGTATTCAAAGACATGGATAATTCGGTTGAAATAGTAAACTGGATGCGTGGAAAGGAATGAAGTACTGCCTGGATACCAATGTGATAATAAGCCATTTCAAGGCAGATAAATTTTCGGATGATACAGACAGGTTTTTTGAATCGGTCAGGGAATCCGGATATGAAATGCACATTGCAGACATAGTATATGCTGAACTTTATACAGGAGTTTATCTGTCACAGAATCCTGCAATTGAAGAGCGACTCCTGCAAAGGTTCCTGGCTGTAAATGAGATAGATGTCAAATTCATATCTGCAAAGGTTGCAAAACGCGCTGGAGAGCTTTATTCGAAACATTTATTGAAAAATAAGAAGTCTTTTAAACGGATTCTGCCCGACTTCATTATTGGAGCGCATGCAGAGAAGCATAGCGATGTGCTTGTTACCTGGAATCCGAGTGATTATAATATAAACATACCCGTCATGACACCTGCTGAAGCTATTGAACAGGAAAGTTGAAGAAATAATACAAAAGCCCTATCATCCACCCCCCACCTTCTTCTTCAACTCCGCCAGCGCATTCAGCGCCTCAAGCGGTGTCATCGCATCCACATTGAGCTTTTTAAGCTCCTCAACCACAGGCGATTCTTTTTTCTCTTCCGAACCAAAAAGCATGAGCTGCGTATATTTCGCGCTGTCCTTCCCCCTGCCGATACCACTCCCGTTCTCCACTTCCTTCAATATCTCCTTAGCCCTCTGCGTCACCTTTAGGGGCACGCCAGCAAGCCTCGCAACATGGATTCCGTAGCTCTTATCTGTCGCCCCAGGTATTATCTTGCGGAGGAACACGAGGTCGTTGCCTTCTTCTTTTACGGCGACATGATAATTCTTCACGCGCCGCAAGCTTCCGGTTATGGCTGTAAGCTGGTGGTAATGCGTGGCAAACAGCGACCGCACGCCCACGCGGTCTTTGTTATGGATGAACTCAACAACGGCTTTTGCGATGCTGTAGCCGTCGTACGTGCTTGTGCCCCTGCCGATTTCATCAAGAAGAATCAGGCTTTTCGGGGTCGCATTATTCAGGATGTTTGCAAGTTCAACCATTTCTATCATGAAGGTACTCTGCCCGCTTGCAAGGTCGTCAAATGCCCCGACACGCGTGAATATCCTGTCCACCAGGCCCACGGATGCGTAGGATGCGGGCACGAAACTCCCTGCCTGCGCCATTATTACTATCAATGCAGTCTGCCTCATGTATGTCGATTTTCCTGCCATATTGGGGCCGGTCAGTAGCAGGAACTGGTTCTCCTGGCAGTCCATGCTGGTATCATTCGGGACAAACCCGCCCGGAATCGCATACTCAACAACAGGATGCCTTCCGTCGCGGATAAGGATATTGCAGCTATCGTTTACCTCCGGGCGCACATACTTGTTATTAACAGCCATCTCTGCAAGGTTTACTATCACGTCCAGTTCGGCTATCGCTTGCGCCGTAGCCTGCAATTCCTTTGACCGCCCTGCGATTTGCGAGTTTATCTCTGTGAACAGCGTAAACTCAAGCGCAACCCGTTTCTCATCAGCGGTAAGTATCATCACTTCCTTTTCTTTGAGTTCAGGCGTATAGAAACGTTCACCGTTTGCGGTTGTTTGTTTTCTTATATAATCAGATGGCACCTGCGAAATATTTGTTTTCGTTACCTCGATGTAATAGCCGAATACAGAATTGTACCCGATTTTCAGGGATTTTATTCCCGTACGGTCGCGCTCCTTCTGCTGCATTTCCGCTATCCAGTCCTTGCCGTGCAGCGACATTTTCTTAAGCTCATCCAGCTTTTCATTGTACCCCTCTTTTATCATCCCGCCTTCACGAACGTTCACAGGAGGCGCATCTTCAAGCGCACGCTCAAGGAGTGCGACAATATCGGTATAATCACCAAGCTTCGCTATTATACCTGCCAGAAGTCCTGATTTGATATCGCTTTCTTTAAGGGACTTTATCATTTCAGGAAGCTTTTCAAGAGAGACCTTAAGCGCTATGAGGTCTCTTGCATTCGAATTGCCGTACACGATACGGCCAATGAGACGCTCGATGTCCCTGATACCCAGAAGCGCCGAGCGCAAATCATACCGCATCAATGTTTTTTTAATAATCTCATCCACAGCATCAAGCCGCTCGTTTATTTTGTTTACAGAAATCAAAGGCTGCAAAAGCCATTTGCGCAGCATCCGCCCGCCCATGGGGGTTTTTGTGCGGTCTATGACAGATAAAAGTGAACCTGTTCCCTCGCCGCGAATACCCTGTATTATCTCAAGGTTTCGAAGCGTAATAGAATCCAGCACCATGAACTCGTTCTCGGAATACGTCCTCATCGCCTGGATGTGATTCAAGTCCCTCATCTGGGTTTTTTGTGCATATTCAAGAGCTGCGCCTGATGCTGAAACTGCAAAGATGAGGTTCTCGCATCCCATGCCTTCAAGCGTCATGGCGCCGAAATGTTTGAGAAGGCGTTCCCGTGAATTCTCTGGTAAAAAAGCGTCAGCGTCAAATTTATTGATTATGATGCCCAGGTCTTTTAACCGCTGCGTGAGTTTCTTATTTTCAAAAAGTTGAGCGGGGAGTATGCATTCGGCTGGTTTCATCCGCGCGGCTTCACTTATTACTTTGTCATAGTTCTGGTTGTCGGTAAACTGGGTCGTCAGGAATTCTCCGGTACTCACGTCCAGGAACGATAAACCGGATTCCAGACCTTCCCCGGAAACAGACATCAGGTAATTATTTGACTGGTCGGAAATCAGGGAAGAATCGATAACAGTACCTGGTGTGATGACCCTGACCACACCTCTTTTAACGATGCCTTTTGCGTTTTTCGGGTCTTCCAGTTGCTCGCATATCGCGACTTTATACCCTTTTTTTATAAGCCGCGGGAGGTATGAATCCACCGCATGATACGGAATACCTGCAAGAGGCATATCCTCACCCTCCTTATCCCTGCCTCTTGATGTGAGCGTTATTTCAAGTTCTTTTGCGATTATTTTCGCATCGTCCCCGAAGGACTCGTAGAAGTCACCCATCCTGAAGAATATGAGCGTATCCTTGTGCTTTTCCTTGGCCTCATAATACTGGCGCATCGCAGGTGTCATCTTGTCCATTCAGCTTGTCTCCGGTGAGATATTCATTTATTCCTATTTTTGTTTTTGCATGCATCTTGTTAAACTGCACCCGGCCGGGAGTAAACTCGATGAGCCCCAATTCACGTTTTAACGCCGCCTTCTCGCCCATTATGTACCTGTTAATATATCAAACTGGTATAAATTTGGGTATAATTATGGAAAATAGCTTTAAGTACACGATTTAATTGTTGGTTGAGGAACCTGATTTCCTATCCTATCCAAAAAAATCCTATTTTTTGGTTCCTCAAACTATTCAATTAAAAGATATTGTCGTTAATAAATCCTTCGATTTTGTTCAACCTGAATAAAAAAATATTAAAGGTCTATGGGGCTTTGGCCGGAGCAGTATATATGGAACCCTGTGATTCATATTTGGATGGGCATTTCGTTAACATCCTGAAGGCTTCAAACACATTATTCTTGAATTGCCCGGTCACTACCGCCTCGATATTAGTAGCTTCGGGTGGGATATCGGGTTTGTCGCCTTTATAAACAACGTCCAGCGTGGCGATGCCGTCTGTCATTTTAAAAGTGAGGGTTCGGTTAAGCGCGTCCCACCTGTCTGTACCTGGAACCATGCTCCCATTTATCATGATGACCTTCCCTGTCAGGTTCCCCTTTGCAGCAACTGCTTCGCTCACCTCATACTGGTTCGAAATCAATCCAGTTGTAAGTGCCATATAAACTAACAAAATTACAATTATAGAAACTCCAATCACCAATCGCTTTTTCTTATTCATTTGTATCCTTACGAACTAAATTGGTTTGATTAACCTTAAATGTTTCTTCCGTAGCATTATTATTCATCTATGTATTAAAGAGGTAGCATGGAAATATTACCAATTATATTCATCGCTTTTTTTATCGCGGTTTTTTTCTCAATGCTCGGTCTTGGCGGGGCGATTATTTATACCCCGCTTTTTTTCTGGCTGGATGTTCCCCTACTTACTGCAATCCCCATGGCGCTTTTATTGAATATGATAACCACTGCCTCCGCCTCAACGACTTATTTAAAACAGCAGCTTGTGAACAAAAGTTTTGCCTTCCCCATGGCCCTCACTGCAATCACAGGCGCGCTTGCAGGTTCATATCTTGCGCATAAAATAGACACCAGGCTAATTATTATATTGCTTTCGATTGTACTTTTTATTGCCGGCATCAGGATACTTTTCTTTAATAATATCGGATTCTCGGTAGGGAGGGACAAGAAAAAAAAGATACTGATTGGTTCAAGCGCTGCATTCTTTATCGGTATTATTTCCTCGCTTGTAGGCATTGGAGGAGGTACTTTTATAGTACCGCTTCTTATGATTCTCGGGTTTAAAACTAAAAACGCTGTTGGAACCTCTGCTTTCATTATAACATTCATGTCTTTTTCAGGATTTCTTGGCTACATGAGTTTTGGCTCCCGAATAGACCTCAGTTTGTTAGTTTATGCAGGCGCAGCAGCTTTTATTGGCGCCCAGGTAGGTTCAAAAGTAATATTCAATCGCATATCGTCCCACACCATAAACCGCATGTTTGCAATTGTATTACTGTTCATAGCAGGTAAACTCTGGTATGGGTTATTGTGAATTTTCAAAAAAGCTTGCCTGTTTTGCCATTATGCCCGCTGGCTGCCTTTCATCTCTTTCTCTATCATCTTAGGATACGTCATCTCGATAATAGTCTTCAGGTTTTCCACATCTTCCCTGTTATACTTTATAAGTGTTTCCAGCGCTTCATCATCCCCGCGTTCATATTTATTCCATAATCTTACCGCATCAAACCCTGAAATCCCGTGGGTTTCTTCGCTTCTTTTCATTCCAAGTGAACACTCAATTTTTTTAAGACCCCCACTGTATCCGATTTTTTTCAGCGAATAAAGCAGGTCTATGTGCAGGTGGTTGAAAAATCCCGGGAACTCATGTTCAATAAAAGGCAGGTCAAATCGCGCCCCGTTAAAGGTGATAAGCTGCTTATGCTTTGCAAGCTCGGCAGGCGCTTCATGGAGATTGATGCCCCTGATATAAGTCTTCGTTTCTTTCCCGTTGTGGATGCCAATCATCGTTATCCTGTCATATTGCGGTGAAAGACCTGTAGTCTCAATATCCACATAAGCTGTTTTTTCCCTGAAAAACCTGAACGCTCTCCACTGGTGACAGGGCAAAAGCCGGTGAGCGAAAAAAACGTGATTTCCTGCGGATAACTGCTCGATTGATTCCTCAACGCCTGAAAATAATATCCTCTGCTTTGTTTTTGCGGCTTTTATCACGCTGTGGTTTTTAAGGAAGTCTTCCCAATTTTTCACACCGCATTCCCATATCTTCCGCTCTGTTGAAGAACCAATGCCGGGTATATGGATATAGGTATTTTTCAGCATAAATCTAATTAAAATCCATTATTGAGTATTCCATGCTGGACAGGTCAACAACCGTAGCTTTAGCAGGCATGGGCTGGAGGTTCATTTTTTTCTGGAATTCAGTCTGGCTCTGCCACGTGCCGCTGTTAATTGTCAGCACCCCTTTGTAACGCGAAACTCCTACCGTGTGGACATGCCCGCAATGCAATATATCCGGTATTGTGTCTATCACGAAATGGTCCTTCAGTTCGGGCGCAATTGATACCCTGCCCCCGTATATCGGTGAAAGATGCCGCAGTTTTAGCATTTCGCTCATGGGTTTTGAAGGGTCGCCATAAGAAAAACCGGGGATGCTTGCGATTATATCGTCCATCGACCTCCCGTGGTATATCAAGACCTTAACACCAATATCCACCATAGCAGGATTTCCTACAAACGTAATATCATTTCGGAACAATTTAGTGATTTTTTCGGGAAAGCGCGGCTGCGGTTCAGCCTGCCTTACAGCATCATGGTTTCCCGGTGAGACTATGATTTTGATGTGTCCCGGCACGGCATTCAGGTATTCCGCCGCTTTTTCATACTGTTCATAAATATCTGAAATCGCAAGCTCCTTATCCTGGTTCGGGAATACGCCGATACCGTCAACAACATCGCCCGCTATCACAAGATAATTAATATCATCTCCAAGCCATTCCACAAACTTGAGCCATGAATCTTCAAGAAAAGTCTTGCTTCCCACATGGATATCTGAAATGAAAACCGCTTTTCCCTGGGGTTTTTTCGCATTCAATGTGTTTCCCTGGTTATTAGGAATGTCAGGGAAGGTTATCCTGTTTGCAAACATCAGGCTGCCATCGGAAGAAAGCGTGCCGGTGACCCCGATTACTTCATCCAGGATTATTCTTTTTGCAAGCTCAAACAGCTCTTTATCTTTTTCTTTATGGACCAAAACAGGCATGGTTCCCGTCGTATCCTCAACCTCGATTAATTTATGCCCGTTGGCGCTTGTCCTGATATCCAGTACCATCCCGATAATAGAAAGCGGCTCTCTTGTATCCATGTTCCTTTTCTTGATGCTTTCAATGGGTCTTGCGCCCATTCTTTTCCGGAGCATGTCACCGAGTGAACTGAAGCGGTCCCTGAAATAATGCACGAACTCCGTATATTCCCCGATGCAAGTGGACTGGTTTGTTATGTCTTTCAATATGGTAACAGGGTTTCCATCGGATTTAACTTTAGACGGGGTTACATCCTGCTTTTGCGGTATGACTTTTGTCTTTTCTGGCAAGATATCGGTTTTAGGGGATGTTTTTTGAGCCTGGTGTTTTATATGTTCTATCCCCACGACCATTACAGAACTGTCTATTGATTTTAAAACATCGTGTATTAACTCCGGAGAACTTGTTTTCATTAAATCAAGCGCCAGGGGGTCAATCTGGAATCCTGATTCAGCAAACATTTGAACGATCTCGCCAGTCTCCATGTCCTGAACTTATGTCTCTATATTCAGATAAGATTTTTCCTTCGATGCTTTTATTTACCTTCACCCCTAATTAATAATCGGTGGAACATGGCATTAGAACAAGCAGAACAATTTGTGAAAGTCATCAATGAACCGTTAAAATCGAAGAACCCGCTGGTTATTGTGGGATTCCCGGGCATAGGGCTTGTAGGGAATATATCCTGCCAGCACATTATCGAAGAACTCAAAATGAAATACGTGGGCTCAATCGATTCGAGGTACTTCCCGCCTCTTGCTGTCCTTTTTAATGGTCTTGTCTATATGCCTGTGCGCATCTATGAGGCACAGGAAAAGGAGGTTGTCGTGGTAATCTCCGATATACCGATTCATCCGACGGCTTCTTACGATATAAGCAAAATACTGACGGATTGGATGCAATCGATTAATAGCAAGAATATTATTTCGATTGCAGGCATAGCGACCACCACGGGAGAGCGGCGTGTTTTCGGGGGCGCGACAAATCCCGAGTTGCTGGAAAAGATAAAAAATAAGACAGAAGTATTCCAGGTAGGAACCATTTCCGGCATTTCAGGCAGTATAATGACCGAATGTTATTTGCGCGGCCTGCCAGGCGTGAGCCTGCTGGGTGAGACACCGGGGCCAAATCCAGACCCCAGAGCCGCTGTCGAAGTACTTAAGGTTATCAATAATATATTTGAGCTGGATATCGATACTGAAAAATTATTGAGCCAGGCCGAGCAGATAGAGCTTGAACTTTCTAAACTTGCAGACCAGGTAAAAACCACTGAAACACCTTCGATTCCCAGGAAAGAATTCCCTATGTACGGGTGATTTTATGCGCCATATCGTATTGAGCGGTATATCGCAGCACATCTTAAAGGAACTTGAGCATGATAAGGTCAAAACTATCGAGATAAGAAGCCCGCATAATTTTCTCTCGATACTTGAAACCGACGTCGGGGATGTGATATTCCTTACGCAGACGAGCCTTGAGGATGTGAGACCGGGAACGACGGGGGTTATCGCAAAAATCCGCGAGAAACAGATATCAATGCAAAGGGTGGTTCAAAGAACGGAAGTATTTTATGAAGAAGCCGAAGTCCAGCTTGCCCGCCTCCAGCTTGAAATAAAAGGATATGCACGGGTGAGGCGCGCGGAGTGCTGTGCGCTCGGGGAAGCAACATTTGTGGACGCTGATGAAATGCTGTTTTTTGAAGGACGATGAGTCGCGGCTAAATTGAGTTGAGATTCTTATCCTTTATTAATTTAAAGAATACCCAAGAAATAGGGAATAGAATCAAGAAATGGAGTATTAAAAATAAAAAAACAAAATCAAGAGGGTATCCTTCAAGGAAATATCGGGTTTGTAACGAAATATCAACTATAAGGGAAAATAGTAAGGATTTTGTGAAAGGACTCTGTTTCCTGACAAGTAGAAATATAATAAAACCATAAATTGTTCCATACAAAATCTTGTTTGGAAAATATCTTGGAGGCACTGCATATTCTTCGCTCAGGGAATGGAACAAAAAATCCACAAATGCAAACAATAAAATTATTACAAATATTATAAGGAATATTAGAAACAGATTTTTGATTTTATTTTTTGACATCAGTTCTCCTTCCTGGTTCAAAACCTAATAAATATGCGTGGCGTCCCCTTTTGCTATAAGCTCAGTCACTTCGTCTATGAACTCAAGCATGTACCTGTCAAGCTGCTTTTTCCGCCGTTCCCGGGTATCGCTATCAGCAGGATATTTCTCAATGAGTTCCGAGAATTCCTCGTATATTTCATTTGTCTTATTCATCATCGCTTCTTTTGTTTCACCCATTTCAGCCATATGAACTATATAGCGGCGCAAACGGATGCATCCCCGGTTTTTCCCGAAGCTCTTATCGAAAAATAGAGGAATTCTCCATAACCCGCGCTCAACCACGCCGCTTTTAGTCGAGGGGAAAAGCCTGACGATTTCAGGGTCGATTGATAGCATTATAGTAATTTAAAAATGCCCTGCATATTTTAAAACTCTTCTGCGACATCGAGGTCGTGTTCAAAACGCGTTGGAATACATTTGGGTCTATTCCTGTCCCTTTCCCTTATCTTGTCCTGCAATGCCTTATAAGCCACATGATACTCTTTATCCCGCGCAGGGTCGCGCTTTGCTTCTTCTTTCAGTTCAGATGTAATATTTTCCAGTTGCCTTATGGACATGTATTTGTAGCGGTCGGCGCTTGAATTAATAACATTACCTCCCATATTGCTTTTACCGGGGTCGATTTTGTAATTAATACTCTTTTGGCAGGGTATATAAGGTTATGGTGGATGATTTACGATTTGTGGAAATCCTTTTAACTCTACAAATTCATTTCAATATAATGTTTGATAGAGATGAATTTGAGCGCTGGATGGCGCAGGCATCCGATACTTTAAAATCCGCCAGACAGGATTATTCAATAAAGAGCTATAATTGGTGCTGCTTTAAGGCGCAGCAGGCTGCTGAGTATGCAGTTAAAGCGCTCTTGAAAGGGCTTGGGATTTCAGCTTATGGTCATTCTATTGTAAAATTATTCAAGGATTTAGAAACTTATAATCTGGACGTACAAAACCTGACATCCTGTGCCAGAACATTGGACAGGCATTATGTTCCTGCGAGGTATCCTGACGCCTTTACCGAGGGCAGCCCTTTTGAGTTCTATGATGATAAAACAGCACATGAAGCCCTTGGCTGCGCTGAGAAGATTTGTGATTTTTGCATCACGATGGGGAAGAAATATGAATAAAGTGAATGATATTTT
>JAHFDG010000002.1 GCA_023249105.1 Candidatus Methanoperedens sp. | reverse complement strand
GGAACCATGCAGCAGACGCTGTTTCCTGATTCGTCTCTTCCATAGAGCCTTACTACAGGCTTATCTTCGCTGTAAGTGTAGTCGGCATCAAGAATCTGGAAGTTCATAATGGTTAGATTTGGTTTAATGGGTTTATAGGTTTCTTAATGAGACGCTCTAATTCTGCTAATTTTGCTTCCGGTTTGCTGATATTGCCATTGCCGCTTAATGCTGTCATGGGATTTTCTTTGTATTCCCGTTTCCATTTTGATAGCATTGAGAGATGATGCCGTTTTCTCGACTTACCTGTGATGCACTTTTTCCGTTCTCAAGTTCAGGAAGAATCGATATTTTGGTTTCTCATGTGAATTTTTTCCTTACTTTTCATATTTGCACCCTTTCTGTAGATGTTTGTTAAGAATGTTTCTTAACTGCCTGTCCACTTTTGGTGTGCAGTCCAGTCCAATATAATAACTTTATTGCCGAAAACAAGAATTATATTCTTGGCTTTATTTACTTTCTATGGGAGGGAGCTAAAGATAATAATGAAGAACATAATCACTTCCGATGTTGCAGTAGCGTATTCTTATTGTTCTCGGAAAGCGTTCCTTCTTCTTTCCAGTGACGATAACATAGAACCTCATGAATATGTGCGTATTCTTGAAAACCAGACAAGCATTAATCAGATTAAATATCTAACTACTCTCAAGCAGAATAATATCAATGTAGATTCCTATGATCTTAACAATATCAAGAAGGGCAGTGATTTTCTCGTCAACGCAATGTTAAAGGCAAATAATTTGGAATCTTACTGCGATGTTCTAATGAAAATACTAGGTAGATCCTCATTTGGCAAATACAGTTATGAACCAATAATTGTCGTTGGAACACATAGTATTACAACAGAGCAAAAAATTGAATTGGCTTTTGTTGGTTATGTTCTTGGACATGTTCAGAATAAGCTTCCAGTATTTGGAACTATTATCGGGGGAGAAGAGAAAACACAAAAACTGAAATTGGATAGTGTTTATAAAAAGCTAAGACCAATTATACAAAAATTGGAAAAGTGGTTAGCAACATCACCTTTTGAACCACCTCCTGTAATCTTGAACAAACACTGCCCATACTGTCAATTTAGGAAGGAGTGCCAAGAGAAAGCAGAAAAGGATGACGACCTTAGCCTGCTGAATCATATGACTCCAAAACTTATTCAGAAATACCACAAGAAAGGTATTTTTACAGTCAAGCAACTATCTTATTTATTCAAGCCAAGAAGAAACCAAAAGAGAACTAAAAAAATAAAAATACCATTTAAACCAGAACTGCAAGCTTTGGCGATAAGGGCAGGAAAGATATACATCCAAGAACTCCCAGAATTGCCCAGAAATAAAATAGAGCTGTTTTTTGACATAGAAGGTATTCCTGATCAAAAATTCTATTACTTGATGGGCTTGCTTGTTTGTGAGAACGATAAAAATATATACCATACCTTCTGGGCTGACTCTATCCAAGATGAAGGACGAATTTGGAATGAAATTCTTGAAATGGCAGATAGATATCCAGAAGCTCCCATATATCATTACGGCAGTTATGAGCCGAAAGCTATTGATATACTTGCAAAAAGATACGAGACACATTGCGATGCAGTCAAAGAGCGGTTGACCAATATCAATTCTTTTATTTATAGCAAAGTATATTTTCCAACAAGATCGAACAGTCTGAAAGAGTTGGGTAAATTCCTGGGTGCATATTGGACATCTCCTGACGCATCTGGGCTGCAAAGTCTTGTTTGGCGACATCAATGGGAAGTTACACAAAATAGCAATTATAAGGAGATGTTGGTCAGATATAATGAAGAAGACTGCCGAGCTCTACACTTATTGGTTGAAAATCTCACGAAAATCAGAGACGCTGCCGATTCACAGAATAATATTGATTTTGCTGATCGACCAAAACAAACTACAACAGAAATGGGCAGTGAAATCCATAGTGAATTCGAACAGATAATTAGATCTGCGTATGCTGATTACAACAAGAACAAAATAAGCATTCGGTCTAAAAAGAGAACTGATGGGGCAGAAAAAAAGAAACGTGGTGCACCAACTGGTCATCAAGCGTATAATAGGATAGTTCCCTCAAGGGCAGGGAAAATTGTTATAGTGCCATTAGAAAGAAAATGCCCCCTACATAGAGAGCCACTCCAAAAATCAAAGGTGGTTGTTCAAGAAACCATTATTGATCTACACTTCACAAAGAGTGGATGTAGAAAAACCGTTACAAAGTATATCAGTACAAAAGGTTATTGTCAAAGGTGCGGAAAGTATTATAATCCATTCCGGATCAAATTGGGGCATCAATTGTTTGGACATAGCTTTCAAGCATGGACAATCTATCAAAGAATAATACTTCGTTTACCGTATCGTATAATTACTCAAGTGACAGAGGACCTATTTGGTGAGAGAACAAGTGAAGGTACTATTCTAAACTTCATGAGGCACTTTGCCGAATACTATGCTCCTACAGAAAAGAATCTTGTCCAGCGCATCCTCGAAAGTCCATTTATTCATGTTGATGAAACGCGAATTAACATCCAAGGTGCTGAACAGTATGTATGGGTATTCACAGACGGCAAGCATGTGGTCTTTAGAATTACTGAAACAAGAGAGACAACTATAGTGCATGAATTTTTATCAAATTATAAAGGAATTTTGATATCCGATTTCTACCCTGGTTATGACTCTGTAAGGTGCAAGCAACAAAAATGTTGGGTACATCTAATCCGAGATATCAATGATGATCTCTGGAGTGAACCGTTCAACACTGAATTCGAGTCGTTCGTTTTTGAGGTAAAGAACCTTCTCATACCTATTTTTGAAGCTATCGAGAAGTATGGATTAAAGAAGATACATCTTAACAAATTCAATAAGTCTGTAGAACACTTCTATGAAAAGAATATTATTGATAGGGACTACAACTCCGAATTAACAATCAAATATCAAAAACGATTTCAACATTATAAAGAAAGTTTATTCACTTTTCTCGAATATGACTCTATACCTTGGAACAATAACATGGCAGAAAGAGCCATCAGGCAGCTTGCTATACAAAGAAAAATTTCAGGAACATTCTTTGAACATTTGGCACCCCAATACCTCCAATTGCTCGGTATTGCCCAAACCTGTAGATTCCAAAACAAATCGTTTCTTAAATTCCTCATATCCGAAAAAAAAGACTTCGATGAGTTTAAGGCAACAAAGCGTTTAAACATCTCAATGATGTCAGGTTTCAGAGAAAGAAGCGAAGTCAATGATAACATTCCTGATACAGAGTAAGGCTTAGAAAATTAGTACTGCCAAAAGCCAAATGTCAAACTCGGTGACATTTTAAGGTCTTGTCTTTGATCTTTTTTACCCGGTTGTGCATTAGCTTGCAGACTGTCGAAGTAGTTGACGATGCGGCGCTGTGAGAAATATAGACTTTTTTTACATACGTTTGGATTAAACATTTGCAGCCCAATCTGAAAAAGTCTTCGAGTTAAGAAATTGTATTGAAAAATCTCGAAAATTCTGAAGTTAAGAATGAATTTAAGAGGTAATCCGACAATCTCTTAATGTCTATTTGATGCACCATATTAATTTCACGCACGATTTTTGTGCATGAAATCTTGATTTTTACAGTTCATGTAAGGCAAAATCTTAAATATTTGCCTCACATATAATCTATCATGCGAAAAGAAGAAATCCTTGAAATCCTCTCGGACTGGAATTTCTGGGCAAAAGAGATAGATACAGGCTTCAAAAGGGAAGACTACATAAGAAAACTCATCCCGCTAATAACGGAAACAAACCAGATAGTATGCATAGCAGGCATAAGGAGAAGCGGGAAATCCACGATAATAAGGCAGCTTGCAAAAGAACTTGGCGCTGACATAAATACGCTGATAGTGAATTTTGAAGATGAAAGATTCATCCAGAGAGACCTAAAACTTCTCAGGGATATTTACGATACTTATCTTGAAAAAGTAAAACCCGATAAGAAACCAATCATTTTCCTAGATGAAATCCAGAATATCCCGGAATGGGAACGCTTTGCAAGGGGAGTCCATGAGCGAAAAGAAGCACGGCTTATTATTTCAGGCTCGTCATCGAAGCTTCTGAGCGCTGAGCTTGCAACTTTACTGACAGGCAGGAACATAACTTTCTTTGCTTATCCTCTATCATTTAAAGAATTTTTAAAATTCAAGGGGATTCCTGCCACCACTGAAATCGAAGTTCTGGCAAAAAGGGTCGAGATAAAAAGGGCGCTTGATGAATATATGGAATTCGGAGGTTTCCCGGAGGTTGTTTTATCGACAGATAAGAAAAGGATACTGCTGGGTTATTTCGAGACCATAATTACAAAAGATACAATCGAAAGATTCAATATCAGGGAAAGGGAAAAAATAAAAACATTATCTAAATTTTATCTTACAAATATCGCATCCCCTGTGAGTTTCCAGAAAGTATCTACGTTCTTAAATATCCCGCATGCAACCGTGGATAGATTTTCCGATTACATCCAAACCGCTTGTCTTGTTTTTTTCATAAAGAAATTTTCCTTCTCTATGAAAGACCAGGAGAAAGCCCAGAGAAAAGTATATTCAATAGACAGTGGTTTATCAAATGTTATCGGATTCCGTTTTTCAAAAAATTCAGGAAAGCTCATGGAGAATATTGTCGCAAATGAGTTAAGGATAAGACAGACCTTTGACCCTATGATAGAGATATACTACTACAAAGATACAGCCGGGAAGGAAGTTGATTTTGTGATTAAAGAAGGCTTGAAAGTAAAAGAGCTGATACAGGTTTGCGATGATATATCTGACATGGAAACAAAGGAAAGAGAGCTTAAAGGACTGCTCAGGGCGATGGACGAGTTAAATTTGAAGAGCGGTCTTGTGATAACAGAGGACTTTGAAGGAGAAGAGAATTTCAAAAACAAAGAAATAATCTATAAACCATTATGGAAATGGCTCTTAATTTAGGAAAATCCATCAGGCAGGATATATGAAATGATCCGCATCGCCATCACCGGCGCCCCCGGCTCTGGAAAATCCACGGTCTGCCGCAACGTCTTAAAACAACTGGCATGCACTCACGGCTGTATTACGGGCGCTGATTTTTGGCTTAAGGGACACTTGTTGGAGGAAATATCCAGATACACAATAAAGACTGAGAGAGTAATTCCTTTTTATTTTTTACTCCCTCAGCGCCACCTCAATACAATCCTCAGTTCTTCCGAGGATACTCTTCACCCCGCACAAATTCGGCACATACTTATGCGCCTTCCCCGAATTCACCATCATACAGGTGAATCTTTCACTCGCAGGAGAAACTACCATGCATGTGTCACAAAAAACCTTCGCGCCGCTTTTTTCAATTCGCTTAATCAATTCAGGATGCTTATTTTTTATGGCGCGCGAGGTGCAAATCCATACCTCTTTTTTTACTTTTTTGCCATTTAGAAGTTGAGCCAGCCTTTCAAGTTCGCTGACGCTGCTGTGGGGACAACCGAATGCTATCAAATCCGGCTCCCCCTTTGAGTAAACCTCTTTTATCTGGCTTTCCTCGATTGTGATTTTTTCAGCAGGGGACTCATATTTCCCGGCTTCAGGGGTCACACCCTCAACGTGGTACAGCGCCACGGCGCCGGAAGCTGCCATTGCGGCGCCGAGTGATTTGAGTTCGTCCTTAGATGGCTTTGATTTGAGTTTAAAAAGAGGCACTCTATCGCCCACCATCTCGCCGACTATATACCCAAGCGCCCCGTAATCAGAATCATGAAGCTTCGCTTCGACTATTATCGATACAACGGGTTTGCGGTTCTCATCAAGATGAAAACCATAATTTGCAGTTTTACCTATTAATGCTGCGGCAAGGGCGCTTGGTCCCCCCTCCCTGTTAGTACGCGCCCCGATGACCGAATTGGCGTATGAGATGGCTGAAGATTCACTCCACGCAACATGGTCTCCGAAGCCAGCCAGGTTGTCAAAGATATTATAGGGTGTACAGGAGCATTCGATTCTCACGCCAAGTGCTGAATATGCCTGGATTATTTTTTCCTGCTTATTCGCGAAATCCTCAGATATCCCCATCTCCTTCCAGCATTCCATGTCCATACCTGCAGGATTAAGAATCGAAGGGACTACTACTTTTCCCTTTAAGTCTGATATCCATTCAAGGCCGGCTTCACCTATGGTCTTGTAGGATACTCCTGCTATCTGGGCGCTTTTTATTGGAATCAGCCTGTCGGCGCCGTATATGTCGCCGAGGGCTGCGAGTATCTCAATTGCTTTCTGGTAAGTCGGGCCGTGTTCGCCATTGAAGAGTTTTTCTTCTTCCGGTGTGAGGTACATCTATGCTCCTCGCACATATTTCAGGAATTGTGGACAAATATGCACTTTCACACTTTTTTCAGCGTATAGGAATTCATTAACCGCAAATGAATGCAACGAGCGCGAAGCGAGATGGAATATAAACAACGAACTCGATACGAACTCGTACGAACTCAGTGCTAAATATTTTAAACTGTCCGGCGCGCCGATAGGAAACCGAGGCAGGCTATGCGTATCGAAATTACGAACCGCAGATGAACGCAGATAAACGCAGATTGGTTTGGTTTTCATAGGTTTCTTAATTTTATGGATTGCCTCAAGGATATCTTTTAGATATGCTTTATGCGCTTGTTGCATATTTTACACTCCCAAGAATATATGGCTTTAAATCAGGTTTTATTTCTTCTTTCATTACAAGGTCAACTTTGCATTTGAACAGGTCTTCTAAGAAGAATTTTAAATCCATATAGTTGTCAAAGGTTATTTTGCCTTTTTCGAATTCTACAAGGATATCGATGTCACTTGTGGGTTTTTGTTCTTTTCTGATAAATGAACCAAATAGTCCAATGCTCCTTACACCATATTTTTTAATTGTAGTGGCATTTTCTTCGAGTTTTGTTAATATGGTTTTATAAGTTAGCATTTTCAAGCACCTACTCCCTTGTTGGTTTTAATTTTGACTTTATATTTTATAAATGCTTTATCAATCTTATCTTCGATATTTTTATGCTTGGGTTTATTCCATTTCTTTATTGAGTTTAATTCATTAACTACCATTTCTTTGTTGATTTTTTTAAATTTATTATCTTCAGAAACAATCTTCAGACTCTCAATCAAAGAATCAACAACAATTTCCGTTATTAGAGGGTATTTAGAAACTAAAACTCTGCCTTGAATGCCTAATTCGGATAAACCAAAGTAATAATCCTTTTTTATAAGATTAATAGTACCCTCACAATAGTATTTTGAGGTTAAAATACCCACTGAATTAATTGTCGCCTCATCTTTTAATGACTCAATTATATCTTGTAATTGTAATAACCCAAAGAAATCAACATTGATGTTTTTAGTTAAAGAATAATCATGAATCTTCTTAAGACTATCTAGAATATCCATCACCAGCGCAATCCGCATTTTGTTATTATCGTCTTTTTTGATAGCCATATCAAGCAATTCAAACAGTAAATGTTTAACGGATACTATAATATCCTTATACCCATTATCTGCAGCTTTCATTGAGAATTTTTCAAAAAATTTTAGACGATCATATGAAAAATAATCATAAATCATATGTCCAAGAAATCGTTCATCGCGTTCCTTTTTGGGGAGATTATTTAGAGGAACTAATCCATCATGAAATTCTAAAAATAAATTACCGCTTGGAATATTTAGGAATTCTTCTTTTGCAACTTTATTTAAGAAATGACCATAATTTCCAAATATAGATTGGAACCGTCCCTCGATTATTTGGAATCCAATGTCGTTAAAATTATCATTGATATCTCTAAGTGGGCTGATTGCTTTTAATTTCAACAAAAGTGTAATTATCTTGATTAACTCATGTGTATAGTGCAATAAAAACCGTTCATTTTTTTCCCTAAGTATCTCAAAGTAAATTTGTTTGGAAATTCGTAAAAAGTAGAGACTAATTGCATCCGCATTGTTATGTATTTGTTCATATCCTTGTTCATCATTAGGTCCTTCCTTATAGATATTTTCAAGATATGTAATTTGTTTCTTAAAAAGCAAATTCAAACAAGCTATGAATGAGAAAAAATCGTTATTTCTTATTGTTTTTATTATGATTTGCTCCAAGTCTATAAATTTATCCTGTTCATCAGGTACATTAAGTAATTTTTGATTAAACTTATGAATAATTATTTTATCATAGCCCACTGGGATTTGTTTTTCGATTTCATATAGCGCACTCGTTGGTTGAATCTTTCTTATCATGTAGAACAGATATGAAACTAAGTAAAAAATGCACCAAATTAAAAGTAGATAGGAAAAATATACAAAATTTCTAGCCTCTATTATTTTTGGAAATGATATCACAAATATATTTATCAATATAGAAAAGATGTATGAAAGTAAAAGACCTGTTATAAATTTTGATTTTATGAACGACCGCACTATTCGAGGTGTTAAACTCTCTGATATATATTGAAGTCCCAGAAGGGTTAAAGAAATAGTTATAGCAAAAATTGTTGCGAGTATATTTGCATTTGTTGTTAAAATATCTGAGGGTTTTTCCGAATTATTGAAAAATAAATTAGGATAGAAATAATTAACAATTAGAAATATAAATATTAACACTCCACTCCCAAGTAATATTTTGGATTCTAACCTATGTCTCAATAACTTTTGCGTATATATATTGAGTCTATATTTCAATTGGGATTTTAAACCAAATAACAAGGGAGCTATAAATTCCGTTAATAGTACAAGACTCCATATTCTCCCTTTAAGAATATTGTAATCGGCAAATAAAGTATCCCAAGAAATGCGGAGAACATAATGACCAAAAACAAATTCAAACAATATACTTAATATTAGCCAAATCGCCCCAATCAAAAGCAAATCGGTCTTGGTGTAATCAATTTTTATTCTGCTGATAAATAGAGATACCACTACTAAAATAACACAAACTAATACTATAGTACTGATGACATGCCCAGCATATTCACCTGCTATAGGTTCGACAAAAAAGTTTCTAAATAATCCATTTAGGATAGCTGCAATAACAAACAAAAACCAGATTCCAAGAGCATATAGAAGTAACCTGATTTTTGTTTTCATGTAAATTTATCTTTAATAATCTTATTCCTCGATATATTTAACCATTTATAAGCGTTTAATTTGTGGTCGCCTCGCCCTCTCGAACTTCCATTTCTTGCTCAAATCCATCGTAGCATCTATTCCAATCTTTGTCCCGATGCCATTATCAGAACGCGGGTCAAGCGTGCTTCCCCTCACATTCGGATAAATGTAAACATCCTCATCGCCTTTCACCCGTGTCGCTATTGCAAATTCGATATCATTGGGGTCTAGAATATTGATATCTTCATCCAAGATTATCACATGCTTCAAACTCTTGTGCGCTGCGAAAGTGGCATCTATCGCCTTTTTTGCCTCATCGTCATTTGTCTTATGGATTTGCACAGCAGCATGGAAATAATAGCAGCCGCCGGGGGTCATGACCACGTTTTTCACATCTGCCACTTTTTTCACTTCATTGAATATGAGCGGCTCATACGGAATCCCCATTAGAATATTGTGTTCGCTTCCCGCCGGAAGCAGGGCATGGTAAATGGGATCGCGCCTGTGCATCATGTTTGTGAGGTATATGACCGGCTGTCTCCTGATAATATCGTATGTGCCGCTAATGTCCACGAAGGGGCCTTCATCCACAAGTTCGGTCGGATGGATATAACCTTCAAGCACTATCTCTGCGTGAGGGACTTTGATACCGTTTTTGCATTCGAATAGCTCAATCGTTTCACCTTTCAGCGCTGAAGCATAATTGAACTCCTTCCCCTCAGGCACGCGGGTTGAGATGGCAAAAAGGGTAACAGGGTCAATTCCGATAACAATTGCTATGGGAAGCGGCTTCCCGTGTTCCGCGGCTTTTTTATGAAGATTATACGTATGCCTGAATTCAACAAGCCGCGCTGTAAGTTTGTCTTTTCCTATTACACGCAGCCTGTGGATAGAAGCGTTCATGATTCCTTCATATTCCGAAACCACAACGCCTGCCGTGATATACGGGGCGCCGTCACCCTCAAAATGGGTGAGGATTGGAAGCTTCGTAAGGTCTGGTTTTCCTGTGATTTCTTTGGTGGGAGAATCTTTCACAAGCTTAACATCGCCTTCGGTGGGGCATGAGGAAAGGAATTCTATAATTTTTTCAGGGGATATACCGAGTGCTTCAGCAAGCAATTCCCTTGAACCAAGGATATTCATGACCACTTTTGAACCGGCGACATTTGTAAAGAGGGTAGGCTCTTTACCGACCGATGCCGATACCTCAAATACGGGCGAGAGGTTTTTTGTGACTTCTTTGAGTTTTCCTTCGGCTTTGAGTTGTTCTAAGAATCCACGCAAACTCATTCACGCCACCGCTTGTATAAATTATGCTCAATAGAAAGAAGGTCAAGCGCGCGGCCTGCCATGAAATCAACAAGTTCATCAATAGTTTTGGGTTTTGTATAAAAAGCAGGACACGCGGGAAGTATGGAAGCTCCGGCCTCTAACGCTCTTTTCATATTCTCTATGTGTATCAAATTCAGGGGAGTTTCCCGCGCCATTAAAACAAGAGGGCGTTTTTCTTTAAGGCAGCAATCGGCAGCTCTTGAAATCAATGTATCTGACATCCCGGATGCGATTGATGCAAGGGTCTTCATACTGCAAGGCGCTATTATCATTCCTCTGTTTTTGTGGGAACCGCTTGCTATTGGCGCTGTAAAATCATAATCGTCATATAAGTTATCAGCCAGTTTCTCCACATTGCGGACTGAAAGAGCTGTCTCTATCTCAATAAGTTTTTTTGCGGATTCGGAAATGACCAGATGAGTTTCATATCCTTTCATTTTTTTCAGGGTTTCAAGAAGCCTGACACCGTACTGGACACCCGAGGCGCCGCTTATGCCTATAATTATCTCACTCTTCATAGGGTATAATTGGTTTACTATGTTTGAATAGTTTTTGTTAAGGGGTCACGGAAAAATAACAAAGCTAAATTTGCGTTTCCAAAACAATGAAATATCTGCGTTGCGTGCCTCGAAGCACAAGAAAGAAAGTACAACAAACAGAACATTTGGAGGAAAGAAAAATACAATGCATGTTCAAAGGGTTAAAATCCCACTGCATGGGTCTGCTC
>JAHFDG010000125.1 GCA_023249105.1 Candidatus Methanoperedens sp. | reverse complement strand
AATCGTGACAAGGCCCCAAAAAGGTTAAAAATGCCGACCCAAAACATGCCTTACGATGAGCAAACAGAGATAGCAATATTAACTACTTACATAACTTTTGACAATGTACGGGCGCAGATTGAAAAAGAGTTAAAACCGACGGATTTTTTTGTTCCGGCCCACGCTACGCTATGGGGGTATATATATAATTATATAACTATAAGGAATAACACCTTTGAGTATCTTCCTTTTCATCATTTTATCCACGAAGAGCAAAAAAAAGACAAGGCCCTTAAAAAGTATGACATAGATAATTTAATATATGATCTGCCCCCTATCAGCACCAGCGCCGGGACAAACCATTTCCTTTCTCATCTCAAAGATCTTTCCAAGCGCCGCGAGATCATCCAGAAATGCAGTCAGATAATCGAAATATGCCAATCAAAATATGATGCCGCTGAAATAGGAGACCTCATAAAGGATTTCGATATTGTGATGGAGTCAGCGAATAAGCGCAATATGGCTCAAGAGTTTGGTCAATGGATAGACTCGACTGAAGGTTGGTTCACTGTGACAAACTGTGACAAAGAGTTACAAATAGTGACAAACAAGGACCGGCAGAACAGGAGGACCATCCTATCAAGAATGGTAAAAAGCCAATTAATTGAAAGGGATATAAACAGGGAAGGCTTTTATCGCAGGGTTGATAAAGATTGCGAAGAAATTGACCTTTTACATGCAGACGACACGCCATTACCTGTTAAATGGGTGTTCGGCTTGGAGCAATATGTGAACACTTACCCCAAAACAATAAGCGTTATTTCTGGGAGTTATAACGCAGGGAAGACCGCTCTAATGCTCAATATTGCAAAAATGAACCGCAAAAATTTCGATGTCCATTATTTCAGTTCTGAGATGGACGCCACAGAGTTGAAAAGCCGGTTGGTGGAGTTTGAGGACGTGGATCTATCCGAATTTGCACACATGCATTTTTGGGATCGGGCAAGGAATTTTGCAGATGTTATCAAACCAGATGGCCTTAACCTTATTGATTATTTTGAGATTGATGACAATTTTTTTAGGATAAACAAGCAATTAGCGGACATAAGGAATAAATTGAAAAATGGGATTGCTATAATTGCCCTACAAAAAGACGCCAACAAAGAATTGGGTAGGGGTGGGTCTTTCTCGGCAGAAAAAGCCAGGCTGTATATGACGGTTGACCCTGATTTTCCGGGGGCAAAGATAAAAGTAGTGAAAGGCAAAAACTGGGCACACAAAAATATTAATCCAAACGGCCTGACAATGAAATTTAAACTTTATAGGGGCATAAATCTTTTACCTCAAGGGACATGGAGCCTTGATTAAAGGAGGCGTGATCATGGGCGTGCAGCCTGAAAAAGTTGTTGATATTGATAGGTATTCTGGGATCGAGATAAATGTTTACAATGATAATGTCTATCTGATCTCAGTCCATACTGGATCAATGGAGGTCAACTATCGGGATTATTGTTTTCCAGAGATTTATGACAAACAGAAGAGAAAAAGGCGCTTTTTGTGCGAGCCGGACAAGCCGCGTCCTGTCCAACTCAAGCTTGGGGATAGAAAAGCGGCCATTGAGACATTGGAACGGGTTATCATGCGTATTAAGGGTATAGGCTAAGGAGAAAAAGATATGACAACAAAAGGCGAACTATTACGAGCAATTAGAATTAATTGCGGGGTTTGTATGGGTATGTCGGGCGACGATTTTGGAGCCGGATTCCCGGAGGCAGATGTGGCAGGATGCACAAGCCCTAAATGTCAAATGTTTGAGTTCAGGTTTGGCAGAGATCCTAACCCAGACAAAACTAGGTCTCGGCTGGCACGCGAGAAACATAAGAACAAGGTCCCCTGAGCATATCAAACGAAATGAGGTTGAGTCCTCCAATGCGCACTAATAGGGTAGCATTGGTTGGACATTAAAAAACGATTTACGGAGGGTTAAATGAACATAATAGAAGCTGTGGAAATGATAAAAACAGGGGCGGCCCCTTTGGGAGTGGCGAGGGCGAGAGTTAAAACAGATAAAAATGGGATGCCAGAGTGGGGAATTTTTGTATGGGAGAAAGAAAAGTGGGATCAGGGCTATAAAGATTGTCATGTTCAATTAGTCATAAAAGATATTTTAGCCACAGATTGGATAGCGATCGAACGATGAACGTAATTTTCCGGATGTGGACAAAAGGCAAAGCAGCGTATTTTGAAGAAACTCGAACCCTGCCCTATGATACATCGGAATTAGAAATGGACATGCTCTGGGAAGAATGGATTTACGAATTTATTGAGGGTGGTGTTGAAATTAAAGAGGAGGAAAGAGAATGACTGACCTGGAGACATTAGAAAAATGCACGGATCGGCTGGCAGAAATCCTGATTGAACTAAAAAATGTAGTCAGTGTGATGGCTGAAACCTGGCATAGGATGAGACCGTTTGAAGAGGAGGATAAAACCAATGACAGACCCTAAGGAGGAGCGAGCCTATCAATTGGCGAATGAGCATTGGGAATATATCCGTAACGTATTGGAAAAACATAAAGAATTTCCTCACATAATTGAGTTAATAGAGTTCCATTACAAGGCTGCCGCAGTCCATTTTTACGGGCATGGGTTTGAGGAGGCTGGTAAATGGACAGAATAAGTGAAAAACGAGCCAAAAACTGTGTTACGCATCACTATGCCTGCGATTGCAGGGAATGGCAGAGGGAAAAGATGGAAGAAGCCCTCTTGATGATCGAATTGATGGCTGAACAGGCATTGACTGGCGCTTTCAATGAAAGAGAAATGTGCAGCGGGATTGCAGCCAGGGCGCACTCTGCCCTTATCCATTTGGAGGTTAATAAAGATGGGTAAAAGACTTCCAGGGACGCCGAGAGGTAAGATCCGGGCAGCCCTGCGCCAATTGTGGTTGAGATCCAGAGAACGAGCGGCCCGGCTCAAGGCGGATAATTACACATGCCAG
>JAHFDG010000124.1 GCA_023249105.1 Candidatus Methanoperedens sp. | reverse complement strand
ATATCTTACATTGAACCCCGCCACAGGCGGCGCATCCGTTGGGGTATGGGGTCGCAACCCCAGCGCCATAAAGCGCAAGTAGACCAAAAGTGTTAATAGTACGCTAATCCTGTCCAGACCCCGAAGCTTTTTATTCAGGATTATGATTATTTAAGAATGTGATTATAAAACTATCTTTGCGACCTTTGCGGCTCTGCGGTGAATAAAATCGCACACCGCAAAGGCGCCAGGTACGCAAAGTATTCACAAGGATATGTTTGAAAAATCAGGTTCTCTAACTTAGATTCCCTGGAATCTCCACAATAAAAACAGCTCCGCCTTCGGGATTATCTTCAACCCATATCCTCCCGTTATGCAATTCCATAATCTTCCCCGCAATAGCAAGCCCGAGACCTGAACCCTTTACACCGATTTTACCTCCCCTCCTGAATCTTTCAAAAATCACGGTCTTCTCGCTTTCCTTTATACCTTCTCCGAAGTCTATTACCCTGACTTGCAGGCTTTCTCCCTTATCCTCGCTTTCTACAATTATTCTTTTACCACTTGATGCATATTTTATAGCGTTGGATATCATGTTTGAAAAGACCTCTTCGATTATTTTATTGGCTTTCACTGGCGTATTCAAAGTTATGTGGTTAATGATTTCCACCCCGGCATTATCAGCAAGCGGGGTGAGAGCTAAAATGACTTCCTCAATAATCCATTTTAAGTCCAGCTCTTCCAATTCAATACTTTTCAAACTCTCAACCCTTGAAAATTTCATGGCGCCGTCTATGAGTTCCATTCCCTTTACAAGACTTCTTTCAATGGTTTCAAGATAGGCTTTTTTCCTGGATACTGTCTCGTTTTCCTTAAGAAGTTCAATAAAGCCTTTAGCAGTATTGAGCGGATTCAAAAGGTCATGATGCATGATATCTGCGAAAAGTTCCTTTATGCGATTTGATTCCTCAAGCTCTCTTGTATATTTCTCAATTTCTTCTTCTGCACGCTTGCGCTCTGTGATATTATGCACTATACCTATCATCCTTACCGGATTACCTTCTTTGTCCCGGATCACTTCCCCACGTGTATGAGTATATCTTCTGGCGCCATCCGGATGGAATAAGCCATATTCTCCGTCAAAGGGCTTTCCATGTTTTAAGGCGTCCTCGATGGTTTTAATAAACCAGTCCATGGATTCCGGTGTGAGGGTATTGACGACCGTATCGTAGGTCGGGCGATCCTTTGCCGGATCAAGACCATAGAGCTTATAGACCTCATCAGACCATATCAGCTCATTGGTTGCTATATCCCACTCCCAGCTACCCATCTGTCCAATTTCCTGCGCTTTTTCTAACATCGACATGCTTTTTCTGAGCGCTTCTTCCGTCTGTTTGCGCTCGGTGATGTCGCGTACATATTCGATTACCCCATTCATCTGCCCTGTTGTTGTATCGAACAGAGGGAAACTGTAGATTTCCGCCCAGCCAGCTTCCTTTCCCCCGGGCTCATGTTTGGGAACAACATCGTGAGCTGATTCGCCTGTTTTAAGTGTTCGCCAGGCGGGGCAGACTTCACATCGCTCGCTTCTGCCATGATAGACTTCGTAGCATTTCCTGCCTATGAACTGCGTGATATGCGGATACCACCTTTCAGTTGTTGAATTGATACGGAGAATGTTCATGTCTTTGTCGATGATGCCGATGCCGTCCTGTATGCTTGCGAACATGTCAGCAAGGAAATGCTCCCTTTCACGTAACTCCTCTTCCGCCCGCTTGAGCTCGGTAATGTTTCTGACAACCTTTACTCCTGCTACGATTTTCCCTGTAGAATCTCTTAAAGGCGATGAAATAAGTTCGTAATACATTGTCCCCCTCTCAGTATTCATCTCTCTCTCTGTTCTGTGAATCTTTCCATCCCGGAAAGTTATTTCAACAGGGCACCACTCACAGATAGTATCCCTGCCTTCATAGGCTTTGTAACAATACTCCCCAATGCGGTTCCCGAATAAATCGTTCTGAATCTGGTTTTGATATACTATTTTGTAATCAGTATCCTGGATGATGAGGCCATCACCTAAGGCTGCAATAATCGCGTTTGATTTATTTCTTTCCTCCTCAGCCTTTGCAATAGCTTCTTTCATTGCCTCTTCTACCTGTTTACGCTCGGTGATGTCCTTCAAAATCCCCATACTTGCTACCCTGCCGCGATAAGTTATAAGCCTCACATTCATACTGGCAATGATTCTTGTCCCGTCCTTACGGATCACGCTGAATTCATATTCCGCAGGGACATTTTCTCCAGCCTGCCTTCGATAATAGCGGTCTGCTACCATTCCCAGATCCTCCGGTGCAACAAAATCTTTAAAATCCCTGCCGATAACTTCTCCCACATTGTAGCCAGCCGTTCTGGCAAAAGTTTCATTGGCATATTGGAATTTAGCATCCTGGATAATAAAGACGCCCTCCTGGATATTCTCAACTAACATCCGGTATTTTTCCTCGGATTGCCGAAACTCCTCCTCCACCCGCTTGCGCCGGCCCATGTTCAGTTGGGTGTAGGTACCGAACATGATTAGAATTAAACCAAATAAAACCCTGATCCCGATTTCATGAACAGTTGGGGATAGTAGCTGCCCGGTAAGCGTCCCATCATGGAATATAACAGAATCTAAAATGGAATCCAGAACCCAGGCAATTGCTGCAAGTCCTACGCTGATACCAATTAATTCTCCAAAACCCGCAAACCCCGGTTTTACTCTTCTATCGCCTCTCACCCCCTGCCTCCTATGGATTCCAGGGAGAGAGGTTCGACTGATACCACCCGTAAGTTTTTCATTTTTTTGTTCATAACTGCTGCGTATGCCCCATGGTTATTACTTTGCAGTTTCTATCAAATCTTTTATGAATAATCTATAGAGGAGTTCGATTAACTTGTAATTTTCCCTGACTTTTGAAAATATTATACAATATTCTTGCCATACTGCCCGCTTTTTCTGATTTTTCTATATTTTTTTCATTCTTCATAGATAGCT
>JAHFDG010000010.1 GCA_023249105.1 Candidatus Methanoperedens sp. | reverse complement strand
ATGAAGAAAATCAAAAAGTAATATGTTCGATAACTGAAGGCAAAGGCTTACAAACAAATACATCTGCGCCTACTCCAACAGCTACATCAACCCTAACTGCTACAATGACCCCAACGGTTACTCCAATACCTGTTGCTCCAATGACTCCCCCCATTCCAACTCCCATAGAGTTCATATTGATACCTGCAGGCGAATTTGATATGGGTGCGCCATTGAATGAAAGAGATAGGGTTCCTATGGAAGGACCAGTCCATCGTGTGAAGATTCCAAGGGCTTTTTACATGGGCAAATATGAAGTAACCCAGAACCAATGGTATGATATCATGGGAAACAGCCCCTCACATTTCAAAGGGGACGACCTGCCTGTTGAGATGGTGTCCTGGAACGATATACAAGAATTTATCAAAAAACTCAATGAGAAAGAAGGTACAAACAAATACCGTCTTCCATCCGAGGCTGAATGGGAATATGCAGCGCGAGCAGGCACAACTACAATGTATTCCTTCGGTAATAACCCCTCTGAACTTGGCGATTATGGTTGGTATGGGGGGAACTCAAACTACACGACACATCCAGTCGGGCAGAAGAAGCCCAATCCATGGGGGCTGTACGATGTGCATGGCAATGTATGGGAATGGGTGCAGGATAAAATATGCAACTATGAAAATGCACCATCTGACGGCAGTGCATGTGAAGGAGATGACATCAACGACAACAGACGGGCTGAGCGGGGCGGACACTGGCAGCGCGAAGCTGACAGGAGCCGGTCGGCGGGTCGTCGATTTGATCCACCAGATGTCCGTGAATCTGTCCTCGGCTTCCGCCTGGCAAGGGATGTGTAGCTGCTTTTAGAGAAAAACTTAAATGGGACGTTTATTTGCGGTTTTTGATTTCCTTCATTAATGGATGTTCGGGAAGACCGTCCAATACAATCGTAAATTCAGAATCCGGATTTAGTTCAATCAGCTCAATCGTATTTTGAAGCGCGACTGTCAAAGATTCATAATCCGGTTCATCTGTTATTTCGGCGTTGAAAGGACTGTTTTCTTTTAGTTCTATGGGATACGGACCAAACGGTGGTTTAAAATCAAGAACCCAATCGAATTCATCTTCATTACCAGTCCTTCGCGTCCTGATAAGCACCTTGCCTCCAAGCTTCAGGTTTTTGAGCTTTTTCCTGTACCGAAGCACCTCGGGCCGGAGCGCCGATTCTGGACCGCTGTAAAAAAAAGTTGAGTTTGATACAGGCTGGAATTGCTCGATCCAATCCGAATGATGAAGCGCGCGCTTAAGCCCGTTTAACAACTGGGGATGCACCCTGCACCGCTGCTCTACAAGTTCCCAGAGGCTTCCCTCTCTTATCGCCTGCTTTACCTCCCTTATTTCCTCGAAAGTCACATAGAGATTATGGCGCGCCAGAAGTTCTTCCCGCTGCTCGCTCGTATTCAATTCACTAGCATTATGCGAGGCGCACACAGGGCAGGAACACGGCAGGTACTGTAGCTGGTCAAGATGATAAGTGCCGCGAACTGTCATATAACGTCCGTCCTTGGCATACAACGCATATGAGGCAGAATCGAACAAATCGCAGCCCAGCGCGACTGCGAGTGAGAACATCATGGGATGCCCGGCGCCGAAAAGATGAACAGGGGCAGCGGGTGAGAGACCTTTTTTTGATGCCACAATAACATCCACAAGGTCAGAATACCTGTATGATTCCATGAGAGGCACAACAGCGCCGAGTGGATAGACGTCAAAATCAAGCTGGCTTAGCTCATGCGCAGCCCGCTCCCGCAGGTCAGGATATGTCGAACCCTGCACAGGTGCGGCTAACAGCATCTCTTTTTTCAATCCAAGGGCTTCTTTCACTCTCTTATAAGTGATTCCAAGTTCTTCCTCGGCGCGAGCGCGCGGGACATCGGGAGGTGTGGGTATGTCAAGAGGTACGCCGATGTCCGAACCAATATCCTGCTGGAATTGAACAATCTGTGCGTTATTTACTTCCACTTCTCCGTACACTGATAACTGGTAGGAACCGGAATCAGTCATAATGGGGCCGTCAAAACCAATAAGAGAATGCAGCCCCTCGCTGCGGGCGCGCTCCCTGAGTTCGGGCTTGCGGTAAATGATATAAGAATTCGTGATGATTATCTCTGCGCCGAATTTTCGAAGTTCAGAAGGCTTGATGGTCTGGATATTGGGATTGACCACAGGCATGATAGTTGGTGTTTCCACAATCCCGTGGCGTGTCTCAAGGCGCCCGATTCTACCGGCGCAGGCTTTGTGGAGGATTTCGAAGATTGGGGGCATGATGGGCTAAATTATGATGGAGGAGTATATTAGGATGAGGTCAAATTAGTCGAATTATATAGAAGATATTGCTTTCGTTTCGTAAAAAATTAATCCCTCGTCCCCTTTGCTATAATCTCCACATAATCCACAAAGATATACTTCTTATACCTCTGCTTCCCTGTAATCTCCCTTAAAATCCCGATTTTCACAAATCTCCTCACCAGTTCATTCGCCGTCACCGTTGAAACTTTCAATCTTTCAACCACATCTTTAGTACTTATCACCGGCTTCTCAAAAAGTAAATCAATCAGTTTCACAGCATAAACGCTTGCTGTTGAATTTTCATAAAGTTTCGTTATCAGGTTATCTTTTAATTTAATTATCTCCCGCGCAGTATTCGCCGCCTCCTGCGAGGTCTCACTCACACCTATGAGGATAAACTTAATCCAGTCTTCCCATGCTCCTTCCCTGCGCACTTTCATCAATAAGTCATAATATACAGCCCTGTTCTTTTTCAGATAAAAACTCAGGTACAAAAGAGGTCTGGATAATATCCCCTTCCAATAAAGATAAAATGTTATAAGAAGCCTTCCAACCCTTCCATTTCCATCCAAAAAAGGATGGATTGTTTCAAATTGGGCATGGATTAAAGCAATCTTGACCAGTGGAGGGATGTCATCTTTCTTATGAAAGAATTTCTCAAGCTCTTCCATCTCAGGTATTACCATATCCGGCGGCGGGGGTACGAATACCGCCTCATTTATAGATGCGCCTGGCGCTCCTATATAGTTCTGGAATTCCCTGAATTCCCCTGGAATCCTGTTTGCGCCTCTCGTTCCTTCTAACAGGTTTTTGTGGATTTCCCTGATAAGTCTTAAAGACATGGGCAGTTCATTAAGCCTTTCCATCCCGTAATTTAACGCCTTTATATAATTGATTACTTCTTTTATCTCACTTACATCTTCTTTAGGCGTTAAATCAGCCTCAAATTCCAGAACCCCCTCAAGGGAAGCCTGAGTCCCCTCAATCTGGGAACTCAAAAGCGCCTCCTTTTTTACATACATTGCAATGAAAAGGTCAGCATTTGGCAAAACTGTTGTAATTCCATCCAGTCTTGCAAGGTCTCTATCCGCTTTTGATAGCAATAATTGCAGTTCATCATCATATTTGATAGGCGGGTCGGGGGGTAAAGGGGCAGGTATAAATGCTTTATATCCACCTGATTGCTTTACGAATGTTCCAGCTCTGGTTTTCATAAGATAACCTTTCTTTACTTATCTTCAAATTTACAGTTTTAAGTTAAGCAATGTTAACTTACAATAAGATACTTCATTATAAATTAAGTTATCTTTACTTATCCAGCTTCATTGATGCAAAAATTTTTTATCTGTAAGCTCATCTATGAGCTTAATGCGTCATCTCAAAACATATACCTCAAAAGGCATCCACAACTCCCTCTGGTACTGGGAAGACATAGTATCTCCCTTCAAAGTCACATTCAATTACATCTGCATGTCCATCGCCCGCATCTCGCCTTCGCTGCGATTCAAGAACTTTCTTTATTCAGCCATGGGCATAAAGGTAGGCGAGTATGTATCTGTGGGGCTTGAAGTGAACATGGACGTGTTTTTCCCGGAACTCATTGAAATTGGGGAAAACAGTATCATTGGATTTAATTCAACAATCCTGTGCCATGAATTCCTTGTCGGTGAGTACAGGACAGGAAATGTCGTTATAGGAAAAAACGTAACAATCGGGGCAAATACCACCATTCTTCCCGGTGTCACTATCGCAGACGGCAGCATTGTTTCAGCCCACTCTCTTGTGAACGGCGATGTGTCCGGGTTTGTGGGCGGTGTGCCTGCGCGACCGTTAAAAAATGGAATAGAATCATGACAGGGATATTGGATTTCTTTTTCTGGTTTAAAAAAGAAAGAAGAGCCAGATTCGTTGTTTTGGTTTCCTGCATTATCGGAACGCTTTTTGGTTTTTATTATTACCTGGGGCAATTTGAAATAACACCCGTCTATTTATGGTTTTTCGTACCTGACAGCCCTTTTTTCACGTTTATGTATGTTCTTGTTCTGCTATTCTATTCATTCGGTTTGCGTTCCAGTACCTTTGATGCGTTCACTTTTATCGGCCTCGCTAAAGTAGGTATATGGACGCTCTTTGTTTTATTCCTAAATTATGATTATTATTTCTCTCCCCAAACTTGGGCTTTCCGCTTTGTTATCGTGTTACTGCACATTGGAATGATTCTTGTCGCTATGACCCTTTTAAAAGAGATGACAAAGCTAAACTTTAGCCGGTACTTATTGATATTTGTCTTTTTCCTGGTCTCTGACTTTTTTGATTATGTCATAGGTACGCATCCCATCATCCCCGAAGATAGCGTCAAAATTGTTATGTGGGTGACTATTGCACTCTCGATAATGACATGTTCGTTAACTTTTTATTATCTTGAAAAAAAGCCCGAAGGAATTTAATAGAGGAAGGTAAATCTTAGTATGATGAAAGATGCAATCATTTCATTATCTCAGAAAAACAGGGATAACAAGTTTTTAAAAAACAAAATCGAAATTAGCTGCAAATGCGGTTATTCGGATAATATTACTTATTTTGAATTCCTGGCAGGGGGAGAGTTCAATTTCGGACAGCCTGTTCCTGTTTTGAGCCCATTTATATCGGAATCGGTATATGATGAAACCATTAATGTCACTCCCCTGCAACTAACAAAAAAATGCCCCGATTGCGGTAAAGAAATAATCGTGGTATTTCCTTTATCACTTGAGAATCTCATCCCGATGTTACAATCGCAGCCGCCCGATCCGCAAATGTACGGATGATAATCGTGGAAACCATTGAAGCCATCAAGACCCGCCGCAGCGTTCGGGGATTCACTGAAAAGAACATAAGCGATGATGCAATTGAGGAGATTTTAGAAGCAGGGAGATGGGCACCTTCAGGATTAAATAACCAGGCATGGCGGTTTATTATTGTGAGAAATCCTGATACAAAAGTAGCTCTATCAAAACTTACCGAATATGGGCCGACCATAAAAAATGCACCTGTCCTGATAGTGGTTTTTCTTGACAAAGACCACATGTATAATTATACCAAGGACGTCCAGTCAACAGGAGCCTGCATCCAGAATATGCTGCTTGCGATACATACGATGGGGCTCGGCGGGGTGTGGCTTGGCGAGATATTGAAAAATAAAGAGAAAGTAAATGAAGTCCTTGGAGCGCCGGAGTCGCATGAATTAATGGCTGTGGTGGCTCTGGGTCATCCGGTAAATAAAACCAGGGTTTCTGAGAGGAAAAATCTCAATGAACTTGTTTTCCGTGAAAGATTCGGTTCTCACTGGTAGATTTTTATCCCGGGAAAATCCTATGGTTATGATGATAATTAGAATAATATATATAGAGATAAATATTATATAGTATAGGTTTCATATCCTCATTGTTAACGATTAATTCAAATAAATAATATCGTTAAATCAAGGAGGAATAAAATGATAGTCTCACCGTATTGCGAAAAACATGATATGGCGATAAGACTCCTGACGCATTCCCACTGTGAACGAAGGCTTGATGCACAATGCGAAAGCGGTCAATGCGAGCATTTTGGCATGAGGTTTTATTCCAAGGATGGATTATAGGGTTTTTTTGACGATGTATTTAAGATGATTTCAAGCTGGTTCTGCCAACTCTTTAGGTTGAATCTGAATACTATCAAATTTCGGTTGGTAATAGAATTTATGTGAGTGATGATATATTTTGCATAAAGAGTTGGTGATGATGAGAACTAAAGAAGAAATAACGGATTTGATTACAGAAATCGATAACGGTATAGGCAAAGTTACGGAAAAAAAAGATATTCAATACTTTGGAGATGTTAAGGTAGCTCTCCAGTGGGTATTGAAAAAAATATCAACGGGAGAGGAAACTTCAAAGGTCGAAAAAAACATGAGAGAAATAACAAAATTGTATTTTGATGAACTATCAGATGATGATTTTGAAGCATCTATGGACTTCATGAACAAAGAATTTGAAGGGTTTTTTAAGGGCAGAGACCCTGATAAGGTTTATAATTTTTCCGATACATTTGAATGGGTATTAGGTGAAACATCTACAGAGCGGTTTCTTTCTAAGCATTATTTGAATCTAAAATGAGATTCTGTGAAGTATATCAACCGATTTTTGACAGCCTGACAACGAAGACTTGACAGAACCTCCAAGCAAAACCTTTATATACGATAACGGTTATGTATGATTTTGTCAAAACTAAAAAGGGAGAAGTAATATGACAACAAGCCTGAATTTCTTTAAACAATATCACAGCACTGTAATAAAAGCACTGGGCGAGGATGCCAAAAAGGTAAATGCAAAAGTCGGTTCGATAATGGCTGACAACTGGGCTGATAAAGCCGGAGAAATCAATAACAATGGCGAGTTCGCGCAGAGTTTTGAGAATTACCTGAAAAACCAGCTTGAATTTGCAAAGCAGGTGAAAGTCAAATGCGATGGCAAAAACTATTCTCTTGACATCAAAGGATGCGCCATCTGCCACGGCAACGAGATATTGAGGAAAGAGGGTGTGGCGACTGCATGTCCTATCGTGCAGGCTGCCAAATACGCGGCGGTCAAGAAAATCGGGAGAAATGTGATAACTAAAGGTGTGGAAAAGCCGGGTGTTGTAGGTGAATGCACCATTAAGTTTGAACTGGAATAATAAATCACCGCAAAGGCGCAAAGTCCGCGAAGCGTATCACATAATCTCGCACTCTCCAGTGTGAGATTCATAGTGAAAAATAATTAAATCCCTATTCGTTCAAGCAGCGGGTCTTTTGCCCCAACCATGTCAAAAGCGCGCTTCCGCCTGAGGCACGACTCGCATACTCCGCATGGTTTTTCCTTGCCCTCATAGCATGACCATGACCATTCAAGAGGCGCATCAATTTCCAGTCCACGCCTGACGATATCTGCCTTATTCATTGAAATCAGCGGCGTATAGACAGTCGGGTGCGTCAACGTTCCGAATTTAAGCATTTCATTGAAACGCTCCACGAATTCAGGCGTGTTATCAGGGAAAGTTGCAGCTTCTTCGGCGTCAAAACCCGTAACAATTAGGTCATATTTATAGTTCTCCGCAAGCGCCGCCCCTATTGAAAGAAAAACAACATTCCGTGCGGGCACCCAGACTTCTTCTGCGCTTTTTTGTGTAATCTCTTTATCATCAAGTTCATGCCCCGATATTTTCGGAAGCATCCCGCCTCCAGTAAGCGCGCCGCGAAAAGTCCCGTACCATGGAAGAGATATTATTATATGGCCAACCTTGAATCGCTCGCAGATGGTTTTTGCAAAAGCAATCTCTTTTTCCTTCGCCCTCTGCCCATAATCAAAAGTCACACACACAACTTCATCACACCTGTTGTAAGCTTGCTTGAAAGCAACCGTGGAATCAAGGCCTGATGAAAGCAAAACAATGGATTTCATAATGACTATTGATTTTTAAGCAGTAAATATTTATCGTTTGGTGCTTATTAATCGCCGATGCGACCCACAATAGATGAATACTTCATGGAGATAGCGACCATAGTTGCAAAACGCTCCACCTGCCTCCGGAACCAGGTCGGCGCCGTCATCGTGAAAGATAAAAGGATACTTTCCACTGGCTATAACGGCGCTCCGAGAAACCTTGAACACTGCCTGGATATCGGATGTGTACGGCAGCAAAATAATATAGCATCGGGGACGCGGCATGAACTCTGCCGCGCCGTTCATGCAGAACAGAACGCCATTATACAGGCGGCGCTTCATGGCGTGAGCATCGAGAATGCGACTGTCTATTGCACCCACCAGCCCTGTATCCTGTGCGCAAAGATGCTGATAAATTCAAGGATTGAAAAAGTTATTTTCGGGGTAGTTTACCCGGATAAGGAAGCCCTGAACTTTTTTAACAAGGCAGGCGTCAAAGTCGAGCAATTTGACCGGAGCTCTTGAAATATATGTTCGAACTAATTGCAGTAATAACCGGATACATTCTCAAAGCAACGTGGTTGATGCTTCCGGCTTATATTGCAAACCCCACAGCCGTTGTGTTCGGAGGCGGGACTCCCATAGATTTCGGGAAGAACTGGAAGGACGGGCGAAGAATATTCGGTGACGGGAAGACTTTCCGGGGACTTATTGGAGGTACAATCTGCGGCATTATTATCGGACTCATCCAGATGCAGGCGCCGCCTCAATTTTCGCTGGGAGCATTTACGCTCAGCGCGGTAGTTGCACTTTCTTTCGGCGCACTGCTTGGCGATCTCGTAAAAAGTTTTTTTAAACGCCGGCTAGGATTAGCCCGCGGAGCTAAATTCCCGCTTGTGGACCAATTGGATTTCGTAGCAGGGGCCTGGATCCTGGTGTATATTGTAGACCCGAAATGGTTTATTGATAACTTCAGTTTCTGGATAATAATTACAGTCATAATTTTCACCCCAATTCTCCATCGCCTGACCAATATGCTAGGGTTTTATATCAAATTAAAGAAGGAGCCATGGTAATGGAAACGCTTGCAGATGCCCTGAAAGAATGCGGGGCGATAAAGTTCGGTGATTTTACTCTTGCTTCAGGAAAGAAAAGCAAGTATTATGTCGATATCAAAAAAGCGAGCACAAACCCGCGAATATTAAAAATCATAGCGCATGCTATAAAGGAAAAAATAAAATCTCATTCCATATCTGCTGATTATGTAGGCTGCGTCGCTCTCGGGGGAGTGCCAATAGCCGTCGCCGTATCGCTGGAAACGGGATTGCCCCTGATAATTATCAGGAAAGAAGTGAAAGAATATGGTACTAAGGGGCAAATCGTGGGCGAATTCAAGCAGAGTGAATCGGTTTTAATGGTCGAGGATGTCGCCACGACTGGCGGTTCTGTCCTGAAAGCAATAAAGACATTAAGGGAGGAAGGGCTGATTGTTAAGCATGTTATCGTGGTAGTTGACCGCGAGGAAGGTGCTAACAAAGCTCTTGATGATGCTGGTGTTGAACTCATACCGCTTGTGAAGATGAGCGAATTAATGAAAGAGTGATTTATAAAAATATAAAAAATATGGGTGCAGCGCACCCAACCTGCCTTCTTAATATTTCCGTCTCAGATACGCAAACCCTGCGCCCAATACTCCAAGCATCAGTTCAAATCCTGGTGTTTTGGGTGTTGCAGCTAGTGTTTTTTCCGGAGTTCCGATTGGTGTTTCTGTGGGAGTCGGCGTTCCTACATCCTCCACCACCACATCCACCGTGTGTTCAGAAAAGTTTGCAATATACATCATCGCTTGCATTCTTTTTCCGTCTGGCATGGTAATCCAGAAAGATGATTCCGTAGCATTATACAACTCGTCTTCGGTCATGACCTGCCTCATGGGTTTGTTATCCATGTACAGGCGAATCTTTTGCCTTTCAGTCCATGTAAGAGAACTGTTATCAAGATTCATCATAAAGAATTTTCCGGCTGGGTCTGTGGAATTAATGGTCATTCTCATGCGGTTTCTTTCCATCGACTTTATCATGACGTTTGTATCCTCTGAATAGTTTGCAATCGAATATTTACCGTAAGCTCCGACAGCAATCTCTGCCCCTGCCCTGTTTTTCATCATTTCTTTCATGAACCTTCCATGCCCCTCACTCACGGGCATATTTACAGGAACAGCCCTGAAAATAGCGTTTCCTTTGCTGGATTCGATTTTAATCTCATCCCCAACAATATTAATGGATGTGGCATTAGTCCCTGTAATATATGCAGTCAGGTTATCAGATTCAATTTTTATTATCTTATCCTCTTTTGTTGCTTTCACCCCTACTGCAAGGTTGAAAGTGATCGTTGTTGCTGTTTTTGTTTTGATGTTAATTACAGCCGCCGGATTATCGTGCAATTGCAGCTCCACAGAGCCATCTTTACTGGTAATTTTTGTTAATGCACCCAGAGGTTTTGAGTCTTTGAAATTAAAATTGGCAACTTTTATTGAGTCAAAAACCGCAATTCCCGATATGCCGTAATCTGTAATCTCTCCGGTAGTATTACTCACATTGAATGTCACATAGTTACCATAGCTGCTGCCTGCGCTGTGCATGAATCCCATTCCCATCATGCCGCCTGCGCCTCGTATATCCTGTCCTTTTTTCATCATATCCCCTGCTTTCCCGCGCATCATGCCGCCGTCTTTCTCTGCAAAAACAGGCATAGCCAGAAGTGCGACTATAAGCAGGACTGTCGTTATTTTTAGTAATCTGTTCATAAACCCTCCCTTAAAGTTTTACAAATATAATATTCTGTTTTTAGCTTAAAGCCATTTCGGTGGAACTTAACACAAAACCGACCCTTCGGTTTAATACGAATGCCTCTCCTCTTTCCACGGGTCTGCGCTGTCACTGTACCCACGCTGTTCCCAGAAGCCGAGCTCTTGTTCTTCTGTGAACACAACCCTTCTTACCCATTTTGCGCTCTTGTATGCGTATTTTTTGGGGACAACGAGGCGAAGAGGCCCTCCGTGCATGGGTTCCAGCGGCTTCCCATCGAAATAATAAGCAAAGAGCACGTCATGTTCCATCAAATCAGCAAGCGGTAAACTGGTTGTATATCCCCCTTCAGCCTCTATCGTAACAAATCTGGCATTGCTTTTGGGCCTGACGAGCTTTGCAACATCGCTAAAACGTACGCCTTCCCATTTATTATCAAACCTGCTCCATCCGGTTACGCAATGAAAATCACTTACATCAACCGTCTTTTCAAGCGCCAGGAATTCATCGTATGTCAGCCTGACTGGATTTTCAACAAGACCTTCAACACGGAAATCCCATGTTCCTTTATCAAATTCAGGCACTTTCCCGAAGTGGAGGACTGGGAAATCCGTTTTCAGGCGCTGGTTTGGTGGTAGGCGTTGCATAACTTTCTCTGTGTATCTTTTCTATACATACTTTTTGAATCTACAAGAACTTGATTATCAACACCATAAAGTTTTAATTGCATTATCACATTACTAAACTTCATTCTTTGATAAACCAGTATAGTAAATTAAGATATCATAGGATTTCAAAATCCGGAGATTATTTTCATGTTAAAAGAAGCAGCGCAATACGATGCAAAAAACTTAGAACAGAATATACGCAAATTCTGGGATGAAATAGACGCTTATTCAAAGGTAAGGGAACTGCGGAAAAACGGCAAGAGATTTTTTTTTGTTGACGGGCCGCCATATACAACAGGAAGGATACACCTTGGAACCGCATGGAACAAGATAATCAAGGATTCGATACTGCGCTATAAATCCATGAACGGCTTCCATATACTTGACCGCGCAGGATGGGATATGCACGGCCTGCCAATCGAGGTAAAAGTGGAAGGCGTGCTCGGATTCAAATCAAAAAAGGATATTGAAAAATACGGCGTGGGCAATTTCGTTGCAAAATGCAAAGAATTCGCTCTCTCCCACCGTGATGAAATGACACTCCAGTTCCAGAACCTTGGCGTCTGGCTTAACTGGAAAGACCCTTACATGACATTGCGGGATGAGTACATCGAAGCTGCATGGTGGACATTGAAAAAAGCGCATGAGAAGAAACTCCTTGAAAAAGGCCTGCGTGTTGTGAACTGGTGCCCGCGCTGCGAGACCGCCATAGCAGACTCGGAGGTCGAATATTCTGATGTTACCGACCCTTCCATTTATATAAAATTCCCGGTTGCGAACGAAGAAAACACCTATATTGTAATCTGGACAACAACGCCATGGACAATTCCTGCAAATATTGCAGTCGCAGTGCATCCGTCTTTTGAGTATGTAAAAATAAAGGTGGTAAAGGATGGGAAAGAAGAGATTCTTATAATGGCTTCAGAGCTCATGAAAAATGTAATGAAACAGGGCAGGTACAAAGAGTTCGAAGTCCTTGAAACGATTCTCGGAGAGGAATTGAAACTAGAATACAAGCCGCCTCTTGGTCATAAAGTGCCCAAACAAAATGAATTCCCGCATAAGGTTTATATGGCGGACTTCGTCACAGCTGAGAACACCGGATGCGTTCACATAGCGCCGGGTCACGGCATTGACGACTTTGAGCTTGGAATGAAGCATAAACTGCCTATATTCTGTCCCGTCGGGCCTGACGGCAAATACACCGAAGAAGCCGGAGAATATAAGGGAATGCATGTCCGGGATGCCAATAAGGTTGTGCTCGACGACCTCAAAGAAAACAACTTGCTTCTTTCAAGCGGAACGATATCTCACCGTTACGGTCATTGCTGGAGATGCAAGACGCCTATAATCTATCTTGCCACAGAGCAATGGTTCCTGCGGGTCACCGACCTCAAGGAAAAAATGCTTGAGGAGATAAAAAAAGTGAAATGGTACCCCGAATGGGCGGGAACAGCGCGGTTTGCAGACTGGGTCGCAGGCTCACGCGACTGGTGCATTTCCAGGCAGAGATACTGGGGAATACCCATTCCGGTATGGGTATGCGATTTTTGCGGCAATGTTGAAGTAATGGGAACAATGGACGAACTGAAATCAAGGTCGGGAGTGAAAACGCTTTCAGACCTGCACAGGCCCAACGTTGATAATATCCATATCAAATGCAAATGCGGCGCAAGAATGAGCCGGGTTCCTGATGTGTTCGATGTGTGGTTCGATTCCGCTGTAGCCTCATGGGCAACGTTGAATTTCCCGCGCGATGAAAAAGCATATAAAGAGTGGTGGCCTGCCGATTTTATTACCGAGGGTCATGACCAGACGCGCGGGTGGTTCTATTCCCAGATGGGCGCAAGCATGGTTTCATTCGGGAAAGCCCCGTACAAGAGCGTCCTGATGCACGGCTTTACACTGGACACCGAAGGTAAGAAAATGTCAAAGAGTCTTGGCAATGTTGTTTCTCCTGACGATGTTATCTTAAAATACGGGGCCGAATCGCTCAGGTTTTACGTGCTTTCCCAGAATGCGCCGTGGGAAGACCTGAAATTCAGCTGGGATGAGGTGGGCAATATTCACAGGATGCTGAATATTCTCTGGAACGTGTACAGGTTCCCGCTGCCGTATATGATTCTTGATAAGTTTAACCCGGCTGACCTTGATAAGAAACTATCGACTTTGCCGCTTCGCCTTGAAGACAGATGGATACTTTCAAGGATGCAGTCCCTGATAAAATCCGTTGACCTGGCAATGTCAGAATACAACCTTCATAAAGCCACGCGCCCGATATCGGAGTTCATACTTGAAGACCTCTCACGATGGTATGTCCAGCTCATAAGGCCAAGAACATGGCGCGAGGCAAACGACCCTGATAAACTGGCGGCTTATTATACCCTGTACGAAGTCCTTGTCACAATAACAAAACTCATTGCCCCTTTTACGCCCCATATTTCCGAGGAGATGTACCAGAACCTTGTGCGCAACATCAATCATAAGGCGCCTGCAAGCGTTCATTTGTGCGAGTGGGTCAAACCCAGGGAAAATTTCATTGATGTTGGGCTTGAGAAAAAAATGGACATCATAAGGGAGCTAGTTGAGTCGTCATCCAATGCAAGACAGAAACTGAAGCGTAAATTGAGATGGCCTGTGAGAAGAATTGTCATTTCGCCAAAGAATGAAATAGTCAACAAAGCCGTGGAGAGCCTTGAATCCGTATTGAAAGAGCAGACCAATGCCAAAGAAATTGTTTTGCTAAAAGAGGGTGAAACATGGGAAGAGCTTGGCGTGGAAGTGCTGCCCAACCATGCGGCGCTCGGGCCCGCGTTTAAAAAGGACGCTGGAAAAGTGATAGCCGAGCTAAAGAAAGCAGACGGCAGGAAAATAAAAAAGGCGATTCTGGAAACCGGCCAGTATGAGCTTAAAGCCGGTATAATAACTCAGGAAATGGTCAGTTTCAAGGACTTGATACCGCCTGCTATTGCCAGCGCCGGATTTTCGCAGGGGGAAGTGTTTGTCGATACCGAACTCACGCGCGAGATAGAATCCGAAGGTTATGCACGCGAGGTCATAAGAAGAATCCAGGATATGAGAAAGGAACTTGACCTTGCAGTTGAAGAGGCGATTAAAGCGGTTGTGGAAATCAAGGATGAACGTGTGGCTGCACTTATCCTTGATTTAAAGGATTTTATATCAGGAGAAGTCAGGGCAAGCTCATTGAGTATCGGTCATGAGATTGAAGCTGAGGGCGCGCTTGTGAAGGATTGGGATGTCGAGGATGTCAAGATGAAGATTGGGATAGGGAGGAAATAAAGTTTCATCCCTCAATTAAAGCATTAACTGGAGAGAAATTTGTTTAACCCAAATTTCAAGTACACCCATAAAATAGTCAACAACCTTGTTCAAATAGCCTCAGCCAGAGAGGCAGTCCTTAATTCATACCTCGTGCCGAAATGGGAAATATCGCTCAGGAGAGACGCACTGATAAGGGCAGCTCATGCCTCCACGGCAATCGAAGGAAATCCATTAACGCTTGAAGAAGTAAGCCGGCTTGCCCAGGGCAGAAAAGTCATGGCGACAAGAAAAGCGGAACTGGAAGTCCTCAATTATCTAAGAGTTTTAGAAAATATAGAAAAATATCAGGAACAGGGTAAAATAACTGAAAAAATCATTTTGGAATTACATAAGGATGTAACAAAGGAAACTCTGGAAAATCCTGAGCATGAAGGAAGATACAGGGAACTTCAGGTTTATGTGGGCAACAGAATAACCGGTAAAGTCATTTTTATGCCTCCTACTCCCGAAGAAGTACCGGAGTTGATGGGGGAATTTATTGAATGGATAAATTCAAATGAATCTCATAACCTCGACCCCGTTATTGTTGCCGGTCTGTCTCATTATGAATTTGTAAGAATCCATCCTTTTATTGATGGTAATGGCAGGACTGCAAGGGCGCTGGCAACGCTTATTCTTAATCAGCGGGAATTCGACATCAAAAAATTTTTTGCTCTGGATGATTATTACGACAGCGACAGGACTGCATATTACAATGCTTTAAAATCTGTTGACCAAAAAACTCTTGACCTTACACAATGGCTTGAATACTTTACAGACGGCGTTCTTCTCTCTATCTCAAAGGTAAAAGAAAAAGTATTGCAGCTTTCCTTGGAAAAACACAAAAAAGCGGCAAGAGGACAGATTGCTCTCACAGAAAAACAGACGAAGATTGTTGAACATATCATTTCAAATGGACGAATAACGAGCGGTGAAATTCAAAAGATGTTAAAGATATCCCGCCAAGCAGCACATAAGGAGCTTATTAAGCTTATTGAACTGAACCTGATTGAACAAAAAGGCGCTGGTAAAGCGATATATTACGTTATCAAATAGGTTGACGCAAAGGTTGACGCAAAGGTTGACGCAAGGTTCTATTGCTTTCGTTTTTACTGTCAAGACTATTGCAAAACATACGTCATTGCATCCTCAATAGTCCCGACTTCCCTCACCTCAATCCCGATTTTCCCCACTTCGTCTTTTTGCCCCACAGGAACAAGGAACAATACAGCTCCGGCATCCCTGGCAGCCAGTCCTTTTGACCTTGGAGACCCGATTAGTCCTATGCTGTGGTCATTATTTATTGTCCCTGTCATCAGCACATCCTTTCGCAATGTTTTCCCCTGAATGGCCGCAATTGCCGTGAGGGTGATGGCGCCGCCTGCACTTCCCCCGGATATGAGTAATCTTTCTTCTACCAGGGGGGATTTTATATTTATCAGGATGTCCTTATCCGCCATATTTTTCTTTGATACGTCCCGAGCAACTTGAATTGCAGTTTGTGCAGAAGATTGGAGAGTCTCATCAAACAGGACATTGGCGACATTAAGAAAAAGACTTCCTTTTCCGTCTTTTATAATGACTTCAAGAGGAATCAGGTGGCCGACATCATTATCATCCACAGCCAGGACACCATAATCGGCTCTTGAAACCATGGTGAGGTTTATGATTTCTTCCTCAAACTGCTTGCTTCTTTGCGTTTCGTTTTTGAGTTGTGTCTCTGTCCTGGATAAATTCTGTTTGAGATTATTTACGCTTATTTCAAGCCCTGAAATCGTTTGTTTCTGGGAATTTGTCTCTGCAACAAGGCTGGTTATAGTCTGGTTCTGGAGGTTTATTTTTTCAAGGCTTGTATATAATTGGAAAGAGGAGCCTATCAATAATACAGATAGGATTATTGTTATGATTTTCAGTGATTTATTAGTGTCAACCATGCCCATACTTTATTAATACGCTATAATGTAAAAGTCTTTGTAATGGCGCACATGGCAATTCCGGGATTTTAAATATATCCGGTCGCTTCAAATTGATATTGTAAGAAAGATTTCGTAAGTTATATTACCCGGAAAAGGAAAGATGATTTGAGCGTTCCTTTGATAATCATAGGAAGTTTTATTGGCAAAAACGCTATCATCTGGCTCAGGCATTAAGTCAGGGGTTTATGTGACTATAATATTTATTCCTGATCCGACTGCGCCACAGTTTTCAGCCTCTTCACACCATCAATTTCCCTGATTATCTCCACAACTTTCTCAGGCACAAAATGCTCCCATTTATCCCCATCAAGCATCCTCCGCCTTATCTCTGTCCCCGAATAGCTGTTGCGTTTAAACAGAGGCGACTGCTTTACCTCAATCCCTGCTTCGCTCAAAAGTTCTATCACAAGGGGATTGTTTGTATATGCAATCTCAAACGGCGGAACCATGGACTTCACATGCGATACCCACAGCGAATTGCGCTGGATATCCTCTATTGGTATGACATAATGTTTAATGTCAAACTCCATCATGGCGCTTGTAACCATGAGCACGCGTTCGCCTGCCGTGAAAGGATTCTCTATCTCATGGCTTTTCTGGGCGCTCCCAATGCCCACTATGATTTCATCCACTTCCTGTGCAATCTTTTTTAAAACCTGGTGATGCCCTAAATGGTATGGCTGGAATCTTCCAAGATATAGCCCGCGGCTCATATCATTCAGCCGGTTTTGCAGGCTTCTCAGCCTGAGGTTTTTCAGCTTTTTTCGGTTTATCCCCCTTTTCCTCTTTTGCCACAGGTTCCGGGGGAGGCGGTGGAATCTTAGAAATCTTTTCAGCACCCCATGGTCTCATGGGAGTATCGCGGCCCCATATCTCTTTCATAAATGCGCGCCAGTCCCACTTGTTGTGCTTGTGCTTCATTCCGGCCAGTTTCTTAACAATATCAAGATTTATGGGCTTGTCTGTCCACTCGATTTCATCGACTTTATTCAGGTATTTTTCTCCGGTCTCGGTTCTTACAAATACGGTACTCCAGCCGTCATCCGAGCCCACCGAGCCCACGGAAATATCAGCAAAATAAGAAGTATAATCCTGGCAATAATGGCATCCTTTCCGTGCAAGAGGAGCCACATCTTTTATTGGAACTTCTTTTGTTTCCTTGGTTGTCTCGACGATGAAATTTCCTTTATGGAAGTTCATCTTCACAACATCACGAATATCCACGCCCATGATTTTGGGCACCATCTCTCCAAACATTATCTGTTCAGAGAAACTTTCCATGCAGATAAGACCGATTATCAATTCTATCCTGTCAAAATTCTCGCGGAAAAGTGAGGAGCCGTGCACCTGGCAGGGGACTCCCACGATTGCTACTTTCTTGTATTTTTTAAGACCATGCTGATATGTATCCGCATAAGCACGCTGGATATCACGCATGCTGGCGACCACTGGCTGGTAGGTATATTTTGTCCCGGCTGCTTTTGTAACATCCTCCGGGCTTGTGAACATCACTACTTTTGTTTCCCATTTATCGTTTCTAACCATGCCTATGGCGCAGTCTATTTCTTCCTGTTCAAGCAGCGACTTCAATATTTGTGAGACCACAGCACCGTCCTGACCGTGAAGCGTCTTGCTCTTTCCGGCTTTCATCACCCTTATGTTATTGAATTCATCTACAGGGAAACCATCCAGTAGAGGGCATATTCGTTCGCATGCGTAACACTGGACGCAAGGGTTAACTTCTGTATTGAAAGGATTGACACCCTGGAAAAGAGCTTCGGTTCTTAGCTCCATTTTATTGTAATTGTTCTTTTCCCTGGAGATGTCAACAGGTTCTTTACGCACTACAGGTGCATTCATCGGACAAACGGCTTCGCAAGTACCGCAGGAACAGCAATAATTGTATTCCCCGACATCTGCGATTTTCGGGAGCCCCACGTTGGGAGCATACATGTTGCCCAGTCTTGTGAGCACCTTATCCTGGTCGGATTTAAGGAGACCCCTCGCCATGAGGGGCCCTTCACTTGCAACAGCACTGTCCGATTCTGCAACCACTTTATTTTCCTCCGATGATTTCTTTGCCAATTAACTTTATAGCAGCTTCTTTATCAGGACCAATCGGGGAACCGGCAACAATCTGTGTGACGCCTATTTTCTTCAATGCCTCTACTTTTGCCTTGCAGTCCGCGGGTGTTCCGCATATTGAGAATGAATCTATCATCTTATCAGTGACAAGAGCATTCAATCCCGGGAAATCTCCTTTGGCGATAGCATCGCCGATTATTTTCTTTGCGCTTACATCGATACCGTGTCTCTCAAGGACAGTATCAGGCGAACCTGCAACGATGAATGCAACAACAACTTTCGCTGCGCCCTTTGCCTTCTCGGCATCCTTATGGATTGAGAAGCATGCATAAGCTCCCACGTCAACGCTCTTGGGGTCCCTGCCTGCAGCAATGGCTCCGGCTGTAATTTGTTTTATCGCAAATTCAAAGTCCTTGGGGTGGGAAGCATTTATCAGCACGCCGTCAGCGACCCTGCCGGCAAGCTCCAACATCTTCGGGCCCTGTGCGCCCATGTAAATAGGTATGTTCCCTGTCTTAAAGGCAAGTTTAGCACCGCCGATTTTTATCCTCTTTCCATCCTGTGAGACCTTTTTCCCTGAAAAGAATCCCCGCAGAGCGGTTATGCTTTCGCTGATGGTGGTCATGGGTTCGACCCATTCAATTCCCATCGCATCAAATGTGGCTTTGTCGCCAGGACCTATGCCCAGCACGGCGCGGCCGCCTGAAATCTCGTTAATTGCCCCGATGCTCTGGGCAGTGATTGCAATATTCCTTGTATAAGGATTCGTTACTCCTGTTCCCAGTTTAATCCTGTTTGTGTTCATTGCCAGTACAGCGAGCGTGGTGTACACGTCACGGTTGTTGTAGTGGTCTGTTATCCATACGTTGTCAAAACCATTTTCTTCTGCTAACTTAGTGTAGTATGCTAATTTTAGAACCGGGTCTGCCGGCACAAATTCAATACCAAACATAATTTCCTCCTGCGTTTTAAGGTCATTCGTCTTTTCTTATTTAAAAGCATATTGGTTTTGTTCGGCATTTTTTAAGCGATATGGTTAAGTTTTGTAAATAACATGAATACATCATGGAAAAGTGGAAATGTACCCTTTGCGACTATGTCTATGACCCTGCTGTGGGAGACCCTGACGGCGGCATCGCACCTGGTACGGCTTTTGAAGATATTCCGGAAGACTGGGTTTGCCCCTGGTGCGGCGCGACCAAGGACAAATTCAAGAAAGTGCAGTAAGCCGGAATTCAAATAACAAAAAACAGGATTATCGCAGGAATCCCTACGAGTCCCCATAATACGGGGTTATATCGCCATACTTTGGCGCCGTCAAGAGGTCCGAAAGGTATCATGTTGAACCCTGCAAGAAAGACATTGATAAAGGCGCCAGTACTCAGGATTGCATACGCTAAACCCGATTGTGCTACGAAGAACGAAGCTGTATAAAATAATACTGCAAGCGCCAGATTGACGACCGCCCCGGAGACGGATATGTATGCAATTTCCTTTGTGGTATCACGGTAAAGGTCTTCGTATGCATTGTGAATCCATTTGCCGCGAATCATGACCGCGCCCGGCGCAGCGAATACGAACTCCCCTTTTGTGATAACTGAAAGACCGATTGCCATGAGAAGCCCCATTGGACTTGCCTCGTAATCAGCCACATACCCGTACCTCTGGGCTGTGAATTTGTGGGCAAGTTCGTGCAGGATAAAGCCAGTACCGACGCTGATAGCCACTATCATCATCTTTGCAGGACTGAGGCTGGGATAGGTGAATGCTATGGTAAGCACGATTAATGAAACTAAAAGATGTACAATTTCCCGAAAACTGGCTCTATTCATGTGCCCAAAGTTAAACTTAACTGATATAAACTATACCATACCGCATGCGAAATTTGATAATAACTCATCCTGCTGGGGGCTTTTCACGCCATAAAGGCACTGGCGTGCGTCTTTGTAATAGAGCCGCTCTTCAAGGATGCCTTCTTTTTTTAATCTGGAGAGGGCATATCGTACCGTGCGCGGGGGAAGGTAACTTTCGGCAACGAGTTCTTTTTGCGTCATGAGCCCTTTGTATTCGAGAACTTTAAAAACGAGTTTTACAGAAGGGGATAATTGTGTTATCCTCCGGGTGTAAAGGTCATGCACGGCTGCAGTTTCAGAATAGAGATACTTGTCATTCGTTTTTGCCATGTAACATTATGAATTGCTTTGATACGATTTAAATCTTTAGGCAAAATATGCCTGCTTTTCATCAGAACAAACCGTATTTATATTGAGATGTAAAGCAAGCTTCCAAATATTAAGAACTGACCGTCAGCCACAACATCACATAAAAGATTTGTCCTTTTTACTTTGCCAAAGGAGAAAATGTAAAAAATGGCATAAACCATGCCAGCAGCCAACAGGTAAGTAAACTTTAAGGATAGGTACGCTGAGCACAAGAGCAAGTCCATGAGTCCTAAAAGTATGTTTAAGCATGCAAGAAAATTTATAGTTCTTTGCACCCCAAAAACTACAGGTATTGTTTTTACTCCTGAAGCAGCGTCTCCTTCGGTATCCCGTAAATCAAAGATAACAGAATTTATAAACACCAATGTGAAAAAGAAAATAACTACAATGAGAGTGGCAACAGCCGCATTGGATGAATTGGAGTAAACCGGAAGCAGTGCAGGAGTTGATGCCCATGCAAATGCAACTACAAGATTTTTAACAAAGGGTATCTCTTTCAACCTCCTGTATTTGAATCTCTCTGGAAGCCATGCGATGCTGTACAAAATGCCGCATATGAGTGGAATAGCTGATATTAACGCGGTTTTTACTCCGTAGCAGAGAGCCAGTGCAATTGCCAGAATATACGCAAGTATAGCTGAAGTCGAAAGAACTTTCCCATAACGGCTGGTAAAAGAATACCTGTCTGAGTGGTTTATGGCATCCTCTTTCTCATCAGTTTTACGGTTGATGTTGTACACTGAGAAGGTTGCAAGAAACATTATGGCAAGTAATGATGGACTGCATGGTATATGCTGCATGATGCAGGAGATATAGACCATTGAGGCTCCTGCTATTGAAAGGTAGATGGAGCTATAAATCAAGAAATAAAATGCATTTGCGATTTTGTGGATTACGCATGATTTGAATCCTTCCCACAAATCCATGCATTCCAAGAATCACGAAGGGAATAACATTAATTGCGATGACGAATATTCATCAGAGCGATGAAGATTAATCTGTCAGATTAACATTAATCGGAGCGATGAACTTTAATCAGTTTAATTAAAATAAATCACAGTAATAAATATATAGAAGGACTGCTTACGGGTAGCATAGGCTTGTAACAATGGGTGGGAAAAACGCAGAGGACCACTGCGTTATGATGCCTGAAAGACTAAAGGAGGAAATAAGATAAAAAGTAAAGGAATGCAATTTGGCGCGATGCTCGCAGCTATGCTGATTGTGATGGCAACAGTAGCAGTGCCTGTGGCAACGGCTGAGACGAATACAGGAACAATTAAATCAATAAAACTGGTGGTAGAGTGAAATACAATGCAAATATCAGTATCACAAAATTATATATCTTTACATTGATCCTGATAATTTCAATAACCGGATGCATAGATACGGTCTCGCAAACTCCTTCGGCGGCGCAGACCGCGATACAGCCATACAGACATATATATAGTATCGGACAGAGCACAAGCGATGGAAACACAACAATAACAGTGAATGGGGTAAGGTATGCCCACGTATTAGGTGAGAAAAATGATGGATCTGATGGTATCAGACCTGATTTATTTGGCAAATTCCTGATAATTAACATCACAATAGAGAATATAAGTCCTGATAATGATATCTCCTATCCTGGTTATCAGTTCTTTATACTGGCAGATGGACAGATATACGGAGAAGATGAATCCGCATCAAAACTTTTGGCAAACCAGTTCAACGGGACCCCTATAGTTCCAGGAGAAAGAAGAACAGGAGAACTGACGTTCGAGATACCTGAAGAATCAAATGACTTAAAGCTCAGGTTTGAATATACATATAAATCTGCTGGAGGTTTTCGGTTAGAGATGTTCAGGTTGAATTAAGCTGATATTACCATGTCATACGATCATTGCAGTATTGCATAGTTGACGACTACGATATGGCATAGTAGTATTATGGAAAAAATTGAAAACAAATGGAGAAACTATGAAACATAAAATAAGAAACAATGGAATAAGAAAGATGCTTGCATGCTTCCTGGTATTGCTTATGTTTATACCAGTGTCAATTGTGCAGGCAGCAGACGACACAAACATTAAAGAGGTCGGAGTGGAGTGGGCGCTTGACTACGCCCCCTGCGGTCAAGGAAATCTAATCAATACAAAGGCAGATGCTGAAGGCTTCTATAATGGTCTTGGTAATATAGGTTGGACAAAGGTCTTCAATTATGGAAACGGGGCAGCATGGGAATCGGACTTTGAAAAGGAATCTGTCGGAGGCTCGGATACCTACTATGGAGATGCAGTTGACTTTGCATATTTATCCTGACACGGCAATATTAATTCGTTCTGGTTTGGAACGCCACATGATGGTGATGGTGTATTGCCATGCAGAATAGAGCCATCGGAAGTATCATGGGGAGAGACCGACCTGGACTGGATCGTACTCAGCGATTGCCTGACGCTTAATTATAGCTCAGGAAATGTCTTTACAAGATGGAGACCGTCTTTTCAGGGATTGCACCTGATCCTAGGCTATGACACGACCTCGAGTGACTCCGCTATGGGAAGCAGTATGGTATACTATATGACCCGCCCATGGTGGCTGGGAGGATCACAAAAAATAAAGGATGCATGGTTCAGTGCTAACATTGATAACCAGCCTTCAACTGTCTGGTCAGCAGCCTTGGGGACATGCACAAGCTGGGATGACTATCTACCTGACTATGGCACAGTGAGCGCTGATGGGAGCAACTCATGCATGACATGGCAGAGAGTACAATCTTAAGAGAGGTGAAAAAGATATGAAATATATAAAATATATCATGGCAGCATTGATTATCAGTGTTTTGGCAGCAGGCATAATAACAGCCAATGATGTCTTGAGAGGCTATTAACGAAGCATTACGTCTTTGGTTAGAAAAAGATTGAAAATCCAAAATCATGACCTGTGCAACCTATATATTTAATACTGTTCACATCTATGAATAAAAATGATGCAGAAATGCTATAACATAATGGTAACAGGAAAAGTCCAGGATATCGGTTTCAGAGCACTCATAGAGGATATTGCAAGGCTACTTGGCTTAAGAGGATTTGCTTTTAATGATATCGATGGTAGTGTGAAGATGGTTTGCTGTGGTGAAACTGGTGTTATCAATAAATTCTTCAATGAAATTCAAGCCAGGGGCGCGCAAAAAGGGGTAATAATTGAGGACATTGAAAAGGAAGAACTGCCTTTTCACGTCTATCTCCCTGAAAAATTCTCACGGATCTATACAGATGAATTTGGAGACCTCGGAAGAAAGCTGGATATAGGAATCGATGTATTGCGTGATATAAAAGCGGATACCTCCGTATTAAGTTCGTTTGTAGCCGAACAGAGAGTACATAACCGGCATCTTGAAAAAATACTTGATAAATTAGCAGAGAGATAAAGTTAGTTATTTTACCTTAAACTGGATAAAGCTTTTTATGAGAAAAACGTATAGAGACCTGAGGTGAAGACATATCCTTAGCTTAAAAAATATAAAGTTAGCTGTGTATTGGTTACAGCTAAGTGAAAGTAATATCACTTTATGAAAGACCTGTTATCCTGGGACCAGACTTTATTCAAAGACAGCGAGCTTTTCGAGCTTGACCACATTCCCGAACATTTTAACCACAGGGATACGCAGATGGAATCGCTGATGTACAGCGTTCGTCCTGCCTTAAGCGGCGGGCGGCCTCTTAATTCCCTGTGCATTGGCGCGCCGGGCACTGGAAAGACAACTGCGGTGCTCAAGATTTTTGAGGAAATAGAGAAACACACGCCCAGGATTATTCCGATACTTGTGAACTGCCAGGTAAATTCCACAAGGTATGCGGTTTTTTCCCAGATTTTCAAAAAACTCATCGGATACGCCCCGCCCACGTCCGGCGTTTCCTTCAAAAAAATATTCAGCGAGGTTGCAAAACATCTTGCCGAGCGCGAGAAAGTGCTCGTAGTGGCTCTTGACGACATGAATTATCTTTTCTATGAGAACGAAGCCAATGAGGTGCTGTATTCACTCCTGCGGGCGCATGAAACGCATCCCGGGGCGCGGGTGGGTGTTATCGCAATACTGAGCGATACCGGGGTTCCGCATATTCTTGACCCGAAGGTGGAATCGGTTTTCCTGCCTGAAGAGGTAAAATTCCCCCAGTATTCATACGATGAAATAAGGGATATACTGTCAAACCGCGCAAAACTTGGTTTTTATCCCAACGTGCTTGATGAAAGCGTTCTTGAAAGTATTACAAAATATACGTTTACACTCGGCGACCTGCGTGTGGGGATAGACCTCTTAAAACGCGCCGGTCTTAATGCAGAGAAGCGGGCAAGCAAAACAATCGCTGAGGAAGACGTGGAATCCGCATATGAAAAATCGCGGCTTGTACATCTTTCCTACATCATGCGGACATTGAAAAAGGAGGAAAAAATTCTCCTTGACCTGATAATAAATTCACCGCAAACCAAAACAGGTGAGCTTTATGAGAAATTCCATGAAAAGACCGCACTCGGATACACGCGTTTCTATGAACTCCTTAACAAGCTTGGCTCCATCAAGCTTATAGACGCTGATTTTACCGGTAAGGGGGCGCGCGGGAGAAGCAGGGTGGTTACGCTTCGATACAAGCCTGAGGAAATCAAAATAAGGCTTTAAAATTTTGATTTCATGTCTTTGAAAAACTATATATACCGCTATTCCAATTTAATTGATTGTAAATTTTAATTCATGGGTGAAAATAAATGGCCATACAGATACTACCAATACTTCCTCTTGCGCCTGTTGAGCGTATTATCAGGAAAGCAGGAGCAGATAGAGTAAGCGAAGATGCAGGTATTGAGCTTGCAAAAGTCCTTGAAGATTACGGGATTGAAGTATCCCGCGAAGCCATAACACTGGCAAAACATGCAAAGAGGACGACGGTGAAGGAAGAGGACATCAGGCTTGCGGTTGCGAGGATAAAGAAATCGGTTTAAGCTATCAAATCCTGCAATTGCGAAATCCGCAAATAACCACCGAATTTTAAAAAGCAGCGTGGATAGAATGACAATTGAAGAGGCTCTCGGCTATACTTTTTCTAATAAAAGTTTATTAAATCGTGCCCTTACAAGGAAAGCCTATGCAAATGAGCTAAAACAGCAAAATAATGATTGTGAAGACCAGGAAATATTTCGGACTCTGGGCGACGCGGTGTTGAAAACGGTATTGGTTGACCGGCTGATAGCATCTGGTTGTAAGACAAGGGAAGATATAACAAACAGGAAAATGGAGCTTGAGAGCGAAGAAGGGCTTGCTATTATAAGCAGGCAACTCGGAATTGGTTCTTATATTAAACTGGGTGCTGGAGAGATAAAACAGAAAGCAAATGAAAAGCAGTATGTCCTGGCTGAAACGCTTGAAGCGATTATCGGCGCGATTTATCGTGATGGCGGGTATGAAGCTGCCAAGAAAACCGTTACTAATTGGTTCAAAATTTAGTTAATCCTATACAATTTTACTATTATCATGCAGATTCGAAAGGTAATCCATATCGGCGGCGTCTTAATACCGGCAATTGCTACATTCATAGGTAAGAGCCAGACGATGGTGCTTGTATTATCCGCGCTTGTTGCCTTTCTTATAATCGAAGTTCTAAAGCAAAGGATTCCCCAGGGAATTCTTTCCACAGTTTACAGGGAAAATGAATTTAAAGGGTTTTCAATCGAACCTTTATCGTATTTCATATCCATGCTGTCGCTTCTTTACCTCTCTTTTTACATCGATGAAAAAATATGCTATGCTGCAATCGCGATTCTGGCTGCCGGGGACGGGTTTGCAGGCGTCATGGGCAGGAAATACGGGAAGCACCGCTTTTTTTTCAACAAGAACAAGTCATGGGAAGGCACAATTTCCGGATTTATCGCGGCTTCATTGACAGGGTTTTATTATGCTGGTCCGATAGCGCTTGTGGGAAGCGCTTTCGGGATGCTGGCGGGCGCGGTTAATAAACATGATAATATTGCGGTTCCGTATGCGGCGCTGGCGGTGATGGTTTTGGTGCGGTATGCAATTTTTGTTTAGGCAGTATTCAAAGATAGATTACTTTCGCCCCGCTCTTACCAGAGGGCTTTAAGTGCATATGCCAGTGTGCCAACCATGGAGAGAACGGCAAATAGAGAGCTCCGCCACGACAGGCACACGGTATCCTTGCTTTCTGACCACATGGTATTCGCTCCCAAGTACAGGGGAAAGATACTGGTGGATGATGTCGCAATGATAGCCGAGGGCATTATCTGCAAAACCTGCTTAGAAATGGGTATCGAGATTGCAGTTAATCCCGACCATGTCCATATTTTCTTCAGGTATCCTCCAAAATATTCCCTGAGCTACATAGCGAAGAAGATAAAAGGAGTTTCGAGCAAGCGACTGAGAGACGAATTCCCGCACTTAAAGGAATGGTGTGGAGATCATCTCTGGGCGCCGGGCTGTTTTCATGGAAGTGTGGGAATGGGTGGGAGGTTGTTAGCAAATATATTGAAACCTATGATTTGCACCATGCAAAAAACGATATGTACAGGCTTTGTCATCAGGTACTAGTTTGTGACTGAAGACGATGGTTTTTCATGCTCTTGAAAACGGTTGTAATCCCGAACAAAATTTCTTTAAACATGGAAATCAGGCGCGCACTCTGGAGTAAATTATTTATAACTCTTGGATATTGTTAATATCAAAGGAATAACATAATTAAGCAAAAAAATATGGGAAATTTTCCATATGGGTGGTAAGATGAAAAAAGAAGTAACGCCCTTTGTCCTGAAATACAGCCTTCCAGATGATTGGGGTGAGGCGGAAAAAGAGAAAAATCCAATTTCTGCAAAAGAAGTCGTTGAGGCCATCAACGGTGGAAAGAGAGTTGAGATTAAAAATGCTGTGATCGAGGGAGATTTCATTCTCAGGTCGGCAAATGTCGACGGAGAGATCACCATTCAGCAGACGAAGATTAAAGGGCATGTGGACTGGTCATATGCAACTTTTAAACAAGTCTTGAGCTTCGAAAACTCGTTATTTGAAACCGATGCGATCTTCACAGTGGCTGCTTTCGAGAAGGATATCTTATTAAATGGCGCTACTTTTAAGGGTGAGGCAAACTTTGGAAGTGCTCAAATCGGCGGCGATGCTGAATTCACTGGAGCTTTGTTTAAACAAAAGGCTAACTTCAATGGTACCCAGATCGAGGGGTCTGCTTTCTTTAACCCTGCTGCCTTTGAAGGTGTGGCGGACTTTAGAAGCACTCGAATCGGTGGCAATGCTGAGTTCACAGAAGTCAGGTTTAAACAATTGGCTAATTTCAACAGTGCCCATATCGAGGGGTCTGCTTTCTTTCGACCTGCTACTTTTGAGGGCGAGGCCGACTTTGTAAGCACTCAAATTGGTCATAATGCTGATTTCGAAAAAGCCCTATTTAAGCAAAAATTCAGCCTCAACAATGCCCAGATCGAAAAGTTTGCTTTCTTTAAAAATGCTACCTTTGAGGGAGAGGCAGATTTTGGACTTATTCGAATCGGTTTTAATGCTGAATTCGAAAAAGCCGTATTTAAACAAAAATTCAGCTTCAACAGTGTCAGGATTGAGGGTTTTGCTTTCTTTAAATGTGCTATTTTTGAGGGCGAGGCCGACTTTAAAAGCGCCCGAATCGGTGGTAATGCTGAATTCGATGACGCCGTATTTAAGCAAAAATTCAGCTTTGACAATGCCCAGATTGGAGGTGGTACTTATTTTCCGGGAACAATTTTTGCCGATAACGTCAGTTTTAAAGATACTTCATTTAAAGCTATCATTTTTGAATATGATGGAAAAGTAATGGCCCCACTCAAAGCAAATATTGACTTAAGTGGATGTAAGTATGATCGCATCCAACCTATCTCTATCTGGGAAGATCTGATGAGACATCTTAAACCGTATGACCGACAACCCTTTACACAGCTTGAAGAAACCTTCCGCAAGTCTGGTGAGGACGAACTTGCAAATGATGTCTACTACGAGCGGAAGCGTCGAGAGTCTGGACAAAAAAAACTACGAAAAAGGTCTAGTGCCTGGCTGATGGACCGGTTCCACTGGTTGCTTACTGGATATGGGGTTCGGCTATATTACCTCATCGGGTGGATTGTTCTCCTCCTTGCAATTGGGACAGTTATATTCCATCTTAATGGAGCAGTTGTCCCGAACCCAAATATAAAATCGCCGTCAGAGTTTGGTTCTCAAAATACCCTCTCCTATCTGGAGGCGTTTTGGGTTAGTATTAGCACTTTTCTCCCTGTTGATATCCCCTCTGGGGCAGACTGGAAACCATCCTCTCAGATTATATGGTTGTTGAGTATGAAGTTTACAACATTCGCCACAATGTTAAAACTATCTGGTTGGATTCTCGTTCCGGTAGGAGTCGCAGGTATATCTGGGATTCTAAAGCGTTAAATAGTGGCAATAACTGGAGGCTATTAAATATAAATCTGATTTGCCAATTCTACAGTTTGCAATCCTTTTTCAATAACATACCTGCGCCTGAAGCAAAACTTAGAACATAAAGTGATTGAAATACAAAAGACATGAGCATCCATGCGCGGATGCCCCGTTTTTCGAAAACGAGGTCGTTGACTGAAAACGATAGGCATTCTCGCGCATTCATTAAGAATGCTTACGTCACCGATGCGAAGCAGCGGCGCAGTTCCAGGTTGAAGGTGATTTTTTGTTTCTTGAAACTGATTTTACATTTATGTCCCGCTTATGCGACTTTCCGAAGGTAATATCTACAATCATCTCCCTCATGGAATGGTATGAAACTGGAACTTGCCGGCACCGAAGCTTACCTTATGGTCAGCGAAAGCGAACACAACGCAGACATGTACTACGCCACAGGATTCCTGGCTTATGATTCCTTCATATACCTGAATTCTGGAAGCGACAAAATCCTCGTTTCTGATATGGAACTTGGGAGGGCAAAAAAAGAATCAAAAGTCCATGATGTGATTCCTACATCAAGATACAACATTATGGATAAGATACGAAAAAACAAGGACGCTGATGCTGCATATTGTGAAATGATTATCGATTTCCTGAACGTAGAGAAAATCAAGCGTGTCTCAGTACCGTTTAATTTCCCGGTGCAGCTTGCCGATTGCCTGCGAAAAGCGGGATTTGGGGTTACGCCTGTCAAAAGCCCGTTTCGTGACATGCGCGAGATAAAAAAAGAAAACGAAATAAAAGCCATTGAAACCGCGCAAAGGGCAGGCGAGAAGGCTCTTTCTGAGGCGCTTGGCGCAATAAGAAATGCATCAATCAGGAACGGTGTGCTCTGGCAGGATGATGCGCCGCTTACAACGGAAATTGTAAGGACAATAATCGAGAGGTCGCTTCTATCATACGGATGCGAGGCGCCGGATATTATTATCGCATGCGGGCGGGGAAGCAGCGACCCCCACTGGAAAGGCGAAGGCGAATTACTGGCAGGAGAACCCATCGTTATCGACATGGTTCCCAGGTCAAAAAAAGAGAGATATTATTCGGATATGACAAGGACGGTAACGCGCGGCGAGCCTGACGACGAATTAAAAGAAATGTATTCTGCTGTACTTGATTCACAGAACGCTGCGATTAAAAAAATAAAAGCAGGCGTTACCGGCAGTGAAATTCACGGCATCGTATGCGATACGCTGGAGGAGAGAGGATACGAGACTGCAAGAGGGAAAAGCGGCGAGTTTACGGAAGGCTTCATACATTCAACCGGTCATGGCGTGGGGCTTGACATCCATGAGGGACCAAGCCTTGGCGAGAATGGAAAGGAATTAAAAGCAGGATGCGTCGTTACTGTAGAACCCGGCCTGTATTACAGGAAAACAGGCGGCGTTCGCCTTGAGGATGTGGTGGTTGTGACGCAAAAAGGATGCAAGAATTTAACTATATTTGAAAAGAATCTGGTGCTATAAATTGAATGGTGCATAATGAGCGAAAACGAAGAGATACTTGAAAAATACCGCCTGGCAGGAAGAATATTATCCGAAGTGCGGGCTGAAGCCGCAAAAATGGTAACTGTGGGCGAAAGCCTCCTTAAGGTAGCGGAATTCACCGAGAACCTGATACGTGAAAAAGGCGGAGAGCCTGCTTTTCCTGTGAACATATCAAGAAACGACGAAGCTGCCCATTCAACCCCGTCATTCAATGATAAGGCTGTCTTCGGCAAGGATATGACCAAGCTTGATATCGGGGTGCATATCGATGGTTATATCGCTGATACTGCAATTACAGTTGACCTTTCGGGCAATCCGAAACTTGTGGAAGCCGCCAACGCCGCTCTTGAAGAAGCGATAAAATTCATCCATGCAGGTGTAAATACTTCCGATATCGGGGGCGTTATCGAGGATACAATCGGCTCATTCGGGTTTAAACCGATTATCAACCTTACGGGGCACGGGCTTGCGCAATACATACAGCACGCTCCTCCCGCAATCCCTAATAAAAGGATGCCCGGCGGTGTTAAACTTGAAACCGGGGATGTCGTTGCTATTGAACCTTTTGCCACCAACGGCGCGGGAAAGATACGTGACGCCGGGAATGCCGAAATTTATCACATAGTATCAGACAGGCCGGTGAGGCACCCTTCAGCAAGAGCATTGATGCGGGATATAGAGAAATATCAGACGCTCCCTTTTGCGAAAAGATGGCTCGGGGAACGTGTTGATTTTGCGATTGTCCAATTGGTCAAAGCTCATATTATCCAGCCTTATCCTATCCTGAAAGAAGTCCAGGGAGGGCTAATTTCACAGGCTGAACATACTATTATAGTTACAGAAGACGGATGTGAGGTAATTACGAGATGAAATGCCAAATGGGAATTTTTGCCGCTCTTATTATCATGCTGCTGACTGCGGGCGCTGGTGCGGCAGAGAGCCAGTGGGTCAATAATATCACAGTTGATGAACACGGTATGACCTGGGATTACACCGAATCATTCTCAGGGATTGATTCAGTAATGTTCAGGGCATATATCGACGGGGAATTCGGTAATAACGACAGTTTTGTAAATGTCTGGGAACTCCTCAAAGCCGATAAGGAAATACGAAGGCAGTTCCAGAGTTCAATAGACAAGGAATTTGATGTAAGGATAAATAACGACTCCAGGGGAATTCAGGTCGCCGATATAGGATCAACATTATCGCCCGGGATTATCGGAAATATACATAGCACCGATGCAGTTGTAAATAGATACATTGTCGCATACTGGTGGAAGGATAGTATTTTTAACGCAAGCAGTATCTGGTTCCTCGGGCAGTCAAACTCCCCGGTAACAATAATCCTGCCGCCTGGCATAGATGTCGTCAATACCAGCGGCATTAAAAATCTCACAAAAAAAATCAACCCACACACCGAACTTGCAGGATTTTTCGGCGAGGTATCAGGCGACAGGGGCGAAATCACCATTAATTTCATAGAAAATACCTCGGTTCATATCGAGCCGCAGGTAAATGTCACAAATGTTACTACTGTTACAAATGCCACCGGCAATGAAACACAGCCTGTCAAAAATGTTGTATCGAAGATTCGTGATGCAACTCTTCTGATTGCAGCGTTTGTAATAATTATATTGATATATGTCTTTAAGGTGAGGAAGAAGTAATATCCGCAAACCTGTATAAATAAAACCGCGCTTTCTTATAATTCACGAGCCTGTAATCCTTATAATATTTTCTTAAATCTGCTTTTTCATTCCCGAAAGGCCTGATAATGAGGTCAGCCCCAACTTCCTTTGCCGTCTTTGCCATTGCATCCTGAATGTCTATCGGCGGTCTTATGGAATATACGAGTGAAGCATATTCATATATCCCGATATCAGGATTGAAAATATCATCCCTGTAAAACCGGATGCCTTTATGCTTCTGTTCATTAATATCTGTGACCGTCACATCCAGTTTATCCTTTAATAAAAAAGCCACCTGGGGTAAATTGCCCACACCGATTTCTACTACTTTATTCCTGTAATTATTGAGGATATATTCAGCTATGTCCCCGTCATCGGAAATCATTTGAATCTGATTTAAAAAAATAAAAACCCCGGTTACTCCCGTAGCTCAGGCGGCAGCATATTTGGGATGCCGTCATCGATGGGATAATACTCCTTGCATTTTCCGCAATAAAGTGTCCCTTTTACTATTTCTTTGTCATTCTCTTCTGTCACTTCAAGCACGAGGTCGCCCTTGCACATGGGACAGCACAGGATATCCATCAGGTCTCTTTTCATTTTATTTACACCTTTGTTCCTTAAAACACTCTTTTTATAATCAAGTTATCGAATCAGACAATTTTTTAAGGTTATAAAGTGTTAATACAACTATGTTGCGCACATTCATAGCTGTTGAATTGCCTGAAAGGTTAGTGCCGGAAATAGAAAAAATCGAATCCGTCCTTAACATCCCCGGTATCAAGCTCGTTGAACCCAAACAGGTGCATATAACCCTGAAATTCCTCGGGGATATCCCGGAAGATAACGTGGAAACAATCGCATCCGCGCTGTCGCAGGTCAATTGCAAGCCGTTTGAAGCCAGGATAAAAGGGGTTGGAGTATTTCCAAAACTTGCCTACATCAAGGTTATCTGGCTTGGCGCTGAGGGTAATTTTGAAACGCTGCATGACGAAGTTGAACGTGTCCTTATTCCGTTCAAGTTTGAGAAAGACCACCAGTTCTCTCCCCATGCGACGCTTGCTCGCGTAAAGCAGCTCAGGGATAAGGCAGCGCTTTTTGAAAAATTAAAACAGCTTGAGGATATCGACCTCGGTACGATTAATGTGGATACCATAACCCTGAAAAAGAGCACATTGAGGCCAGAGGGTCCGATATATGAGACCTTGAGGGAAATTAAACTACAATGAACGACATTCACACTATCCGCAATTCTGTCCTTTCGCGCATAAAACCTACCGAAGCGGAAAGATCCAGGCTCAAAGCCCTTGCAGAAAGCATAATTGCGCGAATTAACGCCCTCGGCGAAGCCGAAGGACTGAATATCAAAGGGGAACTTGTGGGCTCATCCGCGCGCGGGACATGGATATCGGGCGAGCATGACCTTGATATTTTCATCATGTTCCAGCCAGATGTTGAACGCAAAGAGCTTGAAGAAAAAGGGCTTTACATCGCCAAAAAAATTGCAAAGGATTCACAGAGTTTTGAAGAACGATATGCCGAGCATCCGTATATCCATGCGGTATTCGATGGTTTCGAGGTTGACCTTGTCCCGGCTTTTAAAGTGGAGCGCGCATCTGAAATAAAATCGGCAGTGGACAGGACGCCGTTCCATAACATATATGTCGCCTCGATTATCAAGGGACTTGAAGATGAGGTACTGGTTTTAAAGCAATTCCTGAAAGGGATAGGGGTTTATGGCTCGGAGTTAAAAACACAGGGCTTTTCAGGTTATCTTGTTGAACTTTTGATAATCAATTACGGCTCTTGTGTAAAAGTCCTTGAAGCCGCATGCGACTGGAAAAGCGGGATAACTATTGACATCGAAAAACATGGAACCCTTGTTCATAAAGACCCGATAATAGTGGTTGACCCCACCGACCCGGCGCGAAATGTCGCAGCGGCGCTTTCGCTTGATAATATGTGTATTTTTATGGACAGGGCATGTGAATTCCTGGAAAATCCCGATGAAGCATATTTTAGCGCCAAGGCTTCGGAACCTCTTGATGATAAAAGTTTTAATAAACTCCTCAAATCAAGGGGAACTTCGCTGCTTGCCATTGAATTCGCCGCCCCAGATGTAGTCGAGGATGTTTTGTTTCCCCAGCTCTATAAAGTCAGGGAATCCATTCATGAAATGTTTGAGAGATATGATTTTCATGTATATAACAAAAGCGTGTGGGCGGAAAAGTCTGCGGTTCTCCTTTTCGAACTTGAATCTTCAAAGCTCCCTCATGTAAAAAGGCATGTAGGCCCGCAGGTATGGTCAAAAGAACATGCTGTGGCTTTCAAATCCAAATATACCGATTCCGATACTTTTTCCAATGTATTTATCCGGGACGGCAGATTCATGGTCGAAATACCGAGGAAGTACGACCGGGCAAAGAAACTTGTTGAATCTGAAATCCTGAATTGCGCACTCGGAAAACATCTTGCATTAAGCATCAGAAAAGAATTTCATGTTTTGGAAGATGAAGAAATATTAAGTATCAGGGATGAAGAGTTCAGGAAGTTCCTCAGGAAATTTTTCGAAAAATAGAAAATGTATATGAACACAAAAATAATCATGAAATATTTACCGATAATCCTTGTTTTATCATTTTTCCTGTCAATCGGATGCCTGGCACCGTCTCCTGATAAAGGAGTTTCACCATCGCAGTTGCTATCAAATCCGGACGCATTCGAGGGAAAAGAGGTATGTATCAACGGCATTTTAAACGACAATGCCATTTCCGGAATCCCGGTAGGGAAAAACCAGGTTATTTCAGGTGACCAGGCGAACGGGACTCTTGCAATCGTATGCGGTACATTTAAAAACGGGTCGCTGGAGCCTGTATCCATTAATAATACCCTTACGATATTTACGGAAAAAGATGTTTACCAGTCGAATGAAACGCTTAAAATCCGCGTATTTTTTAATTCTCCTGACAATGGCAATGGGAAAATCCAGGTATCAGGAATAAAGAACGCATTTGGAAGGGCGTTAATAGGCGAAACGAGAGATGTAGCATTAAGAAAAGGCTCCAATTTTTTCAATTTTGAGTTCACGACGCCGTCATGCGAGGCATGTTCAGCCCTTTCACCAGGTATATATGCCGTCAATGCCACTATCAATATCGGAGGCAAGACTTTCGAGAGTTTCAGGAATATCACGCTTGAAAGGGAAAACCTGACGGTTCCGCAGCCGGAAGGACCAATAACTAATAATTCGTTAATTGAACCTTCGCCTGTAAACGTCACACATGGGGGTAATGCTGTGACCGTTGAGTATTTCTATATCCCGGGATGCTCAAAATGCGAAAAGGCAACACCTGTTATCGAGGCTGTCATAAAAACCTATGGCGGCAGGGTGAATTTCATAGAATATAATGCCAACGAAGAAGGACGCGGACTTGCCATAAAGTACGGGATTCCGGGAACGCCTTCCGTAGTCATTAACGGGGACAAAGACAGGCTGATTTCTTATGAAAATTATAACGGCGATACGGCAAAGCTTGAGCTAATCCTGAGAGAAGCTATTGACAACGCTTCCACAGCACCACAGGCCGCAAATATCTCAACCGGAAAAGCCATCCAGCTTTCAGTGCCATCTGTTCTCATCGTGGGCTTCCTTGCAGGTTTTAACCCCTGCCTTCTTGCAATCCTTGCTTTTATCGCATCTGTCACCCTTGCAACCACAGGCAAGAGGCGCAATGTCCTGCTCATAGTCATCGTTTTCAGCCTGGGCATTTTCACAACTTATCTTATAGTCGGTATCGGCATCCTTCGCATTTTCGAACAGTCGCCTTCATTGCAGGTAACAATAAGGAATTTTCTTGTTATCCTGATAGCTTTTCTTGGAATGTGGCATGTGTATGATGCCTATCATTTGAGGAAAAATACCGAATCAACATTTTACACCCCGAAGGCTTTCATCAGGCTGACCGAAAGCATAACGAAAAAAGTGAGTCTTCCGGCATCGTTTTTCATGGGCGCGCTGTTCTCTCTCATTAAAGCCCCATGCGTGGGTGCGGTTTATTTTGTGATTCTTGACATGGTAAGAAGCGGTAAAGGCGCAGGATACGTATATCTTGCAGCTTACAACTTCGGCGTGGTGCTGCCTGTGCTTGTGCTCGGCGCCGCGATTGCTTTTGGATTGAACCCTGAGAAAGTTGAAAAGTTCAGGAAAGAAAAGAGGGCTGCAATGAGGCTGGTAACTGGAGTTACTTTGCTCGCAATTGCGATTTTGATGTATGCGGGAATAATTTAGCCAAGGAGCGAACTGATACTCTTATCGATATCAGTCGTTGTGGGGCCTATTTGTTTTCCGTTGACAAAAGTTGTTGGAGTACTATCCACACCATATTTATTCATAAGCGCGAGGTTTGAAAGGGCAGCTTTTCTTGCATCGCCTCTCTCAAGTTTTGAATTGAAGTCTGCTCCAAGATCGACACTTGCGGCGGCATTTTCCAGGGCAAGCGTACTCTCCATTATATCCATTCCCTTCTCGAACTTTGCCGTGAACAGGGCATCACGCATCTCTTCGCCTTTTCCCATTTGTTCGGCTATGATGTATGCTTCTATGCTCTTTGTAGATTGTTTCGGGAATATAATCGGGACATAAACTATCTGGGCCCTATCCCCGTATTTTTCCAGAATCCGGGGCATTTCTTTGTGAAGGTTGTAACAATGAATGCAATCAAACTTCATAAACTCAACAATTTTAACTTTACCAGGCGCAGGCTGGAATATATCCTGTGATATATCCTGCGGCTTTTGAGGTGGATTTGATGTGAAATAAAAAGCCATAGCCGCTATAAAAAGCACAGCAAGTACCGCATATATTACCAAATATACAATGGTCATGTTTGATTTTTTCTCTGGTACTTTTTGTTTCTTTTTTGCCATTTGTTTTTTTAATAAGGTTTTTATGTTATAACTATTGCGGTTTTATTGGCTTTGCAATTAAAGTCTGTTTTTTGCACCTAAAGTAGCTCAAAGATGGCACTTTGGATGCAAAGCCGGTTTTATCGGAACGTATTAAATACAAAGAAAAAGAACTATTGCCATAGATTCTTATGAAAACAATCGATGAACTAACCCGAAAAGCCATTGAACTGCAGGCTTCCGGGCTTTTAACAGGCCAGATTGCTGACGAACTCAACATTTCGCGCGAAACTGCAACATGGCTCCTTGTCCATGCGAAAAAAGGTGATTCCACAGCAGCGCCCAAGGATATTTACATTGACTGGAGCAACATCGGAAGAAGCTCTTACAGGCAGAGGCTGATAGCCGGCGCATTGCTGGACATGATACTTGACTGCCTCGGGGAGACCGAAGTGGAAATAGATGTGGTCGTGGGGGTTGCCCTTTCAGGAATACCTCTTGCAAACCTGATAGCAGATGAACTCGGATGCGAATTTACAACGTATCATCCCAATAAACAGCGCTGGGAGCCTGAATCAAAAGAGATTAAAGGCACCATCAGCCAGAACTTCGCAAGGGTAGAGGGCAAGAAATGCGTTTTGATAGATGATGTGGTCACATCAGGAACGACACTCAGAGAAGCCGTGGCTGTACTTGAAGGACTGGGAGCCAAACCTGTTGCGATTGCAGTATTGATTGATAAAAAAGGTATTGATGATATTTCAGGTGTTCCTCTGAACGCCTTATTGCGCGTAACAAGAGTGGATAAAATCGAATAACATGCCTGATTGGCCGATACACTTAATTGTCCCGCTGCTTGCCCTGTTGATTGTCAGCAGGAAAGAAAATGTAAAATATATCTTTCTCTTGCTGCCGCTTGCCCTGCTCCCTGATTTTGACACGTTTGCAGTCCAGCACAGGGCACTTTTGCATAATATATTCATTCCATTAATCCTTGGGCTGTGCGGCCTGGCAATCAAGAAATACAGGACGATTTTCATAATTGCTTCTGTCTATATCGCATCTCATGTGCTGCTTGATATGTTCGCCGGCGGGGTTGTGCTTTTTTATCCAATCTACAATGGAATGGCTTTTGTGGATGCAAGCCTCATGATGAGCCAGACATATAATTTTTTATGGACATTTGATTACGGCTTCAGGCCATACGCCGCGGGATGGAAGACTGCATACGGTTATATTTCAGACAGCCCTGGCACGGGCGCAATGGTTTTTGTCCTGACGTCATGTGTTTGTGTAGCCTACAGGCGCTGGCGGGAATCACCATGACAAAAAATATCATGGTCATGGGCACGGGTTCCCATGTGGGAAAAAGCATACTTGTGACAGCGCTTTGCAGGATTCTTTCAAGAAAATATGACGTCGCTCCTTTCAAGGCGCAGAATATGAGCCTCAATTCCTGGGTGACAGAGGACGGCAAGGAGATAGGGATTGCACAGGCAATCCAGGCAAAAGCCGCAGGAGTTGAACCAAGCGCGGATATGAACCCTGTTCTTCTAAAACCAAAAGGCAATCATATATCGCAGGTGGTCATCCTTGGAAAACCGTATGCGGATAAGGAAGCGGGCGATTACTATGATTCAATAGACGAAATAAGGTCAACCGTTGCCGGGGCATATAACCGCCTGTCAGGCTTGCATGATGTAATCGTAATCGAGGGAGCGGGAGGCGCAGCCGAAATAAACCTGTATTCCCGCGATATTGTGAATATCGGTATGGCGCGCCTTGTCAGGCCGCCCATAATCCTTATCGGTGATATCGAGCGCGGCGGTGTGTTTGCGAGCATTTATGGAACTTTACAATTGCTTCCTCCTGATGTAAAACAGCTTGTATGCGGGCTTGTGATAAACAAATTCAGGGGAGACATGAAATTGCTTGAGCCTGCAATAAAACAGCTTGAAGAACTGACAGCTCTTCCGGTGCTTGGTGTTATACCGTACACGGATATGAGAATACCGTCAGAGGATTCTGTTTCCATAAAGGATAAAACGCAAAATCAAAACGGTCATCCGATAAGGATTTCAGTGATAAGGTTATCGCATATATCGAATTTCACGGATTTTGAACCTCTTGAAAATTATGCTTTTGTGCGATATACGAATCCTGATGAAGAACTCGATGAGCCTGACGCCATCATATTGCCCGGGACAAAAAACACAATAGATGACCTGAAAGAATTAATTGCAAGCGGGATGGATAAAAAAATCATAAGAGAAGCAAATAAAGGGACACCCGTTATCGGGATTTGCGGCGGTTACCAGATGCTTGGCGAATTAATTACGGATAGCGGGGTAGAAGGAACAAACGGCGCATGTTCAATGAAAGGGCTTGGGCTTCTTGAGGTTTCTACGCGGTTTGGAAAATATGAAAAGCAAACAAAGCAAAGTGAAAAAATTGTCACGGGAAACGGCGGGATTCTTTCACCCATCAGAGGCGAGAAAATTAGAGGTTACGAGATACACATGGGTGAAACGGATGGTGGAAAAGCCGCATTCGGCGATGATGGAGCAGTGAGTGAGAACGGGCTTGTCATAGGGACATATCTTCATGGGATTTTTGAAAATGAAAATTTACGGAAGTCTTTCCTTGGCTACCTGTATAATCGCAAAGGGCTTACCTATATAGAAGGAAACAGGAGCGATGGCATAGAAGAACTTGCACGATACGTTGAAGCTTATATTAATATGAACCTGATATATAGTATTCTGGAGGGACAATGAAACAGATTAAGGAAACGGCAGAAAAAATAAAAAGCATGGAAATACGGGGCGCGGGAAGGATTGCGCGCGCTGCGGCAGCTGAACTTCGCGATTATGCAGGTCGTATCCCGGCAAGGGACCTTGATGATTTTAATAAAAAGATGAAATATGCTGCCGAATTGCTTATAAGCACGCGCCCGACTGCGGTATCGCTTCCGAATGCGGTCAGGGCTGTGATGAGGTATGAAGGGGCGGATATAGCAGAAGCAAAGGCTAATATTAAAAAACTGGCTGATGAATTCATCACCAATTCCGAAAATGCGGTAAGAAAGATAGGCGAGATAGGAGCGCGGAGAGTGAGGGACGGGGATACCATAATGACGCACTGCAATTCATCGGCTGCCATTTCGATTATGGCTGAGGCGCATGCCAGTGGAAAAAATATCAATGTGATTGCCACGGAATCACGGCCGAGGATGCAGGGTCACCTTACCATTAAGCAGCTTGACACTCTGGAGATAAAGACATCGCTAATTGTGGACTCTGCAGTGCGCTATTTCATGAAAGATGTGGATATTGTGATAATGGGCGCTGATGCAGTTACGGCCAATGGTTCGGTCATCAATAAAATTGGGACGTCACAGGTTGCTCTCGCTGCCCATGAGGCCAGGAAAAACGTAATAATTGCCGCCGAGACCTATAAATTCAGCCCAGGAACACTGCTAGGCGAACTTGTGGAAATAGAGGAACGCGATAGCGATGAGGTGATAAGCAAAGAGAAACTTTGTGAATTTTCAAATGTAAGGGTGAAAAACCCGGCGTTTGATATCACACCACGCGAGTATATTGATTTGATATGCACCGAAGTCGGGGCGATACCTCCTGAAATGGCATACGTTATTATCAAGGAATATCTGGGCTGGGGCCTGGGCGGGATTAATTCTAACTGGAAATCATGAGGCGGCATTAGCTATCAAAAACATTAAGTATTATAATATAAATATTAAATCGAAACTAAAGGAGAAATCATGGCATTAACTTTTATGGGACTATCATTGTTAGAAATAATAATGCTGATTGCAAATGTCGTTTTCATTATAATAGCAATTTTTTTGTTTATACGATTGAGAAAACTTGGGAAAAAACCGGAACCTGAAACAAAAGAGCAAACCGAACTTTCAGGAATCGCAAATATAACACCAGTAGAATTCGACCGGGAAAGATTCGGGATGGGGGAGAGGGAGATACCGAAGCCTGAAAAAACAATGGAAGAAGACGCCAAAATAAGGGCAAGTGAAATTGCTGACCTTAAGCTTGAAGATGAACTCCCTGAAATCGAGGAGAAGGAAGCTCCCAGGAAAAAACGGGTAAAGAAAGAACCAAAAAAAAATCCCGAAAAGGCAAAAGCAGAAAAGATTGAAGTTCCTCCTGAGAAAATTGAAATCCCGGAAAAGATAGAATTTAAATTCGAAGAACCGGAACCTGAAAAAGAAGAAGAGAAGCCGGATAAAAAAGAGAGTAAAAAGAAGAAACCTGTTAAAAAAGAACCGGCTGCTAAAAAGGAAACAAAACCTGCGCCCACCAAAAAAGCAGGTAAAAAGAAAAAAGTCTAGCCGGTGAGAATATTTGACCTATTTAGGTTCTTTCTATTAACTTAGACTATTCACTTTTTCAAATTCAGCGCCTTTATTGTAGTTGTTATCCTATTTAGGTTCTTTCTATTACAGTACTTCCGATTTAGCTTAGTTCCGAACGAGCTATCTCCGAAATACTCAATTTAATCTTAAATCAAATACTTTTATTTCCAGCTTACGCAGAAAAATGACGAATATTTATTTTTGTAAAAACGCTAACATAAACACATATTTCTAAGATTTAATTGATAGCTACCGCTCCCTTCTCCCTTATACTTTTCCAAGAAAATAATAAAAATCAGGTTACACTCAGACGGTCACGAAGATCTTTAGTTCTATTTTCCATAAATTCCCACAATGAATTCATAAAAGTTTGCACTGTGACATTACATAATAATTTGTATCCTTCTTTAATGACGATTTCTATTGCATCGCTAATAGCTGATTTTAGCTTATATGCATCAGTTTCAATAACCAGCTTCAATAAACTCTCAATATTGTATAAGAGACATTGAATCAAAAAAAATAATGACCTTTCAATAGGAGATTTGGAACAAGTTCGTATCTTGAATGCGTTTTTAACTCGATATCCTGTCTCTATGTTCCAACGTTTTCGATACTCGTCGGGAATTTTTTTGATAAAATCTGATGCATTATTTACTGGGATATTTGTTGCAAACAAATGATATTCATTGTTCCCCTTATCTTTTTTGGCAATTGGATCATATTTTGGATTGATAATAGCCACAATAATGAATTTTGGACCACCCTTTTCGAATTGATACTCAAAGAATGTCGATGTTTGTCCGAATTTCTTTTTGTGTTCGAGGAGTATAGCGTTGATTTTTTTGTTTGATTTCGCTGCAATTATGTAATTTTTATTTAATCCTTGAAGAGTAGAGATTGTTGGGTTATTAAAAAACTCTCTATCCATAAACAATGTCCTGAGATTGATTTCCATTGCTTTTAGTCGCTGCATCATGGATTCCATTAGTATTGAATAATTCTTTGCTAATCCATTGATGTCAACGACATCAAGAGTTAATTTGATGTCACCAATTATATCCAGTGAACAAAATGAATATCCCCAAGACGTTCCATTTTTTGGTTTGATTCCTCTTATTCCAGGTGTATTTTTATCGCCATAGTAAGGTATGTCATGAAAATCAATCGCAGCATCTTGATATGTTCCTTTTAGATTCGTATTTTTAATTATTTCAGTATTGATCTGTCTGAATGAAGACATCATGTAATCAATAGAGTTTGAATTTATGTAGCAGTGAATGGAATCAGCGGATGGTACATTTTTATTAGGAGTCTTCATTCTAAGGTCAATGCTTGCTGATTCTATCGAGTTTGTTGTCGAAGTTGCAGCACGTAGCAATACGTTCAATGTGTCTTGAAAACTGTACTCTGCATTTTCAGGTAGATTTATTATTCTTGACTTACCAAACAGTTCTGAGGTTAAAGCCAAGAGATTGGTGTTTTGTATTTTCGGTACAAGCCTCATTTTATTATCCCCTCTATATTTTTAGATGGGATAATATCCTTATTATATTTTATGGACGATTTATGGTGCCAATGGCTGAATAGGTCTTTTGTTCGGAAGTCAGGGTATTCGGAAGTACTGTATTAACTTAGACTATTCACTTCATTGAAATTATATTCAACTGGTCGATAACCCTGAATCAATATCCGCAAAGATACATTAGTATTATTGATGAAATGCTTTTTATCATTCGCAAAGCTATAGGAGCTACCCTCTCTTTCAAGGACGAATGTTTTTTCTTCAAGTACCTGCCCACCATTAACAATCTGGGTTGTAATCGATAGTGGAGCGCTCCGCTGGTTAATTATTTGTACCTGCAATGAACTAAGCTCATATTTGTCAATTCCCCAAAACGCAGGTTTTACCATTCGTGCATCCACATAGATAGTGTTTGAAGGCAGTTCTTTGGGTGCTCCCACTGGTAGTGTAGTTGTGGGAGTTGTTACCTGAGCTTCTACGATGATAGTGCCATTCAGGTCTTTATTTTGTTCAAGGTAGAACGTATAGGTTCCCGATTTCTTGAATATATATCGAAGTTGCTGATGGTATGCCAATATCTGAGCCTCAAAAAGGCTATCATTACTGACAAGTGTAACCGTGTCAGCATAATAATTATCCCACACGATTTCATCCCCGGCTTTTATTGTTAAATTCCTGGGAACAAAACCTCTGTTGCTATCCAATTTTACAAGCGTCCGGTTGCCTGTTGGTGTAGCCTCAGGAAAAGGGGTTACCGTTATAGTTGGTGTAGCTGTTACTGTTGGTGTTAGAGTTGGTGTACCTCCTTGTTTTCCTGTACATCCCGAAAAGAGAACTACCAGGCCAAGGACAGTTATAAGAAAAATTGATTTAAATTGTACCATATTTCATCGCCAGAGTCTCTATCATAGGTTTTTAAAGGATAAACTTGTCGATTTTATGCTCAGGGGAGAGCTAGAGCCTTCTACATCAAATCCAATGAAGCTTAAGACAATTATTTAGGCCTGTAATATTCCCATTTTTGAAGCGCCTGCTGTAATTCCTTATTTTTCCTTGCATAATCCGAAAGGTCAATCCCTTCCATTGTTGCCTCGATTGCCTGCATCACTGCTTTTGCCCCTGCCCGTGTTCCTTCCGGATGCCCGTGTATGCCGCCGCTTACGAGGATTGTGCAATCATTCCCGAGAATTCCCATTACCGACGGTATTAAACCCGGATGGAGGCCGCCTGAAGAAACAGGAAGCGCAGGTTTTATTTTACCCCAATCCTGTGATAGGAAAGGTTCTTTTATGTGAGAATCCCGAAGGACATTCGCAATCCCTATTATCTCTTTTTTTGTCCCGACCAGTTTTCCGATTGCCGTTCCTGAATGGATTTCATCAACACCTATTAACCTCATAAGTTTTGCAAGGAAATACATGGTCAAACCGTGTTTCGGATTGCGGTCAAATGCAGCATGCATTGCCCTGTGGGCATGTATGGCCAGACCCAGATCGCCGCACTCATCGCGCATGGTCTGGACAGAGGCCGTTCCGCATGTTACCACATCTATCATTGCAAATCTCCATCCCGAATCGTGAAGCAATTTCGCCTTGCGTATCATTTCTTTTGTTTCACCGGTGATATTAAGGAGGGCATCTTTCTGCTCGCCTGTTTCCTTCTCGGCTTTGTCCCGCAATTTTGTCATCCGGGAAACTCTGTCTTCAAACCGGTTAAAAGAAGTGGAGGTTAAATTTTCATCGTCTTTCACAAGGTCAAACCCGCCCATCCAGGTTTCATACGCCACATCTGCATGTTCAGCCGCGCTGAAGCCGATTTTGGGTTTCGGCACGGCGCCTGTTATGGGTCTTTCCTTCACTTTCAATAAAGACCTGATTCCAGCGATGCCATGATGCGGCCCTTTGAAGGAGCTGATATACTTTGCAGGAAGGGATGCGTCTATTAACCGTAAGTTGCGAAGCGCCTTCATGCCAAAGATGTTCCCGGCTATGCCGCTTAGAAGCTGCGGCGCATTTCCCGGCTCCCAGAGGTCAAGCGGATAAGCGATTTTTACATATTTCCCGTCCAGTTCAAAAGCCCGTGCTTTTATCTTTTCAACCCTTGCCGGCAAATCGTGCAGGGTAGTCCATGTCCCGGCTGAACTTTCAGAGGCAATTCTCCCGATGGCTTCTTTTGCGCTTATCCCTTTTGCAGGTTCAAAATAATATAAACATATCAAATCATTTTTTGCAGGGGTATAATTCAAATCCACAAATTCATTGTACCAATCAATTTTCGAGGTCATTAAATCACTTTTCCAGATTTTTAAATTATTTTGGTTATCTCCCAGAAATACTTTTTTTTATTTTCTCCATAGCCTCTTCTATAATACCCGGATCTATCCAAAAAACCTGCGGATTATCTCTGAATTTCAAAAGAATACCTAAAGCCTCTTCTTCATTAATTAATCCCGCCTTTAAAGCATCAAACAAAACCCCTATGCTGCCCTTAACCCTGAGTCCTTCACTTTTAGCAGCATTCCTTCCCTCCCTTTCATTCATGAGTATAAGCGCAGCGCCGGTCTCCAGAGCAAGCTGAATCGAATCCGCCTCACCTCTGTGGATGAGGTATTTTTTAACCAGATACGCAGAAGATGACTTCGAATTTTTAATATGAATACTCCTGCCAACATAATTCTGAACAACCGCAGCATCCTCTTTTTCGAGAAGATTTCCTTCCACAACCACCTCTCTGTAAACCTCATTTGTTATTAAAATTTCCTTATACAGAGAGAAGAGTAATTCAATCCGCCCCGCTTTAGCAAGGTGAATTAGTGGCGTTGAATCGCTCACTATAATCATGCGGTGTCCTCTATAAGTTCCTCTTTGCCGTAGCGGATATATACGCCTCTCTTTCCAAACTCATCCAGCGTCTCCCTCAAAGTAAGTTCCATTAGGTCTGCCGCCTGCCGGATGGTTATTTTCCCATTCATGTAAAGCTCAGCAGCCCTGTCTACAGACTCCTTCCTGCCATACTCTTTGAGAACCTTCCTTATGCCGTCCCTTATTACCTCGGACAGGTTTGAGTAGTGCCTGCCTATGAGGTATTTTTCCACGTCCTTTTCAAGTTCTATTGGAAGGGTTATAGTTTTTTTGATATACATCTTTTATACCTCTTTATGAGGTATATGGGATTCATTATATATGATGCCTTCGCTGAACAATCGAATGCGAATAAACCAGATTAGCCGCCCTACCCGCCGTTCAGTTCAAAAGCCCGTGCTTTAATCTTTTCGACCCTTGCTGGCAAATCGTGCAGGGTAGTCCATGTCCCGGCAGAGCTTTCAGAGGCAATTCTCCCGATGGCTTCTTTTGCGCTTATCCCTTTTGCGGGTTCAAAATAATATAAACAAATCAAATCGTCTTTTGCAGGGGTATAATCCAAATCAACGAATTTATCGTACCAATCAATTTTCGCTGTTATTCTATCTCCTTTCATCGTCTATTATTTTATAAATTAAAAGATTTAACTGTCAGATGAGCAGAGTTTTGGTTATGTCATCTTGTGGCAAAAAGGAACTGAGATACTGAAGGAGAATAATCTGTTTCGGTTTCAATTCGTGTTGATAATGTTGTCAGTGTGCAACACAATGATTTAAATATAACATAAATCTAAATTTTCCAATAACAAAATATTTCTAATTTATTTTAATCCAAAATAATGATATAATGATAAACTAATTAAAATCACAATAGCGAATGCTATTATGTTTGTGAAAAGCATTTCTAAAAATCGTATTATCAAGTCATTTGTTCGCATCTTTCTTTTTTCTATATTACTGTAATATTCGTCTACATTATTCTTTGTTTTATCAAAAATTTCTTTTTCTTTACCTTCAAGAACTAAATTCCACTTATTAAAAAACTCATCGATAGCATATATGTTTATAGCCCTTGGTCTATATGAGTTAATGAAGTTCTTTCTGAATGAGCCCAAGAATATTGCTATTGCCTCATAATTAATATATTCAATTTCCCAATAAGCTTGGTCAGTTATATCCACCATTTGTATTTCTTCTTGTTCAGGTTCTGGTTCTTCATTATAAGAAGACTTTATCAAATAATTCAAATATTCCTCATGTGGAGTATAAGGGATAGTCATTATTTCCTTATAAAGCAATATCTCTATTGAAGCATCAAAAAAAATATCAATATTTTTCATAATATTAGTCATTTTATAATCATATGTTAACATATTTCTAGTAAATAAACCAAGACGTTTTTTTAATAATGACCTAAGTTTATAATAATTTATCTCAAAATTCTCTAAAGCTGCAAAGTTTGGTTTAATCAATAACTTTGAAATATTTTTTTGTGTATCATAAAATGTGCTGTAAAATTGTATATCACGTAATAAATAGTAATAAAAACAAATTAATAAACCACCTATGATATAAAGAACTAATTGTCCTATTAAGGATATATTATATAATTTTGAATAAAATATTACGATTGGAATATATATTATTAATATTATTAATAAATTTATATTTATTAATACATCTGTTGGATTTTTTATTGCGGCTGATAAACAAAAATACCATTTACTGTTTTTAATATCAAGCAATTTATTCTTTTGTTTTGCGATATTATAACCAAAAACCATTAACATAAGACCTATCAATAAGTAGGTGAAATTTGGCATGCTCCCTTTCATAAAAGCCCCTTTAATACTAACAATTTGATAAAAAAATATAGCCCAACCAATTAATATGATTATTCCGCCAATAACCCACCAAATTATAGAATGCCGAATATTTTTAAAAGCTTCAGTAAATGATTTTTTCCATGATGTCATATTATCACAAAATGTTAAATTACCTATTTAATTATATTTTGCATTATCACTCATATTTTGATAACAATAATATCATAATAATAGATATAATTTTTGGGTATATGCTTAAGAAATACAGTTAGTTTCATAAAACACATCTCCCCATACTGACGGTCAATTATGTATATGAGCCAAGACGGGAGCAAAACCCACTTCCGGGCGCGCCACCGTGGTTCGGCAAAAGCCGAATACCTGCGGGGACGGCGCGCCTCGAAGCGTGGGGAGGCTGGGCGACCCTTCGAACTGCGAAGCGACGATTTTCTCCGTTCGTAATAGGTTTGAAGTTGCTAACTTAGAACTTCTGAAAATCCAATATTCGACCTTTCAAGAAACCTCTATTTTATGCCTTCTCTCCTGCAAAAGGTCTATAAAATCATCCTTATCATCGAACTTTTTTAGCTCTTTATCGTCGATGAGCACGGTTTTTTCGATGTTTTTCGTCTTGCTGGCGCCGTGAACTATCAACAGCGACTGTGTTCCTGCAACTTCCGAGATGCTGCTCATAAGATGCGCCTTTTTGACAATGGTCCTTGTGTAATCACCAACACCGGTCAATATAGTCGAATTCTCATCCTTTCGGTTTGAGGTCTGGGAAACCGCGTCAAATGGCGCCTGTGAAATAGGCAATACATCGAATCCCATATTTTGCAGGATAGAAAAAACATTTGAATGCTGTTGTGCAGCCGTTTCCTGTATCTGGCTATCCCTGGAATGAAGTTTTTCGAATATATCAACCGAAACAGTAAAACCTTTATCAAGGATTTCTTCAAGCTTAATTGCAACATCAACACTTGCAGCCATTTCGCCGTCTTCGTACTTGCTTATGGTTCTTCTTGAAACACCAAGCAGTGATGCAAGCGCCCCGAGGGATATATTCTTTTTTATGCGTTCCTGTTTCAGGATGAAGCCGTCAAGATTAACATAAAGGCCGCCGTGCTCTGCATAAATCAACGGCGGCATTTCTTCCAGGAAATAATCCTCCATTGTGCTGATATTGATTGCCGGCACCCCGTACCTGAAATAAACAACGCCGCTTTCAAGTGAATGGTCGCGGGTTTTTTCACCGATTACGATTGGATAACCGCGCAGATGTTTGGAAAGGAACTGCATTTCCTTTGTAGTTTCTTCATTTAAGCCGTCGATGTTGGAGATAATTTTTATAAGGAGTAACAAGTTATCCCGCCTTGCTGCGATATCAAAACTTCTCGGGCGGGTGTCGCATCGTTCGGAAATGATGAAGCCGGCCTTGCCAAGGATAGAAATGGCCTGGTTTATTAGCAACTCCTTATTCATCAAATTTTCAATGATTCTACGTCTATATAAAGCCCTATGGTGCCAAGATTTATTATGCAACGGGTATGTGTAGCATTTTATGATTATCGGGCTCGATGACACGGATTCAAAAGAAAGCATGTGCACGACATACCTGGCAGCTGTGCTCATCGAAAAATTAAAAGAATACGGCAGGATAAATGATTATCCCCTGCTTATCCGGCTCAATCCCAACATCATTTACAAAACACGCGGCAATGCGGCTCTGGCGATTTCTCTTGAACCTAGAAGGAATAAAGATATCGAAGCGATTAAAGAGCTTGTAATCGAAACCGTAAGGAAAATGGCAGTTTTTTCGAGCGAAAACACCAATCCTGGGGTCGTTTTTATTGAAGATAGCTCTGAAAAGATGAAAGCTGAGCTTGCTGAATTTTCCATGCGCGCCGTCCGGGATGTCCTGGAAATACAGGAGGCTGTGGAAATACTCAGGCGGCACAATATAAGCCATAAAGGATTCAAGAATGGCAGGGGGTTAATCGGAGCGCTCGCCGCCTCGGGATTTGCATTGTGCGGCCTTCCTGATTTCACTTATGAATTAATCGCATACCGGGAAAAAGAACGATGGGGAACGCTGCGGGATATAAACGAAGAATCCGTATATGCCGCCGATGCAGCCACCCGCCCGGATACGTGGGACACGGTTGATTATGAAAACAAGCGCGTGGTGTTTGCTCCCCACTCGCCTGACCCAATCCTGTTCGGGATTCGGGGCAACAGTGAAAATGCGGTAAGACGCGCTTTCTCGATGATAAAAAGCGAGCCTGTTGAGATGTATGTAGTCTATAAGACAAACCAGAACACAGATTTGCATCTTATTCCCGCAAAAATAAATGAGGTTCTGGATAATCGTTCTTATATCCTGAAAGGAAAAGTCAAGAGCGCCCCGAAAATCATCGTTGGAGGCCATGTTATTTTTGAACTGAAAGATAATAGCGCAGTCATTGAATGCGCAGCTTTTGAACCCACGAAGGGCTTCAGGCGCATTATCAGGGAGCTTCGCCCGCAGGATGATGTAACGGTTTTTGGGAGTGTTAAGGATAAGACCTTGAACATTGAAAAAATCAATATCAATGACCTCAATATTCACGAATTACGCAATCCCATCTGCTGCGGCAAACGCATGAAATCAGCAGGAAAAGGGCAGGGTTACAGATGCGAGAAATGCGGTTCTGTCAAAAAAGAGCAGGCGCTTGAGATATTAGAGAGAAAGATTTCGCAGGGATTTTATGAAGTGCCCCCATGCGCCCGCCGCCATCTTTCAAAACCACTCATCAGATATCAATAGACTGCGGCGGCATCCTCTTGTGTTCGTTGGATGAGATTCGCGCTGTCAACCGGTCAACTATTTCGGGAGGGAATTTTTCCTTTACGAAAGACGCATCCTTATTTTCATCAACCAGCATGGTGAGTATCAGGTCTGCCACCTCGTAGGATACTCCGAGTTCGCTCTCGTCGGTCTGTCCTGGCCATAAGCCCGCCGTAGGCGTTTTGTCGATAATCCCCGCCGCTATGCCCATGTGCCGGGCAAGTTCCCGAACATGTGTTTTATAGAGTCCTCCGATAGGTTCGATATCCACGCCGCCGTCGCCGTATTTTGTGAAATAGCCAAGCAACAGTTCTGTTTTATTCCCCGTTCCCACGACCATGCGATGCATGAGATTCGCATGATAATACAGTATGCACATCCTCGTTCTTGCTTTCAGGTTCCCGTTTGCAGTTTTTGCGGCGCTGTCAAAATCCGGGATTGCTGATGAATAAGCCTTCAAAACCGAAGATATCTCAATTATTTTATGCTCAATTCCCAAAAGCTTTGCGACTTCCACTGCGTCGTCCACATCATGTTTTGATGTAACGCCTCCCTCAGGCAGCATAAGCCCAAGGACATTATCAGGACCGAGGGCACGAACTGTGAGATAAGCCGTCAGGGTTGAATCTATTCCCCCGCTTAAACCGATTACCGCTCCCTGCGCTCCCGATTCCCTGACTTTTGATTTTATGAAGGCGACGATTTTATCTTTTATGGCTGGATAACTTATCTGGTTCATCTATTTTTAATGAAATTCCAAGTTATTAAAATATTACTTTCACCCCGCTCTAATAAGCTTTATATGTTCTCAGGATAAGGTAGAATCTGCCTCTCAAATAAAAAATTCAAACAAGAGGCTTGAGGAAAGATATGAAACAAATAGCAAAACAAATCGAAGCCCGATTCATGGAACTGGGCATTAAAGTTGAGACAAGTGAAATAGAATCAAGTCTGGACCAGTTGATAAATAAATTCAAGGTGCCTCCTGAAGAAGCACGCAGAAACGTGATAAACTCTTTCTTAAAGAAACATAATGTTCCCAAGAGTGAATTTTTCGCTCCACGTGAAACCCCACAGGTAAAGGTATCAGATATCAAAGAGGATGGAAAATGGGTAACTGTGCGTGGTAAAATCGTCCAGTTGTGGGAAGCCAACCAGGAATCCATCTCGCAGGTGGGATTGTTTGGAGACGAGTCCGGCACGATTAAATTCACGAAATGGGTAAAAGCGGCGCTGCCGGCTGTGGAAGAGGGTAAGAACTACATATTCAAAAATGTAGCGACTTCCGAGTGGCAGGGGCAGTTCAGTATCAAACTCAATAAGACGAGCGAGATTATCCCGATAACAGAAGATATCGAAGTAGGCTCAACGCCAACTGAATTCAGCGGCGCAATCGTTGATATACAGAGCGGCTCAGGTCTAATCAAGCGCTGTCCTGAATGCAACAGGGCGCTTGTTAAGGGCGCATGCGGCGAACACGGGAAGGTTGAAGGAACATACGACCTCCGCGTCAAAGCGGTCATGGACGACGGCGAGAAGGTGCAGGACATCCTGCTGAACAGGGAAGTTACAGAAGCCCTGACAGGCATCACCCTTGAGAAGGCAAAGGACATGGCGACAGAGGCTCTTGACCAGGCTGTGGTGCTCGATATGATAAAGAGCAAGCTTGTGGGCAGGTATTTTGTGGTAAGCGGCGCCAAGCTTGACAGGTTCATACTCGTAGAATCAATAAAACAGGATGTCAGGCCGATAGAAGAAGAAATTAAGAGGATACTGGCAGCATCTGCCGCGCCGATCGCACAGGAGGCGTAATCATGGCAGATAACAATGGTTTCACACGGGAAGTGGCGCACCGCATATTCGCAGCAGAGCTTAAGGAATCAAACCTCCAGGCAAAGGAAGGGCAGGATCAATATTCTCCCCAGTACTTAATCACCCCGACCGGGGCAAAATGCAACCGCGTGTTCATCGTAGGCACGCTCACGGAGAAGGAAGATGTAGGTACGGATTCAGAATTCTGGCGCGGGCGCATCGTCGACCCCACAGGTGCGTTCTTTGTGACCGCAGGGCAGTACCAGCCTGAGGCAGCGCAGGTATTGGCAAAAACAACGCCGCCTGAGTTCATTGCTGTAATAGGAAAGCCCACCACATTTACGACCAAGGAAGGAAATGTGCTTACATCCATCAGGGCTGAGTCCATGCATGTCGTGGATGCGGCTACAAGGGACAGATGGGTTGTGGATGCTGCGATGCATACCGCGAAGCGCCTTGAGAAGCTTGCGGGCAGTGAGCCGGCTGCCATGAAGGCGAAGGAGCATTATTCTACGAATGTGGATGCTTACAAGGCGATGGTGGCGCAGGCGCTGGAGTCGGTGAGGGCACGATAGGAGTGCCCTTATTTTTTAAGAAGTAGAGAAAAACTATGGGAATTCCAGAATCACAATTTGAAACTTGGTCTCATCAAGGAGCTATAGTAACTTCAAAAACAACGCATGAATCCATTCGCAATGCTTTGGTTGCAAATAGTTCTCCGATCAAAGATAAAAATTTTGAGATATATCTCCAAGGCTCATATAAAAATGATACCAATATTTACGGCGAGAGTGATGTCGATATAGTTGTTCAACTAAATTCTACTTTTCATTATGATTTATCTGCTCTCCCAATAAATGAAAGTTTATTCTTCAAACAGATATATCCTAATTCTGCTATCTATTCATGGGATAATTTTAGATTTGATGTTCTCACAGCTTTGAGGGCTTACTGTGGAGAATCAAAAATATCTGAAGGAAATAAATCCCTGAAAGTCGGAGACGCATCGGGAAGGTTACCTGCTGATGTTATTGTTTGCCTTCAGTATCGTAAATACCAACGTATTCTCAACTTAAGTTATGAGCAGTATGTCGAAGGTATCATATTATATACGCGCAGAGAGAATCGCACTGTAATTAATTTTCCTAAACCGCATTATGATAATGGAGTGCAAAAAAATGCCAGCACCAATGACTGGTATAAACCGACTGTACGAGTTCTTAAGAATGCTCGGACTTATCTCATTAAACACAATCTCATTGAAGAAAGCCTAGCGCCTTCATATTTTATTGAATGTTTGATTTACAACGTTCCAAACAATGAGTTTGGAAGAAACTTTCAAGAAACATTTTGTAATGTTGTCAATTGGCTTGCAAAATCAGACTTCACTAATTTTGTGTGCCAGAATGGACAACTACTACTCTTCGGAAACTCAACTGAGCAGTGGTCGATTAATGCAGCTAAACAATTTATTTCTGCATTGATTAACCTTTGGAACAATTGGTAAAAGCTATGCATCATTATGCCACTGACTCAAATGAAAGGAAGCTTGTGCCCGTCCTTTTGGCGATTGTAAGCATATTGGCATCATGGGCTCTCTATAATGCTTTGGGAGTGTTGCAACTTGCCATTCCTTGGTGGTTCGATGCTCCTTCAGTAATGGGATTTTATGGATTGTTTTACAGCATTTTTGACAGAAGGTTGTGGAGAATACCGATTATACAAAAAATTGGACTTGTGAACCTCCCTAATTTGAATGGAAATTGGGAGGGATATTTGCTTTCATCATTTGATGAACATAGCACAAAATATGATGCGAGAATAGAAATAATTCAAAGTTGGACGCGAATCAGTATAATACTTAGAACAGAGAATTCCGAGTCTCATAGCATTATAGCAACTTTAACAACTGAAAATCCTGGGGGAATAATCCTTAGCTATGCATACCTTAATGAACCGAAAGCTAATGCTAAAAAAACAATGCATATACATAGGGGGACTGCTTGGCTTACTTTAGTTAAAAGTGGTGAAATGTTTGAAGGGGAATATTATACAGGAAGGGATAGGCAGAATTATGGTAGTCTGCATTTTGAGCGCTTTCAGAAGAAGATTTAATATGATAAATTATATATTATATGATTTAAATAAGATTGGAGGTTAAAATGGTATTTAAATTTGAAAATTTGGATTCTAAAACAAGACAATTAATGTTGGATGAAATAGAATTAGACATAAAAAATAAGAGGTTATATTTAAGCTCAAGACTCTCTGAAACTGGAAAAAAACACTATCCTGAATTACTTAAAAATGCAATTCAGGAAAATAATGAGACTACACTCGCAAATAATTTGAAAACTAAAAATTGCTTAAACCCAACTGAGCCAAGAAAAACTAATCAAGGGATAAAAATTGTTAGTGTTCCAGTTACTGCCAACGAAACATTGGCAGAAGGTGAGTTTAACAGATTTTATATCAGAGCACTTTGCTGCAAGGTGATTGAAGATAAAAGAGGCACTCTCGAGATATATCGAGCAAAACATGTCTCAACTCCGAGGCCAGAATCCCAAATGATGATTGGTAAAACGATTGATCCAGAAAGGTTATTGAATGATTTAAGAATTAATATAGGTGTAGACACTGTACTCGGATTACCCCAAGGCCCGAATTCAGGACTAAGTGTGCGGATAAAAATTTAAAAATGTTGCTGAAGATGTTAAAAAGAACGTTGAATATGTCTAAAAGAGGTATTATTGAGTTCTTGGATTATTAAGGCTTCATGCCATATTTCTACCGCTGCAATGAGGTAAAATAATGGACGCTAACGAAAAAATAGACCTTGAAAAAATAGTCAATTCCATATTAAATGAAATAAACGGCATCGAAGCAATATATCTATTTGGCAGCATCGCAAAAGGAAAAGAGAACGAAAGAAGCGATTACGACATTGCGGTAATAGTAAGGGAATATCCTGAAAAAGATATGGATATAATAGCCAGAATAAGATACTCCCTACTTGGAAAAATAAAAAGACCGCTTGAGATACTGCTCATTGGCATGGATGACCTGGAATATTCTTCTCCCTTCCTTTATGAAATATACCATGCCAGCAGGCTTCTCTATGGAACTGATGTACTGCTCAGGTGCAAAAATGTTGTAGAGAACATAAAACCCATCATTGCGGAAGGCAATACAGTAGGCTATCATGTCTGATATTAAAGAAGCAAGGGCTATCAGATATTTACTGGATGCGGTGAATGATGCCTCCATTATCGAACCTGCATTGGAAGAGGGGCTTTACTCTATGGCAATATTCCACTCCCAGCAGGCTTCCGAAAAATCAGCAAAAGCATGTCTATCGCTCCTTGATATTTTGATCACGGATGAACATATCTATACGGATTATCTTGTTAAATTCGTAATCCCAGAATCTAAAGACCTGAATAAGGATTTCATGAAGCTGCTGCCTGATGTTAATAAACTTGAATCCTATTACATACCTTCAAGATATGGCGTTGACAGGTTCGGCAAGATACATTACAGGAAATACGATGAAAAAGAAGTTAGAGACCTTTGCAGGTCATCTATGGATTTTTTGGAATTGTGCTTTAAATTCGTTGAAGATAAAAGCGGCAGGATGATACCCAGACAAAGAGAAGAATTAGAGCAATTCTTTGTATATAATTATCATAAATTCATAAGAGAATTAAGATAGAAGATGGATGGATTTCCCTGAAAATAGCAAAGGAGACGCTGACATGCGCCAAAAAAATAAAAGAATTCGCAAAGAGCCTGATGCAATAAAGATAGCCCTTCAGGAATACTGCACGGAAGTCATAAAGAGGTTCAAGCCCGCCTGCATTATTCTCTATGGCTCAAGGGCTAAGGGAACTTTTACAGGCGTCAGCGATTTTGACATTATTGTAATAAGCAGCAATTTTGAACAGGATTTCCTGTCAAGGATCAAAGATTTAATCGATGCCAATGCATCATCTCTTCCAATAGAACCTCTTGGTTATACTGAAGCGGAGTTTGAAACAATGCTAATGTCGTTCAGGCTTACCGCGCTTGATGCTGTACGTGAAGGGGTGCCATTGTATGGTGAAGATTATTTCAATGGTTTAAAGGATAAACTCAACGATCTCGAAAAAATCGGCCTTTACAAAGGCAAAGCTTCATGGCATATTCCTGCTGCTGCGATGGGATAAGAAAAGATTAGTCTCACATTAGAGAATAATCTGCGTTAATCCGCGTTTATCTGGTGTTCCTTTTTCTAGGCGCCTTAAAGTTCAACAGCCTGCGCCGCCACCAGCTTTTCCTCTCCTCAAACCCCCTCTCCACCTTCACCCGCCATCTTCTCTTTATCCCACCATATCTTTTCAAGCTTCTCCCTTGTATCCTTGAACAAATCTTTAATCTTCTCCCTGCTGCAAATCTCGATTTCTTTCCCGCAATCAGGCCATTTATTCTCACACCTGTCCACCAGTTTGTAGCACTGCATTTCCAGTTCAGGCAGGGTTTCTTCAATGGCTGCTTTGATATCCAGAGTATCAGTTTCTAAAGTGGCGCTGGAAAGTATTGAAGGTATTAACTGGTTCTTAATTGTCTTTAGCCGTTCACATGGGTCAAGCGTTACCATGATACCACCTACTTGAGATTCTCATTTAAACAATTTTCTGCTTTTCCAGAGTCCATAAAATTTTTCTTTGAGTCTCATATCCATAAAATAATCCCTTCTATTCATCAGATGACGTCTTCATTCATACAGCCTGATGTATATATGCAGCCCCAATACCAGCGCCATGACCCACAAGACCAGCGCGGCTCTCATGAATATTCGAAAATTACGGGTCATTCTAATTATGTTGCCGTATGCCAGGTTTATGTAAATCCAGAGCGCAATGACCAGCAGCCCGAGCGTATGGTGTATGAGCAGCTCGGCATTAAACAATACTCCAAAAGGTTCGAATTTGATATAGCCAAGCAATGATGGAAGCATAACTGCAATTATAGCTAATACTTGTAGAGGAACGGCGATTCTTACCATGGAACAGTGCTTAATAGGGTCTCCTTTTTTTACAAAATATACTGCACAGAATACAAACACAATAAGAAATATCTGGATTCCAAGGTTTGCCATTGCGAGAGTCTTTACACCAAAAACCATATTTTCATCCTCTACGGAAGATTGCCAAACTAATGATTGTCAACCATAATCTTTATATTAACGGTTATGCATTGTATTGTCAATACTATGGTAAACTGTTATTGACAATTCAATGAATGGAGAAAAACTAATATGAATATAGATGCATCTTTAAACCAGGCAAAAATAATTCAATCCATGAGTTTGAATCGGGGGTTAAACAATGGCTAAATTAAGCGCTGGCCAACAGGCATATCTTATTGATAAATTCGGCGACCGACTTACATTTGACAGGACTGAACGCAAACTTTACGGGCATGACATTGCAGCCATTCCCGGCATGGTAAAGCCCCTATTAGGCAATACCATTCCTGAGGCTGTGGTGCAGCCTGCAAGTGAGGAAGAAGTTATTGAACTTGTCAGGTGGGCGAATAGGGAGAAGATTCCACTCACACCCCGCGGCAAGGCAACTTCGGGCTACGGCGGGGCAATCCCGGTTAAAAAAGGTGTCGTGGTGGATTTTTACAGGATGAAAGATGTGCTGGCTATCGACCGTAATAAACAAACTGTGACCGTACAACCAGGAATAAGCTGGGAGCAGCTTGATAAAAAACTAACGAAGAGCAATCTCACCCTGCGCCTGTATCCTACCAGCTATCCATCATCCACCGTCGGCGGCTGGCTTGCACAGGGAGGAGCAGGCATCGGAAGTTACGAATATGGATACTTCCGCGAGAATGTTGTCTCGGCAAGAGTTGTGCTGCCAACGGGCGATGTCAGAAATTTCACAGGCGACGACATGAATTTGATTTCCGACGCTGAAGGCACGACAGGACTTATAACCGAAGCGACCCTGCGTATCCAGCCGCATGAGGAAGTGGATATAATTTCCATAGCCTGTCCTGATGCCCATGATACACAGGAACTGGTGAAATCCATCATCGAAGCCCGGCTCCCTGTATGGTCAATGGTTTTTATCAACCCCCGCATGGCTGAATTAAAGAATAAGGCGCCGTTGATGGAAGAACACGGTCATCCCAGAGAGGAGCGTGTACTTCTCCCGGTGGCTTATATCCTGACACTTGCCTTCAGGACAGGTGATTCGGGTACAATTCGCACTGCTTTGCCGCAACTTGTTAAGATGTGTAAGGCTGAGATATTAAGTGACAGCATTGCAAAGGAGGAATGGGAACACCGTTTTAAGTTAATGGTCGTAAAGCGGCTTGGACCATCGCTGGTGCCTGCCGAGGTCATCGTTCCGCTGTCGAAACTTGGCGATGTTATGGCAGAAATAGAAAAAACGGTTAACCAGCCTGTTGTAAAAGAAGGCGTCATTATCCGAAACGGCGCGAATGGCGAACCGGAAGCCGTGATTCTTGGTTTTATCCCAAGCGACCAGCGCAAGTTCAGCTACAATTTCGTGTTCGGGCTGGTACTTACGATCATGAAAATCGCCGAAAAGCATGGCGGGCGCCCTTATGCAACAGGATTATATTTCCCCAAAAAAGCAGATGAGGTACTGGGCAAAGACCGTGTCCAGAAACTTCGCGCGTTTAAATCCGAAATCGACCAGGCAGGGATAATGAATCCTGGCAAGGTTCTGGGCGGGGGAATGCTGGGTACAGCCCTCAGCATTGCCAGCAGCTTTGAACCATTAATTCGACCTCTCGGTAATGCCGTGACTACAAGGATTGGCGAGCTGCCGCAATCAGCCATCCGTGATATTCCCGCAGATATTGCATGGTACGCTTATTCCTGCTCCCAGTGCGGTTACTGCGTGGATGAGTGCGACCAGTTCTACGGGCGGGGCTGGGAGAGCCAGAGCCCGAGGGGGAAATGGTACTGGCTGCGCGAGTACATGGAAGGGCGGGAAGAGTGGAACCAGAAGATGGTGGATACCATTCTTGTCTGCACGACTTGTGAACTGTGTAATTTACGGTGTTCTGCGGCGCTGCCTATTGAGCCTTCGTGGATGAAATTGCGCGGTCTTCTCATTAATGAGGAAAAGAGAATGACCATCCCGCCGTTTGAGATGATGACCGAGGCACTGCGCGCAGAGGGTGATATTTGGGCAGGCTACCGGAAAGACCGCTCGTTATGGTTCCCTGAAGACCTGAAAGAAAAGCACGGCGCGGGCACGAAAGCGAAGAATGTTTATTTCGCAGGCTGCACAGCAAGTTTTGTTGAGAAGGATATCGGGATAGCAAGTGTGCGGCTGCTTGACGAAGCGGGTGTTGACTTTACATACCTTGGGTCAAAGGAAAACTGCTGCGCTACGCCCATGCTGGTTGCAGGCAAGTGGGATGTGTTTGAGGAAACCATGAGAAAGAACATCAGTGCGGTAAAGGCATCAGGCGCTGATACTGTTATAACCTCATGTCCTGCCTGTGATATGATGTGGCGGCATGTGTATCCGGATTGGGCAAAAAAACTCGGGATTGAGTATGGCATCACCTCAAAACATTACAGCGAGATTCTTTCCGGGAAGATAAAATCCGGCGAGTTCAAATTCAAATCAAGCGCCGAAAAACCGGTAACTGTAACATTTCATGACTCGTGCCACATGGGCAGGGTATCAGGTATTTATGAACCGCCCCGTAACCTGATAAAGGCTATTCCGAACGTTACTTATGTCGAAATGAGCCACAACAGGGAAAAGGCACATTGCTGCGGGTCGGTGCTGACACTGCTCAAAGACCCGCCTGTTGCAGCCGATGTCGGTGAGATTAGGCTCAATGAGGCTGTTGAGGCTGGTGCGGAAAAGGTGCTTGCGCTGTGCCCGTGCTGCCAGTTCCAGTTAAGAGTAAGCGCGGATGCGAAGAACGTGCCAGTTGAAGTGGTTGACCTTGCGCGTTTTGCGGCATCTGCACTGGGATATGAGTTCCCTGACCCCAACCCTGAAGTCCGGGCGCAATGGGCGGTTTTTGAGAAGATGATAGCCCTGATGACGCCGCAAGGTTTTGCAGACCTTATGGGAACCATGTGGCCTGAGCTTATCGATGCCATGCCCTATGGAATGGGAAAGATGATGCGGGTTATGGGAAAGGTTCCCGGCGCGCTTACATTGATGAAGCCCATGTTCCCCGTACTGTTCCCGATACTTTTGCCGAAGATGATGCCAAAAGTCATGCCTGTAATGCTTGAGCGGGTTGGCGAGAGGATACCCATGCCTGCTTACATGGCAGAGCAGATGCCTGAGCTTATGCCAAAGGTGATGGAAAACCTGATGCCGCATATGATTGATGATGTGGTGCCGCTGGTTACGCAGCCAATGATTGATTATTTGAGCGGCAAAGGAAATAAAAAAGATTAGGGTCAGACTCTGAAATAATCGATGCTGTAAAAAAGTTTGGTGTTGGAATAACGACGACTTGAACACGGATGACACGGATTCGGACGGATTTACGCGGATTTTTCATTATCCGTGAGCAGCCGTGTAAAACTTTGAGAAAGTTTTATCAAAAGAAGGGGTATGCTGCTGCATACCCCTATACCGCATAAAGCGAGGTGTCGCTTTATCCGCTTTATCCGTGCAATCCGTGTTCTATCTCAATTCATCTTTCACTGCAAAATCTTTAAAACGACTTCAACACCAAAGGATTTTACTCAATCACCATTTCCTAACATATTTATACTTTTAATATAAAGTTAGTGCTATGGGTGAATTGAAAGTACGTCTTCCCAATAACATAGAGAATCAGCTTAAATCAATTGCGACTGGATGTTTTGGAAGTAAAGCAGATGCTATTGATATAGCAGTATCAAAAGCTGTTGATGAGTGGGTCAGGAAGACCCAAAAAATCCTTGTTTCGCACCAACCCCCAAAAGACCCTGTAGAAGCAATATGGTGCATGCTTTCAGATGTGAAAAAATCCGGTGTTGAGCTGCAGCATGAAGCAAAAAAGATCCGTTCTTCAAGAGCGATGAAGTATAGAAATGTACCTGATTGACGCTAATATCTTTTTAGAGGTAGAACTTGGTCAGAAAAAGGGCTTTGATTCGAAGAAGTTGCTGAAAAGGTTCGAAAAAGGTGAATTGACAGGTTATATTACTGACTTTCATGTGGATTCTATTGTTATTGTGATGGAGAATTATGGGAAAAAAGGTGAAGAGATCGCAATTTTTCTCTCAAGTTTATTGAAATATCGTGGTCTTTCAATAATAGTGGCTTCACTGGATACAAAGATATGCGCTGCGGAGATAATGGAAAAACATCATCTCGATTTTGATGATGCCCTTGTGTGCCAGTGCATGATAGAAAATGGTCTTTCGAAGCTTGTTTCCTATGATGCCCATTTTGACAATATTGATTTTGTTGAAAGATTAACTCCTGATAAACTTATATAAGACAAACATATTTAAATTTTTGAGTTATAAATATTAAAATCCCAGCCCTTCCTTCCTCTCGTTCACACTCGCCATCCACATATCAGCCCAGTGCAGCAACAGCAGCAGCGGCTCTTCCTTATGCGCCACCGAGCGCCCTCGGGGTGTTCATCTGCGGTTAATAAATTACTATAAAATATAAGTATGATACTATAACACTATAACAGAACAATTAATATATCTTCCGCTCATTTTTCAGCCCGATTAAAATGCCTGTTATCACCGTATATTATGATGACCTGGAAGAACTTTCAGGAATCGATAAAAAAACTGTAATCCGGCGCATACCCATGATGGGGTGCGATATCGAACGAATCGAGGATGACCACATCGATATCGAGTTTTTCCCCAACAGGCCTGACCTTTACAGCACTGAGGGTGTGGCGAGGGCGCTCAAGGGATTTCTTGGCATTGAAACAGGAATCCGGGAATTTGCGGTCGCGCCATCCGGTATCAAAATAACAAAAGATAAGGAAATTGAAAAAATCCGCCCCTTCCTTGCCTGCGCGGTAATCCGGGGAATGCAGTTCAATTCAAGAAGCATCGAATCACTGATGGCATTGCAGGAGTCGCTTCACTGGGCTGTGGGCAGGAACAGGAGAAAAGTATCCATTGGTGTTCATGACCTTGCACGAATAAAACCGCCTTTTAAATACATAGCACAGGACCCTGATTTCAAATTCATACCGCTTGACTTTACAGAGCCGATGACGATGAGGGAAATCCTGGAAAAACATCCAAAAGGCGTCAAGTTCGCGAATATCCTTGAAAAATTCGATAAATACCCGCTTATTCTTGATGCAGAGGACAACGTGCTCTCATTCCCGCCCATAATAAACTGCGAACTTACGCGGGTGACAGAGGAAACCACCGACCTGTTCATTGAAGTTACCGGTCTTGACCGGTCAGTATCTGTTGCCCTGAACATCGTAGTCGCATCGCTTGCCGAGCGCGGAGGAAGAATCGAATCCGTGACAATTGATGGGAAGTCGCAGACACCGCAGCTTGAGCCCGCTATCATGAACCTTGAAAATAGTGAGGTAACAGAACTTCTTGGATTCGCTCTCACAGATGAAGAAATCATATCCTGTCTTCATAAGATGAGGTACGGCGCAAGAATTTCTGGCAAGACAATTGAAGTCTCCGTCCCCGCTTACCGCTCCGACATACTGCACAACTGGGACCTTATCGAGGATATCGGGATAGGCTATGGTTTTGATAAAATCCAGCCTGAACTGCCTTCAACTTCCACAACTGGTAAATCCCATCCAATTTCAAAGCTCAAGGACTCAATAAATGAAATTATGACTGGACTTGGCTATTTTGAGGTAATGCCATTCACCCTTACAAGCGAGAAGGTTCAATTTGACATGATGCGCCGCGAAAAAGAAAAAGGTATCACCCATATCCTGTATCCGATAAGCGAAGACCATACCATCGTGCGTTCTACGATTTTACCCAACCTGCTTGAAATCCTGTCAATTAATAAGCACCGCGAACTCCCGCAGCGAATATTCGATGCAGGTGAGGTTGTACTGGCGTGCAGGACAGAGCAGCGCCTCGGCGCAGTCGCCATCCACCCGCAGGCAAATTTTACGGAAATCCAGGCTGTTGTGGATGCCGTTTTGAGGGAGAGGCGCATTGAATATGAGGTGGCGGAATCAAACGACCCTGCATTCATCGAAGGAAGGCGCGCCGATATAATTATAAAAGGAGAGAAAACCGGGGTGTTCGGGGAAATTCATCCCGGGGTTATCTCGAATTTCGGGCTTGAGCACCCCATCATAGGGTTTGAACTGGGATTATAATCCGAAGATTACAATCCCTTTTTCTTCTTCAAATAATATCCTGCCATAACCGCTCCGATGACTGCAAAAATACCCACCGTTGCCAGCGGGAAAGTCGAACGTGTTTCCGGATTCACGGTTATCGGGACTGTCCGCCTGAAAATCACCACGTTATTCTTTTCATCTATGCCTCTTAGTTCAACATCCAGCAGGTACTTCTTGGCAGCGGCATTTTTATCGACTGTCACTTTCAATACTGCATCCCCGTTTTCACCCTGTTCAAGTTTCCCTACGAAATCTGATTTTTCATTGAATTCAAATGGCTGTGATGCATCTTTGAACACGCGTAAGGAAACGGATTCAGCCTTTTCGTTGCCGGTGTTGCCGACTTTTATCCTGAACTCGGCTTTGCTGCCGGGTATTAATTTTTCAGGAGTAGTTGTTACCGATTCCACTATGAGATAAGGCGCAGGCTTTATCGGGATATTGAGGGTGAGGTTTTTCGTCCTGTACGTATTTGCCTCGTCATTTTCATCCTTATATGTAATCTCAAGTTTTGCGCTGTAATCTCCCTCCCTTAAGTTCTCATCAGTATCCACATAAAAATCCGCTTTTTTACTGCCGCCCTTTTCAATTATACCAAGACTGTCCTCATCAGAATAACTGTATGTCGGTTTGAATCCCGTGGGCACTATGAGTTTAACCTTAACATTCTCTGCATTGCCTTTTCCGATATTGTCGATATTCACCGACAGCTTTGCTTCTTTTGTATCGGCTATCAATTTCTCAGGAGATGTGACAAGCGCGCCAACTACGAAATCAGCCCTTTTCGGGTCGATGTATATGGGAAAATCCTTCTTTGTCCACCCCTCTCCCGTATACCAGTTCAATGTCACGTTATATGTGCCTTTGATTGCATTATCGGCTATTCTGAGTTTGTAGTGCAGCACATAGAAAACCTTGTTATCGTTCGTGCCTGCGGATGCGCCTAAATCCTTATCAGGTAAAACCCCGGCTTCGAATAAAAACGGATAACCGGCATCGAGGTGGAACCTCAAAATATCTGTTGTACCTGTCAGCGTGTTTACAACCTGCCATCTTAAATCCACATCTTTTCCGGCGTCTGCAGGGTCAGGGTCCTGGCTCATGAAATTTGCCTGGATTCTGCTTCCCTGTACTCCCGTGAGCGGGGCGCCAAGAGCCGAACCTGAGACTAAAAGTAAAAAGGCCAAAACTATACCGATTGCTGCAATCTGTGTTAATAATCTGTTCTTCATGTTCTTACCTCAAATCTGTATATTATTTTTTTATATAATTCTTTTATATTCATAGTATCGACTATAATTATAATTGCAGGGACGATGGTTATAGCCGCTACCATACTTGCAGCAACCCCATAGCTCATTATTGCCCCCATGTCACCAAGGAAAGTCAATTTCCCAAGAGACATTGCCTGGAATCCTATCAGCGCCGCAAGTGTTGTCGTGGACATTGGGATTATTACATTGTTCAGGGTTACCTCCATTGCTTCCCTGGGGGAAAGTTGAAGTTGCGGGTGATGCTCCTTCAATGTTGACAGGTTTTGAAGTTCAAACCTGTATCTCGTGACAACCTGAATCCCGAAATCAATGCCTATGCCCATTATCATGGATAAAACGCCGGACGTCTGGGAACTCATTCCCATTCCGATTAAACCGACATAACCCATAGCCCAGAGCGTCCCGAAAATTATCGTGGTCATGGGCGTGAATCCGTATTTGATGGAACGGAAAAGAACCAGTATTATTATCAGGATTCCGATAAGAGAATATAGCGATGTCTTTGCCATATCTGGTCCGATGCTTTTTTGCATGACTGTACTTTCCATGGCAGTGCCTCCAAGAGCTGCCGTAACTCCGGGAGGCTTTGGGAGTTCCATGATTATCTTGTTAAGTTCTACTTCCAGCGCTATCAGGTCAACGTCATCGGTTGTGCGGATTTTAACCAGGGCGAGTGTATAATCCTTGCTTATATAACTCTCAAGAAGCCCGTTTTTATCCGTAAGTTCCGAAATCTCCCTGACAGACTGGGGCAGCCGCCCATTATTAATCGTTTTCAGAATCGACGCTGCGCTTGTAACATCAATCACTTTATCGGTATGCTGCGCGAGCACCGAAAGCTGGTCTATATACCGTATGACCTCCGGCTCGCGAATGTCCCGCACCTCGTCAGAACCTTTATACTGAGGATCTATTTCGACTGCAAAGAATACTGCATTGGTGCTTCCGAACTCGTTTTCAATGCTGTTCAGGGTGCTTATGGATTCAACATCCTGGGGAAGCATTGATTTTATATCCGATTTTTTTGTTTCGATAGTGCCTGCCATCTGGATGGCAAAAAATGAAACGACAAGCATGATTAAAAGCACTGTAATCGGGTGGGTGGTGACAAATGCTGAATATTTTTCAAGGAGTTCTTTAATCATTTTTACCTCTCCCTCTTGATATGCTCTTCCTTTTTCTTTGAGAGTTTTGCAAGCTTCCTATGTGTATTCCAGTACTCGTAGTCCTCTTCAAGCAGTATGAACACGGGATTTACAAAGAGCGCAGCAAGAAGGCAATAAGCTATACCAAGCGCCAGTGTCTGTCCCAGGTGCTGCATAAGCGGAACGGATGCGAAGGAAAGAACACCAAAACCCACGATTGTTGTCAGCCCTGACCCGATTACGGCTGTGCCTATAGCATGCACTGTTGTCTTCATGGAATCAAGCTGGCTGTAATTTTTAGCCCTTTCTTCATTGTACCTGCTTAGCACGAATACGCCGTATTCCACGCCCAGTCCCAGAAGCATTGAGCTAAGAGCCACAGTGGCAACCGATAGGGGAATTCCCAGCCAACCAAGGGTTCCCATAGTCCAGATTAATCCTATAGACAGCGGGGCGAATATCAAAAATGCCTGTGTATATGAGCGCTGCATGATGAAAAGAAGGAGCAGAATGATAGTTGCGGCAACGATGAGTGTATAAACAGCATCCCTCTTGAGCAAATCGAAAATAGTCATCCTGAGAATGGGCTGTCCTGTTATGCCGAATTTTACACCCGGCGGTTTTGGTGTGTAATCGATATGCTTCTGCGCAAGTTTATTGAACCTCTGTATCTGGTCTTCTCCTGAGCCTATATCCACTATAACATACATGAGCACCATTTTATAATTCCGGCTAAAGAATGCATCCGCACCGCCATCCCGCAGGGTTTGCGTTATCTCCTCATCCGAATATGCATTTTTGCCCCTGAAAAAACTTGCAGGAGATGTTACGCTCGTAACTGTAGTTTCACCCCTCAATTCCCTGTCAAGGAAAATCAGGGATTGTATCACCCTCGGGTCCCGGATATCCCTTACAGCCTCTTTTGAATCAACAGACTCATCAATTTGCACAGCTATGACCACGGTATCCTCGCCCCCGAATTTACCTGATACCTTGTCATTGAGTTGAAAAATGGGAAGTTCCTTGGGCATCTCTTTCCTGAAATCAGAGTTAATGGTCAAATCCTTAAGCCCGATACCTAAAATAATAGTAAGAATTATAACTATGACTGCGAGTATTTTTGTATGCTTTTTCTGTATTTCAGCAAGTTTCATCAAATACGTTTCAAGAAAATTTGCCATCTATTCTCCGTTATTCTCCGCAGTGCTTCCCAGTTTATTCATGCCTGTATTAAAATGTTATGCTTCTAAACAACTCCAAAGTGGTTTAATTACAAAACTTTTAAATAGCCAAACATTGAATTATCCGATGTGCTTGAAAAACTAAAGAAACTCGGACTTACAAGCTATGAGGCGCAGGCGTATCTCACATTACTCAAACTTGGGGATGCCGAGGCTGATGAGATAGCAAGCGCTGCTAAGATACCGATGGGAAGGGTATACAATGTGCTTTCCAACCTTGAGGAATACCGCTTAATAAGGGCGCAGGACACACGACCGCGTAAATACGTATGCGTTGAACCTGCGGCGGCAATGGAGAGGCTTTTGAAAAACAGGCATGAGGAACTTAAACAGGCGGCTTCTGAACTGGAGACTTTATCTTCTGACCTGGCTTCCGAACTTTCAGGCGTCAGGGGAGAACAGCATGCTAAGAGCTTCTGGACAGTAGCAATTGGAGACGAATCACATGAACTGGCAGGTGAATGCATATCGGGCGCAAAAAATGAAGTGTTGTTTTTTATGCCATCGCGAATGACTTCGGAGCGGATAAAACACAGGGTGATAAAAGGGCTGTATTCCGGAATTCTAAACGCGCTTAATGACTCACTTGATAAAGGTGTAGAGGTTAAAGTAATCATGAGCAGGGATATGGATTTCAGTGAGCTTGTGGAACATCCTGCTGTTAAAAAACTGCTATTGCACATGGGCAGTAAATTTAATTGCAGGCTGGCTGAAATACCTGCGACGCCTTTTGATATAATAGACGGTGAAAATGTATTGCTTAAGATGCAAAACCCGATAAACCCGGAAGAGCTTTTTGCGGTTGTTAATATAAGGGATACCAAGCTAGCAGGAGAACTTCGGAAGAAATTCTTTGCTATATGGGAAAAGGCAGAGCCTTTTTCAGGCAATTGCTGCGATAAAAATTAAAGTCTCCCGCGAAACATATGATTCTTTTTCATCACGAATTTCACGAATGCGCGAATGACACGAATTCAGCCATGCAGTTCATGATGAACTTTGATGAACCCAATAATATTCAATTCTTTTAGACGGGTTCATCAAACTTTCAATCTGATATATTTTATATTCGTGAAATTTGTATATTCGCGTGATTCGTGATTTATTTTCAGATGTTATGCGGTAATTCTTCAGGTCAGGACTGGAGCGCTGGAAACAGCTAACCTATATAACTCGTGCTTCCCCTGTCAAAACCACCAACAAGCTCAAGATTCATATCATCAGGCTGCCACGCTGCATTTGGATATACGAGATTCTTGAAGAAAAGTGTGGTATCTTTTGCTATTTTTGTGGCAAGATGCTCTTCGCCAAAGACCTGTTTTGTAATCTCATGAGCCATTTGCCTTACGCCGCTTTCGCTCAGGTAACCCAGCGTATGCAGGTACTCATGGAGCAGCACATGGAAAATATATGGTTTGTAAAGCTCAGGTCTTGTTTCCTTGATTCTCTCAAGCGGGATTTTATTCATTACTATGACGTTTGAGCCCACTGGATAGAAAGCTCCGAAAAATCCCTGCGGATGGTTTCCGAGGTTGGCAAGCCCGAGCATCAAACCTGCGCGGCTTTTTCTCTGGCTTTCCCATACGGCTGCTTTTACGACCTCGAATATGTCTGCGAGGGTCTTTGCGCTTTCCAACCTATTATTAAAGTTTGTATTCATTCTATTGGTCTCGATTTCCATCTGATTTTTGCCTCAGTTTTTCTATTCGTAGATTTACGAACATAATAAGATTGATGATTATCAGTTAAATATGTTTGGGTTAAAGCAGCTTTGCACCTAAAGTACCTTTTTTGAACGACTTTAGGTGCAGACGAAGGACTTTAGGTGCAACAAGTTTTTTCGGGAAGAAATATTAAATAGAAGTGAAGAAATGTCTATTAGGATACTGTGGATTATCAAATCCAGCGTTTAATAAGAGAGGAGAGTATTATGAAAGATTATATAGAATATGCTATGGTTGTGATTATGTTAGTTGGTTTAATCCTCATGTTTCACAATCGTCTTAAGGTCGGTTCAGAAGAGAAATCAAAAGGAATTGGATTACGCTTTATTCAATATACAGTTTTGATTTTTGCTTTCCCGATTATTATTATTCTGGCTTTAGAGGGCGTTATCACTGGAGAAGTAACAGGTACGTTGATTGGTACAATCACGGGGTACACTTTATCATCTATCAGTAGTACAAAACCCAGTATAAACACTTGATATAATATCGTTTTTTTGAGTGCAAAAGTCGGGCTTTATGCCCAACTCATGCATCTCATGTATCAGGACTACGATAATGTATCCTTAATTCCATAATTTTCAAGTTGTTTTTTAAAATTTATAAAATTATGAAGTTTCATAATATCTTGCATAAGAAAAAGAGCTATAACCAAAGCACTCAAGTCTTTAAATTTATTTGAAAAATGCGAGTAGGAAATTTGAATTTTATCTTGTTTATCTATAAACTCAACCGATTCATTATCAAGGTCTAATTTAAATGATTTGTGGGCAATAGAATTTCTGATATGCACATCGAAGTCCTCGGTTAGAATCTTGCATTTTTTACCAACACTTTTATGATTATTAGATAATCCTCTATTTCTTATATTAAAATAGTCAGGCATTTTATTTTCTGAAATTTCTAAAAGTCCTACCAAAACTCTTAAATATTTTTCATAGTGCCCTGCTAAATCAAAATATATTTCAATATATTTATTTATCTGTGACTTTCTAACAGTTTGGCGGTGTGTAGAAAACAGAAGCGCACAAAGTTTGCTGATGTAATGCTGACCTTTCTGTAAATTACTATAATGATTGATGGTACAATTAAAAAAACCCTGCAAAATAATATACTCATCATCTGTAATTGAGATATCTGAAAAAAATGATTTGACCACTGGATACTTTCCTTTCTGACATAATTTTAACCCCAATTTATTCATCGCTGATATATATTCTAAATACTTTGTATTTTGGAGATAACTTAAATCGGTAGGTATCGTAAGAACAGGTTCTAATTCATCAATGACAAAATCTAACCAATCTTGTTCGGATGGGACCATGTTTGTGAGATGAAAAAGTTCATTAATAAGAGAATATGAACGCAGGATTTTTTCTTTTTCTGAAATTGGTTCTATCTGGATACTTTCTATTTGTTTAGCAATCTGCAAGCCTTTGGTTAATTTTTCAGGCAATTGTTCTCGCATTTCTTTTATATCTTTCTCACTAAATTGCAGTTCTAATTCTCCCATACTTAGTTTTGAAAGAAAACTTGGTAGCTGTTCAATAATAGACATAATAGTATCTACAATTTCTTTTTCGGATACATCTGACAATTCTGGCATTAAAGGCTCCTAAGAAATTCACAGACTAATTAATAAAGCAAGTTTGTAAACAGGTAGCTCAATTACTTGAGCCTATCGATTCTCATACTGCAAAGACGCTAAAAACGCTAAATTTTCCCCAAATATATTTCCATAAAAAGCTCTTCCTTACCCGCTTTTGACTGCGCCTTTTCTCCTCTTTTTCATCGGAGACCCGCAAACAGGGCACTCATCCCCTTGCGGAAACCGCCTCTTGCACCCGATGCACTGCTTTTCCCATAGAAGAACATCCTTTATCTTCCTCTGACCCGCAGGCATGACCTTGATGCCAAGCTGGATGGCGGTATTCTGTACTGCGAAATCATCAGTGACCAGAATAGTCTCCCCGCGCCCTGAATACTCAAGCGCCTTCGCCACAAAGCCTCCCCCCCCTCATCACACCCCCGCGAGCCCACGCACCTCTCCCCGACCTCCCATCCCTGCCCGGCAGAGCCGTGACAACAGCCTTGTGCTCTCGAAAGAAAAATCAACCACGGAGCACACAGAGAGCACGGAGAGTTGTTGCTTTTCTCCGTGTCCTCTGCGCCCTCTGTGGTTTTTTCAACCTGACGATGTACCCTGCGCTTCCCTTCAATAAATTTATATCCCCCAAAGATAAATCAACAACTATGAAAACAATTACACTCCGATTGCCCGACCATCTGGTAAAGGAACTCCCTGAAGATGAATCTTCAATATTTGATGTCCTGAAACTGGGGTTGAAGCAATTGAAGATAGAAAAAGCAATAGAGAAATATAAAAAAGGGGGCATGTCGCTGGCAAAAGTAGCGGAGTTGGCAGGCATCTCTATCAGGGAAATGATGCCTGTTGCCTATGCCCATGGATTAGAACCTAAATACGACAGATCACTCGATAAATCCAAAATAAGTCCAGAAAGGGCAGTTACGCTATAAAAATGGAAAAAGTGAAAGCAGTTTGTGATTCCGGGCCTTTGATGGCACTGGCAAAACTTGGCGTACTCTCAAAGGTGTTTTCTGTTTACCCCGGCGCTTTCCCTATCAAAGCCCTGCACAGGCTCAAGTCTCATGCCATCGGGCTGCCGTGCGGCGCGGGATATACGAGGTTCTTGAAATAAACAAGATTAAAATACTATGAGATATAATAATATTTCATATGAATGCAGATGTTGACGTTGTCAGGCTCCCGGTAAAAGATTCCGCCTTAATAGATCACTTTATAAAAGCAGGCGAGTTCAAAAACAAAAGTGAATTTATCACGTATGCCGTAAAAAAAGCCATCAACGAAGTTATTCTAAAAGAAATTGAAGAAAAAAGCCGCGCAGCGCCGCAAATGGCTGAAAAAGACGTTGATAAACTTTTAACTGAAATAAAAGATATCAGAAAGAAGCTCTGGGAAGGATATGCCCACCGCGTATTTTGATACGAATGTATATATCATTGGCATACTCCAGCCCAAGAGCAACAGCCGGCTGATACTGCAAGAAATCAAGAAGGACAGGATCAAAGTGATTCTGAGCGACTATCTGATAGATGAAGTGCTGGAATGGTTTAAACTACATAAGGGTAAGGACTTCGCCTCTATGGTGAGACTTTATATGATGTCTCTGCCATCATCAGAAATGATTAACGATTTCGAGTGGAGTGTTTTTGTTAATAATTGGAAGAGCTTTGTAGCAGACATTGATGACCTGCCACATATTTGCAGCTACTTTGCTGGCGAAGCAGAATACTTTGTGACTGCAAATAGAAGGCTGACAGAAATGAAGATAAAGGAGCATGTAAACTTCATGTCCGCTAAAAAGTTCATTGAAGATGTCTGCAATCTTGATGGAATCGATACGGTTAAGGGAATATGACATCAGTTGCTTTATTATGTTACACTCCAGATTGACTAATCTTGCTCTTTCTCCTCTTTTTCATCGGAGAACCACAAACAGGGCATTCATCCCCCTCCGGGAACCGCCGCTTGCACCCGATGCACTGCTTTTCCCAGATGAGAACATCTTTTATCTTCCTCTGACCCGCAGGCATGACCTTGATGCCGAGCTGTATGGCGGTGTTCTGGACAGCGAAATCATCAGTGACCAGAATGGTCTCCTCGCGCCCTGAATACTCAAGCGCCTTTGCCAGGATGTCGACATCAGTTCTTGAAAGCTCTTCGCTGTCCTTCGTGATTCCCGCTTTTACCCTGACCTCTTTTTTGAAGCTCTCAAGAGGTGGCTCTACTCTCACATTCATCAGTTCCATTATCGTGCGGGAGTTCTCGTCCCTGAGTTCTTCGACTACGGATGGCGTGGTTATGATGTTGCCTTCAAGGCGCTTTCTGATGATGAAGAGGGAGGAGTCGGCGATGTAGATCATTTAGAAGCGATACTTAAGTTATCTTAGATAAAGATATCCTGAAATTTGAATCGCAAATTTTAAGAGATTGTCAACCATTACATAATAAAAGTTTACAATCTTTAAAGTTATGCTCCAAAACATCAAATCAAAGCTCGAAAACGGCTGCCACATCAATTTTCCAGAAGCCATTGAGCTTATGGCTCTTCAAGGCAGCGAATGCATGGAACTTTTTTCACTGGCAAATAACGTGCGCGGAAAGCTCGGGGACAGGGTTGACCTCTGTTCGATTGTCAATGCAAAGTGCGGCTTGTGCCCCGAGGACTGCAAATTCTGCGCCCAATCGGTTCACAACGATGCCGGCATAACTCCCTATCCGCTAATGGACGAGGAAGAAATACTTAATATGGCTCTTATGATGCAGGAAGAGGGCGCAGAAAGGTTCTGCATCGTTACCAGCGGAAAAGATACTGCAAAAGAGGATTTTGAAAGGATATTGGGCGCCATAAGGAGAATACGAAAAGAAACTTCGCTATCAATCTGCATTTCCCTGGGAATCCTCACGACAGAAAGTGCACGCGAGCTTAAAAATGCAGGCGCCACAAGGATACACCACAACCTCGAAACGTCAGAAAATTTTTTCAAAAATATATGCACCACGCATACCTATGCTGAAAAAATAAGAACAATACAAATTGCAGGAGATGCAGGACTTGACGTGTGCTGCGGCGGGATAATAGGGTTGGGAGAATCAGCCAGGGATAGAGTTGAGCTTGCTTTCACGCTTCGCGAACTGGATGTCGATTCCATACCGCTCAATATCCTGGCTCCCATAGCAGGCACGCCTCTTTCCGGCGCAGAGCCGCTAACTCCGATGGAAATACTCAAAACAATAGCGGTATTCCGCCTCATCCTTCCCCGAAAAAATATACGTGTAGCCGGAGGCAGGGAAAAAAACCTGAGAGATTTACAGTGCCTCTGCCTGCTTTCCGGCGCCAATGGCTTGCTCCTGGGCAACTATCTCACAACCCCGGGAAGAACTCCCCGTGAGGATATCCAGATGATTCATGACCTTGGGCTCGTTCCCGGAGGCGTTCATGTTTAGCGTGCGAATGCGTGCGTCCAGAGGCGGAAAACATATCTCCGGAGCCGAGAAGTTAATTGAAGACCATGGCATACCAACCGCCGCCCTGTCATTGATAGACAGGGCTATGTTTCACGAACGGGGAACACCTGATTTTATAAATATATCAATTGAAGCATTGGAAAAGCCCATCAAAAACACAACCTCGCTTCCGCTTACTTTAACGAATATTGATAATGCAGCAGAAGGCAGGGCTTTTGCCATTAGTCTTTTGCTTAATCTTGGAATACCGCTTTTCTGCATAGAAACTGCGATAGCTTTTCTTGAAAAAGGCGCTGCTGGCGGTGAGAGTATGAGGGGTGCAATGATAATGAATATGCAGGGTGAGCGCCTTGAACCCGACAAATATCGCGGCATAAGAGCCTCACGCATGGATATTACGGAAGAAGCTTCAGGAGAGCTTGCCTGCGCAATCGAGGGAGCAGGACTAACCCGCTATTTCACGCATATAAGCGAGGCGCTTGTACTGGCTACAAAAGTAGCTTCGGTTGAAGGAACCATTGCTGAACTCTGCTGGTCTGATGACCCATCATATACGGCCGGTTACGTTGCGTCAAAGAAACTGGGCTATGTGCGCATACCGCATCTTAAACTTGAAGAAGACTGCAACGGTGGAAGGGTATTTTTTGTAAACGGTATCGACATGAATAATTACATTCATGAAATGGAAACGGTTCCGATTCTGGTCAATAAGTTCGGCGGATTAAAAGAAATGAATTTTAGCAGATATACAGGAGGAAAAATATGAAACAAGAGCAGATTTTGGAATTAAAAAAGCCAATAAAAAACCAGACAGCAAATATAGCTGTTCTTGGCGCAGGCGGTATCGGGATGGCAGCCGCAAAAATGATCGCAGGGAAAAAAGAGATGAAACTTGTAGCTATTGCAGACAAAGGCGGCTATCTGGTTGATTCCGAAGGAATTGACCCGCGGCGCCTTCTGGATAAAAAGCCGGGCGATGTGGGAGAGAAAACAGATGATGCGATAGGTGCGATGATAAGAAACTCAGACGCTTTCGATGGCATTTTTATTGCCCTCCCAAACCTCACAAACGAGTTTATCCCTGAGGTTGTGTCCAGGTTCGCAGGGCACGGTTACAATGGCGTGATGGTGGACGCGCTGAAACGCTCAAAGGCGGTTGAGATGATTTTCGGGCTGGATGAGATTATAAAGGATGCTGGAATTACATACATCACAGGAGCGGGCGCCACGCCAGGATTACTCACATGCGCCGCTGCACTTGCAGCCAATTCATTTATGGAAGTAACAGGCGTGGACATCAATTTCGGTGTTGGCGTAGCCAACTGGGAATCCTACCGCGCAACAATACGCGAGGACATAGCGCATCTTGAGGGCTTCAATCTCAAAAAAGCGGCTGAAATGACATGCGCAGATATCAAGGAAGAACTCGACAACAGGAAAGGCATACTTCACCTGCACAATATGGAACATGCTGATGATGTAATTCTTGAAAGGGCTGGAATAGTCTCCCGTGAAAAAGTAAAGGTAGGAGGGGTTGTGGATACAAGGAATCCCGGAAAGCCAATAAGCACCACAATGACGCTTACAGGCAGGACGTTTGACGGCGCAGTTTCAAGCCACAGGTTCATCCTCGGTGATGAGACTACAATGGCTGCAAATGTGGTTGGTCCGGCGCTTGGCTGGATGAAGGCAGGACTTGAGTTCCATTCGCGGGGCATATACGGCGTATTCGGGTCTGCCGAGATAATGCCGAGATTTGTGCAATGAAGATGAACTGGCTTGCAGACGAGCTTGCTTCTATAAAAGATAAGGGATTGTATCGAAGGCTTTCCACCATCGAAAGCGCCCAGACGCCAAGGATAATAAAAGACGGGCGGGAGCTTATACTTCTCTCCTCCAACAACTACCTGGGATTAACCACCCATCCGAAAGTAAAAAAAGCAGCGCTGGAAGCCATAGAGAATTACGGCACAGGCGCCGGGGGTTCGCGCCTTACCACAGGCAACACCGAATTGTATAACAGCCTTGAAGAAAGAATCGCGAAATTCAAGGGCGCCGAGGATGCATTGGTATTCAGCACAGGGTACATGGCTAATACCGGAACAATATCCTCGTTGATGAAAAACGGCGACCTGATTCTTAGCGATGAACTGAACCACGCAAGCATAATCGATGGATGCAGGATGAGCCGTGCTGAGGTTATGGTCTATCCGCATAAGGATGTTTCGAGCATAGAAACAGCGCTTCGAAAATCAAAACACCTCGGGAAGCTCATAGTTACAGATGGAATATTCAGCATGGACGGAGACATAGCCGCGCTGCAAGAAATAGTCGAACTTGCAAAAAAATACGATGCTATGGTCATGGTGGATGATGCACATGCCACAGGAGTCCTTGGAAAGCACTGCGGTGGAACCTCTGATTATTTTAATGTAAATGTGGATATAAACATGGGGACATTGAGCAAGGCGCTTGCGAGCATGGGAGGCTATGTTGCGGGAAGCAGTGAACTGATTGATTACCTTCGCAACAGGGCGCGTCCTTTCATATACTCAACAGCGCTTCCCCCGCCTGCAGTCGCTGCTGCAAAGGCTGCCATTGACATCATAGAAATAGAGAATCCCGCGAAAAAACTCTGGCAGAACATCGCGATTTATAAAAAAGGGCTTGCAGGCATGGGGTTCACAGTAAAAAGCGAGACCCAGATTATTCCCCTTATGACAGGAGAAACAGGAAATACGATAAAAGCAGCCAGCGAGCTTGAGAGACTTGGGGTTTTTGCGCAGGGAATCCGCCCCCCGACCGTGCCTGAGGGCAAGGGAAGAATCAGGACTTCCCTTATGGCTACGCATACCGAACTTGACATAAAAGAAGCGCTTTCTGCCATTTCGATAATTAAGGAAAAATACAGGTTATGACCGGGATATTTATAACTGGTACGGATACGGGAATAGGGAAAACCGCAATTGCATCAGGACTGGCAGGAGCCTTTAAAAAAAGAGGGTATAGCGTTGGAGTAATGAAACCTGTACAGAGCGGCGCACTGGTAAGAAATGGTAAACTGTATTCCCAGGATGCGGAGTTTTTGATGAAAGCCCTGGATAAACATGATGAGCCTGAACTGGTATGCCCTGTGCTTTTAAGGGAAGCGCTGGCTCCGGGTGTGGCGGCGGAAATTGAAGGAAAGACCGTAGATTTAAAACATGTAAAAAACGCATACTTGCAGCTTGAGAAACGCCATGACCTGGTGATTGTGGAAGGCGCGGGAGGAATTGCAGTGCCTCTAAGAAAACGGTTTCTTATTTCTGATTTAATTACCTGCCTCGGCATACCTGCCATAATCGTGGCTCGCGCAGGACTTGGAACGATAAATCACACCGTTCTTACAATCGAGCATGCAAAGCTCTCAGGGATACGGGTGATAGGGACAATCATAAACAACTACAGGGGCGGGAGAGCCGAGGAAACGAACCCAAAGGTAATAGCAGAACAGACCGGCTTGCCGATTCTTGGAATTATCCCTCATGACCCCACAATAAATGTGGAAAGCGGAATTACAGGTAACATCATGTCGCTTGTGGAAAAAAACGTGGATTTAGAGAAAATAATTTCCTGCGCTTCGGTTACGTGGCATCATAGTTGAAACTATTATTATTCTATCTGATAGATCCTCCGACAGGTTATATCTCGCTCGATTGTGGTTATTTCTTTATGATTTGCCATTCATTTATACCCCTTTAATAGACTTAAAATCCACTTCAAGAGAGAGCTTTTCAAAAATTGTTTCTAAACTGCGATTCAACTCATTCTTACAATCTCTTAGTTTACCCTCGTGTATAATTAGATTTTTACTCTTTTTAGCATATTTTTCCTTACATTCTATAATTAGTTTTTTATGAATATCTTCTATCTCTTTTGGTTCATCCGTCCACGCCAAAGAACTACAAAACCTCGTGTCAAATTCGTTAACATCTGTATGATTCAAAATTTGACCACTTCTCCACTTCTTGCAATATTTTAAATGAGTTATTAGAACGCCTTTAACAAGTACCCCATCCCAAAAATAATCATATCCCCCATTCTTGCCTTTAGCTTCAATAGTAACGTCTCTACAAATTGATACTGAAAACCCGTCCTTAATTGATTCAACGTTAATATTTTGTTTTTCCAATTTTTGCTCAACATCTTTATCTATTGAATCAAACAAACCTTGTTTTTCCAAACTGTAATCATTACATAATAATTCAAAATCTTTCCAGATTTTTTTAAGTAACGGATATTGGTCTAAAATAGCCTGAAAATAAAAGAGATTCTTTATAACTCCAATAAATTTAGTATCAAATCCATCAAATCTATCGAGGTTTCTTGTTTCTTCCGTTGGTGGGATTTCTGGCAAAAGTTCCTTCCATTTTCGTGCGTTATCTATTAGTTTTAAGATATAGTTTTCTTTTCGCTTTGCTTCTTGGTCTGCTTCCTTCTCTAGTTGTATCCGCTTTGCATCTGTTTTTGGCTGTATAAACCGAAAAGCAAACAGCAAAGCTATCACACTTATAATCACCCCTACAATTACTTGCCCCACATTATTCACCACCCAAATTTCCAATCCCTTCAAATCCATCGAAGAATTCACCCAATTTAATGTAGAATTTAGCGCACCAGAATCCATAATCACTTATAATAAAAACATTTCTATATATGTGTTTCCACCATAATGTTACGTAACCCCTTTCCACTAAAACGCAACGTAACCCTGCGCTTCCAGTAATATTCAGTAATAATTACCTCGAATCAACCTCATTCCCGTATGCACTTCTTGGAGCCACTGCTGCTGCTATGGCTGAGGCGATAAGCGCCTTATACAGGTCAACAGCTATGAAAGGAATAACCCCAAGCTCGATTGCTTTCGGCGCATCTACCCCAAGCACAAATGCCAGTTGAACCGCGCCGAAAAGGTAAACAACAGCAATTCCGAGCAGCATTAGACTGAACATCCACGCAAAGCTCCGTGACCTGACATACATATCTGTGAACCATCCTATAATCAGCGAAGCGGCTATAAATCCAAGGATGTACCCGCCTGAAACACCTGTGAGAATTTCCATGCCGGCTTTCCCATCTGCGAACCATGGCACGCCCAGCACGCCAAGAACTGCATACAATCCCTGGCTCATCCCGCCATACCATCTGCCGAGGATAACGCCTGAGAGAAGGACTGCGAAAACCTGACCTGTTACAGGCACAGGTGTATATGGAAGATAAAACCGAAGCTGTGCAAACACGCCAGTTAAACATGCAAAGACCAGTGCCATTACCAGCTTGTTCGCAAACGTGGATTCAAACCGCCATTTGAAGAAATTGTATCTTGCAGAGTCGTATTTTTCAAGAATGTTTTTAAACTCGTTTCTGAATTCTGACATGGTTCACCTTGAATTGTAAACTTTTTATTCAATAAGGTGAACAATCTTTATAAAATTAATCGACAAACGTGTTTAAGGTACACCCCAGATTATCACCAGGACTCCTATGATAACAAGCGCCCAGAATAAGAGCTTCTGCGTTCTGTCCTCGATCCCGAAGTCGATTGCGAATACCCTGAACCCGTTCAAAGCGTGTGGAAGAACAAGCAAAAGCAGTATAAAAACTGCTGTCTTGAACTCAACGAACATGAAATCAAATGGCGTTTTAATACCATGCGCCCACACGATATGGATGAACAGGTAGAACACAAGCAGCAACCCCGTGACGCGCTGGAGAAGCCATGCCCACATCCCTGTTCCGTAAGCCCTTTCTTTTTCCATGGTCACCTGATTATATGTTTAATTCTATGTAAGATAATTTTTCTCATGAAACCCGTGATGGCATTGGTGGGTGGCACTTTTTTGGGGCATACCTCGACGCACCGGAAAACCTCATCGCATGCCCAGACGCCTTTTTGCGTATCTACCCGTTTTAGCATCCCGGCAGCGTCATTGTACCTGGTATCTGCATAAAAACGCCATGCCTTTGCAAGCGCCGCAGGTCCTGAATAATCTCTATCCCTTGCTGCAACAGGACAAGCCCCGTAGCAAAGACCGCAAAGGATACACGCCGCATACTTATCGACTTTCCTGACATCCTGCTGCGACATTGACATATCCCCGCCTTCCTCAAACCAGGGATGTACACCCTCATAATGCCTGAAAAAAGGTCTTAAATCAACTATCAGGTCTTTGATTACAGGAAGATTCGGGAGAGGTTCAATAAGTATCTCATCGCCTGTTTTTAATTCAGGTTTGGCAACCGGGCCATACGATGAAATGACCAATACCAGTTCACCTGCGATTTCAGATGCCTGCGTCCGGCATGCAAGCCTTTGTTTCTTGTTTATGAGCATGGCGCAGGAGCCGCAGACAGCGCCGCGGCATGAATACCTGAATGCAAGGGAGCCGTCCTGCTCATCCTGTATCTGGAAAAGCGCTTCAAGAACTGACATTTGCGGTTTGGGTTTTACTTCAAAAGTATCGAACCACGACTTTTCCCCGTCAAATCTTTTTATCTTGAATCTCATAATCCAGCGTTCAATAGTTTCTTTTCCTGATTATATAAAACGCATGGTAAAGTAATATAAGAAACGTATATAATATGAGTATGTTCAAGCACGACATCATAATAGTGGGCGGAGGTTTAGCGGGCTTGCGCGCCGCTTTAGCCATCAGGGGAGCTGATGTGGCAGTCATATCAAGAGTACACCCATTACGCTCGCATTCTGTGGCTGCCCAGGGCGGTATAAATGTCGCACTTGGGAAAACCGACAGGTGGGAAGACCACGCTTTTGATACGATAAAAGGAAGCGATTATCTTGCAGACCAGGACGCTGTGGAAGTGTTATGTAAGGATGCGCCGGAGCGGGTTATCGAGATGGAAAAATGGGGGACGCTTTTTTCAAGGACTAATGAAGGGATGATCGCCCAGCGCCCTTTCGGAGGCGCCGGATTTCCACGGACTGCATACGCCGAAGACAGGACGGGTCATGCATTGCTTCATACGATGTATGAGCAGGCGCTTAAAAGCGGCATCAAGTTCTATGAAGAATGGCTGGTAACACGGCTTGTCGTAAAGACCCCGTATTTAAATACGGGGACTAATAACGGCAGATGCTCAGGCGTTGTTGGATACAATATCGCAGACGGGAGAATAGAGGGCTTTCTTGCAAAGGCAGTGATTTTCGCCACCGGCGGATACGGAAGGATATACAGGCGCTCAACGAACTCGGTAATAAACACGGGATTCGGATGCGCTGTGGCATACCGAAGCGGCGTTGCACTTTCGGACATGGAATTCGTGCAGTTCCATCCCACCACGCTTTACGGCACGAATATCCTTATTACAGAAGGTGCGCGCGGTGAAGGGGGATTCCTCACGAATAAACTTGGCGAGCGGTTTATGGCACGTTATTCTCCCCATTTGCTAGACCTTGCGCCGCGGGATATCGTTGCGCGCGCTATCCAGACCGAGATAAACGAGGGCAGGGGATTTGAGGGAGGATATGTTCACCTTGACCTTACGCACCTCGGCGCCGATAAGATCAAAGAACGATTGCCCGGAATCAGGCAGATTGCTATGGATTTTGCGAATATCGACCCTATTTGCGAGCCGATACCAATCCAGCCGGCGCAGCATTATTCCATGGGAGGGATTGCTTCAAACAAAAACTGCGAGACATCGATTGCGGGATTCTACGTGTGCGGTGAATGCTCCTGCATCAGCGTACACGGCGCGAACAGGCTTGGGGGGAATTCTTTACTTGAGACGATAGTTTTCGGGAAAATTGCCGGGGAAAACGCGGCGAAGTTCGTGAATAAAACAGACTTTGATGCAACGGATATAGTGGAAAAAGCGGTGTATGAGGAATCACAGCGGATTTTAGCACTTCTGGGCAAGAACGAAGGCGAAGCGTTCTTCAAAATCCGCGATGAGCTGAAGGAAGTCATGGATGAAAAAGTCGGGATATTCCGTGATGAAGAGAACCTGAAGGCGGCGCTTGGTAAAATCAGGGAACTCAAGATGCGTTACAGGAATGTATATGTCAGGAATAAAGGTAAGGTTTTCAATCAGGAGCTTGTGAACGCAATTGAGCTTGAGGGTATGCTGGATATTGCTGAAACGATATGCATCGGTGCGTCTGAGCGGAAAGAAAGCCGTGGTTCCCATTTCAGGCTTGATTACCCCGAAAGGGATGATGCGAACTGGCTCAAGCATACGCTTGTTACTTTTGCGCCAGAGGGAACGCGCGTGGAGTACAAGCCTGTAAATATAACGATGTATCCACCTAAGTCAAGAGAATATTGAGCAAGAATACCCATTACTGATATAGATTTACCTGTACGCCTTTAATATCTCAATCCCTTTTTTTGGAAGTTCAAGAATATCCCTGCAAAGACAATCCTTATCATTACAAATTTTTTTACCTATTATGGCGCCAGTATGCTCCTTATAGACATCCTGCGCCGTCTTTTTGAACTCATCGTGATAATACGTGTTTATAATAAGCTCGCTTAAATCCACTTTTCCGTCAAAGGAGGGTTCTTTTTCAAATAGGGCAGGCACTGTGATTAACTTCTTCCCATCATCGAGTTCTGACAGGAAAACAAAAATCGTCCTTCCGACATAAGACTTTGCCGCTGCCGCCTCTATACATCCCCTCAAACCATTTCCATTAACGCCATTAATCAATAACCCGCAGTATCCCACTTCTTTACCCAGGAAATACCTGACATTGAAAGACAATTCTACATGCATTATCGGCAATTTAATCTCAGAATGCTGCTTATCAACAACGACTTCCTCAAAACCATTTAATAACATAAGTCACAACTTTTCAAGCCTTATCCTGAACTCTTTCCTGTGCCTTTTTTCTTCATCCAGTATATGTTTTAAGACTCCGACCACTTCGGCATCGTCTATCATTTCTATATGTTTTTTGTATCTGTCTATAGCTTCCGTTTCAAGCGCTTTTTGCTTTTCCAGTTGCCCCTTGAGGTCATCTCCCCCGAAATCAAGCTCTTGATGCTCCATACTCGGTTTCCCGCCACGTTTCACGATAAGCTCGGCAAGCCAGTTCATGTGCCTCATCTCATCAATTGCAATCGCTTCTGTGACCCTGCTCGGGTCGCACCTGGGCATGATAAAAGCATTCCTGACATAAATCAGGGTAGCTTCGATTTCCTTCATATAATCCTCGTTTAATAAACGGATTATTTCTTCAACTTCCAAATTCAGTCCTCCGTTTTTACAAGATGATTGAGCACATGAGTATTTATCTTTAATTGAACTCAGTGTTTTTATAGCTGGTATGTATATTTCAGGTATATGTTAGAATCCCTTCAGGACGTCCTGCTAAATTACGGTTACTTTGGCCTTTTTCTTGCAAGTTTTCTTGCATCTACGATATTGCCTTTTGGAAGCGAGGGGATTCTTGTATTCCTTGTTTACGAGAAATTTAATATCCCGGCCCTGGTGCTTGTCGCATCGGCTGGAAACTACCTCGGCGCATGCACAAGTTATTATATCGGTTTAAAAGGAAGAAGTTTTGCTGAAAGGTATCTCTCTATTGACCCCGGGAATCTTGAAAAAGCAGAAAAATATTTCTCAAAATACGGAGCAAGCGTGCTTCTATTTACATGGCTGCCAGTTATAGGAGATGCTTTTACTGTCTTTAGCGGATTACTGCGATTTAAGTTCTGGATTTTTTCAGTTCTTGTTTTTACAGGAAAATTTTTACGTTATCTGGCTGTGGCATACCTTGCTGCTACTGTTCTTTGAAACTTCCCCCTGTATATTCAAGGTATAATCTCGCACCCGTTATTGAATTCAGGATATTCAAAATCCGACCTGCTTACAGACCCGTTTTCAATCAGCGCCTGAACCCGCGGCGCTGCTTCCTGTAATTCACGCACCAGATGCCTTACAGTCGTGCATATCAGAGCATATCCGTTTTCCCTTAGCAGTTCCTGCGACCTGTTCACGAAAAGACACCTGCCGCCGCAGATATGGAATATGTCGCATGTTATGCATGGTTCGCCAACCGCGGCTTTATCGCATAGCGAGCCTGGAGTATTGTCAAATATCGAGCCTATTACTGAAAAATCAAAATCGATAGACACCGGGCACGCAGAAATCCTGCCGTCGGGCATAACTGAAAAAAAATCAATCCCTGAACCGCATCGCAGGCGCGAAGGAGCATCATTGAGCAGGGAGTTCATAATCCCTATAAATGGAACAATCCCGAAAACGCGATTTGAACGCGACATCTCGTCCACCCACCAGTCCACAAGCAAAGAGATACCGGAATTATATTCAGAAATCCATTCCACAAGTCCGGGTTCTGTATTTTCCCATGCTTCCCAGAACATATCAAAACTGAGCTGCCAGTGAACATGGTCAAAAAGCCCAATGCCCAGAAGATGCCGCACGTTTTCGTAGATATCCGTACCTTGCGCCACCGTCATCCTTGCAACGAGGTCGCCGCAAAAGCCTCTTTGTTTTATGAGTTTTGAATTATGTATTATGCGTTCATATACTCCCTTTCCCCGCTCTTTGTCCGTAACTTCCTTTGTCCCGTCGAGTGATACGAGGATGGAGTGGAATTTTTCCAGATACTTTGGTTCGATTTTATCTAAAAGCAGGCCATTTGTCTGGATAACGAAACGCGCAGGTATCGCATCCATGATTTTTTCCATGGTTTCTATGCGAAGGAGAGGCTCGCCGCCGTAAAATTCGATAACCGGATTGCTGTCCCGCAATAAGAACGATTTGAGATCTGCAATCGAATACCGGATTTCTTTTGGAGGAGTATCGCTTCCTCCTCCGCAGTAATTGCAGTTGAGGTTGCATTCTTTTGTCAGGATTATGTGATAGTGCATGCTTTCGATAAAATTGATATATTTATTATATTTTTATAATTAGAAACTTTTTTACGGTCTGGATTTTTAATTTTCTGAGTTTTCAACTAATTCTTTCCATAGTTTTTCAAAACGGCTCTGAATGCCTGGCTTATCAAGTGCTGAAGCAAACTGTGAAAGCCAATTTATAATATAACTCTTATCAAGCAGACCACCTCTTCTCAAAAGAATGCCTTCTATATCCTGCCAATCCTTTTCTCGCTCAGATAGCGCTTTATGGACAATCAGATCCTCGGCTGTGCATACTCTAACGGTGTTATTTTTCGATATCTCAACCTCAACAGCGCGTTCGATTGCCATTTTTTCATAATCAAGTCCTGCAAAAATTATATCTCCTTTTACGTTTTTTGTTATTTCAATTGGCAGGACTCTTGTTTTTCTGGCAAAATCTTCGGGGTTATTTACTAATATTCTGAATCTGGACCCTGCTTGTTTTATAAAATCCTGTTCCTTCAATGGAGAGATATGAATGGTGAGATCAATATCTACTGTCAATCGAGGCTCGCCCCATACGAGATTCCCAATTCCTCCTATTATCATGTATGGGACGTCCCGGGATTTTAAAAAATTCTGGATATCTTTTAAAGCATCTTCCAATTTATTCATGCATGCAACCTTTTTTGGATTAAATTGAAAGATTTACGAAGCGTTATGAGATCTTCAATTTTTCTTCTTCTGAATATTTCAATTTCTTTTGTCATAAATTTAGTTTGCGCATCCCATAGTTCTGAAAACATCGAGAAGGCAGAATCTATGGTGAGAGCTTTGAGAAAATTTTTTTTATACACCCTTTCCCATTTTGAAAAAGCCTGCCAATTTTTATCAGTTATTTTTTTATTCATATTCAGGATATTTTATTTTGGTTTTGGAAAATCTTCTGTCAAAGTATTATAGACTCTGTCACATAAATATCCTTTTGTTGATTTCACAATGACATGAAACAGAATCATATAAAAAATTCGGCATTGTGCCAGATTAGACCACTTAATTATGCAGTGCAACATCGACAGCAAAATAAGAAATTGCATCGCTGCACTGCTAAAATTCCTGCTTTTCAGAAATTATGCTGTCTATCGCAGGACAATACCAAATATTCATACCCTTTCGCTGTTTTATATTAAAAACCATTCTAAAAATAACTCTTTGCGACCTCCGCCCCTCTGCGGTGGTTGAAACGAAACCGCAAAGACGCTAAGTACGCAAAGCATTAAGTGCGCTATAATATAACTTTAATCAAGGTCGCTTAAATCCGGCTTTTTCTTTGGGTTCGCTTCCTTTGCAGAGGATATCACATCATCGATGCGCAATATCATGCAAGCTGCTTCAGTAGCCGATGTGATCGCCTGCGTTTTCACTCGAAGCGGTTCGATAACGCCGTTCTTCATCATGTCCACAGGCTTGCCTTCGTACACATCAAGACCGACATTCGTATTCCCCTGTTCATGCTCTCTTCGCAATTCCACAAGCATATCTATGGCGTCAAGACCCGCATTCTCAGCCAGTGTCTTGGGGATGATTTCAAGCGCCTGGGCGAATTTATTCACTGCAAGCTGTTCCCTGCCTTCCAGTGTTGAAGCATACTCCCTGAGGCGTAGCGCAAGTTCCATTTCAGGTGAACCTCCGCCTGCCAGTATTTTCTCATCCTCGATTGCCACGCCCACCACGCGCAACGCATCATGCATTGCCCTGTTAAGGCTTGTGACGACATGTTCAGTTCCGCCCCGCAGCAAGATTGAATAAGTATCAGGATTCTTGCATCCTGTGATAAAGATCATTTCCCCGTTCCCGACCATTCTCTCTTCGACAAGCTTTGCATGACCAAGAGCTTCAGGTCTTATCTCATCCAGGCTTGTAATTATTTTGCCGCCCGTTGCCCGTGATAATTTCAAAAGGTCGTTCTTCTTTACCCTGTGAGTCACGAAAATACCCGCTTTTGCAAGGAAATACCGTGCCATGTCGTCCACGCCTTTCTGGCAGAATACTACGTTCACGCCGCCTTTGATTACTTTATCGGCAGCTTCACGCACCTGTTTTTCTTCCTGCTCAAGGAACATGCGGGTCTGCCCGACCGCTTCAATGGATATCTCGGATTTTGTCTCCGTTTTCCTGACCTCGATAGGTGTCGCAAGGATTGCTATTTTCGCATTCTCTATCCGGGATGGCATGCTCGGGTGCGTTTTTGTCCTGTCCAGGATTATCCCCGGAACTAGCTCGCTGTCCTCAACGCTTCCTTCCCCGCGCCGCTCGATTGATATGTCCTTGATGTTCACTTTCTTTTTCCCGTTCTCAGTTTTTACTATCGATTTAATAGCCCTGACAACAAGGTCAGAAAGTTTTTCTCTTGAGAATTCGATGCCTTTTCCTGTAAGCGCAGTCTGGGCGATTTTACGAAGCTGCTCATCGGTTGAGTCCACTGCAATATCTGTAAGAATTTCTTTTGACCTGTGAGCAGCGAGGTTATATCCGTGAATAATAGTCGTTGGGTGAACGCCAATTTCCATCAGTTCCTGTGCACCTTTTAAAAACTCGCCGGTCAATACTGCTGCCGTTGTTGTCCCATCCCCTACTTCATCATCCTGGGTCTTTGCAACCTCGGCTACTATCTTTGCTGCCGGGTGCTTGATTTGCATTTCATCAAGTATTGTGGCGCCGTCGTTTGTGATAATTACAAGTCCTGCCGGGTCTGTGAGCATCTTATCCAGTCCTTTTGGACCAAGCGTGGTTCTCACGGCTTCTGCAACTGCCCTAGCTGCCATAATATTGCTTCTCTTTGCTTCTTCTCCTCTTGTCTCTTGCGTTCCCTGTCTTAAAATGATAATCGGCTGCCCGCCCATTTGACCTGCCATAGATATTCTCCTTTATAATTAATTAAATGAATCACGCCACAGGCTTTTTCCAATATTGGATTTAGCCTTGACTTTCTGTTGTTTCATGTTTATAGTTCTATAAAAACATATCGTTCTGGAAAATTAAAAAAAGTAGCCACTTGCGCTGATAATGCTTTTCCTTTAATATCCTCCGGATTTTAAGAAATCGTCTGCAAGATTTTTCCTGATGTTTATCCTGCTTTCATCCACAACGTCAGTGATTTTGAGGATTTTCTGGGCTCTTCGTTCGGAAGGGGGACAGCCGCATTCATAAATATAATGCAGGAAGCCGGTCTGGAAATTCTCAACTGTATTTAAGTGGGAATATTGCGCGCCGCATTTCGTACAGTTCCCGACCCTGGGAATAAGTTCCCTGCAATGCTGGCATTCCTCAACCGTAATTTCAACGATGTCATTACTGGAATTAAAGGCTGTAAGTTTAAATTCTTTCTTCTTCTTTTTGGGTTCACTCAATAATATCACCTGAGCTTGTAATAAAAATTAAAAAAATAAAAAAACATTAACAGGGTTCCCGGATTTACATAATAATTACTGGCTTTTCTTCTTTTTTTCCTGGTTTTTCTTGATTTTTTCCATTTCTGCTGGACCGATTACTCCGCCCATGAATTATCACCTTTAATCAAGAAGGATTCATCATAGATAAAATTATCGATGCAATATTGCTTCGGCGTTAAATTAATAGACATAGCAAACCTCTTCAGGCACGAAATGTTCCCCGAAGTTCTAAACAATTACAAAAAACACATTACCGAAAGGCAAAACCTCGGAATCCCGCCCCTGCCCCTGAATGCAGAACAGGCAAAAGACCTCTCCGAATTAGTGATTACCCCTCCCGCAGGCATGGAAAACTTCATCCTGGAACTCTTAAAAGAACATATCCCGCCTGGCGTTGACCCTGCAGCGCTTGAAAAAGCAAAGCTCTTAAGGCATCTGGCGCTTCGCGAGAAATCATCCCCTATACTCGCGCCCCGTGAAGCTGTCAGGCTTCTTGGCATGATGAAAGGCGGATATAATATCGAGACGCTTATTGAATTACTTGATGACAGGGAACTTGCGGATGAGGCTGTTCTTGCCCTGTCCAATACGATTTTAATATTCGGCTTCTTTGATAAAATCAACAAGCTTGCCCGTACTAATCCTAAAGCCAAAAAAGTCCTGCAAAGTTGGGCAAAGGCAGAGTGGTTCACGAACTCACCTGGAATCCCTGAAGAACAAAAAGTGGTAGTTTTTAAAGTGCCGGGCGAGGTCAACACTGACGATTTATCACCTGCTTCGCATGCGGGAACCCGTCCTGATATCCCGCTCCACGCACTTTCCATGCTTGAATCCCGCTATCCCGGCGCGCTTTCGGAACTCAGTGCCCTTAAGAAGCGGGGTTATCCGGTCGTATTCGTGGCAGATGTGGTCGGCACAGGCAGCAGCAGGAAATCCGCGGCAAATTCCCTTATCTGGTGGATAGGGGAAGACATTCCAGGCGTTCCGAATAAACGCAAAGGGGGGGTGGTCCTGGGGAGCCAGATAGCGCCCATATTCTTTAACACGGCACGAGACAGCGGCGCTCTTCCCATAAGATGCGATGTGTCAGGGCTTGAGAAAGGCATGGTTGTTACGATAGATTTCGCGAACGGAAGTATTTGCGGTGAAAACGGGCGAGTATTGACAACATTTAAACTTGAACCCGAAACTCTTCCCGATGAATACAGAGCTGGCGGGAGGCTTCTTTTGATAATCGGGAAAGAGCTGACACGAAAAGCGCAGGATGCCCTTGGAGTAAAATATGATATTTTCATTAAACCTGCCGAGCCGCCGCAGTCAGGCAGCGGTTATACTCTTGCCCAGAAAATAGTAGGCAAGGCATGCGGTCTTCCGGGTGTGCGTCCGGGTCAGGCATATCTTCCAAAAATCACAACGGTTGGCTCACAGGACACCACAGGGCCCATGACCGCAGACGAAATAAAAGAGCTTGTCTGCCTTGAATTCGAAGCGCCTCTAGTCATGCAGTCTTTCTGTCATACAGCAGCCTATCCCACGTCCGCCGACAGGGTGATGCATAAGGAGCTTGCCCGGTTTTTCAGGGAAAGGGGAGCAGTTGTGCTAAAACCCGGGGACGGCATAATCCATTCATGGCTGAACAGGATGCTCCTCCCCGATACCGTGGGAACCGGGGGCGACAGCCATACGCGTTTCCCGATAGGTATCTCATTCCCCGCAGGAAGCGGTCTTGTGGCTTTTGCCGCATCCCTTGGCGTCATGCCGCTTGATATGCCGCAAAGTGTGCTTGTCAGGTTTAAAGGCACGACCGGTAAAGGTATTTTTTTACGGGACGTTGTTAATGCCATTCCGTATTTTGCGCTAAAACAGGGCAAGCTCAGCCTTGAAAAGAAAAACAAAAAGAACATCTTTAACGGCAGGATAATAGAGATAGAAGGACTTCCCGACCTCACTGTCGAGCAGGCTTTTGAACTTACGGATTCCTCTGCCGAGCGCTCGGCTGAGGCAGCGGTAATCGACCTGTCGCAGGAACGGGTGGTGTCTTACCTCAAGACTAATATTTCTATACTAAAATCGCTTGTTAGCGAGCGATATTCATCAAAAGCGCTTGAAATGCGCATCAGGGCAATGGAAGAATGGATAAAGCAGCCTTCGCTCCTCCACGCAGACGCCGATGCGGAATATGCCGACATTATTGAAATCGACCTGTCGCAAATAACCGAACCATTGCTTGCATGCCCCAACGACCCTGACTACATAAAACCGCTCTCTCTCGCAGCCGGCGAAAAAATCGGTGAGGTATTTATCGGCTCATGCATGATAGGGCTTGAACAATATGACAGGGCTGCCGGGATACTCAGGAAGGCAAACCGCTTCGCATCAAAAGTATGGATTGCCCCGCCCACAAGGCTCATAGAAAAACACATGAAAGATACGGGCGATTATTCAAAGTTAAAAGAACTAGGGGCACGGATGGAAATACCCGGATGCAGCCTGTGCATGGGCAACCAGGCAAGGGTTGCTGATAATGCAGTAGTGTTCTCAACATCCACGCGCAATTTTGATAACCGGATGGGTAAAAATGCAAAGGTGTATCTCGGCTCTGCTGAACTTGCAGCTGTTATCGCTATTTTAGGAAGGATACCCACTTTCGATGAGTATATTTCGTATTTATAAAAACGGCATGGAAATAGTTAAGATTGAAGCGGATATTATGCCCGTACACTAATGAAACCAGAATTATTCCTTGGCATTTTGCTTTTAATACTCGTATCAGGATGCATTTACCCGCAGATAGAGGCCGGGAATCCCGCAGAATATGAACTTCCGGGGCTTACTAATACCACTATTTTTTACCTGACGGATTCTTCATTGCAGGTTGTGGAAAATGTCATCAATAAAACTTCTGTTGATTTCATTATTGATGGCAATGCACAGACCAATTTCAGGAATCCGGTAGCTGTGGATTATTCAGGTAAAACTGTTTCATTCAATGCTTCAATGGGGCCGGTTTTTGGAAAAAGTTACATCGAGATGAACTTTAGCTCACCCTTTTCAGGATGGGTTGCATATACACAGGCAGGCGGCGCGGATTTTATTTACACGATAACCAAAAATGATACTATTTGGGTGGTTTTACCTTTAAATTACACTGCAACATCCAAATTTTTAGGCGTCATCCAGCCGCCTCCTGATAACATCACGCAGGATGCATCGGGAAGAGAAGTGATTATCTGGGAAAAACCCGATCCCGAATATGGGCAAATAACAGTGAAATACCAGCAAAAAGATGCCCCGACATTATTGTTCTATTTCTTTTTTTCACTTTTTATCTTCTTTATTTTTGTCATGGGTTATTATATGTGGAACATTAATAAACTTAAGAAAAAACGCATACTGATGGAAAAGGATGTAAGAAAGTAATTTTTAATTCATTAATTTGAGGAAAATCTCCTCAAGCGAAGTCTCGGCGGTTTTAATATCAATTATTTTCCCATTATGCTTTGCTACCCAGCCGGTAATCATGTTGAATTCATCCAAGCTGTTCGTTTGCGCTACCAGGTTCCCGTTATTTTTTACAACCTTGAAATCAACTGCTCCCTCAACCTCAAATTCGATTGTATACTGGACAGCCCCGCACATTTTCTTTATCTCAGGCAATGTGCCTATCGCTATTTCTTTTCCTTTGTTCATTATAAGGACACGATCGCATAAGCTTTCCACCTGGTAAAGGTTATGCGCGCTGAACACTATCGTTTTTCCCTGCCTTTTCAGTTCCAGCACAAAATCCGAAAGATACTTCGAGGTCGTCGGGTCAAGACCCGAGGTCATTTCATCAAGAACAAGGTATTCAGGGTCATTTATCAATGCCCTTGCTATGGCAACTTTGCGCTGCATCCCTTTTGACATCTCGCCTATCTTCTTATCCCCTGCATCAAGCCTGAGAGCGTTGAGCAAGTCTTTTATTCTTTCGGCCGCTGTTTTTTTTTCAATCCCGTAAATTTCAGCGAAAAACAAAAGGTAATCATTTGCTGTCATCCCTTCGTACAGGGGGCTTTCCTCCGGCAAAAAGCCAAGCTTCTTTTTTATCTTCTGCGTATCCTTTTTAATATCCATGCCCTGTATTTTTATACTTCCCTGTGTCGGCGTAACAAGACCGCTTAACATTTTAAGAGTGGTGGTTTTACCTGCGCCGTTTGGCCCCACGATGCCGAGAATCTCACCTTTTTGGATTTTAAAACTCAGGGCTTCGACTGCTATGAAATTATCGTATTCTTTCCTGAGAGCCGTTACTTCAATTTCATACATAGAAACACTTATTTGTATATTCACTATAATAAACATAATCATGATGGATTCGATTATAGGTTAACCAATGAGGTGGAATAGATAAATCACCGCAAAGAGCGCGAAGAACGCTTAAGCCCGAGTTGCGCCTCGGAAGGGCGCACACACATATGCCCGACAGGGCATACGTGGATTTCTTTGCGAACTTTGCGTACTCTGCGGTGAGTGATATTCACACAACATGCTGATGGAGATTTACATTAAGTTAACAGCACCATGGATTTATTAACAATCTCAAAATGGGAATTTCGAAAAACGCGATTAAGTTTCAGCCTGAAAACCCGTATCCTTTCAGTTATAATCCTCATCTTAATCGGAGTGACATCCTTTTTTGTATCGCAATCCGGGCTTCATATTAATGATAATATTTACAAGGTTGTCTTAACAGACCCCGAACTTGCCAAGGTATTACGCACTGATAATAAATTCGATGTGTTTGTCACAAATAAGGAAAATGCAAAAGACCTATTTGAACTGAAGGGTTTTGATATTCTCATACTCGACTCAAGAATCTTTTACCATGATTCATATTCCTATGATTCGGAAAAATCAATATCCGCACTCGATGCGCTGGATAAAGCAATCAAAAAATACGATGAGGCAAGGCTTTTGTCTTATAATGACCTGAATGATACGTTCCCGGTCTGGCTAAACGTGAAAAATATAGAGAGAGTACAGGCATTCCAGCCAGTGTCCTTACAAACGCTACCTCAATTTGAAAAAATCCAGGAGAATACGGCAAACGCTCCCATAGAAAAACCAGCCGTAGAAAAAGCTGTTGAGGAAAACACTCAGCTTCCTTCAATAAAGGATTTCACCGAACTTAAAAAAAGCTCTTCCCTACAAGAACAGACCCTTGCAACCCCGTCGCATTTTAACCCGCCCATCCCTTTTAAATCAGTCGTCCTGAGTTTCATTTTCATCTTCCCTATATATTTCATAGCACAGTTCTTTTCATCAAGCATAATGGAAGAAAGAGTGAAGCGCAAAGGTGAACTATTACTTGTATCCCCGCTTAGCTCCTATGAGATTGTCCTTGGCAAGCTTTTACCTTATCTTGTAATCACGCTTGTGATGGTGGCGGGCATGACCTTCAAACTGGGGGGAAGCCCCTGGATAATCCTAATTCTGCTTCCGGTCTCGTTGATGTTCCTCTCAACTGCATTCTTTGGCGCAATAATAGCGCGAAGCTTTAAAGAACTCAGTTTTGTATTGATTTTCCTCTCTGTTTTTCTCTCAGGATATATTTTCTTTCCTGCTATGTTTGCCAACATCCATGCAATCAGCATAATCTCACCCATCACTCTTGTGGTAAAAATGCTTGAGAACGAACCTGTTTCGATGAGTGAATACCTTTTTTCAACGACACCGTTCTATCTTGTATCCAGCCTTGTCTTCATGTTCGGTATTTTCATTTACCGTGAAGAAGACCTTTTCACCCAGAAATCAATCAAGGGGAAATTACTGGATTCAATCCAGGAATTCATAGCCCGTGTCCCGACCCCGCTTTTCTTTCTAAGCATAGCGCTTCTTCCGCTTGCATTTTCAATCCAGTTGATGCTGATTGTATTGATGTTCAATGTTCCTTTACGTATCGGGATTCTTGTTTTTATAGCATGTGCCGCCTTAATAGAAGAAGTGGTCAAATCCGTCGGGATTTATACGGTTTTTTCAAAGAAGATAGCAACAGTCTCAACTGCCAATGCCCTGAAATTCGGGATTCTATCCGGCGCCGGATTTTTTGTTGGTGAAAAAGTATTGTTGCTTGTGGTGATAGCCAGTATCGCAGGCTCTGTCTTCGGGTCTGTGATGGGGATAGGGCTTCTTATATTTCCTTTGCTTTTACATATCTCTTCAACGACTGTTGCTTCCCTTAGTATGAGATATCTTGGAACAAGGAATTATCTATCATCTATTGTCCTGGCATCGATAATACACGCAGCATATAATCTTTACCTGGTCAGGGGGGTCATTTTTGGCTAATACTTTTGTAATCGCAAAGAAGGAGATGAATTCCCTTCTTAACGAAAGGACACTTATCCTGGCCATCATAGTCCAGTTGCTTATAGCGTCTTTTTCATCGTTGCTTGTAATCGGCCTTGCCTCGTTTTTTGACCCGTCCGCCCTTTCGAATTACGATGAAAAGACTGCAAACGTGGGAGTCGTTGGTGACGGGGAATTAAGAAATTTCATTGAAAAAAGCCAGGTGAAAGTTTATTATTACCAGGACCTTGCCTTGGCGCTTTCTGATTTTAATAATAACAAGATTGACGGGATTGTTGTAATCCCGGGCGAAAGCTCATCAGGGACAGGGCTAATCCAGATAGATATCTATCTTCCAAAATCCGATATTAGAGGCACATTTGTAACGCTTCAATTAAAAAAACCCCTTGAGGATTATGAAGCCTTTGTCCGGGATATAAGGAGCCAGAGAATCGGTTTTGAACCGGTCAGGCTTTATGTTGATTCCGTTACCAAAAAAACGTCCACTTATTTTGAATTCATATACGGGATACTTATACCATTGCTTGTTTTCACTCCTGTTTTCATTTCAGGCGGTTTAATCATTGATATGTTCACCGAAGAATTTGAACGAAAGACCATGGAACTGCTGCTGGTTTCTCCTGCATCGTTCGGAGAAATATTGAACGGCAAAATACTTACTGCCGTACTTATTGTTCCTCTCCAGGCCTTTTTATGGCTGGCGCTTGTGAGTTTTAACGGTGTTGCCATAAATAATATTGCAATTATCCTGCTATTGGTAAGCATAATTACGATTATTGTTGTTGTTTTAGGAGCGATTATTGCAGTTAAATACAAGAAAAGATTAATCTCGCAGTATCTATATTCCCTTATTCTCATCCTGATGTTTCTCGCAGGATATCTCTTTGCGGACTCGCCTTTTAATTTAGTCACAAGATTATCAGCCGGAGCTATGGGGAATGAAGCGCTTGCTTACTGCGCTGCATATGCAGCTTTCTCAATTCCTTTGTATGTTTATTTGAAAAGAGTGAAAATATCCTGAAATAATCATATCATTTCCTGCTTGCCTGATTACCGTAGAGAGCATATGGGGGCGATAGACATTTTAAAAATTGATTACGAAAAATATTTATAGAACTGCAAACATGATAAATCGTTCAACAAATTCATTTAAAAGAATTTTATATGGGAAGGTGACTCAATGAAAATAAAACCATTAGGTAAAAGAGTTTTAATTAAACCAGTCAAAGAAGAAGAAAAGACAAAAGGCGGGATATTTATTCCCGAGACTGCAAAGGAAAAGAAAAAACAGGGGATTGTGATGGAAATAGGCACAGTTGAAGACAAGGAATTCCCTGTAAAGAAAGGGGATGTGATTTTATACACAGGGTACAGTTCGGAAGAACTTGAAGTGGATGGGGAAAAATATCTCATCCTTGAATCAAAGGATGTAATCGCAAAAATAGAGGAATAATATGGCAAAGCAAATAATATTCAATGACGAAGCCAGGCATGCACTCATGAGAGGAGTAGACCAGCTGGCTGATACCGTGAAGATAACGCTTGGACCGAAGGGCAAGAATGTAGTGCTTTCAAAAAACTATGGAAGCCCTGTAATTACCAATGACGGCGTAACTATCGCCAAAGAAATCGACCTTAAAGACCCTTATGAGGATATGGGGGCAAAGCTGGTAAAAGAAGTTGCGACAAAAACGCAGGATGTGGCAGGCGATGGGACAACAACGGCGACGCTCCTGGCGCAGGCAATTCTCCACAAGGGTATGAAGAATATCACTGTTGGAGCCAATCCTATCGAAATCAGGCGCGGTATTGAAAAAGCAACTGAGACGATAGTAAAAACCATCAAGAGCATGAGCGAAGAGGTCAAGACCAAAGAGAAAATAACACAGGTAGCTACTATTTCTGCGAATAATGATGAAGTAATAGGGAACCTGATATCGGATGCCATGGATAAAGTGGGAGCCTCGGGCGTCATTACAGTAGAAGAGGCAAAATCCATGGAAACCTCGCTTGAAGTCGTGGAAGGAATGCAGCTTGATAAAGGCTATGTTTCGCCGTACATGGTCACTGATAAAGAAGGAATGGAAATTTTATTTGAAAACCCGTTGATTCTCCTGTATGACAAAAAGATAAGCGCTATGAAAGAATTCATCCCTGTACTTGAATCAGTGGTAAAGGAAAACAAGCCGCTTCTGATTATTTCTGAAGATGTGGACGGCGAGGCGCTGGCGACCATTGTGCTCAATATCATCCGCGGAACGCTGAGGGTATGCGCAATCAAAGCGCCGGGCTTTGGAGATGAGCGAAAGGAGATTCTTGAGGATATTGCTGCGCTCACTGGCGGAAAGGTCATCAGTGAAGATACTGGCATGAAGCTTGAGAATACAAAACTCTCTGACCTTGGAAGCGCCAGGAAAATCAGGGTTAACAAGGATAAAACCATCATTATCGAAGGGCAGGGCAAGAAGGATGACCTGAAGAGGAGAATTGCCATCATCGAAGGGCGCATCAAGCTTGAGGAATCCGAGTATAAGAAGACCGACCTCAAGAAGCGTCTTGGCAAGCTGTCAGGCGGGGTTGCAGTGATAAACGTGGGCGCGGCTACCGAGACCGAACTTAAGGAAAAGAAGATGCGGATAGACGATGCCCTGAACGCAACCAAAGCTGCTATTGAAGAAGGCGTTGTGGCTGGCGGAGGCATTGCCCTTTTGAGGGCTGCAAAGGAACTTGATAACCTGTCCCTTGAAGGCGACCAGATGATTGGCGTGGATATTATCAGGAGAGCCATAGAGGAACCTCTGAAACAGATAGCTGAGAATGCAGGCAAGGAAGGTTCGGTTGTGGTTGAGAAATTGAAGGCTGAAAAGAATCCCAATATGGGATATGATGCAAAGACTGATGCTTACAAGGATATGATAGAGGCAGGCATTATTGACCCTGTAAAGGTGGTGCGCACGGCGCTTCAGAATGCAGCGAGCATAGCTGGCCTGATGCTGACCACGGAGGCTCTTGTTGCTGATATCCCTGAGAAGAAGGGCGAGATGCCAATGCCGGGCCCTGAGAGCTATATGATGTAAACTGGCTTTTTGTGGATATTCCATTGGAGTATCCAATTTTACTTTTTTTTAGACTTGATTTTCACGATAGGAATACGGTATCACTGCCTCAAGGAATGGTGCGGTGAGCATAGCAGTCTGCTGTTTGCGAAGTTGTGGAGCATTTTGGGCGAGCACAGTCCATCCCATCAAACCAGCTATCCCTTTCAATTCCCATTATTCAAATCAACCAGATCCTCAGAATGAACCGGCATAAACCATTTCTGTGCTATGATAGTCGGGATTACAGCACTTGCTATGAGCACCCCGGTCAAAACAGAATACTGCACCTGGTTTATTAAACCTGACTGCAAACCAAACAGGCTTGCCACCAGCCCAAAAGTTAAACCTGTACTCATTAACAGCGTTGTATAAATATTTCCTTCGGGAATATATTTTTTTGCAAGAAAATAAACACCGATGAACTTACTCAACTGTTTAACAATAAAAATAGCAACAAAAATCCCAAATGCAGATGCAATCAGCGGCAATGAAACCTTTAGTCCTGCAACAATAAAAAATATCGGGGTAATAACCGCATAGGCAACTGTTCTCAACCTGTTCCTTACATCCTTCGTCACTGATGTCTCAGTAAAATGTTTTGACATCACAAGTCCCAGGACAAATGCAGGCAAGACCGCCTGCCCCTCACCTATATTTGCGAAAAACATAAACATAAACAAAAGCAGGAAGATATATTTTATTTCAGGCTCGATTACTTTGTTCTTCAATTTCGGATTATGGAAAACGTAATGAGAGAAATTTCCTGCAAAATAAATCACGCATAATGAAACTAAAATAAAGATGGCTGTATAGAGCGTTGGCTTGACAAACAATACGCTTAATGCAATCGCAGTGCCCATATCAGTCATAAAGGTAGATGCCATTATTAATTTACCAATCTCAGTTTTTGATAATCCCGTTTCTACAAGAACCGAATAGACTACAGCCAGAGATGTTTCAGACAAGGCTGTCCCAGCAATTAAAGATGCAAACAGACTCCAATTTTCAATATAGTATGTATAAAGGAAAACTCCGATAAAAGGTGTTAAAAAAGAAAAAATGCCAATAAGAAAGGTCTCTTTAAATTTTTCCTTCATTAAATTTGTATCGATTTCAGTCCCCGCAAGAAAAGTCAGGAGAATCCCGCCAAAACTTGCCAGATACAGCATCCAATCGTCCGGTTGAACCCCGAAATTCCCGGCAATCGCCCCGAGGAGAATTTCAATTATCGCTACTGATAGCCCGAGTTTCAAGGAAATTAAACTTGAAATGAAAACCAATATACCTGCAATCGCTATTATGTCCGCTCTCATGTCCTGTCTCCATTCAAACTAAGGTTAATTGGTAGGAGTTATCAGCTTTCAGGCGGTTAAAGGCGAACTCCATCGCCCGTTTCTGTACTAAAAGAAACAGCTTTTTTAATGTATTGGAAGTAATTAAGCTTTTCAGTTGACGTACCCAATGGTGAATAACCGAAACTGTGAAATATACCATCAAGGTTAAAATATAACTATGACCGAGAAGAAGAGATTAGCCTGCCCTTGCGGGAATAACAGAATGCAACTGAGCCTGACCGATTCCGGCTCACTTGAGATCGAGTGTCCTGACTGCGGTTCAGTCATGACAGTTGGTTCAGGGATTTGTCCATCGAGACTTGAAGGGTATTCGCTTCCCGAAACATGAAGCTGTTGGGGAATTCAAGACTTTTTAACCCGAATCATGGGATTGAATGCGTTTCATCATTAGGGGCATTATTCCGGGCTTTGCATTCTTTTTTGGTTCTCCCGGAAGACCGAACATCGGCATATCAGGTGAGCCAAAAAACTCATTCTCCCACCGGTCTTTTATTTCCTTGAATATCCTCTTATAAGCAATACAGTGCGGGTCCACGCCCTTTATTTCGCCATTATGAGGCGCTATGGCATTATACGGACATCCGCCCCGGCAGAATTTGATGTTGCTGCATTCCTTGCAATTCTGGTCCACATAATCCTTAAATTGGAACATTTTCTTCCATGCATCAGACTGTGCAAGGTCTTCCTTCCGGGGATGTTCTTTTACATTACCCATAACATATTCCGGCATGCCTATGAACCGATAGCAGGGATAGATGCTCCCATCAGGCCCAACCGCAAAGGTATCTCCCATACAATCAACGAAAGTACAGACAGTGCCCCGGCTTGTGAACATGCATTTGCACAGGTGGTCAATATTCATGATTTCAATCCTGCCCATGTTTTCCAGGTATTTATCCAGGAGATAAACCAGCAATTCCCCATACTCTTCCGGGGAAAGTGCAAATTTTTCCGGAGTTTCATCACGAATTGATGGAAGGGCAGGATGTAATTTTAGGGTTATGCCATTCTCAAGGAAAAAATTAAAGATCTCCTCTTTCTGTTTTACAGAATGGGAGGTGAATGTGCAAATAAAGCTCACCTTAAGGCCATTTTCCCTGGCAATTTGAAAACCCTTCATAGTCTTATCGAAGTATCCTTTTCCTCTCTGGAGATCAGTAAGTTCTTTTGGGCCATCAAGACTGGAACCGATTGGAATATTATACTCTGCAAGGACTCTGGCCATTTCCGGGGTCATTAACCAGAGATTCGACTGAAGTGCAAAAGCCGGTTTCAAGTGACTGAGATTCTTAGCCAGTAATGGTAGAGCCTCACGGTAAAAATCAACTCCGGCCATTAGCGGCTCACCGCCATGGAAGGTAAAGGTAACTTGATCGTTGCGGAAATCCTTGAGCCATTCTACTACTTCTTTGATGGTTTCAATGCTCATTATTGGGGAGCCTTTATCGGAACTCCAGCAATAACTGCAATTAGCAGGACAGCTTAAAGTTGGGATCAGCATTACGTGGAAAGCCATATGACATCTTGATTTAGCGCTTCTTTAAAGTATTAATAGTTTTCTTCATACCCCGCAATCTCCTCGCGCAGTGTTTTGGCCTCAAAATGGGTACGGATAACCACAATAATTTCGTCTGGCTCTTGAGGTAATGCCATCCTGACTTTAACCCCGATTAAGCAGCGAACTTTTTTACCAATACAGGACAATCTTGTATTATGTCCTTAAGAGAGAAGATATTCGCAGGGGAAGGCGAAATCAAGGCTGACACGGTACTTACAAACTGCAGGATTGTGAACGTCAACACAAAAGAGATTACAAAAGGCGACATAGCAATAAGCTCTGGTTTCATCTCAGGCATGGGCGATGTGGATGAACTCATTGGCGGGAAAACTGAGATACTTGATTTAAAAAACGCCTGCGTATGCCCCGGCTTAATAGACGGGCACGTGCATTTTGAGTCAAGCATGGTGACGCTTACACAATTTGCAAAACAATCCATACTCCACGGGACAACCGGCATCGTCATCGACCCGCATGAGATTGCAAATATCCTTGGCATAAAAGGCATCAAACTTGTTATGCTGGAGGCAAAAAGGCTGCCTATTGATGTTTTTATCACGCTTTCATCATGTGTGCCCTCAAGTCCTCTTGAAACATCCGGGGCAAAACTGGGTCTTTTGGAAATCAAAAAGTTCCTTGATAAGAAATTCGTTGTCGGGCTCGGGGAAGTAATGGATTACCCCGGAATCCTTCGCGGGAATCCTGAAAAACTTGCGATGATTGCAGCCGCACTTGAAAGAAAACTCGTTGTTGACGGCCACTGCCCCGGCGTCCGCGGCAAGGAATTATTCGGGTACATGAGCGCCGGCATCTCAACAGACCATGAATCCGTAACATACGATGAAGCGCTTGAAAAGGCGCGCCTTGGCATGAAGGTCATGATACGGGAAGGGTCGGCAGCAAAAAGCCTTCAGGAATTTATCCCCGCATTGGTTCGTGATGGTATTTCGCTTGAAAACTTTTTCTTCGTTACCGACGACAAACAACCAGCCGACCTCATAAAAGGGCATATGGATGTCATAGTCAGGGCAGCAATCAGGCTTGGATTAGAGCCAATCCAGGCGATTTCAATGGCTTCCATAAACACGGCGCGCCATTACAGGATAGACCAGCTCGTGGGCTCGATAAGCATCGGCAGGCGGGCGAACCTGGTAATACTTGACGACCTGCAGGCGTTTAAGATAAAAAACGTGATGGTGCGCGGCAGGATGAAACCAAAAATAAACGGAATCGATTACCCCGGCTATGTCTTTCGGACTGTGAAGTATAAAAAAATAGAACCTGACGACTTGAAACTCACCTCCGGGCAAAAGACGGTTTTTGCTCATATCATAGAGCTCGTGCCGGGTCGGCTTATTACGAACAGGAGCATTGAGGAATTAAAAACCGATAGGAAGACCGTCATGCCTGACATAGAGCGCGACATTCTTGCCATAGCTGTGATAGAAAGGCACGGCAAGTCGGGGAGCATGGGTAGGGGATTTGTGCGCGGCTTTAACCTGGAAGAAGGCGCGATAGGGCAGAGCATTGCCCACGACTCGCATAATGTCATCCTTGTGGGTACGAATTTTGAAGACATGGCGCTCTGTGCGAATAAGCTCCGGGAACTGCAAGGGGGAATAGTGCTTGCAAAAGACGGGGTCATAGACTACCTTCATCTTCCTTTTGCGGGTATTCTCAGTACAGAAAGCGCATACGATGTGGATAAGAAACTGAAAGAGCTTCATAGCGAGGTCACAAAGATGGGGTGCAAACTTGATGCGCCTTTTATCCAGATGTCGTTCCTGTCGCTTCCCGTTATCCCGTCCCTCAAGATAACAGATAAAGGGCTTGTCGATGTGGATGCGTTTAAAATAATCGAGCCGATACAAAGATGATGAAAATATTATGAACAACTATAGTGAAGCTCTAAATACCCGTATTTGTACTTGAAAAATGAAGAATTCACTGCTGAATAATTCACCGCAGAGGACGCAAAGAACGCAAAGCAGCGCAATATTTACTTTGCGACCTTCGCGCTCTTTGCGGTGATTGCCAACTGATGCGCCGTATAAACTGCGGAAATTAAGAGCTACGCTACAACTTGTGCGAACTGATATGAACTCATTCCACCGGAGTTCATACGAGTTTCTGTTGTTTCGTTGTTACGTCCACACTGTTGCCAACATGAGAAAAACTTATAACTTCCTTTTTCTATTCAGATGAGGTGATAAATTCTGCCCAAGAAAGCTTTAATCAGCGTTTCTGATAAAACCGGAATAATCGATTTTGCAACAGGGCTTGTTCAACTTGGTTTTGAGATAATTTCAACAGGCGGGACATCCGGTGTTTTAAAAAATGCAGGTATAAAAGTGAGGGATGTCTCGGATATTACAGGATTCCCTGAGATGATGGAGGGCAGGGTTAAGACGCTCCATCCGAAAATACATGGCGCCATTCTCGCGCTGCGGGATAATCCGACACACGTAGAAGAAGCGGTAAAACAGGGTATCGAGTTCATCGATATCGTTGCTGTCAACCTTTATCCCTTTGAAAAAACGGTGGCCGGGGGTGGAAACCTCAAAGAAGCCATTGAAAATATAGATATCGGGGGCCCTGCCCTTGTCAGGGCAGCTGCAAAAAATTACAGGCATGTTGCTGTAATAACCGACCCTGCTGATTATCCCGGAATACTTTCGGAACTTAAAAACGGAACAATCAGCCAGAAAACCAGAGAGCTTCTTGCTGTCAAGGCGTTCAGGAGAATAGCCGATTATGATTGCGCGATTGATACATACCTGAGTAATAAGCTTACAAATGAAGATATCCTGCGCCTGAAATTTGTGGAAGGCAGGACGCTGCGATATGGAGAGAACTGGCATCAGGGCGCTAAATTCTATAAGGAACCGAGTGTTACCGAACCTTCCGTCGCTAACGCAAAACAACTTCATGGAAAGGCGCTGTCGTATAATAATTACGTGGATGCCGAGGCTGCATTGAATGTGGTTCTTGAATACAGGGACAGCATCGCAGTGGCTGTGGTCAAACACAGCAACCCGTGCGGATTTGCAACCGGAAGGACACTCGCCGAGGCTCTTTCAAAGGCATGGGACGGCGACCCGGTTTCCTCGTTTGGCAGCATAATCTGCATGACGCGAAAACCCGACCTTGCGACCCTTGAATTCCTTAAGGGAAAATTCGTGGAATTGATAATTGCTCCGGGGTACGATGAGGATGCGCTTCTATTTTTGAAGAACAAGAGCAAAGACCTCAGGATTCTTGAATTGTCCATGGATAATGGGACGCCGCTTGAGAACACGTATCATTATATCGTTGGCGGCATGCTTGTCCAGTCGCGCAACAGGGGATTGTATGCAAAATGGGATGTGGTTACACAGCATCAGTTCCCGGATGAGAAAAAGGGGCTTGCAGAGTTTTCATTGAATGCTTGCAAATATACAAAATCCAATGCAGTGGTCATTGCATGGGAGTATGAAAAGGGATTTTACCAGATACTCAGCATGGGCGCAGGGCAGCCCAACAGGGTGGATTCTATACGGAAACTTGCAGCCACGAAAGCCCGGGAGAACCTGAAACTGCTGTATGAGAGGGAGAAACCGCTCATTAGCGAGGATGAATTTGCCAGAAATATCATGAGTGAGTGTGTACTTGCATCCGATGCCTTCTTCCCGTTCGATGATAGCATCATTCACTCGGCTGAGAATCATATCAGGTACATAGTATCGCCGGGCGGTTCGATAAGGGACAAAGAAGTTATTGCTACTGCGAACAGGCTGGGCGTGTCGCTTGTGTTCACAGGGATGAGGCATTTCCTGCATTAATATTGTACGGCGCTTCTAATAACCATCTCCAAAGGGGCATAAACCTGACTATTTCTTTTATCCCAAACCAGTTTATATCTTCTTCGCCTTCATAATCCTCTGTGAGAACCAAAAGATTTTTGCATCCAAGTGCTTTGCTTGCCTTTAATAATGCTCTTACTTCCCTGTCTTTTGTTTTAATGTCGCCGATATCATGGCAAACCTGAATTAACTGCTTGATTTTTATCCCCTGCTTGACAATGAAATCCACTTCTTCCTGCTGTTCTGACTTCCAGTAATAAACATTTGCAATTCCGTTCATTTCCAATTTTTTAAGTTCAACAGCCACGACATTTTCGTATAATTTTCCGATATCGGGGCTGAATTTGAATGCCTTGGCGTGAATAAAACCGTTGTCAATGCAGTATATTTTTTTATTTGAAGATATTTGTTCCCTGACCTTGAACGAGAACCGGTCTATTTTGAAAAATATAAAGGATTCTTCCAGATAACCCAGATATTTCTGGACAGTATGAACGCTTTTGCATTTTGTTACTTTGCTTAACGTATTGTAAGAGAATTCCTGTGCGGTGTTTGAAATCAGATAAACCGCAAGGTCTTCTATTGCCTGAACATACCGTATCCTGAATATTTTTACTATGTCCTTGTAAATTATGGAGCCGAACAACGTGGAAAGATACTCTTTGTATTCTGCTTTCTTTAGAAGCGGTTCGGGGTAGCCGCCGTAAGTCAGATAATTGAATAATTTTTCTTTAATTTCGTTTTCTGTTAATTCTTTTTCTTCGATATTCAGATATTCTTTGAAGGAAAAGGGAAATATGTTTATGAGCGAGTATCTGCCCGTGAGGTGCGTGGCAAGCTCTTTGCTCAGTAAATTTGAGTTGCTTCCTGTAATAACAAGAGCATATCCCTGCCGCTGTAGCCTGTTGGCGAACAGTTCCCATTTGTCCAGATTCTGAATTTCGTCAAGCAGGAGGTATTTTGGGTTATTGTAGAGCGAATTTATTGCATCGACTATCTCGTTATAGTCTTTTGTTTCTACAAGTTTTTCGTCGTCAAAATTTGCATAGCCGAAAGCGCCCTGCTTGCTTAGCGCATGAACTGCAAAAAAGGATTTCCCGGCTCTCCTTGGGCCTATTATGACGTTTATAAGGGCACTGCTAAGCTTTCTTGAATCGCCCGCCCTTTCCACATATTTTTCCCTGAGCCGGCTTTCAAGCTCTCTTTTCTGAATGAGAAGAATGTCCCGAATCATCATATGTATTATACTGCACAAAAGTTTATAAATTTATGCATTACAGTTTTCTATCTGAAAAATGCCCTGAGTAATTTACACCAGAGCAGTTCCCATCTAAGCCTTGTTAGTAAAAAATTTAAAGCTTCCCCATCTTCTTCAAAAGCTCGGCATTCAGCACGCTCGCGCCCGCTGCGCCCCTGATAGTATTATGCCCCATGCAGATATAGCGTATCCCGGGGCGGATGCGACCAACCGATACAGTCATGCCGCCGCCAATGTTCCTGTCCATGCGCGGCTGGGGACGGTCTTTTTCTTCCTTGACCTCGATTACCGGCGTGGGTTCTGTGGGCAAGTCCGAAAGCCCCGGGTCAAAATCAAGGAAAGCCTGTTTAATCTCATCTGTTGAAGGATTATCTGCCATTTCAACCCAGACAGCCTCTGTGTGACCGTCCATAACCATAACCCTGTTACAGCTTGCGCTTACCTTGAAGGGCGCATCAACTACCTCACTGCCGTTAAACTCACCGAGAAGCTTTCTGGTTTCGGTCTCCACTTTCTCCTCTTCCTGGCCGATATAAGGAATCACATTATCCAGAATCGCCATCGAAGGCACTCCATCGTATCCTGCGCCAGAGATTGCCTGCATCGAAGCCAAGTAGATTTTCTCAATCCCGAACTTCATGAGCGGTTTCAGGGTCACAGTCATCATGATAGTGGTGCAGTTGGGATTCGTGACCACATATCCGTCCCATTTGCGCTTGTCCTGCTGGATATCAATAAGACCAAGATGCTCGGGGTTCACTTCAGGGATAACAAGCGGTATGTCATTCACCATGCGAAGCGCGCTGGCGTTACTCGCCACAACAAAACCGGCTTTTGCAAACTCCGGTTCCACAGTTTTTGCAAGGTCGGTAGGAAGGGCTGAGAAAACAATATCAGCATCAACTTTTTTCGGGTCAACCGGGACCACTGTCATGTCAGTTACTTCTTGCGGGATTTTGCTTTCAAGCCTCCAGCTCGCCGCATCGCCGTATTTCTTGCCTGCGCTCCTGTCCGAGGCTGCAAGCGATGCCAATTCAAACCACGGGTGTTTGCTTAACAACTCGATGAATCTCTGACCTACGTTGCCTGTTGCTCCAAGTACTCCTGCCTTTATTTTTGCCATAGATTTCCTTACCGGTTTTTATCGTTTTGTGTTTGTTTTGATTCTGGTTATTCCATCGTGATTGCGCTGTTAGGACATGAATCAACGCATGTGCCGCATTCGGTGCACTCTTCCTCATCTACTTTTGCCTTGTCGTTCTTGAGCTGGATTGCAGTTGCGGGGCATTCATCGACGCATATTCCACAGCCTGTACATTCTTCAGTGTTTACTTTTGCTACCATTTAGGTCACCTTTTGCCTACCATTGAATAAGTGAAATATAAACGTAACGGTTTAGTTAATTGTTTTGGACATAATTATTACAGAATAAAGTTCCATCATTATCATAACCCCTTCGTTTCCACTGGAGACCGTGTGATGACACTGGATTTTTGAATAGAAGTCTAAATATATACCAATGTCTTTTGAAGGTCTATGTTATCAAGAAGAGTTGACCATTTTGTCGAGTCCGTCATTCGCGATATGACGCGGCTTTCTATAAAACACAATGCTATCAACCTTGCCCAGGGATTCCCTGATTTCCCTGCGCCACCGGAGCTAAAGCGCGCCGCAGCTTCTGCAATTATGGATGATTACAATCAGTACTCTATCACATGGGGCGCAAAAGACCTGCGTGACGAGATTTCACGCAAAGCCAGCGAATATAATCATATTGAAGCTGACCCGGAGAGCGAGATAACGGTAACATGCGGCGCGACTGAAGCCATGATGGCCTCAATGCTTGCGATAATCAATGAAGGTGATGAGGTTGTGGTTTTTGAACCTTTCTATGAGAACTACGGGCCTGACGCTGCAGTTTCAGGTGCAATTCCGCGTCTTGTTCCACTGAATGAGGACAACAGCATCGACGAAGAAGCGCTATCCTCTGCATTTAATAAAAAAACACGAGCGCTTATACTGAATACCCCGAATAACCCGTGCGGCAAGGTATTCACGAAAAGGGAGCTGAAATTGATAGCAGACCTTTGCATTGAACATGATGTTACCGTTGTGACTGATGAAATTTACGAGTACATCCTGTATGACAATAAAAAGCATGTCAGCATAGGCTCGCTTGATGGAATGGGAGACAGGACGATAACCATAAGCGGGTTCTCAAAGACATACAGCGTCACGGGCTGGAGGATAGGATATGCGCTTGCAGAGAAAAACCTCACATCAGCTATCAGGAAGGTGCATGATTTCCTTACAGTGGGCGCGCCTGCGCCGCTTCAGCATGCCTGCGCCAGTGCGCTTAGGTTCCCGGATTCGTACTATGAAGAGCTTGCGAAGATGTATGACGGGAAAAGAAAGTTACTTTATAATGCCCTGATAAAAGCCGGATTCAAATGTATGATGCCAGAAGGCGCATATTACATACTGGCAGATATACCAGAAGGCATAGACATGGACGACATGGCCTTCGCCAGGTACATGGTAAGCGAGGTCGGGGTCGCCGCTGTCCCGGGAAGCAGCTTTTTCAGGAGCGAGGCGGGGAAGCACAAGCTTCGGTTTACGTTCTCAAAGAAGGACGAGACGCTCATGGAAGCGGCGCGGCGGCTTGAGGGTTTAAGTATTTAGAAACCAATTAGAGCAAAATGAAGCTTGTCATAATCGATTACGGACTCGGAAACCTGCGAAGCATCGAAAAGGCGCTCCAGTACGTGGGCGCAGAAGTTGAAATCTCAAACGACCCCTCGGCAATCGACAGTGCAGACGCCCTGATACTTCCGGGCGTTGGGGCATTCCGCGATGCGATGATGCATTTTTCAACGCTTGAGCGCGTGGTGAAGGATGCCGTTAATGAAGGCAAGCCGCTTCTCGGGATATGCCTCGGCATGCAGATGCTTGCTTCGGAGAGCGAAGAAGGCGGACTGCACAGGGGCATCGATATCATCCCCGGAAGAGTAATACGATTTGCAGCCTCAGAATTAAAAGTCCCGCACATGGGCTGGAATTCAATTGATGCCAAAAAGAATATCCCACTGTTAAAAAATATCCGGAATGGTTCTTATGTCTATTTTGTTCATTCATATTATGTAAATACCGATGAGAAATACGAGGTCGCAATGTGCGATTACGGCATAGATTTCCCGGCTATTATCACAAACGAAGCCGGAAACGTCGTAGGCACGCAGTTCCACCCTGAAAAAAGCGGCGCTACCGGGCTTCGGATGCTTTCGAATTTCGTGGAGAGTTATGGACCTTGAAGGCTATGCAAAACGCGGTCTTTTGCGTGATGATAAAAAACTTAAAGAAAAGCTTGCCGAAAGGATACTTGAGATAAAAAACATCTCGCAAAAACACGCTGAAGAGATTGCCAACGCGGTTATCGTAGAGGCAAAAGCCACAATCAATCCGCAAGGTGAGCTGCTAAAGCCTTTAAGCTCAGGCGTGACAATGGGAGAATTCGGTGTCGGCTCGCGGGGCGCTGGTGACTTTTATACCCATGAGAAGATTGCTGAGGTAATAGGTAAAACCTCGGCTGTTGTGGATTCATCGCATCTTGACGATTCGGGCGTTGTACGCGCGGGCGGGCAGTATCTTGTGGTCACCATCGACGGGATGCACTCACGCCTGTCGGATTTCCCTTTTCTTGCAGGTTTCCATGTCGCACGCGCTGCACTTCGGGACGTGTATGTCATGGGCGCGCGGCCGGTTGCGATGCTCTCCGATATCCATGTGGCTGATGACGGCGATGTGGCAAAGATATTCGACCATATAGCAGGCATCACAACGGTATCTGAACTGACAGGCATACCCCTGATAACAGGCAGCACGCTGCGCATCGGCGGCGACATGGTCATTGGGGAGCGGATGACCGGCGGCGTGGGCGCAGTGGGCATGGCCGAGAGCCTGACCGCGCGCATCCAGACAAAGCCCGGCGATGTGATACTTATGACAGAAGGCGCTGGCGGCGGGACGGTGTCCACGACAGCGCTTTACTTCGGGATGCACGATATCGTGGATGAAACGATTAACCTTAAGTTCATCGACGCCTGCGAAGCGCTGTTCGACGCCGGGCTGGTCGGGAAAATCCATGCAATGACCGATGTGACAAACGGCGGCGTGCGCGGGGATGCGAAGGAGATATCAAGGACGGCAGGCGTTAAACTGGTTTTTGAGGAAGGAAAGATGCGAGGGCTTGTGAATAAAAAAGTGCTCGCGATGCTGGATGAACTTGAGATAGATTATCTTGGCGTGTCGCTGGATGCTCTTTTGATTATCGCGCCGCCGGAGTATGCGGATGAGATTCTTGGGTGCGTGAGGAATAAAGGCGTAGCTATCGACATTGTTGGGAAGGTCAAAAAGGGAAAAGGCGCGGAATTGATTGTTGATGGGGAAACCAGCGAATTTACGCCCCGCTTCAGGGAATCAGCATATACGCCTATCAAGAAACTTGTGGGCGAGAAGACGCCGCGGAATTTTGAGGCTATGAAGAAGGCTGTGGATAAGGCGGCGGCGCAGGCTGTTGAGAAGAAAAGAAGTGTAGTAGGCAGATTAAGGAGTAAATAGACCTCAATTTGATATCCTGACCGTATTCATAAATAAGCGCCCCGGATATTCCTCCGGCTAATTTCACCATTCTCTTAAAGAGCCATGCAGGGGCTTTTCCTCCATGAAGAGGCAGGCTTACAGTACCGGTACGCATAACTGGAGGTTAGCTGCCTAAATATTAAATGTAATGAAAGCATGGTGAAAGTGTATGGAAAAGGTTTATCAAACGACAGGTATGCCCGCAGGCATACCTGAACACCGCATAAAGCGAGGTGTCGCTTTATGAACGCAGCGATAAAAGCCGAGCTTATCTCAATCGGCGCAATCGATATCGACTCATCTCTTCTTGGCAGGCTAACAATCCCAACTGCCGGGCCAGGCGCCGGCGGCAAGGCATTTTTCTTCAGGTCAGGAAAGCACAGGGTAAGGCTTGTTGTCGATTCCGGCTCGCCCCTGCGCGCGATAAAAGAAAACGGCGAGATTGTGATATTGAAAGGCGGGAAGGAATTTGTTCGGGGTACCATCGAGGAAGAGCTCATCCACTGCCCCGAGCAGGCATATATCACCATGAGCGAGCGCTGCATTTACGATTGCAAATTCTGCCCGGTCCCGAAACTTGGTGGGAAGGTAAAATCGTCTGAGGAACTCCTGGCGCTGGTAGAAGAAGCGTACAATCTCGGGAAGATGAAAGGAATTTCGATTACATCGGGGGTTGAGGTGTCGCCTGAAAAAGAAGTGGAAAGAGCGGTGGAACTTGTCAAAGCTTTGCGGAAATATAATGTTACCATAGGCGTTTCTGTGTATCCCACAAAAGACTCATCGCGCCTCTTGAAAGAGGCGGGCGCGAGTGAGATAAAATACAATGTGGAGACAATGGACAGGGAGCTTTACGATAAATACTGCAAGAAGCCGCCGCTTGACTTCACACTTCTGTGCCTGAAAGATGCAGTCAGGATATTCGGGAAGAACCATGTGTTTACGAATTTCATTGTCGGGCTTGGGGAGACAGATGAAACGGTTGAGAAATATTATGAAGAACTGGCAAAGATGGGCGTCATCCCGATAATAAGAGCCGTGGGCGTGCACCCCCTGCGTTTTGGTGAACTGGAAGCTGAGCGACCAACGGCGGAAAGGCTACTTAAACTTGCGAAAATGGCGCGGCGGATTCTGGACAAATACGGACTTGACGCAAGCATATCAAAGACCATGTGCCTGCCGTGTACAGGGTGTGACCTGAACCCGCATATCGATTTATGAGCAATATGAGGATAAACAAAAACGAACCGCAGATAAACGCGGATGAACGCAGATTTATGATTTCCGAACTCAAAATCTCCCATAGAGACATCGACCTCATCCACTCTGAACTTGAAGCCAACAAGCCCTACGAAGCCTGCGGCGTGCTCATAGGCACCATAAACGGCAGCACGGCGCTTGTGGAAAAAGCCCTGCCTGTAACCAACGTGAAGCGCACTAGGACAAGTTTTGAGCTTGACCCGAAAGAGCACTATGATGCGTGGAACGAAGCCGAGAATACTGGAAAAGAGGTTGTTGGGATTTATCACACTCATCCCGTCTCTTCTGCTGTGCCTTCGCTGTGGGACAGGGAGACTATGCAAAATGATACTTCTGTGTGGCTTATCGCAGGCGCCGATGGAATGAGGGCGTATGTGTGGGAGAATGGGATTAAAGATGTGAAAATAACACAGTACTGATTTACCCCATCGCCCTCTCCAGCCCCTCCATCGCAATTTTATTCAACCGCTGCGCCCTCGCCCCAGTTTTCCCTTCTGAAAAAACCCTTACCTTTGGCTCTGTCCCACTTGCCCTCACAAGGAACCAGCCGTCGGTATAATCCACGCGAACGCCGTCCATGTCGCTGAGCCTTTCATAATCCTGCGGAATCTCCTGCTTCAACCTGTCCAGAATCGCCTCCGTATCCTTACCAGCAGGAAGCGTCTTTGCATCCTTTATCTGGTGATATTTGGGATACGAAGCAACAAGCTCCGAAAACGTCATCTCTTCTTTCGCCAGTATCCCTGCCATCACTCCTGCAAGCATCGGCCCCTCGCGGCTCCACTCAAGAAGCACCGAACCGTGCTCCTCAAGCCCGACCTGTGCCCCGCACAGCAGTTTTGCCTGCGCAAGATACGGCTCGCCGACCGGTGTGTAAATAACCTTGGCGCCGAGTGTCCCTGCAACGTGTTCAATGATGTTGGAGAATGCAATCGTCACAGCGATTATCTTTTTCCTGTCTTTAGTCTGCCGCAGCACATGGTCTGCGATTATTGATGCAGAAAAATCACCCTGGATGAATTTCCCGTTCCCATCAACAAAAGCCGTCCTGTCGCCGTCGCCGTCATGCGCCACGCCGAAATCCGCGCCCTCTTTGACGACGAGCTTTTTGAGCTTCTCAAGATTTGCATCCGTGGGCTCAGGATTTCTCTCCCTGAACATGCCGTCGTATTTGCAGTTGAACCTCACCACCTCATAGCCTAGACTTTCAAGGGTTTCAGGTGTCACGGTTGATGCTGAGCCGCCGCCGCCGTCAACCACAATTTTCAATGGCTTTGCGGGAAAGAGCTTCTTTACATACTGCACTATGTGGGCGCGGTATCTCTCGCCTGCGCCGCTGTCGGTCAGTTTTTTTCCTTTTTTTGCTGTCTTCTTAATCTCGCCGAAATATATTTTCTCAAGCGCAAGGTCTTCCTCGGGAGAAAAACCCATTCCTCTTTTGCTCAGGCACTTTATTCCGTTATATTCAGGAGGATTGTGCGAAGCTGTAATCATCACGCCTGCATCTGCCTGCCTGCCTACTTCAAGCGAGAGCGTGTTCGGGGTTATTATCCCGAGTGTAAGTGCATTGCAGCCATTATTTATTATTCCCTCCACAAGCGCTTCCTCAAGCATGGGAGACGAGATTCTAGGGTCTTTTCCAATAGCAATTGTTTTTCCTTCCCCAAGATATGCTGCTAAAGCGCCGCCTACTCGTTTTGCTTTTTCAGTCCCGATTCCATCGTTCACGACACCACGGAAACCGAATGTCCCGAAAAGTTTTTTTTGTTTGCGGATTTTTTTATAATCATCAAATTTCCTTGTGAATTCTTCGCATACCATAACTCTCGGATAGGTTTTTGATGTATTAAAGGGTAACTAAAATCTAATCCTTTATGGTCAAAATAACAATTTACTCCAAAAAAGACTGCCATCTGTGCGATATTGCCATGGAAACACTTCTAAAAACCCGGAAAGAATTTCCATTTTCGCTAATAGAAGTGGATATTGAAAAAGACAAAGAGATATTTGAAAAATACAAGTATCTGATACCCGTAATCGAAATAAACGGCGAAAAAGTCTTCACTTACAAAGTAAACGAGGCTGAATTAAAAACCATTCTTAAACTCAAATCTCAACCTCAATGAACACAGGCACAATACTTATTATCCCGCCTATGCCAAAAAGGGCAAGGGCAATATAATAATTGCCCTTTGATACATTATCTATGCTGATTGCCAGCAGTATCAGCCCTATTATCTTCGATGCGGCGTCTATCTTCTCATATTTTGATTTCGACACTTTCATCAATGGTGAACAATGCTGAAGTACGTGAAATACAATATGCCAATCAGTGCAATGACACCAAGTGCTACTGCAACCTTTCTTTTCCTGATGTCAGAAGACGGGTTCCTGTCAATGAAAGGCACCAATATCAGGAGACCATACCACAGAACCATGGGCAATGTTACGCCTATCATCTTTGCAGGTATAGGTCCGATATTCCATGTCCAGAATTTCAGGAAGCCGAAAACGTACAGGAAGTACCATTCAGGATATATCGGCGACGGCGTATCGAATGGGTCAGCCGGCTTGAGCAGACCTGCGGGGTATATCGAAGCCAGCATTATCAGCCCGCCAGCAATAAGACACATCACCACTACTTCCCTGAGCAGGAAATGCGGGAAAAACGGAAGTCCACGCACACGTACAGGTTCCGGCTTTTGCTCCTCGACTTCATGTTTTTCAACTTCTATTAATGCCATGTTAAAGCCTCCCTGAAATGCCCTGTATCCTCACCATCAGGAAATGCAGCCCAAGAAGAGTCGCAATAGCAATGGGAAGAATCATTACATGGATTGCAAAGAAGCGTGTCAGCGTCTCGGCGCCGATATCGTTTCCACCTACAAGGATTAAGGATATGTATCCGCCAATAACCGGTATTGAACCTGCAATACCGGTGCCTATTTTCGTTGCCCAGAATGCAAGCTGATCCCACGGGAGCAGGTATCCTGAAAAACCAAAGGTGGTGGTAATCAATAACAAAGAGATGCCTACGACCCAGTTCAATTCTCGCGGTTTCTTGTAAGCGCCCATGAAATATATTCTCATCATGTGGAGCATCACTGCCGCTATCATGGTATTCGCTGCCCAGTGGTGTACGCTCCTGATGAGGCTTCCCATTGGAACCGCCGTCATGATATGTTCCACACTCTTGTACGCTTCAGCAGGGGTTGGCTTGTAGTACATTGCCAGGAAGATTCCCGTAACAACAAGAATCAGGAAACACAGGAACGCAGTGCCTCCGAGGCAATATAGAGGGTTGGAAACTACATTCAGGGGCGCAGGATGCTTGACTATCGGAGGCAGGAGTTCACTTAATTTAAACCTGTCATCGAGCCATTTGTAAATCTTTTCATTCAGAGTCATATAAACACCTCACGCCGCTCCCGCATAGAATGATATGGACTTTACGTAGTCCGGGTCTTTCCACTTGAGCGCATAAACCGCGCCATCTTTCACAGCGATATCAATTGCAGGCAAGGGAGATGGAGGCGGTCCTGAGATTACAGCGCCTGTATTCGGGTCGAACTTGCCCAGGTGGCAGGGGCAGAATATAATATTTTCATCAGGTTTCCAGTAAGCAATGCATCCGAGGTGCGTGCATACTGACCCAAAAGCCCTGAAACCGGCTGGCATGTGTAAAAGCACAGAAGCCTTGCCGTTGAACATAAACTTTTTAGAGCTTCCTGTCGGCACTTCATCGACAGTAGCTATTTTCACTTCGCTGGATTCGCCCTTATTGCTGGCTTGCGGCCATAGATATTTCAATACCGTTGCAGCCGCGCCTCCCGCAAAAAACAATGCGACAAGCCCTATTAGAAATTCGGTGAGTTTTCTTCTTGTTATTGTAATATTAATTATTTTATCATCCATGCTCTCACTCCAGCGTAGTAACATATTCGTCCTGCAGCAATCCTTTTACATACAGGTATAAAATGGCCGCCAGGACAAACAGCAGGTATGCTAACAATTTCCCTATGTCTTCAATGAACAGTCTTGTAGATGCCACGGCAGGCTCGCTGGACATAATTTTCCATATGATTGTACCGGTTATACCCGCGGCAGCCAGGGTCAATAAAATTATCAGGATAAAAGCAACATGTGACCAGAATCCTTCTTTTTCAGGTCCGTATTCTATTTTTTCGATATGCATCAGTTCACCTCATAACCGTATAATAAAAATCAGGACAAGCATAAGCAAAATAGCAACCAGTGCTGTCAAACCGACATCCCATGTATTCATGTGGACACCAATCTCGATTTCTTCGGTGGGCACAGGTGTGGGTGTTAGTTTAGGCGAAGGAACAAACCCTAATACCGAATGATTGTGTGTTCCATAATAAACACCCAACTCGTTTAACTGGGGAGGACCATCCCTTGCATGACAGTATGGACAATTGCGGCTTTCCTTAGCGGCATATTCCGGTCTTGCCGATGTTAATGAGGGTGTAATTAACAGGAATATAATTCCAAGCAGTAAAATGATATGTTTTAATCGTTTTATATTCATTATATGTTCACCTCATTCATCTTCTGCGCAATAACATGTATATTGCAATAATTCCTGTCAATGACATTATTGTTCCAAATCCAGGAGTTTTTGGCCTGGATACAGGCATTCCTGCCTCCTCCTGTGCTTTCTTCGCAGCCGTGACTCCATCAGCTATTACCTTTTCAAAGGATGCCAGGTCAAACGCGTGCCAGAGCACCGGCAGGCTGTCCCGGATGGATATCGCAGTATCAAGATCTCTCTTTGCCGCGGATACGTCTTTCCCGTTCTGGAGCGCCTGTTTTATCGCACTATCAGCTAGTTTTGTCTCGTTCTTCAACTTTTCAGCGTTTTCAAGGGCAGCAATTGCTTTTTCAGGTGCATCCGATGGGGCAATCCTCATATCCTGATTATGGCATTGGCTGCAAAGGTTAATGAACTCACTTGATTTTAAAATCTTGAATTCATGGGGACTATGGCATGTATCGCAAGTCGGTGCCTGCTTGAGTGCTTTTAACTTCTGATAATGTGCGGAATTCCTGAACTGTGATAATTCATTTGAATGACATTTCCCGCATGTTTCAGGCACATTCCTGTAAAAAACAGAACTATTGGAATCCGAAGAACGTGCAACACCAATATGCGCTTTTTCTTTCACATCCACGTCCGGGTTACCACCATGGCAATTGTTGCATGTAACGTTGAACATTGCATGCTTGGATTTTGTCCACTGTTCATAATTACTTTTTGCAATCTTATCAATAGTAGTCGCATGGCATTCAAGAGAACAGGACACATCCCTTGCCAGATGTTTAATCCTTACTTCATTGAGTTCCTTTTCCTTCTCGCTAAAAGCCGAAAGTTTTTCATGACAATTCAAACATGAATTATCGGCTAATGCGCCAGGTATGACCAGAATGGCAAAAAAAAGTATAAAACCTGCTAATAAAATCGTTTTTTTAGATATCATTACATCACCTTTCTCCATGGTAATAAATAAAACAGATTTTAATTTTCACCGGGAAATCCTCCTTATGCCTAATAAATAGGTGGCAATAAAAGCTGATATCAGCAGTATTCCATCAAAGCCCGGGGCTTTTGTAGGGAGGGGCGTCGTCTGGCTCTCTGCGGTTTCCTTTTCTGCTTTGCGGGTATTTTCAATTCCTTTTTGGACCTCTGTTTCAAAGTAAGTTAAATTAAATCTGTGCCATACTGATGGGACATTTTTCAGAATCGTTTTTGCAGATTCCAAATCCGACTCAGCCATGGTTACATCCTTTCCTTTTGCCTTTGCTGTAATAATAGTGCTTCTGGCTTTAGAGATTTCAACTTCTAATTCATTTACCGAATCTAATGCTTTTTCTGCATTTTTCGGAACGGCAGGGTTGATACCCGTAATATGATTATGGCAGTTACTGCAGAAATCCTCTATTTCTGAAGCGGTCAATACTTTCACACTGTGTGCCTGGTGGCAGGTGATACATGCAGGAGACGGCCCTTCCTGACCAGATTCTAATTTCTTAAAGTGCTGTGAACTCTTGAATTCCTCAAGTTCAGATTCATGGCATTTTCCGCATGTTTCAGGAGTATTTGCACGCGCTATGTTAATGCTTGAAAGACCCTCATGAGCATCCTTCTTCAAAACCGCTGATTTATTACCGCCATGGCATTTTTCACATGTTACATCAAAAAGGGCGTGTGAGGATATTGACCACATTGCATAGGTGCTGGCTGTTGATTTGTTGAGTTTATCTTCATGGCACACAATGGAGCATGAAATACCACTTTCAAGATGTTTGATACGTATATCAATAAATTGTCTCTGCGCTTCTGAAGAAAAAAGCAATTTCCGATGGCAATCAGCACAGGAGTTGTTTGGCAGGTTTGGCGCTGCTGCGGTCGCAGGCACCTGAAGTATTGAAATTGCCAGAAGTACGAAAACTATTCCTATAATAATCCTTGAACCGTTTTTTAATCGCATATGGGTGCTCCTATCATTATTATGATTATTACTCCATTATTAATAGTGAAGTATTGGTTATACTTGCAATAAACCATAATAAACTTATCCTTTAACTTCGCGCCGCCTTTCGCTCCTATATTCGTCCACAAGCGACTTGAGCCACTCCTCTTTGGCAGCCATCTTTCGAAGCTCTGCTTTCTTATTCCAGTCATCAATCGCATTCTTAATAGCATCCGGGTTGATTACAGCAAGCTCTTCGGCAGGGTCGAACTGGATATTCACATCCTTTGCTTTTAACACCGGCACGCCAAGGTTAAACAGTTCTTCTTCAGCAGCGTGCGACATATCATTGCAGATAATCACAACCTGCACACCGATATCTGCAAGCATTTTAGCCGTAACGCTCCCTCCGCCGCTTGCATCCTTCATGAGTATGATATCATCTTTTTTAATTCCCACCTCTTCCTGCGTCCGAAGTATACTGTCTTTCGTAAACGCAGTGATTATCTTTACAGGGAGTACCCTGCCGCTCAGCTCAAGCCGCCGGACATGTTTTAGTTTATGTATCCTTTCATTCAAAAATGAAATTTTTTTATTGTTTTCCGAAATGCGTTTTTGCAGTCTGGCAATCTCTTTGTCACGAATCTGTATCATTTTTTCTTTTTTAAGTTGTTTATATGCCAAGGTACGCTGTTTTTCAATGAGTTCCTCTAACTTCCTGAGTTTTTCTTCCTTCGTGCCAAGTTCGTCCCTCAATTCATCCTGGTATTTTTTCATCTCCTCGATTTTTTCCTCATGCTTTCGGAGCAGCTCCCTCAAACGAAGAGCTTCTTCACCTGTTTTTTCGGGGGACGATTCAATCCTGCCGGGTTCTGTTTTTTCTGTTCTTGTCAAATCCGAAATTGCGGCATCTATGGACTTTCCTCTCACGACCTGCGCTATCACTTCTTCAGCATTCACACCTTGCGGTATTTTTTTCTTTATCTGTTCAAACTTATTCTTATTTTTACGATAGAACGATGCAGCAGCAGCTATGGCATCACGCTCATGGTTATTTGAATATCCGTAAGGCGTTGCAAACTCGATTTTATCCCCGGCTGCCAGGACAGCTTCTGGTGAGCCCAATACTGCGTTGAATGCACGGCGGATTTTTTCAACCGCATTCGGGGTCGGGTACACATCGCTTGCAATAATAAGCGGTCTTCCCTGTTCTGCGATCATTTCGATAACTTCGGGAATTGATATTGCTCTTGAACTGTGAAGCATCCGGAGTTCGCCTTCAAGTGTCAGGACGGCGACTGCGGTTGTTGTGCCGGGGTCGATACCCACTATGATATAATCCCTTTTTCTCGTTTTAAGGGGTTTAAAAGCAAGAGCGTCGCGTTCTATGCTTTTAACATTCACCTGCACATCACCATATTTTCCAGAACTGATATGAACCTGGCTTCGGGGAGCGTCCACGAAGAACTCTGATTTTGAGTAACCGCCAAACCTCTCGGTTACATTTTGAGTAAACGTGAATCCTTTAATCTTTGATTGTTCATTCAGGTAATCCTCAATTTCCCTGGCTTTCTGCCTGACATAACCATGCATCTTGCGCCTGTACCTGTTCTGGCTCCATCCTCCCCGCCCGGGTGAGCGCGCCCTGCTGACTTTGATTGTTGTTTTATCCTCAAAAGCAGAGACCTCATATCCTATACCCATCTGGGCAAGCCTGGCACATGCCAGGGCTTCAGCGTTAGGGTCAAACCTGTCAAATATGATTCCCTGTTGTTTTGCAAGTTTTACCAGGGGCTGAAGGGTTTCACCGCCCGTTACCTGGATGAGTTTCGTGTTATCAGGCAATTTCGAAAGAATTGATGCAAGCTCATGCTTATCAGAGGCAAGCTCGAAAATATTATCAACGGCGATTAGCGCCGGCTTCTCCTGCCACACTAACCTTTGGAATTTATGCATGCTTACCATGCGGTGATGCTCTGCTTCGCTCCCTTTCAGGATAACAACAGCATATCCGGGTTTTTCTTTTGCCCTGACTGAGCCTTTTGCGATATCTATCCCAAAAATAATATTTTCCGGCATAAATCAGGTCACTATGGTGTTAATCACTTCCTGGATATCCCTTTTAATCCTGTATTTCCTGTTAAAAAAAGAAAGGACGTTGTCAATATCCCGGTAAAGCAACTCAACCGCATTCGCATGAGATGTTGTAATGTATTGCGGCCAGTCGATAAGTTCGCATCCTTCGGGATTTACGAAAATATTAAATTCACTCAAATCCCCATGGATTATACCGAGCCTGTATGCTTTTCTTACCTGGCTCAAAATCTCATCAAGATACCATTCCGGCTCATCTATCGTTGTATGCCCCAGTTGCTGCCCTTTTGCAACAGACATCACAATTGCATGCCTGTTATAATCAATTGGCTCAGGAACACTCACCTCGGGATAAAGGGTCTTTAAGGCATCGTACTCCCTTTTTGCTCCAAGGCGCGAGACATACAACCAGGAAAGGTGTTTTCGCTCCCCTGTATGTTCCCTTTTCACTCTAACCTTCTTAAAACTCATCTTCCCTTCCCTGTGTAATTTTATGACCACACGCCTGTCGATGATACCGCCTGTAGCCTCATATACAACCGATTCCTTCCCTACCCCGATTTCATCCCCTAATGCATTTACAGAACCCCTTTTCACAAACGTATTCAGCGCCAGCAGGTCATAAGCCTCAAAATATATCCTGTACCCTTCATAAGCCTGAATTTTCCTGTGTATAAGCTTATTTCTTGCAAGACTTGACAGCAGGTAATTGACTTCTTTTAGCTCAAAATTTGTAAAACTTGCAATTTCTTCTATAGGAACCCATTCATAGAATTTCATTTTGTTCTCGATTGCAATAAGAACCCGAAATTCTTTATTTGTGGTGTTAATAAACGTATCCGAAATACTTTCAAGCATAATTATGATTTGTATTAATACTTAATACGATGTATAAGTTAAGAGGTAATACCATGACAAGAAATATAAACCCACTGTTTGACAAATTAGAGAAGGATGAGATTTTTAATAAATGGTTTGAGTCCTTCGATAAGATAAACACCAAGTTATCATATCGAAATGGCTTAAGATGTTTCTGCAAGTTCACCGGCATGATGCCAACAGATTTAATCAACGAAGCGCGAGAGGACTATATTAACAGAGTGCCGCCCTGGGAATTGAGGCATGTTAAAAGGATTGAAGATTTTTTAATGTATTTGAGAACGAAAGAAGGGCTTGCAGACTATACAAAAGCAAATTACATCAAAGCCATAAAACACTTTTACAGTTTTAATAAGATTCCAGTGGATTTGAAGAGCGGGATAACACAACGCGCAACGGAAACATACTTAGATATTCCAGTCCAGAAAATCGAAGATATCCGCAAGGCTATTCTTTCAACAGGCACAAATAAGTTTCTAAAGGCGTTTATCCTGACTACATTATCAAGCGGTCAAGCTCAAGCAGAGATACGGGCACTAAAAGGAAAGCACCTTAAAAATATTGTAAACGGTGTTGTTGTTGTGAACATGACACGCGGAAAGACTAACAGACGATACTTTTTTTTAATTGGTCAAGAAGCACTTGAAGCTATCAAGGAATATAAACCGAATCTAAAAGATGAGGATTTTGTATTTACAAAGGTTTTATCGAATCGACCATTAACCGCACAAGCAGTTACAACGGACTTTTCACGCCATGCCCAAAAGTTAGGATTTGATGCCGGATACTTCGCACCGCACCGATTTAGACATTATTTTAAATCAGTTCTTACAGGGAATATGGATAATACCTATGTTGAGTATTTGATGGGACACAAGCTTCCAGGCGTTGAGAGTTCTTATTTCATCGGCAACCAAAATAAGATAATCGAAGCATATCTAAAAAACCAGCATCTATTAACCGTATTCACGGACAAAGAAGTATTACAGAAACAATACGATGAATTGAAAGGAAAGCATGATACCGAAACCGAGACCATAAGAAAAGGCTATGAAGAGCTTAAAAAACAAATGGAGCTTATCACGGCAGCAATGCAGGCGAAAGGAAAAACAGCATAAGGAATTATTCACAATCATTAAGCGGGGGTGGCAATTCTACACCTAATTCCTTTAAATTTTTACATACTTCACGGAAGTTTATTTCTTGTGTGGGTTTCCATGAAATGATTACTTTAAATTCTTGATTAAGTGTTTCTGTAAGCGATTTCTCAACCTCATCAAATGTTGTATCTTTTTTCGAATCAATAGTATTTGCCAAGACGGTAAAGCCTCTCATTTCACTAACGAACCTCACAAAACGAACAACGGAAGAAATCATATCCGTCTGACTTTCTATTAACTTACATATAATATCAAAATTGTTTATTTTATTACCTGCTATGGTGATTTCAATGTTTGGTAACACTGTTTGAGCTTCTATCATGTGAAATATTTCATTAATATTCGTTTTGTTAATAGATTCATCTTCGGTAGGTATGGCTTCTCTCAGCACATCAGCCAAAGAAGCCAAGTCCAGAGTAATTGGATAATAAGTACTGTTTGTATCTGGGGTGGCTGCCAGCATAGTCAAAAAAGCGGATACCTCTTTCATTTTTAGATTAAGCGCGTAACGTGTTTCATGCCCTTTGCCTGTTTTTTCTACCCATCCTCTACTTATCAAAATATCTAATTCTCTTTTGATAACATAATCATGTTTATGCAATTCGGTTTTTATATCTTTAAATCGAGCAGGTTTTCCATTTTTTAAATGGTTTATAATCTGTGTACGAACAGAATCAACAATTACGCTTTCAGTACCGTTTTTTTCTTTATTAGAATGGTTGTTGTGAATCATACTCACTAATACGTTAGTGTAATATATAAAGCTATATGTTAATTTACAACTATGGCAAAAATTGTAATGCTAAGGCTGCCTGAAGCAGTAGCCGAAAAAATAAAAAAGATAGCCGATAGAAAAGCAATAGGGCTTTCAACCGCTATCCGTGAAATGATATGTGAACATCTTAATGCGCCAGTCCAGCCGTCCAAAGCAGAGACCGGCGCAGCCAGCACCACAGCGTAAACCGAGGTAGCCAGCCATGACTGATTACACTTCAAGGTTTATTGCCTTTGCGACAGACCGAATGACGCGCCAGGGCGAAGAGGTCAAGCAGTGGTCAAAGTCAGATAATCCACTATTGGCGCAGACGTGTAAGAATATAATAGAAGCTGCTGGGGCGATACAATGACCAAAACGATAGAAGTATCCGATAGGCTCTATGAAAGATTAAAAGCTCTTGATTGTTGTGGGCATGGATTGGACTGCATTATAGGAGCGGCTTTGACTTGCAGTCAATTCCTAAAAGAAGGGCGATTAAGACCCATTAAAACCCAGAAGGCAAGAGAAAGTAAAGCCGTATGGGTTCGGGGGCATACCGCAAAAGAGGCGATACAATGATAATAAAAGAATGGAAGAGGGAGCGACAACATCTCACTATTCAGCGAGGGAATGACGCTCGACCTACTACTTTTAATAATGGTTTTGATGGTATAAATAGTTTTCCCAACACCACACACAACCATATCTTGCCATCTTACTGTTGTCTGGGTAATTCTTTCTGCTGTGTGTGTAATGTATCTAAAATAGCGTTATGTGAACTTATAAGGGCGTGATGTCATGCAACAGCGACAGCAGAAACCGCAACAGGATGATGATACTAAATGGACTTCTTACCTTCGCTTTATAGACGGAGCGAGTGAATCCCAAACCAGAGAATGGGTAAAAGTTCGTAAATATCCCTTGGTATTAGAATCTGCATTACAGAACTGTTTATTAGGACTTGAATTAAAGCATAAAAAAGATTATAGTCCTGTTCCTGTTCAGATGGCAGCCGCAGATATGGGTATTCGTGTTTTGCGTTCTAACGATAATATCAAGGCATATATACATCAAGTTAAAGAGATTCGCTCTAAGGGAGCAGCAAAAGCTACTGCATATTTGAATTTTGAGGATAGAAAAGAGGAGTATTCTTTTGTATCTCGTGGTAATGATAACCATAAAAAATTATGTGTTTCCGAGACCGTAAATAACCGAGTAGGTGAGTTATCCAATGAAATCAAGATGTATCACGCTACACTTATCCCAGTATGCCAGATTTATGGTTATAATGAGATACTCAGAAATCTATCGCTACCTACTGAATTAATCCAAGTAATGCTAAAGGAGGAGATTGATGAATTTGAGTTATTTCTTGATAAAAGACTGATACTTTTATGGTATACATTCAGAAAGCCGAATATAGATTATGAGAAGCGGGTGATAACATTCTAAATATACCTCATTATCATAGAATTATATATAAGAGGGATTATGAGGTTTTTTCATGATAAAAAACCGTAAAATCATGCTGGAAAAATTATATATTAATGCAAATATGACTATCAGTAAATACTATATAAATCTTTTTTGTGGGACATTTCTTTATTTTGTTCCCCCTATGGGACTATGGGACGGGTGTAGGTTATAGACATAGGGGGATTATTAAGGGGGAATATGCGAAGGGTATGCCAGATTGATATGATGGTACAATACTTTTTCAATGCTAAATCAATGTTAAATTAATGCGAAACAAAGCGAAAATAATGCCATTTTGCATAGTTATGACATTCTCAGGCGATTGTCAAAAGTATGCACAACCTTTATAGCTTCAAATGACACATTTTACGTTATGCAACTATTCAAACAAAAACCCCTCAAAATTCAGACTAAACTTTCATATCCAGAGTTTGAGAACTGGTATTTGTCTCATCCTGGGTTCAGTCCTCAAGAGATAGCCGATGAGTTCAAGGTATCGGTGAGGACTGCATACAATAAAATAGAGATATTCAATAAACGAAATGGTGCGAAAGTTGATATTAGGCTTTCATCTATGCAACTTGACGCATACAAAGAAGGCTATGATATGGGAGTAGTGGTTGGGGCTGCAATTGGTGGGCTAACTGCTGACCTGCTTAAGTCGAATGGTATAGGCATTTCTGACCTGGTAGCATGGATAGCGAAAAGCATAAAGGGTAACAATGGAAAGACGCAAGCACCAAATGAGACCAGAACGCAGACGCCATGACCCTGCCTGTGATGTGCAGCGTAATAGATACGGATATGTGAGACAATCACGCAGGGGTAGAGGTAGAGATAAGAAGGCAGCCACAATCCCAGACCATGAGAAGCCTACTTTACTCGGTGTGCTACTCGATGTGTATGCTCTCGGTAAATTGATTGAAGCGATTGTAAAGCCTAATCCTGCACCCATAAAAGAACATGCCAGGGATATTATACCGGATACGGACATTACAGATGCGGAATTTATCGATGTTATTGATGATGGAGATTCAAAGGCGTTAGTTAAAGGTGGTATTAGATGAATAAAAAGGAATTACAAAAATTACTAAGAAAGAATCCTACTTATCGAGAAGAGGCTAATGCTTTAATTTGTGAATGTCTGAGGAATGGCTTTATTGAAAATTTGCATGCAGGCAAAGACTCAAAATTACTTGAAGATAAGTCCTTATCAAGAATTACTGAAGAAGAAATGAAAAAACTTATGATTGAGACTACTGCAAAATTGGCAGACTATCTTGTGATGAGGGATAAATATCCAAAAGAATATAAGAAGTTTATTAATTCTATGACTTTATCTTATACACGTCTTTGGAGTAAAGACCTAAGAGAATATAATATTGAGGGACATACATAGAACGGCATTACAGCGATTATCTCAGGGAATAGGTAGATTTCTTAACCTGTGGTAGTGCGTGGCAGGATAACACAGGATGGGGTTAAATTGATGTTTGCCGAGAGGATAGATAGAAGCATGAAAGATATTCCAGTAGAAGAGTTAAAAGAGAAACTTGGTAAAACCAACGAGCTTCTTGATAAACTGGATGAAATGCTTGCAGTGGGTGAGATAACCGAGGCTAAATATAAGGAGTTAAAAGAAAAATATAGAGTTGAAACTGACAGTCTTAAAAATCAGATGGCAGAGAAAGTGCTTAAGCAGGAGTTTGGCATCAAAACAGAGGAAGAGGAAAGGTTACGCAGAGAAAAAGAAGATGAACGAAACGGAATAACAGGTAAATCCATTGGAAAATTAATTGTTTATGGAATAGTTGGTATATTTGCACTCATAATAATTTCTGCAATTATTGCAGCGTTTGTCTTTGGGATGGGTACGCCTACTGAAACAAATACCATATCTTCTAAAGCAACACCATTACCGACTTCAATACTAACTCCCTCTCCAACTGCAACCGCAACACCTACTCTAACTGCAACCGCTACTGCAATCGCAACTCCTGTCAGATCGGATTATTTAATCCCCACGACCAATTTACCTGCAGGTTTCACCTACATGGGTATCCATGAAACCCCTGTGGAGATTGGCAGCTTTTCGATAAATGCAACTGAAGGTGTTTACAGGAATAACGGAGAAGATTTTTACATCCTGGTAATTAAAAATGATGATCCTGAGGCTCTAATTACTCAGTATAAGGCAAGGTACAAAAATGCCAGGTACGATCCATTCAAGGAAATCTCTTTCAACGGGCATAAAGCGACACAGGTTACTGATTATTCCACAATAAATGGCAAGCAGACACAAAATTTTGCTGTAATATGGGCAACAGAAAAAACCATGATTATAGTCAATTCGCCCACGGCTGATATCCAGACCGTAATAGCTCTGGCAACCGCAACACCTACTCCAACAGCAACGCCAGGGAAATTCCGCGTTGGTCCGTCTGTTACACTAAGACCTGTAACCGAGGTGATAGCAGCTAACAGTGATGGAATTGTTGAATTTGGGATGAATAATCCATCTTTAAACGATGTTATGCTGAATGTGGTGGTACGCATCGCTGTACCCAGCGGCATACGTGTTTACGGTCAAGGTTTCGAGGCAGCAGGCGCAGGTGTGGTGGCTGGAATGTTCAGCGTTCCGCCAGGTACTCAGAGGACTATAGCAGTAGTAGTAAAAGCAGATACATCAGCATTGATTGGCTCTCATACTCTCCAGTTCACAGGGTTGTATTTGCCAGGCAATAATGAAGACGCTTCTCAGCCTTTAAAACTTACATACTCTGTAACCGTCAAGGCAGCGTCAAAGAATCCAGAAAGCCCTGAACCTTCAACACCAACAGTAACAGCCATACCCGTAATTAAGGTCACTGCGATACCTGTCATATACCGAATTGAGATTAGAGGTTTTGCATTTAACCCGCAAACCATAACAATCACAAAAGGAACGACCGTGACCTGGATAAATGAAGATAGCGCAACGCATACCGTAACAGGCAATGCTTTCATTACAGAAATTTTGAATCAGGGACAGACGTTCAGCTATACATTTGATGAAGCAGGGACATTTGATTACTGGTGTAAAATACATCCAAGTATGCGCGGAAAAGTTGTTGTAACTTAATAAACCAACAATCTCTTAGAGTTATGCCACTGCAAGCCTTTTCTCAATATCTGCGGATTATGAAGCTTGTCTTAGTTGTTTAATCTCTTTGCGTAATTTCAGGATTTCAGCTATGTCCTTCCATTTCAAAAGGATGGCTATTAAAATGCCGATTATTACAGCCACGACATACGTATAGTCATTCATTCTTTGTCACCTGCTTTATCTTCCAGAGCTTTAACCTTTATTTTTAGTTCGTTCACATCTTTTTTTATCTGTTTAATATCGCTGGTAAATTCTTTCAATATCTTATATGTGTACTTGATAGCACTAATAATTATCCATGCTGCAATTGCTGATGCTGTGCCTGTGATGATAAGATATAGTGTTTCACTTAATACCATGCTTATAATCCCTTATGGCTTTATGATAACATTGGGTATATATCTAACTATGTTGTCATTTAACCTTTAACTGCATGGAGTTTGAGGTAAACGGCTCTATCTCTGCCTGCGATCCTTCCCCGGAGGATGACCGAAATAAGTCATTATCATAAATCTGATAATTATAAATGTATTTTTAAATATGTAAAGATTATTATCTTACCTACTTTAAATAAATAGCGGGCATTTTTTGTATAATCTTTAAAAAATAAGTATTAATACGAAAGCTATTTGTACTTTCAAGCATTAATTACTGAATATACTGCTGACTATAAAGCGATACCTCGCTTTATGCGGTATAGGGGTATGCGGCAGCATACCCCTTCTTTTGATAAAACTTTCCTAAAGTTTTAAAATGATAATAAAAAAAAGAAAAAGAAGTATTACCTTCTTCCCCTTCCGCCTTTTTTATCGCGTGAATCCCTTCTACCGCCACCGCCGCCTTCACCGCTTCGCCTGAATCCGCTAAACTCAGTTCCGCTGCCGTACATGCTGCCATATCCACCGCCGCCGCCTCTGCCTCCTCCGCCCCCGCCGCCGTATCCACCGCTGCTTCTTGGCCGCTCGGGCTGTTCCACATGCTTATCTGAAATATTGAGTTCGGTATTAACTTCAGTGAGCGGTTCTTCGGATAAGAGCATCTTTCCGTATTTTCCTATGTTCAATCTCATGGAGTTCCTGACGACTGAAATATAACCGTTCTGGATTGATATTGTATCATCGGCCGCGATTTTTCCGATCTGGTCATCCCATAAAGATAATAATATACTTCCGGTTGCATCGGCTACTTTTACTTCACAGACGCGTTTATCTCCGAATTTTGAATGTATGTCCTTGACCTCTCCTATTTCGATTACCTTAAGAGTGGCATTGACATTTTTTGAATTCTCGTTCATATCCTTTACATTGAAATTTGTAGGCGTGGTTTCCATTTTAATACCTTGTTTCGATTTTAACTTCCTGCACCCCAGATGTATTTCACCTGTTTTTTGAGTCAGAAGAAGTGCATACAACATGGATGATTTATTTAATATAGTTTCTGCATAGGCAAAAATAAGAACAGCAGTTTGCCAGGAATATGAGGTACATCATGCATATTTTGAGATGCACAAGATTGATATACTGCAAGAACCTTACTTAAATCTGGATAGGAAACGATGGAAAAAAACGAGTTCGAAGATCTCGGCAAAGATATATGGATGCGGTTGCTTCGTAAAACCGGGCAGTCTCCCGATTCTCTTAGTGAAAACCATGGGTCATTTTATAATATTGAAAACAGCAGGCATGCATGTTCTATATCCCTGTCCGGGCAAAAAAATTAAAATTCAAACTCCATACCGTCATAGCCCAGAGGCCATTGCCTGATGGATTCATCATGAGGCGGAAAATTATGGCTCATATGGGTAAGCACGACCGTCTTTGCCTGCAATTCCGAAGCGAGGTCCATCGCTTCCCTGGCATTCATGTGTTTGGGAATTGTTCCCCTTGGCGGGATTATTGCGTCCGCGATAAGGAGGTCAGGCCTGAACATCAGACTGAGGCTTTTACGGGGGATGTCCCTTGTGGTATCACCTGTTATTACTATCTTCTTTTCCCCAAATGTCAGCAGCACACCAGCCGGTTCTTCGATTGGGGGGTGCGTGACTTCAAGCAGGGTTAGGCCAAGACCGATTAACTCAAAAGGCTCATATAAATTCACATCATGCCTTCTTGGCTTCATGAAAGACAGGTAATTCGTTATATAATCAAGGGTTCTTGTGAGCCCGTACACGTTTACTTCGTTCTGGACCCTGTAAAAATCCCCGAACCCGGCATAATGGTCGTAATGCGGGTGCGTCCAGATTACCCCGTCAACCCGGCTTATGCCTTTTTTTAAAAGCTGCCATCGAAGGTCAGGACTTGTATCAATCAAAAGCCTGCCATCATCAGATTCGACCAGTATGGAAAAACGAAGCCTCCTGCTTTTTCCTCCCGCATGCGCGTCCATACATGCGGGACAGGAACACCCAAGCTTTGGCGTACCCACGGCATCGCCGGTTCCAAGCAGGGTAATCTTCATGCCTTTTCATCCAGTGTCTTTAAATGAGTCCGTTTATTGAATTCAGTAATCCCGCGCAGTAAATCCTGCTGGACAAGGGCGGTTCTTTCGGTCATAAGACCATAAAGCACAGCTTCCCGGATAATTAACCGCAGGTCGGAACCCGAGTATCCTTCTGTCTTTTCCGCAATCTCCTCGGTATTGAAGGTGCCCTCTATGTCCCTGAGCACGATATCAAGTATCTTTTTTCTCATATCCTTATCAGGAAGCGCAAATTCCACTATCTCGTCAAACCGCCTCCATGCCGCATGGTCAAGAATTGTCGGGTGGTTAGTTGCTCCGATAAGAAGCACCCCGTGTTCTACAAGGCTTATTTCATCAATAGCTTTCAAAAGCGTATTCACAGCCCTTTTTAATGCGGCATGCTCGTCTGTAGCCCTGGCTTTTGCCACGAAATCAAATTCATCTATGAAAAGTATGCATGGGCTCAAACGTCTTGCGAGTTCAAAAACCCGGTCTATGTTCTTTGCAGTCTCACCAAGATACTGGTCTGCAATCTGTGAAAGCTTAACTTCCACTATCGGGATTCCGAGCTTTCCCGAAATAGCGCGCGCAACCGAGGTTTTTCCTGTTCCCGGTGGGCCCACGAACAAAAGTTTTCCTATTTCACGAAGCCCGATTCTCTTGAGGTAATCGCGGTACTGGATGGCTTTTGTCATTTTTTCTATCTCGTCTTCCTGCGCTTTTGTGAGGACGAGGTCCTTGATATTCTGCTTAATATCTTCCGGGGCTACTATATGGGCAAGTTTTAGCATCTCTTCTGAACCCTTTTCGGATTCTATGCTTTTAATGAGGGCTAGTATCCATTCCCTGCCGCTCTCTTTTGGCATGTTGGACGCTTTCGCCTTTGCAAAGCTCACGGGAAGTGAATCATAGTTTTCAAAAAAGGAGGCAAGTACGGGGTTCTTGTTGATGTTTTCAACAGCCTCCGGCTGTTTGGAAAGCCACTTTGTTGCAAGGTCAAAAACTGTGAGTTTTATCTGGGAACCGAACTCTTCGAATTCAAGGAAAGGAAGCGCTTTTGTATTGTTTTTTACATTCTCAAGACCATAAATTGTCTTTACATCACCCTCGGTCACGTAAATAGGGCGCTTCACGGTTTTTTCCTTTTCGTCCCAGTAATGTTTTCGTATTTTCTGGGGGAGATCATCTACGCCGAGCTTATCCGACTGGTTATACAGATGCGCGGTAAGCACAAGTTCGGTTATTAGGAGTTTATCATCCGTCATATTAAACTTCATCATTGGGTCATTAAACAAGATATAGTTTACTCAAAACTCTAATTCATCATTATAATGATATCCAGAATAAACTTTATTAATAATAAAAAGAATTGTGTTAATAACGGATTAAATAAGGATGGATTTCAAAACGGATAGGAAAAATGGAATCACGAGAAGTATTATTTTTTATGCAATTTTAACGTTAGTTGTCCTTGCATCCATGTATTTCTTTGAACTCAGCGCTGCACTTGTGGCGTATTCGATAATAATACTTATTGCATATTTATTGAAAAGGAAAGATGATGGATTCAGGTGGGGCGTATCATGGAAATTCGGCTTCTTGTACGCCTTTATTCTTATATCATCGATATTTGTTATTGAGCTTGCGTTTGGTTTGATTGAACTTGAAGGAATGTCCCGGGATGTATTTTACATATTAGCGGGTGCAATAATTTTTGAACTGCTCGTATCAATAGGGGAAGAGATGTCTTTTCGCGGATACATCCTTCCCAACCTCATTAAAAGCATAGGGAGGCGTGATGCCGTGATAGCAACATCACTTCTTTTTGCAATGCTTCATATCCCTTCCATATTGCTTTTAGGAATTGGAAAATTCAATGCATTAATCATGTTTGCAACAATAACCGCTGCCGGAATTATTCTTGCCCTCCTGTATCTCATAGACGGACTTAAAATGTCATCTGCATATCATTTTTCGTGGAATTTTTTCCAGTATCATATATTTTCATTAAGGGGCGGTTTTGGGATTTTCGGGTTGACCGCAGCGAATCCGGAGATTACAGGCGGTCTTGTAGGTCCTGAAGCCGGATTGCTTGGTCTTTTTGTTCTTATACTGGGGATTCTGGTACTTCTGGCTATCGCGCCACTCCGTAAAGAATAAATACCTTTATGCAATTGTGGAAGGCATTCATCATGATTGATTAGTATACTAGTCCCCGTATTTAAATACGGGGTCTTTCTCGGAGAAAAAAATGAAGGAAATAAGAATACATGGCCGCGGTGGACAGGGGTCTGTGACCGCTGCCGAACTATTAGCAGTGGCTGCTTTTGAAGACGGGAAATACAGCCAGGCTTTCCCTGCATTTGGTGTTGAAAGGCGGGGTGCGCCCGTAACGGCTTTTGTGCGCTTAAACGACAAACCAATACGACTGCGCAGCCAGATATACGAACCCGATTATGTCATAGTGCAGGACGCCACGCTCGTAGATGTTGTTAACGTTGCGGCCGGGGCTAAACCTGAAGGTTTTATTCTCATTAACACTGAAAAAAGCCCCTCGTCTTTCATCCTCAATACAAAAGCCCCTGTAAAAACGCTTGACGCTACAAAACTGGCAATGGATATTATCGGAAAACCCATTGTCAATACCATCCTCGCAGGAGCATTCGCTGGAGTTTCTGGTCTCATAAATCCCGAATCTATAAAAAATGCAGTGATGGAGCGGTTCCCTGGAAAAGTGGGCGAAAAGAACGCGGCAGCCATCCAGGCTGCTTATGACCTCATGGAGGAACAGCGATGAAGCTTATAATAAAAACAGTGACCAAGCCGGGAAGCACGCGGGCGAATAAGACCGGAGCATGGCGGTCGTTCATGCCTGTCTTTGACCATAAGCTTTGCAGCAAATGCGGAATCTGCGCAATATACTGCCCTGAAGGGGTAGTGTACAAGCTGGAGAACGGTTTTTTTGAGCCTGATTATGAATACTGCAAAGGTTGCGGCATCTGCGCAAACGAGTGCCCCAAGAAAGCAATAAAAATGGTGCTGGAGGGAAAATGAGAAAAAGTATGGTTGTAGTGGAGGGTTCTTATGCGGTAGCCCACGCTGTCAAAGTATGCAAACCCCATGTGATTTCAGCTTATCCTATTACCCCGCAAACGCACATTGTTGAAGATCTTTCACAATTCGCGGCCGATGGGGAAATGAACTGCGAGTACATGAACGTGGAATCAGAGTTCTCTGCAATTTCAGCGCTGATAGGGGCAAGTGCAGCCGGTGCGCGAACATATACATCAACGACATCGCAGGGGCTTGCCCTGATGCATGAAGCATTATTCAATGCATCAGGTATGAGGCTGCCCATCGTTATGACCGTGGTCAACCGGGCGTTAAGCGCACCCATCAATATCTGGAACGACCAGCAGGACTCCATATCGCAGAGGGATACCGGTTGGATACAGCTCTATGCAGAGGATGTTCAGGAATCGGCTGATATGACACCGCAGCTCTTCAAGCTCTCGGAAGACCCTGATGTTCTTTTGCCTTCGATGGCGTGTATGGACGGGTTCATCCTTTCCCATGTTTATGAACCTGTTATTTTGCTTGAGCAGGGCCTGACTGATGAGTTCCTGCCAACTTATTCACCAGAATTTATGCTTGATACCAAGAATCCCATGTCATTCGGGGCTTTTGCAGACCCGAGCACGTACACAGAGTTTCGGTACAAGCAGGAGAAAGCCATGGGCGAGGCTTTGAGGAAAATCGAGGAAATCGCCAACGAGTTCAAGGACATATACGGGAGATATTACGGCGGTCTTATAGACGGCTATGCGCTTGATGACGCTGAAATTGTAATAATGGCAATGGGTTCGGTCATCGGTACAATTAAAGATACTATAGATGAGCTTCGTCATGATGGTGAAAGCGTGGGACTTCTTAAAGTCAGGTCATTCAGGCCTTTCCCGGCTGACGCCATTCGTGCGGCTTTGAAAAACGCAAAAGTTATAGTGACCCTTGATAAAAATATATCTGTCGGCAAGAACGAGGGCGCCCTGTGCACAGAGGTCAAGGCGTGTCTTCATAACACTGACACCAGAGTCCCTGTTATTGGCTTCATGCTCGGGCATGGAGGGCGCGATATTCCTATGAGTATGATTAAGAAAATCATTAATAAAGCAAAGTTAGTGGAAAAGGGGATTTTCGTGGAAAGCGAATTCGCTGACCTGCGGGAGGATTTAGCATGAGTCTATTGAAACCAGGTCACCGCGGATGCGCCGGATGCTGCGATGCCCTTGCAGGGAAGTTCGTGCTTGATGCGCTTGGTGAAGATACAATTGTTGTCTCACCAACGGGCTGTCTTGAAGTCTTTACTACGCCCTATCCGGAGTCCGCCTGGGGCGTGCCGTGGGTACATTCGCTTTTTGAGAATGCAGCGGCTGTCGCATCCGGAGTTGAGGCTGCGCTCAAGGCTCTGGGAAGGAAGAACAATACAAAAATCGTGGTAATAGGCGGCGACGGCGCAACGATGGACATTGGCTTGCAGGCCATCTCGGGTGCATTTGAAAGGGGACATGATTTTACGTATATCTGCGTGGATAATGAGGCGTACATGAACACGGGTATCCAGCGAAGCAGCGCGACTCCCCTCTATGCGAGCACGACTACAAGCCCATCAGGTAAGGTATCGTTCGGGAACCCGCTTAATAAAAAGAACATGCCTGCAATAATAGCAGCGCATGGCTCGCCTTATGTCGCCACGGCGTCGGTAGCGTATGCGCCTGATATGATTAAAAAGGTGAAAAAAGCAGCCGAGATAAAAGGACCAACGTACGTGCATGTGCATGCGCCCTGCTGCACGGGCTGGAAGTTTGAAGGCTCAAAGACCATTGAGGTTGGGAGGCTTGCCGTGGAGACGGCATTGTGGCCCATGTACGAGATGGAGAACGGCGCTGTTACAAACGTGAGGAAGCTTAAGAACAGGAAGCCGGTGGAAGAGTATCTTAAAGTGCAGGGCAGGTTCAAGCATCTTTTTACGATGGAAGGCGGGGCAGAGGTTATTAAGAAGATACAGGCGATTGCGGACTGGAATGTGAAGCATTTCGGGCTGGAGTGAGTGCTTCATAATAGAACACTGATGACACGGATCGGACGGATTTTCACGGATACTGATTTTCCGTGTTAATCAATGTTCATTTCGATTCTTTTTATTAGCCAATGGAATTAGTATATTACTATGAATAATAATTTATATATTAGTTTTACTATCAGATAATATGTGGACTAAATGAACCCTGATGAAATTGATGGAATTGTAAAGAATGGTTTGGAGAGACTGAAAACTATCCGGGGATTTGAAAAAGTAAGGTTCATTATATTGTATGGTTCAGCGGTCAATGGAATCATCCGTGAAGATTCTGATATCGACTTGTGTATTGATTTTGATGCTGAAACCGATTATGAGCGCTCAAAATTCAGGCTTAAAGTTCTATCAGAGCTTCCTTCTTTTTTCGATGTCCAGATTTTTTCCCAACTTCCGCTGTATGTGAAAAAAGAAGTATTGAAAGGTAAAGTAATTTATTGCAGGGATGAAGATTATTTATATGAAACTGCGATTTCTACGATTAAGGAATTTGAGGATTTCAAGTATCGGTATTATGATTATATAGGGGAGAGGGCGCTGGCATGAGGACTGAGATAAATGGGCACGAATACATAACATATCAGGCGATTGCGGACTGGAATGTGAAGCACTTTGGGTTGGAGTGGACAAAAGTATTTAAATAATTCATAGTTTAGCAAGAATTAGGGATAATATAAAAATGGGTTGGCACGAAAAAACCATTCAAGAAATAGGTAGCTATTGTGAACAAAAATTTGGAATGTTAAATGTATCTTTAGATACTTCTGATGAAAAAAATAAAAGTGGAAAAAATTCATTACCTATTTTAAAAAATAAAAATTCAAGAAGGGATAATTTATATTTTCCAGATATTATAATAAAAAATAAAGAAACGAGTATCACCCATATAATAGAGATTGTTGAATCAAGTCCTGGAGCTCCTGTTTCTGTTTTTGGAGTAATATTCGCAGCCGATATATCAATTTCTATTATGAAAGATGAAAATACACAAGATCCAAGCGTTAAGCCAAAATTATTTTTTGTGATACGTGATCCGAAAGATCTTTTTGATACTTACTATTGTTCGATCTGTCGAGGTAAGCATAAATCGACAAATAAAGAACATTTGAAATGGATGGAAAAGAGTAATATTGAGATAAAGACGATATTCAATGAAGCAACTAAATGGGATAAAAAATTTTTATGCCCAATTTGCAAAATAAATCATTGGATAGCGCATGATCATTTTTCTTGGTTTAAGTCGAGGAGTTCAGAAAAAGAGGAACATGAACAAATTAAAAGAGAAAATAAATTGACAAGATTATTTGAAAAAACAATTAATAATGATCAAATTAAAATCAATGTTACCAATATAGAACCCCCCAAATTCTGCTACGAAACAGACTATAAATCTCTAATTTAAAATATTATTTTTATTAATAGATCTTGAAATCTTCAAATCAAGCTCTACGTTATCCTTATTAGAAATTATACTTATTATCTTTTCCCAATCTGGTCGATTTACTGGAACCACTGAGCGCCGTGGCATTTTTTGGTAGTCAGATAAGATATTCAATCTCTTAAAGTCATCATATGTAATAGGATATTTCAAATTATGTATATTGTGAATATCAATGGTCTCATCTTCGATATTGAAACCCCGATTTGTTATCAAAATATTTTTAATAGATTTTATTGGACTCTTATAATATGCCAAAATAATATCATTTGGTTTAATCGATTCAAATAATTTAATATCGGGGGAATTAGAATTTGCAAGACCCCATGAACCATCTCTAATCTGGTTTAACCACCAATATCTATCACCAATCATGAACCATACGTTATTATTTTCAAGGTTAATTTTTCTTAATATTAATATATCCGGTTTGGAACTATCAAAAGTCATTTCAAGTAAATCCCCTTTGTTAATGGTCATATCATTTTGTATCTCTTTTGGAAAAGAACAATTTAAAACATCATTCACTTCCTTTATTTTAACAGTTCGTACAATTTGAGTCATTGGAACCTCCATTTATACATAAATCAAATCAAGTATATACTTGACTCAAGTATATATAAAGATAACGTTTAAAAGTTTATCCCCATCAGAATCCACAAATCAGACATCCTCTCAATCACCCTCGCCGAATACGAAGACGCCGCAAGCTGAACAGCAACTAGGCTCAAAGTAACAACAAGCGCCACGATGGCAGCCTCGCTCTGCACAAGCGCGCTGAGCATGTATCGCGCGCTGTCCGCGTCGGTGTGCAGAACGCTATTGGAAAGGACAAAACTAAAGGCAAAATATCCAATTATGAAAGGAATGAAGTAAAACGCTATGCCATACAACCAGTTTTTAAATAATGGCTTGTACTCATTTATCTTCATATCAACTAATTAAAACAGTTGCAAAGATTTATAAAAATATTGAAAAAATGGCAAACTTTGCAGAAAGGTCTTTAAATATCACCAATACAATAGAGATTTATAAAAGGTGAAAGTTGCATGTCTGAAACAGAGGTATTGAACGAAATCAGGAATAATCTAAATTTCCTGAAAGACAAAATAATCCAGATCGAGATTACAGTAAATGAAATAGACTATGATATTCATAAAAAACTGAACCCTGTGTATATAAAAAAGCTGGAAAAAATCGAAAAGGAAGATAAAAGGGTACATTTCAGGGATATAGAAGAATTTGACAGGCATTTTGGGTTGTAAGTGTTTTATATACCGTACGAGTTCGAAATTACAGAAACACTTGAGCGCAAGCTGAAAAAACTGAAGAATAAAAACAGAGTTCTTATGTTAGCCTGCCGCAAAAAGATACTTGAGATCGTCCAGAATCCGCACCATTACAAACATCTAAAATACGAAGACCGCTTCAGAGTGCATGTAGGGGGTTCATTCGTTTTAACCTACCGGCTTTTTGAAGATAAAAAATTGGTTCTTTTTCTTGATATTGAGCATCATGACAATGCGTACAGGTAATATGTAACTTAAGTAGCCGAGGTAGCCCATGAAGCAGACCAGAACGCCTGCTTAATGTCATCTTCCTTTAACTCAGGATAATCTTTTACGATCTGGCGTATCGTTTTGCCACTCGCAAGCAGTCTTAATATCAGCGATACAGGTATTCTTAAACCTCTTATACAAGGCTGACCGCCCATAATTTCAGGGTCCACAGTGATTCTATCCAGTTTCATATTCTTAATATTTATACTGCCCGTTTATCTGATAATTGTTTCTATTCCAGACAGATTTAAAACTCACCCAACCCTATCCAGTGCCTGCCCCAAATCCGCAATTATATCCTCCACATCCTCAAGTCCCACGGAAAGCCGCACAAGCTCATCAGCAATCCCGTATCTTATCCTGTCGTCCCGCGGAACGACAGCATGGGTCATTGTGGCAGGGTGCTGGATAAGCGTCCCGGTCTCGCCAAGACTCACTGCAAGAGTGCACATTTTGAGGGAATCAAGGAATAACGGGACGTCTTTTGCATCTTTTAGCAGGAAAGCTATCATGCCTCCAAATCCCGACATCTGTTTTTTTGCAAGGTTATATTGTGGAAAATCCTGAAGACCCGGATAAATTACCTTTTCGATTTTATCATGACTTCGCAGGTATCTTGCCACTGCCATTGCATTCTCTGTGTGCCTGTCCATTCGCACCGGAAGCGTTTTCATCCCGCGTATGATAAGCCATGCCGAAAAAGGGCTTATTGCGCCGCCGATGTTTTTTGCGGTGTGCCTTGCCCGTTTTATGAAATCAGAAGAGCCCACAATGACGCCGCCGAGCGTATCTCCGTGACCGTTTAAGTATTTGGTTGCGCTGTGAACCACCACGTCGGCGCTAAGCGCAAGTGGCTGCTGGTAATAAGGCGTCATATAGGTATTATCGACCATTACTGCCGCATCCCTCTTGTGGGCGATTTCCGAGACTGTTTTTATGTCAGTGAGTTTCATGGTAGGATTGGCGGGGGTTTCGAAAAACACAAGTTTCGTATTCGGTCTGAAAGCAGCCTCAACATTCCCGGCATCGGATGTATCTATGAAACTCACATCCACGCCGAATTTCGCAAGGTCAACGAACAGGTCGTATGTGCTCCCATAGATAACCTCATCTGCAATCACATGGTCGCCTGCTTTGATGGAAGTGAAAACCGCCGCGCTGATGGCTGCCATTCCCGTAGCCTGCGCGAGCGCCGCCTCGCCGCCCTCAAGGTCTGCCATTTTTTCTTCAAGAACTTCTGTCGTGGGATTCAAGCCGCGGGAATACACGTACCCTTTTTCCTTCCCAGCCATCACGCTTGCTGCATGGGCTGCGCTCTTAAATCCAAAAGGTGCGGTCTGGTAAATCGGGGTTACGACCGCCCCGGTTTCTTCTTCCCGTTCACCTGAATGGATTGCGCGTGTGGAAAATCCTGATTTTTTGAGGTTCATAGGATACTAATTGTTTGTAATATTCATCTGCTAAAGGCTAAGAAGAATGAATACTTTTTAATTTTTATATGTTGTATTACAATAAGGATGGGCTATTTGTCCGTTATCAATTGTTCCTAAACCACCATCCTCTTTTCGTGTGATATGGTCAATTGTTAATGAATTTCTATGAATATAACCATTACAAATTTTGCATCTATTTGCCTTTGAAATTGCCTCTTTTAAATACACTGCGCTTTTCCTTTCAGGGCTAAAATCCTTTGATGTAATTTCAAAGCCATTTTTATACATTGTAAGAAAATTAAAATCTTGATTGGTTATAACTTCACTTATAACTTTGTCTTTCTGTATACCACTATTTAATAGTTCAATTATTTTGAAAAAATAGTTCTTTATATTGGGATAACTTTTTTCTGCACTTCTATATTTCCGATTAATTTGTTGGACCAAAAAATCATATTCAAGCAAAATCGATTCGAAAGTCTCCCTAACTCTAATAAACTCATCAATTTTATTTTTCTCTCCTAGTTCCATAACAAATGAAACCGTAGCAAAGAATGATGCAATTTTGTGTCTGCCTTCCTGAGAATAAAAATATACTATTGGATGCAGCCCAAGAGAAGATGGATGTATGCTATTTATTCTTTGAGCAATTTTTCTAGTATTTTGTAGAATTTCGATTGTTTTAGATCCATCCGTATCCTCTTTAAGTGTATCTTTAAAGTCACTTTTAATACTATTTGTCATATTTACAAATTCTAAAATTAGTGGAAGTGTTTGGGCTGAATATAACTTTCCACCAATGGGAATATCTAACGTTTTTATAGGTGTTTCTAATTTTGGAGAAAATAGAATCCCATTTATTTCTTTAGCTAATTCTTGTATTTTAGCTTGATTATCGGTAGGAAATTGAGACCAGTATTTATGACCTTTTCCACTTCTTATTATTGCTCTAGCAGCAATACAATTTGGTTTTTTTCTTGATTCCAATAGCTTTAGTTCTGTTGGATCTATAGGGGCGGCTTGCTGATTGATTTTAAAGAAAGATGTTTCAGCTTTTTTTACATCGCCCTCTACCCATTGAAGTTGGATTGCAAGTGCACCTAAATTCTTTGATTTCTGAATAATATCAGGTCGTACATTTTGTGGATTTTTAAGAGCACGTCTGTAATCTTCATATTCTCCAATCCTTTTCCTAACAATTTTTCTTGTTTCCTCAGCAACATCTATTTGTTCATCAGGTATAATTCCATCATAGAACTGTTTTGATATAATGCCGTCCCCATAATCATTATTTATCCATGCGATTAAGGAACTAAGCCTGTGCGAGCCATCAATCACAAAAAGGTAACCGCTTGAGCTTCTCCATAAAATAATTGCTGGAATTAAATCACCATTAAGGAAACTCTCAATAAATTGAACTATTTTTTCATTATCCCATTCATTTGTTTCTCTTTGAAAATCAGGTTTTCTTACAGATGGTAAGAAAAAAGAATCTGTCTTTAGATCTTCTATCGAAATAGTTTCCTTCTTCTTGCCTGGATTTAATGTTTCTTCAGCTTCAAAATCTTCTCTCGGTATTAATGCATCTAAGTTTACTTTTGCCATTATATTTCCCCTTTTATCTGTCCAAGATGCGCCTCTTCGCTGTTTAACAGTCGTTTTGTTTTATATTGTTTCTTCAAGTATAAGGTTTTCCTTTAAGGCAATCAAGCAGATTCTTGAATCTACATTTAAGTCGTATACATCGCATTAATCTTCACATAATCATACGTCAAATCGCATCCCCACGCAGTCGCCTCAAAGTCGCCTAAACCGAGCGCCGCCTCGATAAAAATCTCCCTGCTTTCCATAATACTCTTTAGCGCCTCAAGCTTTCCCTCCACAATTCTTCCCTCATCGACAAGCATAACCTCGTTTTTATTATCCGAGAACTTAAGTGTTATCTTATCCTGGTCAACCTCAGCGCCCGAATACCCCACAGCAGCCACGACTCTCCCCCAGTTCGGGTCTTTCCCGAATATTGCGGTCTTTACAAGCGGCGAGCGCACGATTGCCTTGGCAGCTTTGCGCGCGTCATCTTCACTTTCCGCACCTGTGACTCTTGCCTCTATCAACCTTGTCGCACCTTCGCCATCCCTTGCTATCATTTTAGCAAGGCTCTGGCACACAAAATCAAGTCCTTCCTGGAACACATCTTTACCACATTCCTGATAGCCAGTAGCAGTAAGGAGCGCCATATCGTTGGTACTTGTATCCCCGTCCACAACCACCATGTTAAAACTCTTATCGACTGCTGCTTTCAAGCAGGCATCGAGAGCTTTCTTTGATAAAGCAGCATCCGTATATAAAAACGCAAGCATCGTGCCCATATTCGGTTCAATCATCCCCGAACCCTTAGCCATCCCGCCAATTCGAACCCCGTTATCAAGCTCGACAGCAATCTCTTTCATAAATGTGTCCGTGGTCATTATAGCCCTTGCGGCGGCTTTTCCTGCCTCCTCTGAAGTGGAGAGATTATTATAAACCCCATCAAGATGCTCTCCAATCCATGTTTTATCAAGATTTCGCCCGATAACGCCAGTAGAAGCTACACCGATATCATCGGGCTTGCACTTCAATTTTTTTGCAAGAATCTGCGCCATCCAGCGGGCATCATCAAGCCCGCGTTTGCCCGTAAAAGCGTTTGCACATCCGCTGTTGGCGATTACAGCCTTTAATTCACCTTTTTCGAGCGCTTCCTTCGTAACGATAAGCGGAGCTGCTATAACCTTATTTCGCGTAAAAACGCCTGCCGAAGAAAGTTTTTTTGAATCGGCTACGATTACTGCAAGTCCGTTCTTACCTTCCTTAATCCCGTTCGCCCTGACACCCCTGACCGCGCAGATGCCGCCCTTCATGATTTTCATAATTAATCAGCAGCTTCCGAAAGACCCCTTATAATATCGCTACGTGCTACGATACCCACAAGCTTGTCATTTTCGACAACAGGCAATCGGTTGACCTTATACTTGACCATGATGCCGGATGCTTTTTCCAGGCTATCGTCCGGAGAAATGGCATGTACGGTTTTTGTCATAATATCCCTTATCGGGCGCAGCTTAAGGTTTTCCAGTGCTTTCTTTGTCTCTTCAAGCCTGACAATATTCCTTATGGGAATTTCAATTATTTCAAGTGGGCTGGGGAGCCACAATTCATTTGAGAATTCCGGGGATTTAAATAACTTTATCAAATCCGTTTCAGAAACAAGTCCGATGACTTTTCCTTTTTCAACAACAGGCAAGCCGCTGATGTGGTTTTCCCGAAACAGTTTTGCAAGATGACTTAAAGTGTCATCAGGTTTGCATGTAATTACGTCCTTATTCATCACTTCTTCTATTTTCATATTTTACCTCACGGAGCGAGAGCAGGTGTCCAGAGACCTGTGGTTTCCGAAAGTCCGAACATCAGGTTCATGTTCTGGATTGCCTGGCCGGATGCCCCTTTTACAAGATTATCTATTGCGGATATGACAACTATCCTGTCGCTGTTTTTTTCAATCTCAAAACCGATATCGCAGAAATTCGAGCCGCGCACGCTGCCGAGCATCGGAATCCCTTGTATCAGCCGGATAAAAGGCTTATCCTGGTAAAAATCCCGGTAGATTTCGCTAACATCCTCTTCATTCAATTCCTTCTTGACAAAAATATGCGCCGTTGTCAGGATGCCGCGCACGGACGGGATGACATGCGGCGTGAAGCTGATGCTTTTTAAACCGCTGTCAAGCCGGGTGAGTTCCTGCACTATTTCCGCGCGGTGGCGATGGGATGTGAGTTTATACGCCTGTATATTCTCAGCCATGTTGGGATAATGGGATACAAGAGTAGGCTCCGCGCCCGCGCCTGAAATTCCGCTTTTTGAATCAAAAACAACGCGCTCGATAAGACCCGCATCTGCAAGAGGCGCAGCGGCTAGCGATGCTCCTGTAGGGTAACAGCCGGGGTTGGCTATGAATTTTTGTTCTGCAACTTCAGGATGGAGTTCAGGTATGCCATATACCGCATCGCGCGGGTCGATATGTTTCATCTTGTAAGTTTTCTCAAAAACATCCGTCTTCAGGCGGTAATCAGCGCTCAAATCGATTACTTTTACGCCATTATCAAGAAGCGCAGGAACTACCTGCATGGCAGTGCCGTGAGGGACGGCTGTGAATACGATATCACTGCGGGAAGCCACTTCATCAGGTGTCAGGTCTTCGAAAATTAAGTCGTATATTTTCCGAAGATGCGTGTGTGTATTGCTGACCTTCTGTCCTTTCATGCTGCGTGAAGTAACTGCCATGACTTTCGCTTCCGGGTGCTGTGAAAGCAAACGCAGTAGCTCTCCTCCGGTATAACCTGAGCCGCCGATGATTCCGATGTCCATATAGTTCCTACATGTTGGGGTAAATAATGATACTTTCGTTCCCGGAAACACCTCGACAGATTCCTGAAGCCTCGCCCATTATATTCCCGCCTGTAAAGAAAAGATGAGATTCGCAGGTGCAGTCGCTGCACCCAAAGGAGGGCAAGGCTTCTGAATATTCGCCGAGGACTTTTGCCACAACGCATTCGAGGGCTTCATCAGTGGGTGAAAAAACCGCGCAAATTACCTCAGAGTGCGGCAGGAGGTAATCAATATGCCATTTTCTCGTGGTGTTTCTGCCGTGAGCTATATTGAAATGTCTTCTTATGCGTTTTTCTCCTCCGCTGCCCTGGGCTGAGCCCACGTAGGAATAGTATCCTCTCCTGAAATGAAGCCTGCCGAGTTTTCCTACCCGGATGTCCTTACTCTCTTTCATCCTGAGTATTAGAACGTATATTCCTTTCATGGTTGTTAAATAAGATTACAGCATCAAATCTTTTGCTTTAAAAGGCATCCTTTTTCGTCATCCTTGCCCTCACGAGCCTTATTTCCCCATAAGAATAATTATCCCCCAATCTCTCTTTTATCGGCTTCAGGGCCTCTCCCCCCAATTCAAGTATGCTACTTGTGATTTTTTCGATCTTATCCTTATTTATTAACTTCTCGATCTCGATATTTTCACCGGACAGTATCAATTTTTCGATATGGCCATATATGGTATTCAGGGATAGATTCCTTTTTAATGTGATTTCATCAAGGTCTAAACCCATATCCAGCATTTCAAGGGTCACATATTCACTTGACTGCTTTTTAACCGGTTGAATGGATAAGTCTTGTTTCTCGTAAAACCTGCGTATCTCACCTATAAAAATGCCGCCATATCTCTCAAGTTTCTTATCCCCGACCCCAGTGATCTTCCTGAAATCCTCCGGTTTGCATGGCCGGCGCGCCGCCATCTGTTTCAGGGTTGCGTCATTAAATATCATATATGGAGGCTGGTTCTCGGCGTCTGCAAGTGTTTTCCTTAATATTCGAAGCTTCTCGAACAATCCATCATCGGCTGAGTACTCCTCGATTTTAGCCGGCTTTTCGATAGTCAGGGGTTTTACAAGGTATATTTTCTCATTTTTCACGCCACCCTTCGATCCAGATAAAACATCCCTGCTTTTCTGGTTCAATTTCAGAACCGGATATTCACCTTCAATATTGAGATATCCGCGCTGGATGAGTTCTCTAATGAATCCGTGCCACATTTTCTTTGGCAGGTTTTTTCCTGACCCATATGATTTTAATAATGCGTGCCCGTTTTGCAGGAGTCGGCTGCTCTTTCCCCCGATAAGCACATCTATAACATAATTTATACCGAATCTCTCGCCCAATTCATCGACGCAGGAAAGGATGGTCATGATCTCGCCTGTTGCTTCCATCTCCTCCTTCGGCGAAAGACAGTTATCGCAGCCCTTGCAGTTACTCTCTTTGAAATCCTCTCCAAAATAACCCAGCAAGAGCTTTCTTCGACACAGTGCGGTCTCAGAGAAATTGATGATGTCATTCAGTTTATTTTGCGCTATCTGTCTTTCCTTTTCATTGGACATCTGGTTTAGAAAATACTCAATCTTCTGCCTGTCGCCATAGCTATAGAAAAGCACGCATTCGCTCTTCAATCCATCCCTGCCTGCACGCCCGGTCTCCTGGTAGTATGCTTCAATATTTTTGGGAAGGTCATGATGTATCACAAATCGAATGTTAGGTTTATCGATGCCCATCCCGAAGGCGACAGTGGCCACAAGTACCTCAACGTCATCTTTTATGAATTTTTCCTGGTTTTGCGACCTTGTGTTGGCAGATAAGCCTGCGTGATACGGAAGCGCCCGAAACCCGGCAGATTTCAAGCCTTCTGTAATAGTTTCCACGTTTTTCCTGCTGTAGCAGTAAATAATGCCGGATTCACCGGGCTTTGTTCTGAGGAATTCCACAATTTGTCCGAATGCATCCTGCTTGGGTTTGATATAATAGATAAGGTTCTCCCTGTTAAAGCTGGCAAGATATCTTCTGCAATCGGAAAGGGCAAGCTGAGTGATGATATCATCCCTGACTTTCGGGGTAGCGGTAGCTGTTAGCGCTATTATCGGAACATCTGGAAAATATTGCCTTATCTGCTTTAACTGCCTGTATTCCGGCCTGAAATCATGCCCCCATTCTGATATGCAATGGGCTTCATCAATAGCGAACAGGTTTATTTTGAGCCCCTTCAGGAACGATAGGAAGGAAGGAATGGTAAATCTTTCCGGGGCAATATACAGTAACCTTATATTGTTTTGTAAAAGGGCGGATTTTATTTTTATAACATCCCCATAATTCAGTGAACTGTTGATGAATTCAGCCGGGATGCCATTCATTTTCATGCTGTCCACCTGGTTTTTCATCAGTGAAATAAGAGGCGAGATGACTATAGTCAATCCTTTAAAAAGCAGTGAAGGGTACTGGTAGCACAGGGACTTTCCGCCACCGGTAGGCATCAGCACAAGTACATCATTTCCTTTGAGGGCATCCTGGATTATGTCCTTCTGAAGCGGGCGGAATTCAGAGTATCCAAAATACCGCCTGAGCAGGTTATAATCGATGACAGGGCTCATATCAGCCGGAGGTGGGACGATTTTTTCCGGATATTCCGGGGTTTTCAATTTCGGGCACAGGTCAAAAAGCCCTTCATCTTTTAACCCGCACTTATTGGATGCTTCGCATGTAATGCAAGCCTGCATAAAAGCTATTCACAATTCCAATAACGATAACAGTTTCCATGAGGGTGTTTTCAATCCATAAACCACTATGTGTTTTTGCATTTTTTGATACGTGATTCGTCCCCATGTGGCGCAACCATTGATGTATGCCTGCGGGCATAAAGCCGATATACGCAGATTTTTGTACTGCGCAGAATATTTATAACTCTATAAATATTAATCCCCCGGCGCCGATATGCTCCCGATGCAGCAACATTCCAATAAACCCGAACTCCTCACACCCGCGTTGATGGGACGGGCTTTTTTTCGAAATGCAGCGAACATAATCTTTCAGGATAAGCGCCGAATTTTTATTATACTTTATTTATAATAGTTCTGTGGTAGTTGTCCTGCGCTTGAATCGCTCATAATACAGCGCCGCATCGTCGCCAGAGTTGACCAGCTCATGTCGCTGTGCGATGAGCTTGAAGCCAGGCTCGCGCGCTCGCAGGCAGACGGCGGGAGGTTGGTGGAGGCTGTGATGAGCGGAGTTTTGGGGGAAGCCTAGAAAAGCAAATAAACAAATAAAACAATTACACTCTTGATAAAAACATATGGATAAAGATGAGTGGTTCAGACAGGCTGATTATGACATGGAGACGGCAGAATTCATGTTCAAAGGAGAAAGATATTTTTATTCTGTCTTCATGTGTCATTTATCCATAGAAAAAGCGCTCAAGGGTTTGATTATTCATAAAAGTAAAGAAGCACCGCCCAAAACGCACAATCTGCTTTATCTCATTGAAATTATCAATCTGGAACTTCCAGAAGATATGTATGATTTCGTTTTCACTCTGAACAGAGTAAGCGTGCTCACTCGATATCCTGATGATCTGCAAAGAATGCTGGAAGAATACAACCGTGATAAAACAAAAGAAATTATTGAAAAAGGGAAGGAGTTATTGAAATGGTTAGAGAAAAAGTAGCAGAGGCGATTAAATTCTTTGAGAATTGCCTGAAAGAAAAAGGATTGAACATTTCAAAGATAATTCTATTCGGGTCGCAGAGCGGGGGAAAAGCGACCAGGGAAAGCGATGTGGATATTCTGATAATCTCTTCGGATTTTCAGAATAAAGATATTTTTGAAAGAGCAAAATTGACAAAGGAAGCTGAGATAAAAACTATAAAAAAATTCAGAGTGCCTCTTGATATTATCACTCTCACATCTGAAGAATTTGAAAGTGGAAAATCTCTTGTCGCAGAATTTGCGAGAAAAGGAAAAGTAATGTACGCTGCTTGAATTGCGCCGCATCATCGCCAGAATAGACCAGCTCATGTCACTTTGCGATGAGCTTGAAGCCAGGCTCGCGCAGGCAGACAGCGTGAAATTGATGGAGGGCGGTCGTGGGGCGGCTGCTGACGGGGTAAGGGTAGGGGAATCCATTTGGATTAGGCTGTATCGGGAACATATCGGCGCCGTGAATTTAATGTTTTTGAGGTGATATAAACGCCATAGTCAACCTAAAAAAGAGAATATCAGCGTTTATCAATGCTCAGCCCCCATCAACTGCTCGACCCACCATGCAACGCAGGAAAACTAATGTAATCATAAGTTATATGTGTACAGAACTTGTTGTGCACAGGTTTGCGGAGGTCGCCCAGCTAGGCCAAAGGCGACAGCTTTAGGGGCTGTTCTCGCAGGAGTTCATGGGTTCGAATCCCATCCTCCGCATACTTATTCCTTTAAATATTATGCAGTAAGACATTAATCTATGTTCAGGTCGAAGCATCCAAGAGATATCTTTAACGAGATAAAGTGGAGGTTCGACCTTCGCAGGTGTAAAGTATATTACATCCACAGGGGTGCGCCAGGTGATACGAAAATCGTAGAGGGGAGCGCCATCAAGAATATCGACAGGTCGTTTTTAATTCTTGAAGGTGTGGTGGAGGACGTGTATATTCCCTACCACAGGATATTCAGGATAGTATATGACGGCATGCCTGTTTATGAGCGGAAAAAATTGGATGAATCCCGCGACAATAAATGAGAGATAGAAACCAAAACATTTAAAACGATACAGAACCCTATCTAGCCATGGTGATTATGTAAATGAACGAGAAAGATTCGAAGGTTCCTATTTATATTGCAATCCTGGTTGCAGTCCTGCTTATTGCAGCCGGCGGTTATTTTGTTCTTGGTGGTAAATCAACAATTAATACAGAAACACCTGCTGCTACATCAACACCGGAAAAGGCAGCGCCTGAAAAAACAGTAACAACAAAAGAGACTCCGGCAAAAACGGCAGCAAAAGAAACACCTGTTGTGACAGCAGCACCCGCAAGAGTTGAGACTATCAAATGCGAATTGTGCCATACAAATCCGCAGGAGCTCAGTCCGCATGTTAATGGTGGCAAACTCTGTATAAACTGCCATGGAAGCCAGGTGCATAATATTCATATCGGACCGGGCACAGTCGGCCTGCAATGCGATACATGCCACGGGTTCCCGCCAAAGGTTCCCACAGTGCAGAAAGGGGAAGGTCCGGGAAGTTACAGCGTTTGTGAACAATGTCATGCTGCACCGCCCGATTCACTCAAACCCAGTAAGGGCAACCTGATAGTAGTTCATTTATCAAGAGCCAAGTATTGTACGAACTGCCATGGTACCGATGTCGGCGTTATCCATATGGCAAAAATTTCCAATGCGACCAAAAAATAAGTAAAAGGGTGCCAAAACCCCTTTTATTTATTACCAAAGTTTCAGGAAGGTATGGCTTTAGACCCAAGCGAGAGACTGTTTGCAGGAGTGGTTTTAATAGTTATCGGACTCGTGGGTCTCGTATACAGGTTGACCGGTTATGGCATGATTATCGGGGATATAAGGACAGGCTCAATGTTTTATAGCGGCGGTTACTCCCTCCTGTCCCTGGTTATTAGTGCTGTTTTTATAATCGTGGTATTGCTGGGGGTATATATCGTATATGACACGATTAGAAAAGACAAAAAAACCTGAATAAATATGACTTCTTTTGAGGAGTTTGCAAAGACCTGCAGCAGGATTGAAGAGATTTCAAGTTCTCTTGAAATGACATCTATAGTTGCAGGTTTTTTCAAGGAAGTGAGTGATGAGGAACTTCCCATTGTTACCCGTTTTATTATGGGGCATGTTTTTCCGGTCTGGAGCAAGGAAGAACTTGGCATCGGCCCAAACCTTTTGTACACGGCAATTTCAAAAACTTCTTCGCAGCCTGTTAAACGCATAGAAGAATTCGTGAGGGATACGGGCGATATAGGCCTGGCTGCGGAAAAGGCAATAGCATCGGGTAGAACCCATTTGAATTTTTTTTCTGAAGGTGAACTTTCTATTCAAGAGGTGTACCTGCGGTTCCAGAAGATTGCAGGGCTTACAGGGAAGGGTTCGCAGGACGCAAAAATAAAGAATTTGCAGTATCTCTTCAGTTGCGCCAAATCCCTGGAAATCGTTTATCTTGCGCGTTTATCTATTGAAGAATTGCGAATAGGTGTTGGAGAAGGAATCGTACGGGATGCAATTGCCGAGGCTTTTGATGTACCTTCCGAACTTGTCGAGCGAGGGTATATGCTCACAAATGATTTCGGGCTTGTTGCTTATACTGCAAAAAAGGAAGGTGAACAGGGGCTTTCAAGGCTTGGGGTTTTGATAAACAGGCCACTGAAAATGATGCTCGCCCAGATAACTACGGGCATTAAAGAAGCTGTTCTGGAAATGGGTACTGTGGCTGTTGAATGGAAATTTGACGGGGCGCGCGTCCAGATACATAAGGACGGCAGCAATATTACGATTTATTCACGTAAACTTGAGGACGTGACATCTTCTTTACCTGATATTGTAAAAGCCATAAGAACCAATGTTTCTGCAGACAGCGTGATTCTTGATGGCGAAGCTGTCGCCATTGGCAAGGATAATAGGCCGATGGCATTCCAGGAGATATTGCGGCGCTTCCGGCGAAAGTACGATATCTCCGCTACCGCCATCGAAATTCCGCTACACCTTAACCTTTTTGATATACTTTATTTAAATGGCGAGACACTTATCGATGCTCCGCTCTCAGAGAGGCGGAAAAAACTTGAGGAAATATGCGATGAGAGCATTGTCGCAAAACAGGCCGTAACAAGTGATTCAGCAGTTGTTGAAACGATTTATAAGGAGGCGCTCACTGCCGGTCATGAGGGGGTTATGTTGAAAAACCCGGGTTCCTTTTATACACCCGGCAAAAGGGGAAAGAACTGGCTCAAATTAAAACCGATAATGGAGACACTCGACCTTGTGGTTATCGGAGGAGAATGGGGGGAAGGGAGAAGAGCCAATTTTATTGGTTCTTACTTACTTGCCTGCCGCGACCCTGATACTGACAGGTTCCTTTCCATAGGTCGTGTTGCAACAGGGATCACGGATGAACAATTGGGTGAGCTGACGAATTTATTTAAAAACCTGGTTGTTTCAGAAAGCGGCGTTCACATCGAATTGGAACCTAAAATAGTGTTTGAGGTGGCGTTTGAGGAAATCCAGAAAAGCCCTAATTATGATTCAGGATACGCGCTTCGCTTCCCGAGACTTGTCAATGTGAGAAGCGATAAATCGGTTGAGGACGCCGATTCCATAGACAGGGTTGAACTGTTGTATACCGTCCAGAAAGGAAAATGAAACTCGACCGAAAACTATATATTTTTTGTTCGTCAATGTACGTATGTTCGTTGAAAAACGAATTGGATAGGCGGGTTGTTTTTTTAAACGATACTAACCCCCACTCCTCAAACCCGCCTATCTTACCTTCCTACCCTTCCTTTTCAAGACCGTAAACCCATTCTGCAAGGATGGTACATCTTTCAGGTTCACATTCAATCGCGCATCCTGTGCAGGGGGAAAACATATCCCCTATTAACAACAACTTGAAATTCCTGGTTTTTCCTTCTTTTTTCCCGATGTACTTAACAAGGTATGTTGTTGTACCTTTTTTTGATTCTTTTTCCCGGCTTATTTGTCCTTCCTTTTCAAACTTGGCAAGAATACGGGAACATTTGCTGCTGTCTATTTTTGCTTTTTTCCAGAGTTCGTTCTGTAAAATGCCTTTTTTACTGGATTTGATTAATTTCAGGATTTTTTCTTCGATATCCATTCTACTCCCCTACTGGACTCAACATTATTATGTTATTACCCCTTAAAACAACCGAACCCAGGGAACGTGCTTTGACTCCATCCACTATCTCATATGTATCAACAAGATGCAGATTCAAATACTCATCAGAGCTCTCAAGCTTTCCCTGGAGTGCATGTTTATCGCCTTTCATCTCAACCTGTACAATTGAACCTGTCAATGTCTGAACTTTTTTTGTTGGGAACAAGATTTTTCCTCGATTTCTTTTTATTTCGTCTTCAATTATTTCCATTAGTACTTCAATTTTTGCATTTTTCAAGCTTTTCTATCATATCCGGGACTTTCTGAGGATGATTTAATACCGTGATTCCCATAAGTTCCTTCAAAATCATGACATTTCTTGTGTCCACATCCCTGACTTTGAGTTTTGCAAGCCCGCCTCTTATGGCCCCATAGCTGCACAGCCTGACGCATAGGCCGCACCCATCGCATTTTAAGAGGTCAATCTGGTCAGTAATCGCATGCCTCGGGCATTGCTGCGCCAGGGGACAAAGCTCGCATTTCATGCATATCTCCCTGTCAATGAAATAAGGCATCTTCGACTCTATCTTGCCTGCAATATCCACAGGTACAATATAGACAGGGACACCTCCTTTCACGGCCTGGGCTACCGCATTGGTAACAAGGGTATCTGCTATACCGTATGCAAGTTTTGCTGTCGTGTTTGAGGTAGCCGGAGTGACAAACAGGGCATCATATTTTTGCAGGAGGAAACGCCCCGTCTTTGGAAAGCTGTCCCCCTGCTCACGTTCATAATAACACTCTTCAAGGTAGCTGCCACAGGAAATGTTTGAAAGCTCGTTTGCAAGACCGTACATCCGTATCACTTCTTCGCCTGCCCCGGATACAAAAGTGGTGACTTTTAACTCCGGTTTATTTCGTTTAAGCTCTTTAAAAACCTCAAAACTCTCACGAAGGAAGTGTCCGGCGCCGGTTATGCACCATGCAATTTTCATACCCGGATTTGGGCGTCCAACGCAGATATAGCTTGTCATTTCTAAAGAATTTTCAAGGGCTAAATCCATAATTTTTCACATTGGATTTAATGTATAAACACTATCATGTGGAAAAATAGGAAAAATATTAATGAAATTATACCAAACAGGTTTATATGCTTCACACTGCTTTTAAGCGTGAGGAACCATCGTCATTTCCTATCCAAATAATTGCTTTTTTTTGGTTCCTCTTAAGTTTTAAACAGGATTTTACTTTTCAGCCTGAAATGTTCGAAAATTACATGCCCAGGACGGGATCCGAACCCGTGACCTCCAGATTTCTCAGGAAGCACAAGCGCCTCTTCAAATTTACCCTATGAGTCTGGCGCCCTAACCAACTAGGCCACCTGGGCACAAACCTTTCCTACATGCAAAGGGTGTATTAAAATATATCGTATTCCTGCGCGCTACTTTAATCATGCGAAGGCACATCAACTGCTGCGCCCGCTTTTCTTAAATCCTCAAAAAAGCCCGGATACGAAATGCTCACGGATTCAATCGTATCAATCGTTGTATCGCCAGCCACCAATCCGGCTACAGCCAGCGCCATGACAATCCTGTGGTCATCCCAGCCATGTACCGCCGCGCCTTTTATCGCGCCGCCATTTATTATGAGCTTGTCCTTTTCCTCTGTGATGTCCACGCCCATTTTCTTAAGTTCAACGGTCATTGCGTGAAGCCTGTCTGTTTCCTTATACCTCACATGCTCTGCGTTCCCGATAACCATGGTTCCCTTTGAAGCCGCGCCAAGTACGGCCAGCGTTGGCACAAGGTCGGGCGTCTTCCCGACATCCACTTCGATGCCTACCAGTTCGCTCTTGGTCACCCTGACCTCCCCTTTTTTCTCATTCCAAGAGATTTGCGCTCCCATTTTCCCAAGAATATCAATCAAAGCCGAATCACCCTGCTCCGAAGGATACAGGTTCTTAATAGTAATATCACCGCACAGCGCACCTCCCGCCATCATATACGATGCGGATGAAAAATCACCCGGGACATTGTAGGAACTCATGTCATATTCCTGCTCGGGCGGAATTGTAAAAGTGTTCGGGTTATCCGCTATTATTTTTGCGCCTGCGCCTTTTAGCATATCGATTGTAATGTTCACATACGGACGGGATTTCAATTCGCCTTTTATCATAACTTTGGTCTTATGTGACGCAAACGGGCAGGCGATGAGGAGCGCGGATATGAACTGCGAACTTACAGAGCCGTCGATATAAACAGCTCCTCCTCTCATTTTCCCCCTCACCACAATCGGCGCTTTCCCATTATTGCGTGTGGAGAACGCCTCGGCGCCGAGGTCATTCAGCGCATTCAGGAGCGGCGTATTGGGTCTTGTCCTGATGCTTGCATCACCCGTGAGAACTGTCGCACCGTTTACAAGCGAAGCCACAGCGGTCATTATGCGAAGAGTGGTGCCTGAATTTGCAACATCTATTACATTGTCAGGGATTCTTAATTTCCCGTCAAAGCCTTTGATGACCAGCGAATCTTTTTTTGATACGATTTCAGCCCCGAATGCTTCGGATGCCCTTATCGTTGCTTTTGTATCTTCGGATATCAGCGGGTTATTGATTGTTGCTTTTTTTGAGAGCGCTGCTATTGCAATAGCCCTGTGGGTATAGCTTTTTGAGGGAGGGGCGTTGACAGTTCCTTTGATGTCTGATTTTTGGATTGTTACATTCATGTTTGTGAATAGGCTAAATAAGGATGAAACTATTTATAATTGCTCTGTAGAATCAGAATTTGTTTTTAAATCAATAGCGATAAACCCGATAATATTTATGGAATAAAAGTTTTAACCAGCAGAAGATAAAAGATGCACGACAAAAGTCACTGACCTCAGATGGAAATCAGAAAGGCATCGGCGCGGATGCGTCCACCCGCACACCGCACAGACATAGCTAATCAATATCCTCAACCGAATTTTCTTTTGTGAAAATCGGTGGGAAGTCATATGAGATATCAGTTAAATTATAAAATACTGGCTATAATGAAATAATTGTGGTGAAATTTAATATCCTATATACCTATTGAACCTGAATATAAAAAATCAGGCACAATGAAAGATATTGTAACTGGAAAGAAGGTACCCTTTAAAATTGAACGTGAGATTAGATTACCACAGACCGATAAACCAGACAAGATTTTCGTTCTTCAGGAGATAACCTTTGGTAATGGTAATAAAGAGATACGGATTGGTTATTATATAGTTGGGAAAAATGGAAGAATGAAAGATAAATGGGCATGGGGTCAGTTTTGTCCATTCTTACCGAGAAATGATTTAGAAGATTTAATAAAAAAAGCGCAGGAAGAGGGAATTTTATCTAAAGATTATAAATTCTGAGGTAACATATAAGTCAATTGACTATTTACTTATTAATAAGCAATAAAGTTATATACTTATTAATCAATATGTAAGATTCATGGCGGCGGTAGAATTTAAAGTACCAACATGGGTCGAGAAAAGATATTCTTTATTATGGGATTCACTCAGCGATTCGGAATTCAATATTGAGCAAGCTGCAAAAATATTAGAAGAGAAGAACAAAGATAAAAGGGAAGAAATCCCGGTATATCTTTCAGAAATAAGAAAGGCTGGATGGCTTACCGACGAGCCAGATCCTCATGACGCCAGAAAAAGATTATACAAACTCAAAAGCAAAGAAAAAATCATCGGTGAAATTTTCGCTCTTAACAATAACAAATTAGATCGGGGAGAGGTTGAAGGGTTATTAAAAAAAGCAGCAGATCTCATAAGGACAAGGGTTGACTATAAGTTCATTCTAATCCTCCTGTTCCTGAAGAGATTCAGTGATAAGTGGGAGCTTGAATATGATAAAGCGTATAAGGAAGCCATTGAGGACGGTTTAAGTGAAGAAGAAGCAAAGGAAGAGGCCAAAAATTCCGCTTATCATGATTTTGACTTTCCTTCCGAGTTCCTGTGGGACAATATAAGAAAGGATGTAAGCACACTACCGGAAAAGCTATCGCATGCATTAAAGACGTTAGCTGAGCGAAATCCTCATTTGAAGGATGTTCTTGACAATGTTGATTTCATTCAGTTTACCACAAGCAGGGAAAATGCCGAGATTTTAAGGCAGCTTGTTGAACTTTTCAGTATTCAGAAGCTACACCATGTTTCTCCTGATATTCTGGGGGATGCATACGAGTGGATTTTACGATATTTTGCACCAATGAAAGCAAAAGAGGGAGAAGTTTACACTCCGAGAGAGGTAATCAAGCTCCTGATTGAGATACTCGACCCCAAACCCGGGGAGAGCGTTTATGACCCGGCATCAGCTTCCAATGGCATGCTGATTGTTTCCTATAAGCATGTCGAAAACAAATATGGGAAGGCAGAAGTTGATAAGCTGTTCCTCTATGGTCAGGAGGCAAACCAGAAGACTCTTGCTCTCGGCAGGATGAACCTGTATATCCACGATATAAAAAATGCAAATCTGGCATATGGCGATACTTTGCTTTATCCCAAGTTCAAAGAAGGTGAGGGGCTGAAACAATTCGATGTTGTTATTGCAAATCCTCCATGGAATCAGGATGGTTACGATGAGGAAGTCATAAAGAAGGGCGAGTTCTGGAAGCAGCGCTTCAGATACGGCTTTGTCCCGAAGCAATCGGCAGACTGGGCATGGGTTCAGCACATGCTTGCAAGCGCCAGAGATGATACCGGGAGGGTGGGCGTGGTTATTGATAACGGCTGCCTTTTCAGGGGCGGCAAGGAGCAGGCTATCCGTAGCAGGATGCTGGAAGAGGATTTAATTGATTGCATAATACTGCTGCCTGAGAAGCTGTTTTATAATACCGGAGCGCCGGGCGCTCTTGTATTTTTGAACAGGAATAAGCCTGCGGATAGGAAGGGGAAGATTTTGTTCATCAATGCCAGCAGCGAGCATGAACAGCACCCTGAGGTCAGGAAACTGAACAGGCTCAGTGAGGCGAATATACAGAGGATTGCGGAGGCTTACAGGAAATTCGACGGCGGAAACGGGTTTGTTCGCGCGGTTTCTCTGGATGAAATAAAAAATAATGACTATAACTTGAATGTCACGCTTTATGTTTTTCCGCAGGAGGAAACTGAAGAGATCGATGTTGATAAGGAGTGGCAGGAGCTTCGCATTATTGAGGAGGAGATTGGGAATGTTGAGGTTAAAATTGAAGGGTACATAAAGGAGATAGGATAAAAGGATAGCAGGTTATGGAACGAACAAAATGGGGACTAAATGAATAAAAGAGAATTGAGCTTGATCCTCAAGGAAGGTGAAGGGTATAAGATTGAATTCAAGGAAGGATTCAATAATCTTGATAAAGAAATCGTGGCTTTTGCCAATTCTTCCGGCGGGAGGGTATTTCTTGGGGTGACAGATGAAGGTAAAATTAAGGGAATCGGCGTTACTAATGAATTAAAATCCAGAATCCAGGATATAGCGAACAATTGCAGACCGAAAATAAAAATTTCGATCGATAGCTTTGAAAATATATTAATCATTAACGTAAGAGAGGGCGAAGACAAGCCATACGAATGTTCTTCCGGCTTTTTTAAGAGGATTGGCTCAAATTCCCAAAAAATGACACGGGACGAGATCATAGAATTCTTTAAGTCTGAGGGCAAGATCAGATTTGATGAATTGACAGAGCCAAAATTCAGTTATCCCAGAGATTTTGATGAGAATAAATTGTCAAAATTTCTAGAGCTTGCAGGTCTTTCAAAATCAGTGAAAACTGAAACGATTCTCACCAATCTGGGAGTTGCGGAGAAACAGGAAGGAAAATTATATTTCAATAACGCTGGGGTGCTGTTCTTTGCTAAGGAGCCACAGAGATTTGTCCCGTGGTCTGTTTTTACTGTCGCGCTTTTCAAGGATTATGGTGGCGCCGATATCATAGACCGCAAAGAGATTGAAGGCAGTTTGTTTGAAATCGTCGAAGAAGTAATGAAGTTTGTGAGATTGTATTCAAAGGTCGCATACCGTTTTACTGGGATGCCTCAAAGGGAGAATATTTACGAATACCCTTTTGAAGCAATAAGAGAAGCCGTAATAAATTCAGTGATGCACAAATATTATTTTGAGCACGGTCATAATAATATCCTGAAGTTTTTCCCTGACAGGATAAGGATTGAGAATTACTGGCAGGAGCCGCCTAATTTCATTCTCGGAGAGACGGTATTTCGAAGAAACCATATTATAGCTGATCTTTTCGCCAGAATCCACTTTGGTGAGAAAATGGGTTCGGGGTTAGAAAGGATAAAGGAGATATGCAAAAAAGAGAATGCTCCAGTTCCTGAGATAGAATTCAATGAGAATTATTTTTATGTGACTTTCAGGCAGAGTGAGGAATATTTGAAATTAGCTGGAAAAGAAGAACTGGAAGAAAAAGTAGAAGTCGTTTTGAATGAGAGGCAAAGGCAGGCAGTTGAATATGTCGAGGCACATAAACATATCACGATTTCTGAATATATATCATTAAACAAAGTTAGCGATAAAACTGCCAGACGCGATTTGAATTATCTGGTTGAAAATGGAATCTTTGCCAAGGAAGGCGCCACCACAGGTCTCAAGTTCAGGTTAACTTCGGTCAACTCCGGTCAACTCCGGTCAAGAGGAGAGACAAAATGATGGAAATTGGCGCCCGACCCAGAACACGGATGACACGGATTGGACGGATTTTCACGGATACTTTTAATCCGTGCGCATCCGCGCAATCCGTGTTCCATCGTAATTCTACAACAATTGAAAACAATAAAAAACCGCAGATAAACGCAGATGAACGCAGATACTTTCCCGCATCTGATTTCATCAAAACAATCCACCGCAAAGTACGCAAAGAGCGCAAAGCAACGCAACATAAATCTTTGCGTTCGTGTGCAAAAAAAATCAGATACGGTATAAACAACGAACTCGTACTAACTGATACGAACTCACGCCATTCAGAGTTCGTACGAGTTCGTATTAGTTCGTTGTTAATTTCCGTTTTAAATCTTTTATACGTCCCGGCGCATGGGCGCGCGCCGATGCAGCCTGCGCTTCGTCCGCGGATGAGCCGCGCGGGGGGATGAGCATGGAGGAAGGAAGGATGACGGAGATTGGGGAGATGCCGGAGGAGTGGAAGGTTGTAACGCTGGAGGAAGCAGTTGAAATTAATGGAGCATCACGAGATCCAACAAGAGAAAATCCAGACGAAAAAATCCTTTATATCGATATCGAGTCGGTTGAAGGGGGAACAGGGATAATCAAAACAGCAAAGGAAATTCTGGGAAAGGAAGCACCCTCAAGAGCAAGAAGGGTTGTGCACCAAAATGATATAATAATGTCCACTGTCAGGCCATATTTAAAAGCTTTCGCCTTAGTGCCAAGGGATTACAATAATCAAATTTGTTCTACCGGATTCGCTGTGCTGAGTTGTAAAAATGAGATTTTTCCCCGTTATTTGCTTTATATATTATTCTCAAAAGAGGTAATAGAACAGTGCAACAAAATGATGATGGGTGGCCAATATCCGGCTTTAAATCAATCACAGGTTGCTAAAATAGAAATCCCCCTCCCCCCTCTCCCCGAACAGCGCCGCATCGCCGAGATTCTGGGCACAGTGGACAGCGCCATCCAGAATGTGGGCGGCGCCATCGAGAGCACGGAGCGCCTGAAGAAGGGGTTGATGCAGAGGCTGCTGACGAGGGGGATCGGGCATGAGAGGTTTAAGTTTAGCAAGGAATTGGACAGTGAGATTCCGGAGGAGTGGAAAGTTGCTGAATTATCAGAAATAGGAGAAGTAACGACAGGAAAAACGCCCTCTACATTTAATGATACATATTGGAATGGTGAGGTTCCATTTATAACACCAGTAGATATACAAGATTCAAAATATGTGTATAGAACTGAAAGGTATGTTACCCCAGCGGGAACAAACCAAGTTCAAAGAATTTTGCCAAAAAATGCAGTATTGGTTGTATGTATAGGTTCAACAATTGGAAAAACTGCTATTACTCATGTAGAAAGCATAACAAACCAACAAATTAACTCAATAATATGTGCAACAGAAGTGGCTGACCCAAATTATGTTTATTATGCAATCTCGTTCAAGAATGAATTATTAAAGTCATATTCTGGAGTAGCTGCAGTTCCTATAATAAAAAAATCCCTATTTGAGCAATTCAAGCTTCCCCTCCCCCCTCTCCCTGAGCAGCGCCGCATCGCCGAGATTTTGAGCGCCGTTGACAGGAAGCTGGAGCTTGAGCGCAGGAGGAAGGAGAAGCTTTCGAGGGTGAAGAAGGGGCTGATGAATGAGCTGCTGACGGGGAGGAAGAGGGTGAAGTTAGCGGAATGAATTTCAATCAAAAAGTTTAAGTCTTACAAACAAGATATATCTTACTATGAATGAAACAATCGATATGGTCACCATCTCGTCCAAAGGACAGATAGTGATACCTAAGAAAATAATGCAACTGCTCGGTCTGAGAGAACAGGATAAACTTCTGGTTTTCAGCAAAGGAGAAAACATACTTTTGAAAAAGGTCAAACCCGAAATATATGAGAAAAGTATAAGGGATATTTTAATGCCACTCAGGGAAAAAGCCGAAGCCAGAGGTTTGACAGAGGAAGACGTGGAAAAAGAAATTGAAGCGTACAGAACACAAAAAGGTAAGAGATGCTGAAATTTGTTCTTGATACAAACGTTTTTGTTTCGGCTTTAATGTCAAAAAGGGGCAATCCCGCTTTACTATTGGACAGAGTGAAAAAAAGCTATACCCTATCTATTTCAAAAGACATATTGAGCGAATTAAAAGACGTAATTTCAAGGGAGAAATTCGGATACACAGAGGAAGAAGTAAATACTTTCATTGATGCTATCATATCTTTCTCCGAAATCGTAAATCCTGAAATCGAAATAGATGTCATAAAAGCTGATCCGGACGATAACAAGATACTGGAATGTGCTGTTACTTCCGGAGCTTCTTATATTGTCTCAGGAGATAAGCATCTTCTTGATTTGAAAGAGTATGGAAAGATTAAGATTATAAAACCAATAGCAGCCCTCGATTTATTGAAATAAGAAAAGTATATATGATTAATGGAACAAATTTGTTACATATGGAACTAAATATATCCAGTGAGATTGTAGATGTACTATTGGGCGAGGAGATACATGCAAGAGCACTGGCTAAAAGGCTTGACACAAACCACATGACAGTGAGTAGGAACCTGAAAGAACTCGTCAGCGAAAATGTTCTGGAATTCAGGAAGGAGGGAAGGAACAAGGTTTATTTTCTTAAAAGGAACATGGAAGCAAGAAACTATGCTCTTATATCAGAATTGTATAAATTAAATAAAATATTGAAAAAATACCCTGAACTCAGAAAAACAATAAAGGACATCCAGCAAAATAAAGAAATCGGGCTTGCAGTCCTCTTCGGAAGCTATGCAAAAGGCACAGCGAACAAGAACAGCGACATTGATGTATTTGTCGAAACAAAAGACAGGAACCTGAAACAGGAGCTTGAACTTCTTAACTCAAGATTGAGCGTGAAACTTGGGGAATACGACAGGTCAAGCCCGCTTATTAAAGAGATCGAAAAAAATCATGTAATAATCAAGGGAGCAGAGTTATTTTATGAAAAAATCGGATTTCTTCAATAGATTGCAGGAGGAGAGGAAACTCCAGCTTGTCCCGCCCAGCGAAGAGATTATGTCTTCTTACATGAAAAAATCAGATAGCCACCTAATATCCGCAAAACTTCTTTTAAAAAATGACCGATTGGAAGAATCCGTCTCGCTGGCTTATTACAGCATGTATTACATGCTTCTTTCCCTGTTCTTCAGGGTTGGAATAAAATGCGAGAACCATTCCGCCGGAATAATTCTCCTTAAGGAATTGTTCAACATCGATAACACTCTTATTTCCTATGCCAAAAAAGAAAGAATCGACAAGCAGTACTATGTTGATTTTAAAATAATGAAGGCAGAAGTTGAAGAATTAATCCAGGCTGCTGAGATATTCAACTCAAAAACCCTTGATTTCATAGAGAAATTAAACAGCGAAAAGATTACAAAAATCAGAATGAAAATGGATACTCTGCTAAAGCAGGTGTGAATAATGCCTCAATTAACTGAAAAATCATTTTTCAATATCATGTCTTGTAGAAGAAAGTTGCAGCAACTAAAAGCACTCGTGCGTGCGCCTCAAGGTACACTGGCTTTTAGGTCTTACCTGCTAATGGTATATAGAACTATACTGTGTGATAAAACTTTTGGTGACATTGAGCTGTTGAAGGAGAGGAAGAGGTTGAAGGTGGAAGTAGTATGAAAGAGCTTAAAAAGACATTAGAAGGATATGAGAAAAAAGAGCTTATCGGGCTTGTTCTTGAGCTTGCCAGACTCCGAAAAGATAACATGGCATGGCTTGAAACAAAACTCCAGGGTTCCGAGCATCTGGCAGAGTCGGTTGAGCATTATAAAAAGAAAATTTTAAGCGGTTTTGAAGGAAGAATCAAGTTGAATGTCGCCAAAAAAGCTATCAGTGACTTCAAGAAAGCCTCCAATGATAGAGAGAGCCTGATAGACCTCATGATACTTTATGTAGAAACGGGAACAGAAATCACACTAACATACGGCGATATGTACGAGCAATTTTATTACAGCCTGGAATGCATGTACGGGGATGTTGTTGAACTTCTCAATAAGTGGGAGGATAAAAACCTTATAGAGAAATTCAGACCAAGACTGAAAGCTGTCGTAACGAAGACAGAAGGCATGGGATGGGGATACCATGACACGCTAAGCGAAATCTATTACAACGAACTTGGAGAGGAATAAAAATGGCATCATATAAAGACGAAGATTTTGCGGATCTCATAAGTCAGGAAACTGAATATGATTGGGATGACCTGAAAGAAGACCTTCCCGGATATCCGGCAGCAGTACTGATAGATATAATGACCGAACTCGGGCTTTATGTGAACAAAAAGCTTGCGCAGGAGATCGCTAAAAAAGATGATGCAGTTTTCTACCTCAGGAAATTGTTACAGGATGGCAAACATTGGCGCGATAACGGTCCCGGCAGAGGCTGGTCTCCTATCCATGCTATTCATATACTTGCACTCATCAGGACTAAAGAATCATTCGAGCTTTTAGTCGATATAATACGATACCATGAAGATGATTTGAATGATTGGATAACAGAAGATGTAGCAAGCCTGTTGGTTGCGTTCGGGAAAGATTTCATAGAACCCCTCAAGGAATTTACAGAAGATGAGACTCTTGAGCCTTTTGCAAGGTCAACAGCAGCATCGGCTCTGGTAGCATTGGGGAAAAAATTCCCAGAGCATCAGAACGACATAAAGCAGCATTTGATAACACTTCTTGGAACCACCCAGGATGGCACATTTGCAGGTCTTGTCGCAGATGATCTTGCTTCATTCCATGATCCATCTGTAATGCCGGATATCCACAGGGCATTTGAGGATGGAATAATTGATGATCCATTTGTGAAAGAAGATGAACTAGAAGAAGTCATTAATGGTGTTTTTTCTGATATGGATGAAGAAGATTTTAAGAGAAATACAAAAGATCCTCTTAACCATTTCTCAAGGGAAAATATTGAACATCTTCATCTGATAAATTATGAAGAAGAGGATGAAGAGGAATTTGATTATGAGGATAGCTCTGATATAGATGATGAAAATTTCGAATCTGAAGTGATGAGCTCATTGCAGAAAAAAGAAAAGATCGGAAGGAACGACCCTTGCCCCTGCGGTTCAGGGAAGAAATACAAGAAATGCTGCATGGGGAAGGAGAAGTCATAAGAGCTATGCCAAAGTTCACTGAAAAATCCCTTGTCGAGGATTATATCATTGAAAAACTCATCGAAAAAGGCTGGCGTTTCATGCCAGCTAACGAGCTTGAGAGAGAAAGCTTCAGCGAACCTCTGCTACTCACTAATCTTGTCAGGGCAATAAAGAGGCTAAATAAAGACAAAGGAATCGGGGATGAGGAATTAAAACACGTCCTGAATGAACTGAAGCTCAAAGGCTCCGGGAATGAGGGACTAAAGCAAATTCTCAACTATCTCAAGTTTGGCGTACCAATAAAGTTCGAAAAAGAGCGGGTGGTGAAATATGTCAGGCTGTTTGACTTTGATGACATGGATAACAACGAGTTCATCGTGAGCAGGCAGGTGGTCTATCACGGCAGGGACGACATACGAACCGACATAATGCTCTATGTCAATGGCATTCCGCTTGTGGAAATTGAATGCAAGAACCCTGCAAGCTTCTCCGAAAACTGGTTCGATGCATACAGGCAGATAAAGGACTATGAAAAAACGGTTCCGGAACTTTACAAATACGTTCAGATAGGCATAGCTGTAGAGCAGACCGCCATGTACTTCCCTATTGTCCCATGGCAGGAAGAGATTAAAGCCAATCAATGGAAGGAAGAAGAAAAAGACTCCATCGATTCCACCATTGAGATGCTCTCAAAGGACGTATTATTGGATATCATCCGCAACTTCATGTTCTTCAGAGTGGAAATGGGAAATGCCACAAAGGTTATCGCAAGGTACATGCAGTACAGGGCAGCCAGGAAAATCGTTGATAGGGTATCTGCCAACCTGAGAGGAGAGGACGAAAAGAATAAAGGGCTGATATGGCACTGGCAGGGGTCGGGCAAGACGCTGACCATGATTTTTGCAGCTCACAAACTCTATCATCTAAAGAGCCTTGAAAACCCCTCTATCTTTTTCATCGTGGACAGGATCGAGCTGGAAGAGCAGCTCTATGATGAATTCAATTCGCTTGACATTGTAAAACCTGAGATTATCGGTTCCATCCACGAATTGAGAAAGGTTTTGAAACACGATGAGGGAAAAGGCAAGCGGGGCATAATGATAACCCTGATACACAAGTTCAGGGTAGAAGAATTGAGTGAATTGCAGAAGGAACTGGAAGAACTCTCAAAGCAAAGAGAAACAATTCTGACCAGAAAGAACGTGGTTGCGTTCATCGATGAAGGGCACAGGAGCCAGTATGGAACCATGGCCGGTCAGATGAAGAAAATCCTGAAAAATGCATTTTTCTTCTCCCTGACAGGAACTCCAATCTCTAAAAGAGGAAAGGATACCTATCTTGAATTCAGCTATCCGCCTGAAGAGAAATATCTTGACAGGTACTTCATTACAGACTCTATTCAGGACGGATTCACGGTAAAACTTGTCTATCAGCCGAGGCTGGAAAAGGAAGTTCACCTGAAAAAAGATATGCTTGAGACATTCCTTGAAGTGGAATTTGAGGAACTTTCTGATGATATAAGGGACAAGGTGGAAGAGGGAGTAAAGAAGCGGCTCAATGCCATAAACATGTTCCTTGAAAATCCTAAAAGGATTGAGTTGATTGCAAAGGATATAGCTCTGCACTTCAAAGAAAATGTTGATGGAACGTACAAAGCTATGGTGGTTGCGGCCAGCCGGAAAGCTTGCGCCTATTACAAACAAGCGCTAGATAAGTGGCTGCCGAAAGAATACTCCGAAGTCATTATGACCTATAATGAAAGAAGTGATACTCAGATCATACAGCACAGAATCACTGAAGCAAAGGCGCAATATGGCGAAAAGGAGATGGATGAGATACGCAAGGAAGTTATAGAGAAATTCAAGGAAGAAGAGTATCCAAAGATATTGATTGTTACCGATATGTTATTAACTGGCTTTGATGCGCCAATTCTCCAGACCATGTACCTTGATAAGCCTTTAAAGGAACACCGTCTCCTCCAGGCAATAGCAAGGACAAACAGACCATATAAGGGAATAAAAGAAGCTGGAGTAATATTAGACTATATAGGGATATTAAAAGAATTTAAGCGAGCTTTTGAATTATACAGCGAAGAAGAAATTAAAGGTGCACTCTCAGGAATGGATAGTCTGAGGGAGAACTTTAATATGCTGCTTGATGAGCTACTTGCTCTTTTTTCTGATATTCCAAAAGATAGCTACGACAGGCAGACCATGCTTAAAGCAATTGAAGTTCTCACAACAGATGAAGAGAACAGCAAGAGATTCCTAGAAGATTACAGAGAACTCAGAAATATCTTTGAACTCTTAGGGCCTGCTGAAATCAAAGTTGAGCGCTTCTCTGACTTTAAATGGATATCAGGTATCTACACATTTTATATGAATACGGTCTTGCAGAGCCAGCTCGGGCATGAAATGTATGTCCAGAAATATTTCGAAAAGACCTTGAGGTATGTTCACAGGACAACAGAACTTGAGAATCTGCGAAATGATCTGCCAGTGATAAGTTTTGACGAGAATTATCTCAGGGCTCTGGAAGAAAAGGCCAAAAGCAAAGAAGAAAAAGCTGCAAGCATTGTATTTACATTGAATAGGCTGGTTTTAGTAGAAAAACATAAAAATCCAGTTTACGAATCCTTGACCGAAAAAGTGGAGAGGATTTTAAAACTCTGGAAAGAAAAAACTAAAGATTTTGAGCGGATTTACGCCGAAGGGATAGAAGTATTCAAGAAAATTGAGAAACTCTCTCAAAGACAGAAGGATTTGGGTTTTTCTGACATGGAATATTCCTTGCTTCTGAATTTAGAGAAGAATTTCGGAGAAGATAGCGAATTTATACAAGATGTCAGAGAACTATCTGATGGATTACGATATCATATTTTTAACAATTGGGCTGTACAGCAAACAGCAAGAAAAACTGTTGAAAGAGAAGTTCGCCGTTTTGTACGCAGATATGTTAAAAGATATGGAATGAAGCTTGACGAACTCAATAGTTTATATCAGAATTTAATTGAAAATGTGGAGAACTATGGAAAACCAAGTTCGAATCAATGATTCAACCATAAATTATGAAATAGTTCATCGAAACATAAAATATCCAAGATTGGAATTCAAAACTGGTAAACTGTTACTGGTCATGCCAAAAGATCATAAAGATTATAGTGACCTTATAGAGAAGCATCAAGATTGGATTTTCAAGCGAAGTTCTGAGATTGCAGCAGCATTAGAGAAGGCACAAAAGAAAGAACTTGATTTGAAAAGAACAGATGAAGAGCTAAAGAAGTTGATATCCTCTATTGTTGAGATTATCTCTTCAGATTTAAAAATCAATATAAACAACTTGTATTTCAGGAGAATGAAATCAAAATGGGGAAGCTGCAGCCCAAATATGAATCTTACAATTAATACGCTTTTGAAATACTTACCTGATAATTTAATACAATATGTGATTTTTCATGAAATGATTCATGTAATTCAAAGAAAACATAACGAACATTTCTGGAGGATTATATCTACTAAATTCGATAATTATGAAGAAAAGGAAAAGGAACTTTTTGAGTATTGGTTTTTGATACAGAAAAAAATATAAATAAAAATCAGAAACATCCAGCTCAATAACATTTCTCAACTACTTGATTATCAATTTTAATGTCTCCAGAATTTAATCGGGGATCGAAAATCAGGGATGTTGTGTTGTGTGTGTGGATGCATCGGCGCGGATGTTTGAGGGCTTGGCATTTCAGCCGGTTTCGTGAGGGTGAAAGTAATGTTAATGTCTTTGAAGGATGTATCAAGGAAAGGATGTTATAAACTATGGAAATAACAAAGTTAGATGATTTCGACCTGGAAACCTCGGTAAAGTGGTGAGAGAGATGAACGAAGAGAAGCCTTCAAACTTGAGAAATATAATTATCGTTGCTGTTTTTATCATCATTGGCATAATCGCATACCTGATTGCCAGACCGCCGATTCTGTCCGTAGCCCCTGACCCGCCGTCCTTTAATTTCGATATCAGCAGTGCAGGAGCCAGATATCAGGATTTCTACATATCCAATACTGGTGGCGGGACATTGTCCTGGAATGTAAGAGCTGACCAGCCATGGTGGATAAAAGTTTACCCGGAAAGTGGAACCGGTTCCGGTACTATTACTATAAATGTCAATACTGCCGGCCTCGCTCCCGGAAGATATACAGGAACTATCACCGTAACCTCAAATGGCGGGGTAAAGACCGGCAGCGTATATCTAAATTTAGCGTCAGCGCCATCTCGAATTGTTGATGGGACATCGGGGGCGAGAATAACACTGGCTGTTGGTGAGACCTGGAATATCGGTGATGGCTGGTCGGTACAGGCTAATGCAATAGATTCCAGGGCTACACCAAAGCAAATATGGCTAACTCTTTCCAGAAATGGAATTAAATTAGATGATAAAGTTCTGGTTGAAGGTGAAACCTACAATTACAACAATATTTTCAGCGTAAAGATAGCCTCCATTTATGCCGGAGCTGTTAGTGATATGGCAACCCTTACAGATGTGGCTTATCAGAAGGGTCAATAAGATTTGACGAGCCTTAATCAAGGATCTAATAAATGTCTCTAAAGCAGTTATGATAAAATATGAGTAGAAGCGAACCCTGTGTACTTGGAATCCATGCACCTCAGGGTGCATAACTTTTTCCACAGGACTTACTCGCTTAGGTAGTAAGTTAGTTGTATCTTAATTATAGTTTACGCCTATAGGTTTGCCTACAATGAACCCCCAACAGCAACAAGCGCGGAGTGTTCGGATAAAATAAAACCCCTTACCAAATTCCACCAATACTTACAGCCCCAATTTTTCAAGACCCATGCCTGCCTTAACCCCGCTCTCATTTTTCGCCATATAATATTTCGTAGCATCATTCTTGACACAAAGCTCTACAATCTTATTCTTGCTCTTTAGCTCACTGATTGCGCTTGAAAAAGCAACCGAAGAAAGGAATGTCTCAATAATATCTCCTCCGGGTTTTGTATCGAAGGCTTTAATGATATCAGTTAAAGAATATGCCGGTGTTTCCGTATTTTTTGCTTTCTCTAAAAATTCTAATATCTTATATTCCAGAGACCCTCTGTCTGATGCTTTTATTCCCTTTTTGATTTCATCCTTTGAAAGGGGCATATATTTATATATGCTATGATGCCATATAAATAACTATACTACTCACAATGTACATTTCTTCAAAGTTTTTTAGAAAGGCAAAAACCAAATATTCATCAACACCTTAACAAAAGGCTTAAATGCAACAAAACCCTTTATGCGAATCCCCAAAAGTCCGGATAGTGTAGCGGCCTATCATGGAGGCCTGTCGAGTCTCCGACCCGGGTTCAAATCCCGGTCCGGACGTTTTTTATTTTTTAAGTGAAAATCACAAATTATATTACTTCATCCCCTAATTTCAGTAACCCATGAGTACCGAGAAATCAAAAAAATTATTCGAGGAAGCAAAAAAAGTCCTCCCCGGAGGCGTGAGCAGCCCTGTCCGCGCCATAAAACCATATCCATTTTACACAAAACGCGCAAACGGCTCGAAAATAACAGATATCGACGGGAACGTTTACATCGACTACGTCATGGGATACGGCCCGCTGCTTCTGGGACATAACCATCCAGCCATCAAAGAAGCTGTGATAAAACAGCTCTCGGACGGCTGGCTTTACGGCACGCCAACCGAACTTGAGGTAACGCTTGCAAAAGAGATAATCAAACTATACCCGAGCATAGGTATGGTTCGCTTTGTTTCAACCGGGACAGAAGCCACAATGGGGGCTCTGCGGGCTGCAAGAGGTTTCACGGGAAAGAACAAATTCATCAAAATCGAAGGCGGATTCCATGGCGCACATGAAGCCGCGCTTGTAAAAGCAGGTTCGGGCGCAACCACGCTTGGCACGCCTGATTCTGCCGGTGTCCCGAAGGATTTTACGAAAAACACGCTCCAGGTTCCGTATAATGATATCGAGGCAATGACCGCTGCAATAGAAGCATATAAAGACGATGTGGCCGCGGTTATCATAGAGCCTGTGCTTGGCAATATCGGGCCGATACTTCCGAAAGAAGGCTACTTAAAAGAAGTCCGCGCCGTGACGCGTGAGAATGATGTGGTGCTGATTTTCGATGAGGTCATCACAGGCTTCCGGCTTGCAATGGGCGGCGCGCAGGAATATTACGGGGTTACGCCAGACATGACCACGCTTGGGAAAATACTCGGCGGCGGCTTTCACATCGGCGTGATAGGAGGGAAGCGCGAAATAATGGAAAATATCTCACCCGCAGGAGCAGTGTACCAGGCTGGCACTTTCAACGGCAGCCCGGTATCCATGACTGCCGGGCTTGCGGTAATCAAAACCCTGCGGAATGAAAAAGTGCACGAGAAAGTGAACAAAGCCGGGGATTCAATGCGCGCCAGGTTATCTGATGTAATAAGCGACCTCGGTCTTTATTACAGCGTAAGCGGCGTCGGGAGCATGTTCAAGGTGTTCTTCGGCGATATGCCGTACAATTACCAGGATGCGTTAAAATGCGATAAAGAAAAGTTCAATGTGTTTTTTAAGAAAATGCTCGCTGACGGTATCTTCCTGCCGCCGTCGCAATACGAGACCAACTTCTTATCGCTTGCCCATTCACAGGATGATATAGATAAGACCATAGAGGCTTATCGAAGGAATTTGAAATGAAGCTTGCCGGAACCCCGCTTCGGATAGGAACGAGGGGCAGCAAACTCGCGCTTGCCCAGGCAAATCTCGTTTCAGGACTTCTTTTAAAAAACGGCGTTAAAACTGAAATAAAAATCATAAAGACATGCGGCGATACCTTCACGGACAGGCCGCTTCATGAAGTGCAGGGATTCGGGGTTTTCGTGCGTGAGATAGACGATTCGATGCTGACAGGTAATATCGATATCGCGGTGCACAGCATGAAAGACGTTCCCACTGAACGCCCTCCCGAACTTACGATTGCGGCCGTGATGAAGCGCGACTCACCGTATGATTTCCTGCTAACGCGCGAGGGGATAAAATTAAAAGACCTGCCAGAAGGCGCAATTATAGGAACAACGAGCCTTCGGCGCCGCGCACAGCTTATGCGATTCCGCAATGACCTTATTATAAAAGAACTGCGGGGAAATATCGATACGCGCCTTCGCAAGCTAAAGGAAGGGCAGTACGACGGCATATTCCTTGCAGAAGCCGGGCTTGAACGTATGAAATGGGATATTCCGGGCGAACGGCTGAATCCCGATGATTTTGTCCCGTCTGCAAACCAGGGAACAATAGTCATAGTCACGAAAAAAGGTTCGGAAGCAGAGCGCGCGGCAAAAGCGCTGGATGATGAAAAAACACGCATCGAAACAAGGGTCGAGCGCATTATTATCGGCATTCTTGGCGGCGGCTGTCTTGTGCCGATAGGGGCTTTTGCACAAACTGAAGGCGATAAGATTCACGTCCGCTGTGAGGTTCTCTCGGTAGATGGAAAATGCTGCGTAAAAATAGATGAATATATAAACCCTGCCGAATATGAGCAGAAAGCTGAGAGCATCGGGAACGAGTTGAAACGAAAAGGTGGAGGAGAACTCGTTGAAGAAGCGGTGAAAATGTTCGCGGCAAAAAGAGGAAAACATGACTGGCAAAGTTTATCTTGTGGGCTCAGGTCCTGGTGACCCCGAGCTTTTGACAATAAAGGCAAAAAGGCTTATAGAGAGCGCAGAGGTTATCCTTTACGACCAGCTTCCGGGAGAGGCGATACTTAAAATGCTGCCGGAATCCGCGGAAAAAATCGATGTCGGGAAATATGCGGGTGACCACAAGCTTTCGCAGTGGCAGATAAATGAATTGCTGGTCAAGCGCGCAAAGGAAGGAAAAATCGTAGTGCGCCTGAAGGGCGGAGACCCCTATCTTTTCGGGCGCGGAGGCGAGGAAGCCCAGACACTTGCAAAAGAGGGTATTGAGGTTGAAGTCGTACCTGGTATCACCTCGGCGATTGCAGTTCCTGCTTATGCGGGAATTCCTATCACGCATCGCGATTACGCTTCTATGGTCACTTTTATCACAGGGCATGAAGACCCTGAAAAAGAAGACACGGCCCTTGACTGGGAACTGCTGGCGCGGTTTAAAGGGACGCTTGTTATCCTTATGGGCGTCAGCATGCTTCCGCGCAATGTGAAAGAACTGGTAAAACACGGGAAATCCATCGATACGCCTGTGGCGGTCATCGAAAGAGGAACGCGGCCCGACCAGCGCGTCACAATCGGGACGCTGGCGGATATAGTGGGACTGTGCAAACAGCGAAAAGTAAAGGCGCCGGCTATAACCGTTATAGGCGATGTGGTAAAACTCCACCATGAATTGGGCCGTTAAAAAAAGACAGCTATGAAAGTAATTGCCATTATGAGACCTTCCGGGTATCTGGCCGGATCGGTCAAACTCGCAAAATCAATGGGATTCGATACGATTACAGCGCCCATGATTGATGTGGTGGATAAGACAGATGCCAATTTTAAGGGGTTTGTGGAGAGGGTCATGGGGGGGAAGGTGGATTACGTGATATTCACAAGTGCAAATGGCGTCGAGTTCACGCTTTTAAAACTGGATGAACCGGAAGAGTTTATTGAACAGCTCAATAAAACGCAGGTGGTGGCAATCGGCCCGAAGACCAGAATAGCCCTTCAAAAAAACGGGATACAGGTGAGTATTGTGCCTGAATCGTTCAGTTCGCACGGGCTTGTTGAGCAAATGAGCGGGATTGAGGGAGCTGTAATCGAGATTGCCCGGAGCAGCCACGGCGCGCCTGAACTTGTCGATGGGCTACTGAAAAAAGGCGCGGTTGTTCATGAAACGCAGGTGTACCAGTTAATAAGCCCGAAAGATGAAAGGCACAAAAAGCTTATAGAGCGGGCGCTTGCCGGGGAAATTGACATATTCGCGTTCACAAGTTCGATGATGGCAAGGAATTTGATGGCGCTTGCGGATGAAATGGGAGTGAAGGATGAGCTTGTAAGGATGATGAATGAAAAGACAGTTGCTGCAATCGGAAAGCCCACCGCTGATACTTTGTCAGGGTTCGGGATAGAAGTAAAAGTAATACCGAAACACTATACGTTTGAGGAACTGCTTCTGGAATGTAAAATACATGATTGTTAAATCCAGAATGTAAATTAAACATAACCATGAAGCACCAACCCCCTTTCCTTCCCATGTCCATGCGTGAAGCGGCAGAGCTTGGAATCAAGGAATTCGACATAATCCTAGTAACAGGCGACGCCTACGTTGACCACCCCTCATTCGGCGCCGCAATAATCGGGCGAGTGCTCTGGGATGCAGGTTACACCGTGGGTATCATAGCCCAGCCAGACTGGAAGAGCGATACTGATTTTAAGAAGCTCGGGAAACCGCGCCTGTTCTTTGGGGTCACATCAGGCAACGTGGACTCCATGGTGAATAATTACACCCCCAACCTGAAAGTTCGAAGCGATGATGTTTATTCACCAGCCGGAAAAGGATGGCTCCGGCCCAACCGCGCTGCGATTGTCTATTCGGACAAAATTCATTCGATATTTCCCGGAACCCCGATAGTGCTTGGAGGCATCGAGGCAAGCCTGCGGCGGTTTGCGCATTATGATTACTGGCAGGATTCGGTGCGCCAGTCCATTCTTGCGGATGCGCCGACGGATATGCTGGTGTTCGGGATGGGCGAAAGGCAGGTGGTGGAGATTGCTAACCGTTTTTCAAAAGGCGAGAGTATAACTGATATTACCGATATCGCGGGCACAACCATTAAAATGGAAATAAACAAATGGCGCTCGATAGGGCATGAGGGTTACGTGGAGATACCGTCTTTTAGCGATGTCTCGAATGACAAAAAGCTTTACGCCGAAGCATTCAAACTCCATTATCAGGAACAAGACCCGGTACAGGGAAGATCTGTAGCGCAGGCGCACCCGAAAACCGTAATTATCCAGAATAAGCCTGCCATGCCTTTAACCACAGCAGAACTTGATCATGTGTATGAACTCCCTTTCGCAAGAAAAGCCCACCCATCTTATAAAAAACCCATACCTGCGCTCGCTCCTGTTAAGTTTTCGATAGTAAGCCACCGCGGATGCTTCGCAGCGTGCTCTTTTTGCGCCCTGACGCATCATCAGGGAAGAATCGTGCAGAGCCGAAGTATCGAATCTATTGTGCGCGAGGTAAAAAGAATGACAAAGATGCCTGATTTCAAGGGCATCGTGCAGGACGTGGGCGGGCCGACAGCTAACATGTATTCACTGCATTGCGCGCGCTGGGATACGCAGGGCGCATGCGCAGATAAAATATGCATTTATCCTTTATGCAAAAGCCTTGATGCAAGTCATGAAAAACAGGTTGAACTCCTGCGGCGCCTTCGTGAGATTCCTGGCGTTAAAAAAGTGTTCATCGGCTCAGGTATTCGTTATGACCTCGTGCTGGCGGATTCGTCCGGTTATCTTCCGGAGCTTTGCGAGCACCATGTCAGCGGGCATCTCAAAGTGGCACCTGAGCACGTAACGCAGCATGTCACGGATATCATGCACAAGCCATCTAAGGAAGTATTCGAGGAATTCAAGAAGAAATTTGAAAATCTGAATAAGGAACTTGGTAAAAAGCAATATCTTCTCCCTTATTTTATGTCCGGGCACCCCGGCTGCACAGTGGAGGATATGGTTGAGCTTGCAGAGTACATACGTGACAACAATCTCTATACCGAGCAGGTGCAGGATTTCACTCCCACGCCGATGACTGCTTCTACGTGCATGTATTATACTGGTATTAATCCTTTCACGATGGAAAAAGTTTATGTTGCAAAAGGAAGGGAAAAAAGGATACAGCGCGCGCTTTTGCAGTATAAGGAAGGCAGGAATTACGAGTTTGTGTATGAAGGGCTAAAGATGGCGGGGCGGGATGAACTGATTGGGGAGGGGCGGAAGTGTTTGATAGGGAGAAGGAAAAGGTTCCATCAAAAGTAACTGCTGATACAGATGTGGGACAAAATAGAACGAGTACTATCTACATCCAATAAAAACTAAGACAAGCCTGACTTCAAAATACAAGCAAGAATAACCATAATGGAATAAATGAAAACCTGATACCTTCAATTTCCCTTTCTTCCATGAGCATTTTTGTCACAACATACGCATTTTTAACGCCAAAATTTTTGCAAAAATTCAGAATGCCTTTCAAATCCGTATCCTCGATAGAAGACCTGTATTTTACTTCAACGGCAATTAATTCAGACCTGTAACTCATAATAATATCCGTTTCGTTCTTTTTTTTATCAAGCCAGTAAAATATCTTTCCCATAGGGTGACCGGAAACATGCTTGAGGCAATGCAGAAATACCGATGTCTCAGCATCAAAGCCGATGTCCTGGCGTCCGCCTATGGAATTCTTAAGTCCGGTATCGCAAAAATATACCTTTTTTTCCTTTCTCTCTGAAGCCTTTTTGCTTTTTGTGTAATAATCTGATAGATTGATGAGATGCGAACGGGCGAGATGGAAAATATATTGTTTTGAGGTCTCCTTGTCCCCATCGTTTTGTTTTGCTATTCCAAGGTAACTGAACCTCTCACCTGAATGAGCGGCTACAAACCTGAATACGGATTCAAGCAGCAGAGGGTCGCGAATGCTGAAAACTCTTACAATATCCCTGTAGATAAGCAGGCTTGTATACTCCTCTGCCAGTATTTTGAACCATACTTCCTCATTTTTTACATCGAACCATTCCGGGAATCCTCCCACGTTCAGATACTGCGACAGGAAACCTGCTATCTCATTGACTTTCGGGGAAAGGTCGAAATAAATTTTTTTCAGGGATTGAAAATGTAGCGCAGCCTCCGGCATCTCTATGCTGTTGAACTGCAAGAACTCCCTGAATGTAAGCGGGAAAACATCAATAAAGCTTATTCTTCCTGCAAGGCTCTCTGATGAGTTCTTATAAATGAGGCTGGAAGATGAGCCTGAAACAATGAATTTTGAAGCGTACTTGAGGTCATAGTATTTTTTTAATAGCTGCTGCCATCCCCTGATATTCTGGATTTCGTCAATGAACACATAGAGCTTTTTATCTTTCAGGGAGACCATGTTATTCTGCTGGCAGAAATCAAGCGCTTCTTCAAGGTTCGCTCTTCCCGGCTTCTCGAAGTCGTCTGCATTTATGTAAAATATGTTTTTGGGGTCAGTACCATTGTCAAGAAGATACTTGATTGATTGATATATAAGCGTTGATTTGCCGCTTCTCCTTATACCCAGAATTGCAAGAAGCTTGCGGTCTTTTAAACGCTCTGCTATTTTTCCAAGGTATTCTCTGCGTTTTATGCCAATAAGCCCTTCAGGCACGCTTCCCGATGCCCACCAGGGGTTTCTCTCTATAATACTTCGTTCATGCGTCATTATTACTAACATATTAGTAATAAACTATATATTTTTTGCGGTTATGATAGGAATGTAGCGTCTGTTATTATAATCAAGCACCTAATATTTGAAATATATCTCATGAACGCTTTGCGTTCTTCGCGTGCTTTGCGGTGTATGATTTTCGCCACCGCAAAGGGCGCAAAGTCCGCAAAGATTAGTTCTATTTCCTCTGAAAAACTTAAATTGTAGTGCCTAAGCGTTGCTGTTTTTCATTCTTCATGCATGAACGTCAGTTCATGTAGGTTTGTTTGGTTTTTGACTATAATCCTTTCACGATGGAAAAAGTGAATGTGGCGAAAGGGAGGGAGAAAAGGATACAGCGCGCTTTGTTGCAGTATAAGGAAAGCAGGAATTACGTGCTGGTGTATGAAGGGCTGAAGATGGCGGGGCGGGAGGACATGATCGGGGAGGGGGGGAAGTGTTTGATAGGAAGAAAGAAAAGTTGCAATCAAAAGTAATCTCTTATAGAGAAAAAAAGAGTGTTAAAGTTGCATTCCTTTTTCTATAACAATCCTTTTCTTTCCATCTACTTCAACTAAAGAAACCGTTACGATAGTCTTATCATCCCATCCAAGCTGTTTAGCTTCGGGTGTTACAAAAACAACATAATTATCATGCCAACATACCACCTTTTTGGCTTTTTTCGATATAATATTCTCCATGCCATTTAATTAAAAATAACACGTTAAAAACGGTAAACGTGTTAAACACGCTAATTTTTAAGTAGTTGTATGTTATATTTAGTATCAATGGCGGGATGTTAAAATGAACTTTAAGGCAATTATGATAATGTTGGTGTTGGCATTACTGCCTGTGTCGGGCGCAACCACATACACAGCCCTACTTTGACAGTTAAAAAATCCTATTTATCGAGTATGTCTACTTTTTTGGCAGGAAAATCAATTTGACAGTAACAAAAAATTAACATTAGATCTTAACTTTTTGCCATATTAT
>JAHFDG010000080.1 GCA_023249105.1 Candidatus Methanoperedens sp. | reverse complement strand
AAAAGCCGTCTGGCAGGTTCAGGTGGTTTTTAGCTTCCATCCTTTTCGGGGCAAGGATAAGCGAGAAGATAGCGATGAGAACATACAGGACTTTTGAGAAATATGGTGTCCTGAGCCCTGATAAAATACTGGATGCAGGCTGGAATGAGCTTGTGAGGATACTGGATGAAGGCGGGTATGTGAGATACGATTTTTCAACCGCAACGAAATTGCTGAATATAATGAGGGAACTCAGGGAAAAATACGGTTCGCTGGAGGAACTTTATGCTCATTCGGGTAACACTGAAGAGCTGAAAAGTAAATTAATGGGATTTAAAGGGATTGGCGAGGTTACGTCCCAGATTTTCCTGAGGGAGTTAAGAGGAGTGTGGAAGATAGATGTGCCTGTGTCCATTAAAGCCGCTGAAATGGCAGAAAGGATGAACATTGCTCTTGGGGAGTTTGAGGGCGAGAAACTGACGAGAGTGGAGGATGCGCTGGTGAAAATCTATCTGAGGTATGGGAAAAAGGGAAAGCATCGGTCTTACCCGCCCAGTTCAAAACATAGCGTTCGTTTTTAAATTCGATATCCTCACCCAGGGTGGCTTGCAGTTTTTCCCAGTCGATTTTGCCTTCCGTGAATGCATCGGGCAGGATTTCCTTCAGCTTATTTAGCCTTTCATCGGTAATGTCCAGTGATTTTCCATCCAAATCCATCATTTTTACCTCCTTTTTCCTATAGGTCATGCCAATATAATGTCTTTTGCAAGCTCATTTATCTTTGATTTGTATTTTTCAGGACAGAAAATGTAGAACTTGTATCGTGGCTCTTGCTTTGCAAAAATCGGAGATTCCTTATCAAGCTCAGTAACTTTTCCGTTTTCATTTTCAATTAGTATAGGCGTTTTATCAGCTTTAAAAAACTCATAAGAGGATTTATATAATGTATTTTCAATTTTCTGTAAATATGCTATAATGAAATCCTTTTCACATTTGCAGCTATCAGCTAAACTTACCTCCAGCCTCCTGAAATCCTCTGTTTGCAAACTCATTATCTTGCGTTTTTTCAAAGCGTCTTCAATCCATTTCAAATCGATTTCAAAACCTCTTTTTAATAGATTCCTGTTCTCAAGGTCATTTATCAATTTGTAAGCATTGCTTTGAGGATTAGACAGTATTTTTTGAAAAAGCCTGTTATCATCCAGCAAAAGATAATTAGCCAAGAAATTGGGATCATCAATTTTCAAAATTTTATAATCTAATGTTCCATCTCTTACTGCAACCTCAACAGCCCTCTGTAACATACTGTCGGAAATCGCTCTCGCATGATGATAATAAACCTGAGTGTGCATTAAATATCTTGCTAATCGATAACCTTCAAGCGCGTCCATCCCTTTCCTTAAAACTGTAAGATATGATTTCTCTCCGTCTGTTTTCTTATTAATAGTATGTAGGATTCTCTCAAGATCAAAGATACCATATGTTACTCCTATATGGTATGAATCTCTTCTTAAGTAATCAAGTCTATCTGCATCAATATTACCTGAGATTATCTCGCTGTTAACTGTCTCATTCATACTATCAAATAAAGACAATACCTCTTCTTTCTTATCCCCTAAAACAGTATATATTTCATTATCAGCTTCTATTATTTTGCGTGTGATATCTTCATGACTGATATTCCTTTTGTTTATAAATTCAAGGATCGTTTCGAAATTATGGGAAAGCGGGCCATGTCCAATATCATGAAGTATTGCAGCATAACGGATGATCTCTGAATCATAGTCGCTCAACTCCAATTTTTGAGCCATTCTGTTAGCAATATGTAAAACTCCCAGGGTGTGCTCAAATCTGGAATGACATGCACTTGGATAAACCAGATGTGTATTCCCTAACTGCTTTATCCTTCTTAGTCTTTGGACTACTGGAATTCCTAAAAGCTCAACTTCCTTCTTGGTGAGACCAATAAAACCGTATAGCGGGTCTCTAAAAAATTTTTCGATTTTAAGCATTAAGCATCCAATTCACTTAACAGAATACAGTTGCTTTAAAAGGTCCACCGCTCCATTTATCTGCTCTTCTGATAGATTCCATCCAAAAGATTCAGCCGTTTTCTGTACTTCATCCACGGTCATCGGTTTACTCTGGCTTGAGATTATATAATATACTTTTGCCGCGCAGGAAAGCATATTTGCATCGAGATTTACAGTTTTTTGGCAGGTACTGACCAAATTAGAAATCTTCTTAGTTTCTGCAGCACTCTCTTGGTTTATATGTTCTATTACCTTATTGCCATCAGAGGTCAACGTATAGCGGTATCGTTTCCAATCATCAGGAACAGGAAATCCTGTAGTTTCAGCAGTCTCTATTTCTTCTTTTAAGAAATCAAGATCAATCAGTTCTTGGATAGCTCCAGCAACTTCAGCACTGTAGGGGCCATAGTAATGGGGTCTGTATTTAATATCAACTATTTTGGATACATTTTCAAAATACATCAGTTTTTGAATGGCTGTGCGACCAGTAATACTACCTCCTGCTGCCCTAATTGTTGCCAGTATTGCATCAAAAATAATCATAACAACGTTCCTCCGTCACTAATTCTTAATTCTATGTATTTTAATGACATGGTCTGTTTTCCACCCTGATGATAATAACCTTTGGCCAAGCAAAGTGAAAGTAATCGTTTTAAACATCATTTTCATTTTTTCAACTATTAATATGTAATTGATTTTCTTAAACTTATATTTTTCTGTTTATAATTAAAAATTCACCGAGTACCCTTATCTCGGTGCTCATCGCTTTTCTGAATCATGCTCATCCTTATATTTCTTCCAAGACGGGACGCCAGAACGATGGATGAATCGAATAACCAGAAAGAAATAAACCTATTTATGTCATTAGAATCATACCATCTTCGTGAGAATATGATATCTGAATTTGATTCCACTGTAGTTGATAACATGCCACAGGGCATTATAAAGGCAACAATCCAGCTTGCAGTTATCAAAGCCAAAAAATCTCCTCTCATAGAGTATATGCAGAAAAACATAAAGAGAGAAGTTGATATTAACGAAGTCAGAAACAGGCTTGCCGAAATAAGCGGTTCTCTTTCACAAGAAATAATCGAAGGCAGAGCTTAAGATTACTTTTGTCGGTGCTGATAAAAAACTTGTTTCTGTTGCGGAAAAGGAAGGGTTGCAGACTATAAACCCGGAACTGTAGAGTTTTTCTTTATTCACCATTTTCCGTAAACCTTACGACTTGGCAGTCAATCATTGTACATGCCCCAAGACGTGGCACCCCGCCCCCGCGCGCACCGCCAGAGGTGCGTGACAAGCGCCCGCACGCAAGCTCAGGAATCAGGGCTAAAAATATACCCAATCTGGGCTGTGGGACAGAATTGAGTGGGGAACAGGTTTAACAAATTATGCCATATGCCAGTACATATTAAAGCGGTTTCAATTCTATCATCCCTTTTTTGTTCCACCTGACCGCAACATATAAATACTGTATAATTATAATCATTACAATAGAGGAGCACGGGATAGCTGTTGAACGCATATTCAGAAAAGGGTGGATATGGAAGAAGTAGTATTATGGATGGAAAAATGCAAGGCAGAAAGAAGGACTCCCAACACGATAATGATGTGCATAAGAACAGACTGGATTATGCAGAATGACAGGGATATCTTTCCACAGGAATTTAATGCAATACTTCAATCAAGCAACTCTGCTGGTATTGTAAGAACCTAAATATGTCAGCATGCAAAGAACGAAAGTGCCCTTGCAGACTTTGGGTGAACTGCGTTAATTATGTCGATGCTCAAAGGCAGATGTGGAGACTGAAAAACAGAGAGAACAGCTTCGCCAATTGGTATAGGGATAACTTTAAACTCGAAATAAAAATGGCAGATGCATTTGGAAATGGATAAGCCCATCGAGATTCAGGATTATTTGTCGAGCGTCACCCTGCCTTGGTAAAAATGGAATAATCTGGCATAATTTGCTATGTACACGAAATAATTTTGTCCCACAGCCCCCAATCCGAGAAAGTATAATAATCTAAAACATATATTAAGCACCACATGGCTGACAAATACGAACAGGTGCTTGAACTTGCAAAGCGCCGGGGATTTATCTGGAATTCATTTGAGTTATACGGCGGCACAGCGGGTTTTTATGATTACGGACCGCTTGGCGCCATGCTAAAGCGCCGCGTTGAGAATATCTGGCGTGACATATTCGTGATAAACGAAGGATATTACGAGATAGAGTCACCCACTATCGGAATGGAGGAGGTCTTTATCGCATCCGGGCATGTCGGCGGTTTCTCAGACCCCCTCACCGAATGCCAGAAATGCAATGAAGCCTTCAGGGCAGACCATCTTGTCACGGATGTGGTGGACAATCCCGATACCCTGAGCGCGGATGAACTGACCGAAGTCATCACCAAAAACGATATCAAATGCCCTGAATGCGGCGGCAAGCTCGGCAAAGTCTATGAGTTCAACCTCATGTTCAAAACCTCAATCGGTCCGGGCGGAAAGCGCGCCGGCTACCTTCGTCCCGAAACAGCGCAGGGGATGTTCGTGGATTTCCCGCGCCTACTTAAATTCTACCGCGACCACCTGCCTTTTGGCGCCACGCAAATAGGAAAAGCCTACCGCAATGAAATATCCCCTCGCCAGGGTGTTATTCGCCTCCGCGAATTCACGCAGGCAGAGGCAGAGATATTCATTGACCCGAGGGACAAGACGCATCCTAAATTCAAGGAAATTGAAAATATTGAATTGAACCTATTTTCACAGGAAGGGCAGGCAGCAGGGGAAATGCAGAAAATATCATTAGGCGATGCGGTCAAAAATGGCATAATCGCTCATGAATTCCTTGCATACTGTCTTGCCATGACATACCGCTTCCTTATCCGGGTAGGAGTATCGCCAGACAAATTGCGTTTCAGGCAGCACATGAAAGATGAGATGGCTCACTATGCAGCTGATTGCTGGGACGCCGAGATATTGAGCGAGCGGTTCGGATGGGTGGAAGTTGTGGGTATTGCTGACAGGACTGATTATGACCTGAAAGCCCACGCAAAGCAGAGCGGGAAGGAATTAAGCGTATATATTTCATACGATACTCCCAAAAAAGTCGAAAAATTCGTTGTCAAACCCGATATGGGAGTGCTTGGCCCCATGTTCAAGGGAAAGGCAGGAAAAGTGGCCAATGCCCTGAAAGCACTAAAATCTGAAGAACTGTCAGGGGATGTCATAGAAGTGACAGTCGATGGCGAGAAAATCAAGATTGATAAAAATTCCGTGAAATTCGAAACTGTAACTGAGGAAATTCACGGCGAGAATATAATACCGCATGTTATTGAGCCATCATTCGGTATTGACAGGATTACATATTCACTGCTTGAACATTCATATTTTGAAGAAGAGGCAGGAAAAGAAGAAGGAATCGAAGAGGAAGAAGTTGAAGAGAAGAGAATAGTGCTTCGCCTGCCGCCTGAGGTTGCGCCTGTGCAGGCAGCCGTTCTGCCTCTTCTTTCGCGTGAGGAATTGATTAAGCCGGGGATGGAGATTGTAGGCAAACTCAGGAAAGCCGGGATACTTGTGGCTTTTGATGATTCAGGAACCATAGGCAGGCGCTACCGCAGGAACGATGAAATCGGCACGCCGTATTCAATAACTGTGGATTACAAGACACTTGAGGACAGCACGGTTACAATCAGGGACAGGGATACCATGAAACAGGTGCGGGCGAGCATGAGTGATATTGCAGATAATATATATGACCTGGTTTATGGCGGCAAATCTTTTGAGGATGCAGGTAAAAAAATTTAAAAATCAGAGGAACTTTTTCAGCATTAACAGAATAAAATCGAAAGAGTTAATTATTTAAAAAATACCTTGCGCACCATGAGGAAATTCGTGGTTGGCGAGGATGCGGTTTCGCCTGTTATCGGTGTGGTTCTGATGGTCGGGATGACTGTTATCATGATTTCAGCCGTGGCTGTATCTGTGCTTGCTTTCTCGGTTCCTGAGAGTGCGCCGGAAGCAAGGATTGTGGTGGTGGAGGCGAAAGGCGGGATGAACCCTGTTAATTTGAATAATAATATAATTGTGCTTCGCCATAAAGGAGGAGACGAATTAGGTGAAAACAACACAAAAATCATTATTAAAGGAAGAGGATACGCATATACAGGGAGTTACACAGGCGGGACTCCACCAGTTCAAGATATCACCGTCACGTATCACAACTTAAAAGGTACGCACTATGATGACGATGACCAGAGTACACAGGAAGATATTGTCATTGGCAATACATGGTCTGCCGGAGAAACAGCCACGTTAAGGGGAAGAGATGGACAAGACAACAGCAATACCTGTAAACAGAAATATAGGTTAGAAGCAGGCTCCACAGTTTCAGTAACAATAATCGACACGACCACAAATCAAGTAATTGCAGCCACTCAGGCTACAGTTAAAGACGTCTAAACTCTCGCCGTATTCTCGCTTCCGCACTGCGGGCACGGTATCGGGATATAATTTGGGTCTGCTTCGAATTCAAAGCTGCAAACATTGCATATGAAGAATACAAGAGACTGGTTTACTTCTTCCATAACATATTAATCGTCATAACTTAATATAAATCTTTCGTTATCCACAAAAAGTTCTGGTCTGGTGATAATCCCGTCAAGATGGATGCCGGCTATCACATCCCCGCCAAAGGTGCTGTTATCCCCCATGGCTATATGCACCGTACCTCCCACTTTCTCATCCTCAAGCACATTCCCGATAAGCTGCGCCCTTGGATTGATTCCGATACCGAATTCAGCGATATTGCGCGCTTTTTCTCCCACCATGTCAAGCATGGCTTTTAGCTTCTCAGCATGCTTACCTTTAATATCAGTCACATACCTGTTCCTGACTGTAATTTCAAGAGGAGAGTCCAGCAGCCCAAACCCGCTCATGGAACCGTCCACCACGAAAACACCGTTGGCATCCTTCGGCGCTATGTACAGCTCACCTGCAGGAAGGTTGCTGCTGCATCCTTTTTCATGGCAGAGGCCGGTATCCATATACCATTTGCATCCTTCAAGGTCAAATGTGATATCCGTCCCCGCATCCGTAACAACCCTGATATTTTTCACATTCTCAAGCCTTTTATTCAATCGAATAGCGATCTCATTGACCTTGTTGTAATCGGCAGTCATCCCCCCGGAATTCATCATTTTCTCTGTGATTCCGGGCATGGAAGCTATCCTCGCTCCTGCTTTACAGGCATTTATTCTTGCCTGGGTGTGAGTGAGGGAATAAGTGGTCGGGGCGACCACAACATCGGCATTCTTCATGGCTTCAGCTATCGCAACCGGTGGCTCTTCCCCATGGCGCGTCCTTGGAAGCATGGTCATTATCATGACGTCGCAACCAAGGTTCTTTGCGGCATCGAATAAGTTTTTGACAATAGAAGTTGGTGTGGAAGTATCCACCACGATAAGAACGCTCTCGCCACGTTTTACCCCGTAGCATTCCATTACCTTAATTGCACCTGGACTTATCATCTTAAACCTTTCTCGGGTCTTTTATCTCCCCGTACAGCGCGCTTGCAGCCGCAGTAGCCGGGGATGAGAGATAAACAAAAGCATCGGGGCTTCCCTGCCTGCCTTTGAAATTGCGGTTTGACGTGGAGAGCCCGACTTCACCTTTGCCAAGAAGCCCGAATGACCCGCCCATGCACGGTCCACAGCATGGCGATTCCACGATTGCCCCGGCTTCCATGAACTGCTCTACATATCCGGCGCGAAGGACTTTCATATATTCAGTATGCGAGGCAGGTATAATCAGCAAGCGAACGCCTTTTGCCACTTTTTCGCCATTCATGATTTTTGCCACGATTTCAATATCTTCAAACCGCCCGTTAGTGCATGAGCCCACGAATACCTGGTCAATTTTTGTCCCCTCGACCTCTTCCACGGATTTCACATTGTCCACATTATGCGGACATGCTACCTGCGGCGAGAGGTCACTTACATCGTATTGTTTAATCTCGGCAAACGCCGCATCATCATCGCTCTTCCACCTGGGGTCAAGCTTGAAGCCGGGTATCCTTTCTTTCAGGTAATTCTCGGTTGTCTTATCAGCCTCTACGATGCCTGCTTTCCCGCCCATTTCGATTGCCATGTTGCACATGCTCATCCTTCCTGAGATGTCCATGCCTTTGACCGTCGAGCCGCAGAATTCTGCTGTCCTGTATCTTGCTCCTTCCACTCCGACATCGCCTATGAGGTGGAGGATGACATCCTTGGGATAAACGCATCTGGGAAGCTTTCCTTCAACTTCAAACTTCATGGTTTCAGGCACCCGGAACCAGAGCTTTCCTGTGGCAAAAACAAAAGCCATATCCGTGCTGCCTATGCCTGTCGAGAATGCACCCAGCGCGCCGTATGCGCATGTATGTGAGTCAGAGCCCACGATGAGGTCGCCGGGTTTAACGTGCCCCTTTTCCGGCATCACCTGGTGGCACACGCCTTCAAAAACATCATAATTCAGGATTCCCTGCTCGCTTGCGAACTGGCGCAGGAAGATATGGTTGGCTGCGGCATTGAGTGAATCGGCAGGCACCTGGTGGTCAAAAAGAATAACAATCTTGCTCGGGTCCCATACTTTCTGTTTTTTCTTGCCTTTTACTATTTCCCTGAATCCTTCAACTGCAAGCGGCCCTGTAATATCGTGAGTCATGGCGCGGTCTATGTTTGCGAGGACAAATTCGCCTGCTTTTACTTTTTTGCCGCATGCTTTTGAGAGGATTTTTTCTGAGATTGTTTGGGGCATGATGGCTTATTGAGGGCGGGAAATTATTTAATCTTTTGGAGATGTTTTCACCGCAAAGGCGCAAAGAGCGCAAAGAAGACGTTGCGAAAGAAAGTGGCTGGATTGGGTGGATAGCGTGGCGCTGGGGTCTGGAATGTGAATGAAAATATAAGCTGATAAAGTATAGAATTAAACAGGATGCCTTTAAGTCGTATTGCGTGTATTGAACTTGTTGGTTTATAAATTATGATTGAAACTTTGATTAATAATTCTGCCCTTATCCAACTAATCGCTACGATTGTAAATGCCATTGCAGTAGTCGTTTTGGTAATTGTTACTTGGACATATACAAAAGCAACAAAAGGCATGGCAGATACGATGTGCAAGCAATTTGTCTATGAACATAAGCCATACTTGTCTATGAAATACTACCAAAAAGAACCGAATACTGCTCCAGTTCTTGAATTTAAAAACCATGGTGAAAAAAGTAGAATAAATGTCCGTTACGACCTGCATCTAATTCCTCCAGAAAAAGCAGCCAATATAATAGAGCTTCAGAAACCTGAAACTCTTGAAATGTCAAAGGTAGTGCTTTCAGAAAATATAAATATTGAACCTGGTGAAAGTCAGGGGATGATTCTTGAAGCTCTTATTCAATCTGGTTTAGATGAACTAAGAGTCGATACCAATAAAGACCATTATATGTATGGAATTGCGATAAAAGTAAATTACACACCTGATATTCCTGATGTTGGTTCTTTTTCTATTCTTGAATACTGGCATGTTGTACGATGGGTCGAGCTTAAAGCTTGGACAATCATGCCACTAAACTTTAAGTTAGTCTAAACAAAAAGCAGTTATATTATTAAAACCTCAAGATACCTCGATACTTATGCCAAACCGAACAGCAATCTTAGAAACACAAAAAGGAACCATAAAATTCGAACTCAAAGAATCAGAAGCCCCAATCACCACAAAAAACTTCATAGACCTCACGCAAAAGGGGTTCTATAACGGGCTTACGTTCCACAGGGTCATACGCAGTTTTATGATTCAGGGCGGATGCCCTAAAGGAGATGGAACAGGCGGTCCGGGGTATTCGATACGTGATGAATTTCATCCAAAACTAAAACACACAAAAGGTGCGGTGTCTATGGCTAATGCAGGTCCCAACACCGGAGGGAGCCAGTTCTTTATCACAGAAGATCCACAACCCCACCTTGACGGGAAGCATTCTGTGTTCGGGCAGGTAACAGAAGGGCAGAACGTGGTCGAAAGCATCAAAAAAGGCGATAAGATTATAAAAGCCACAATCCAGTAACAACAGTGACTTTTAATATCTTCAGGTTACATAGTTTTGAATAACAAAACCGAGATGCCGGATGAACAAATCTGCGTTCATCTGCGGTTTTTTTTAAATAATTAGGGATAAAACATCCAATTAGATCATATATGACTCTAAGAATCGCATGGGGAATCACAGGCTGCGGCGACTACCTCAAAGAAAGCCTCGATATAATGAAAGAACTCGCAAGAGAGCATAATCTGGACGTGAGGGTATATCTCTCCGAGGCAGGCGAGATGGTAGTAAAATGGTACAGGCTTTTTAAAGACCTGAAAACAAGCTTCCCCAAAACATATTCAGAGAAATCACCCAATGTCCCGTTCTTAGTAGGCGATTTGCAGCTCGGTAAATACGATTTTCTCCTTATCACACCTTCAACTTCAAACACTGTTGCCAAGATTGCGGTTGGCATATCAGATACATTGCTCACGAATGCCGTGGCGCAGGCGATGAAAGGGAAAGTGCCGGTCTATATTTTCCCGGCTGACCAGAAAAAAGGCGAAATAACCACAGATTTGCCAGATGGTAAGAAACTCACGCTCACGATGCGGGATGTGGACATCGAAGCCGTGGATAAACTTCGCAAAATGCCCGGAATAACCGTGCTCGGGCATCCTGATGAGATTAGAGAGATTGTCAAAAAGCATATCGAAAGCAAGTGGTGAATATGAAAAACGAACATATTAATGGGGCATCGCTGACTGTTACCGCGGGTATCGTTCATTGGGTAATGAAAGATTGCGGAGATATATTTGAACCAGATATGGAAATGAACGGTTTTCAATTAGAAGTTCATCAACCTGAAATATTCGAGAGTTCCAAGAAGGAAAGAAAGTTAAAACAGATTTATCTTAACAAATTTGCGTTTGTGGGGACTATTGAAGCCATTTCAGTGACCGTGAAAGAGTAAATCCAATTAGCGATTTCTTGAGAAAATTGGACATCAGCGGAAAAGAGTGGCATGAGCAAAAAAAGGAAATCATGGAAAAAGGATATGATTCAGTATTGAAAAAATCAAAAAAGCAACCATTGGGTCAAAACACGGTTGTGGATGCTATTATTGTCGATTGCGGTATTCCAGTTAGATTTAACTATGGCAGCAGGGAAAGACTGCAACTTTTAAAAAAATGGGGGTGGGGACATTCTTTACCAACACTCTACCCGGGAATGTGGATAGCTGGAGAATTTGAGCTATATCTTTTAACATGTGTTGACCCTAGTTTTATTAGAAAAACTATTTCAGGCAAAATTTCGGAAGTTTACAGATTAATAAAAGACCCAGAAGATAAAGACTTTGGAAAAGTCTTAAAAATTAGTAATTCAGGAGACCCTTTCAAAGTAGGGTTTAATGAAATATTTGTTACTATACAGGCTGTCCCAAAAATAGCGTCAATGAATCTCAAAAAATCAAAATATCAAAAAAAATTTGATATTATTTTTAATTCCAGTTGAAAAATTTAATCCTTCCGCTAATTCCACTCGAAAA
>JAHFDG010000123.1 GCA_023249105.1 Candidatus Methanoperedens sp. | reverse complement strand
TTTTTTCAAAAATCGCCTTTGCTCGTGCCTTTCGGGGGTATATAGCCCGGTGGGGGCAGCCCCCTCCCCCCCATACCCCTTGAACCACTCTACAAACCTACCGATCCCCCCTTCAATGGGAGTGCTCGGCGCGTAACCTATCTGATTTATTAGCTTTGTGTTATTGTGCGATCTTAAGCGGCTCTCTTTCCTGAAAGCCGATCACGATGGGCTTAATTTCTTTGCCATACCCCCGCGCTTGGCTGCTTAGATCGTTTATTCCAATAAGATAGCCAGGGTGACTACCTCCACGTTGCGAGAAAATGGAATAGAGTCGCTCAAATTCCTTTCCCTTCCACTTTTCATCATCTTCCAGCATATCTCCGAGCCTGATCCAGCCCCCCATGGCTTCGATTGTGGAGTTAATTGCCGCGTCGGTAAAGGTCACGCTCTCATAAGCGCCGATCTTCTTCAGCGCTTTCACAACCTCAACCCATCGCAGTGCTGCCACGTCCTGGGTTCTGCCTTGTAATACTTCAAGAAAATCTACTGGTTTTGGGAAAAACCTACCGTCAAGCAGGACGCGCTTAAATGCTATTTCGCATTGTTCATCTGGGAATGGTTCAAGGACCTTCCAGTATAGGTCTAGTAGGGGTTGAGATATTTGCCGTCCATGAACTTCCCCTATCAACATCATTTGTTCTTGGAACCTAGTAAAGTTTTTCATCTCGGGGGCCTCCAACTATTTATCGTATCAAAGTTTTTCATGCTCACATCTGACACCTTCCCCTGGAGAGGATGCGGTGGCGGTTCATTTAGGTAGGATTCAAACTTATTACCAAATAAAGTATCGGGACGAAGGAAATCAATCATTTTTGGATCGTCAAGCCACTTACCGCATTTGGTATCAATAACCTTTTTAAAATCATCAATAGTTCTTCCCTCTGACAATCGTGCCATAATATGGACATTGGTCGCCTTTGTATTACAGGAAAAGTTTTTATGGCATTTATTGTTGAGATAAGAAATGATCTGCTCGACTATGTTGTTATTCTTTTCTTTCTTTTCTTTCTTTTCTTTCTTCTCTTTATTGATTGTGTTCACTGGTTGTTCACTTGTTGTTCGCTTGTTGTTCACTGGTTGTTCACTTTGCTGTTCAAGTGTTTGGTACTTACCCCAATTAAGTATTGATATTATTCTAAATTTGTTTGTTTTTTGTTGTTCAATCTGCTGTTCACTTTCAAAGCATTTTAATATCCGTTCAACTTTTGATTGGTTAATGCCCGTTTCCTTGGCAAGTGCTTTCCGGCCAGTAATAAATTGCCCTGGGTTAAGCTGGTGTAACTCGTCATTAAATAGATATTCTTTTTCTTGATAGGATGCTTTCATCAATAAATGTATCCATAAGTGAACAAACTGAGAATCGGTGTAATAGCCCTTCTCGGCAAGACATCGATATAATTTTATATATCCACTATCCATTATTTATCTTATCGCCCAAAACAAAAGCCCCTGCGGCGAACCCAACGGCGAGACCGCTGGCACAAGGGCTAATGTTTAGGCTTATTTAAAAAAATTGTTTGATTTATCATGGGGTTCGCTCCCACCTTTCACCTTAACAATACTCCGCTTTTGCTGGTTGTCAAGAAATAATTCATACTGTACCGCCCGTCTGATCAGGTCATGGGCGAGGCCGCTCAATTTTGGCGTTATAAATCCCCCGTGTTCCCCACCCGGACCTTAACCCCGGGAACCTCCTCATATCCGATCCGATTATATGGTTCCACGATCCGCACCGGATAAAGCGCTTCAACCTGCTTCTTTTTCATAACAAACATGGCCGTTTTCATCCCCTTGACATCCTCATGTGTAACAATACCATCAGCCCAAAACACAAGGAAGTCAAGCAGATACTTCGTATTGCCGGGGAGTCTAAACGGCACCTGCATCAGAAAATATTTTACGTCCCCGGAATGTTGCAGGGCCATCAACTCCAGATACCTCCGCCGCTACGCAACGTTTTTTTACAAGGGGCTATGCCATGGCTAAGTATTATATTTGCAACCCCTACACGTCTCCCGCCCGAGAACACAATCCCCGTTGGAACCGTTCACTTGGGCACAACTCTTTTCTTCGTCCGGGCGATCGTCATCCCCGTCCTGCCAATAATCAGGGGGAACTAAGGGCGGTTCTGGCATAGTTTCTTCTCCAATTCTTGCACGCTGAGGAACTTTCTAAGGGAGAGATTTGCCTGGTCGGTTTCATATTTCGCAATGTTGCTGCGCTTGTCACCCAGGAGCCCGGCAAACTCCGCCTGTGTCAGGCCGAATCTTTTACGAATTTCCTTTAAATATGTCGGAATATCTATCATGGCGCGGGATGTTACACCCATTTCCTGTGAAATACAAGAACTTTCCGGGAGGATAAACTTTTTTACGTTCCTATGAAAAAAGTTCTTGACATTCACATTTATTGTGATATGTTCTCCCAAAAGCTGAGTGAACATTCCAAAAGGAGTAAACGTGGACATGAAAAAACAGGAGCTCCAGGAAAAATATAGCCAACTGCTTTCTGCTGTAGAAAGAAAATTTCCGGGGGAGACAAGGCATGAAGCGGCCCTGAAATATATCAGACAGGTTGAGAGTCACGCTATTGCATGTAGGGGATGCGAATCGCAGTTAAAAGGTGGTGTTAGCGAGGAAAACAAAAAACTTCGCCGCCTGCTGCGGGAAAATTGCTCCGCGCAGAATTTTGTTGCCATCTGGCGGTGTGATCCCTACGGATACGCGCCAGGAGCCGTGCGTAACGAGTGCCACGGGTGTGAGGCTAAGTGCGTGGGTAGATGATGTTGTTCATTTTTGGGCGGAGGCCCCATGTATTTAGTCTATTTTCAGCCTTATATGACTACTCCCATGTATCTGTACGATAAAGAATACAGGCGGGAAGAGGCTGCATTAAAAAAGTTAGAGAAAATCAAAAACGCCCTCGGGGGTCTGTATAACGGATTTGTGGCACCTGACGATTATAAATATTTCAAACAAACGCTAAGGGTAAGGGTTCGGTTATAATAAAACCATGGA
>JAHFDG010000079.1 GCA_023249105.1 Candidatus Methanoperedens sp. | reverse complement strand
CTCAGATGAAGAGCTATCTGATGTCAATATTCTAAAGGATGATTTCCATGGAGAATGGAATTATACAATTTGCACAAAAGTAGTTGATAAATAATCAAGTTATTTCGTAACAAATCCTTAGGATAAAATAATGCGAGATGTATTTGATGATAAGGGAATTCTCGTTCAGGCAAATGGAAGTATATACGAATCGAGTGCGGATATGCTCCCAAAATGGAAAGATATACGAACTGAGCTCGGATATGAATGAGTTATATGAAATTGCCCGCATTTCAGGAGGAAAAATAAATAAGGCTGTGTGCCTTTATAAAGTGTGGAAATAGGAAGTCATAAAATGGGAATATTTAATAAGTTGTTCGGTAAAAAAGAAAAGATGCCAAAAGGTTCAGAAGAGATTCCGAGTATTGAAAGAAGGACAACAGTTAAAGATGTTACCGACACCGCCTTAGCAAACTGGATGGCAAGTACTCTTAACGAGCATATTGAAAAGATTACACATGTACATCCCAAAATCGAGAGGCTTAGAGAGCAAGATATCCTATCAGAAATTTCCACGACAGCAGTAAAGCTCATGCGACAATCAGTTACAGATGGGGGCCATCACAGTGCCTGGTTGGGCGATACATCCCTACAAATACTTGTATCTACTTTTAGAAGTTTGGATTTTGATTTAAGACCCTTTTTCAAATCTGGGTACATCCCCTTTGTCGAATCATATTGGTCAAAGAGTTCTTACCTTACGCAAGGTGGAGCCGAATTTATTCACGTGATCTTTGACACTAACTTAACAGAGATTCAGGTTCATTTACATTATCTACCTAGAGATGGATCAAGTGCAATTATGCCTCTTGATATTATGACGGAAAAAGAAAAAGAAAAATTTGGAACATACAAGGATGGAGATCACAGTGTTAGGGATGGCAAAGGAAGCTTTAGAAAAGGTTAAAAAATACAAAATAAAGCACTTAGAGGAGGGAAAATAATGGGAGAGTATTTCAAATGTCCTAATTGTAAATCGTTGCTTAGGAAAAGTGCGCTGGATCAAGCATATAGTCAGGCTGCGAGTGTTTCTATAATAGGAGGTAGCAGTACAGAGAAATGTCCAGCCTGTGGAATAGATATTGATAGAATAGCTATAATTAATGGGATATATGATGTTAAAAAGAAATGGTGGCAATTTTGGAAATAATAAGGAAAGGGCACCCAGCCATGAAATGCGGGCAACTCTGCGGACACTTCGTGTCCTTGCCTCGCCTTCGGCGAAGTCATATAACAGAGCATATCTGGCTTCGGCTGACGCCTCCGCCCAAATTCCCCTTCGGGGAACTTCAGATACGCTCAGACGTTATATGAATCTTGGTAAAAGTAAAGACAAATAGTGGAGTTCAACATGAGAATTTTTAGCAAGTTATTCGGCCACGGGAAACATAAATCAGAGGAATCTTCTCAAGTCACCATCGAGGAGTTGGGCATAAGGTGGAAACTACCCGTGGGCTGGAAAATGGGTGGAAGAGATCTCGACTATCTCAAAGATAAGGGACTGGTGGGGTGGCTCCATCCAAGCGGTCTCGAAGATTCAGTCCGCATTTCGATTACTCAAGAGGAGAGCCGTATGTCGGTTGAAGATTACGCGCGGGCAGCAATGGCAGATTTACAGCGACATGATATTTATGAAGGAGCAGAATTCGGAGACGTCAAAGTGATTAGACGTGGTGAGAGTGATTGGGCAGAATTCACCATTAGCTTGCAGGACGACACTACACTATCCTTCCACATCACGAAATCGCCCGATGATATGGTTTGCTACAGTATCGCCTGTACGGGAACATCAAGAGTTCTCTACAATAGGTACCAAAATGACATGTCACTTGTGCTTGATACTTTCCTTGTCGCAGAAGCGGATTCTCTCGAAGACCTAAAGGAGGAAAGAGATACGGGAAGGGTTCTTTTATGGCTAAGGGATTCCAACGATGCAAACAATCGAGATCTATTATCTATGCTCTTAATCAAAGAGAACTTACCGAAGTGGGCACAAGTAAAGGCTCTCATGGGTGATTACAGGGTTGAAATGGACCATCAATTGGTCAAGGAAAGAGGGGGTGGCTGCGTTGTCATTTTTACTCGATAGGTGGAAAAACGGCGGAACCAAGATTCACATAACACGGGCTTTACGGCTTACTCCGTTCGCCCAAATGCTTTGCACTTCGCAAAGCCCAAAAACGTTGTGCGAAATTGGCTCGTAAAAAAATGGAGGTGAACCATGAGCTTCTTAAATAGACTCTTGGGGAAGGATCCCCAAAAGCTTTGCGATGAGGCAAAGAAATTGATTGATGAGAACAAATTTACGGATGCGATGCAGAAGCTTAAGCATGCAGAGGAACTCGCCCCTGATTCTGCTACAATTTCTTGGGCATTAGCATTCTGCTATTCCCGAATTCCGCCATCCAGTGACACTAACGAAGCGCACTATGCCAGTGTAAAGAGAGTGGCTGACGCATTCTCAAGAGCCATCGAACTGGCAAAGAAGTTTGGCGGGTTGAACGATAAGCAGCTTGGAACAGCCTATTTCATCGTTGGTTCCTTCTATCAATCCGTGAAGCAATACGACAAGTCAATAACCTATCTTGAGAATGCTATATCGAGTGACCCAGAACATATTGAGGCCCGGCTATTCCTTTCAAGCTCCTATTTCTTTCAAAGCCACGTTGAGGAAGCAGAAAGAACTGCCATGGTAGCTCTTGAGCGCGAGCCCGATAACCCAACGGTTATCGACCACTGGAAGGAACTCAGAAAGCAGATCGGCAAGGACATTTTGGATTTGCCCGAACACGAGCGATGGAGAATATTCCTTGAGTATAGGAATACGAAAAACGACGCGTTTCTGCTGGATCCGAACCTGCTGGGTGATGTTCGTGCGGCCCTAGACAAACCAACGCCTGGGCATGGGTTATTTGGAGACGCCATTCAATTAACCGAGAGAAAGGGCAAGATGGCGAGAAAGATTGCCATGGACAAGATATCTAAGACTTACAATCTAAAACCTCACGAGGTGTTGCTCATCATTCAAGAAGGTGAAGCCAAGAAGTGGTAATAGTTGCGAAAGCTGTCTTGGTCATTGCAAGGTTTTAGATATTCACTAAAGAAAATTGGCAACTTCGCACAACAGCGTGTTTGCGGTTCGCTTCGCTCACCCAAATGCTTTCGGCATTTCGCATGTCCACGGCCGTTATATGAAATTGCCCGCATTTCAAGAGGGAAAATAATAAAAGACTGTGTGCTTTGATAGAATGTATAAATAGAAGGTGATAAAATGAAAGAATTGAGCCATCAAGAAATACTTGCTTGGAATATTCAAGTCCTTTTAAACTCAAAAGAATCTCCAGACACAAGAAAAGATGCAGTTAAATGGTTGAGTAACAACTCAACATCCGAAGCGTTCAATGCTCTTTGGCAGTGCCGCGAAGATAACAATATTAAGGTGCGAAGGGCTATAATTAAGGCACTCGGTGCATTTGAAAAACAAGATGTTTTCTTATTTTTAAAGCAATGTTTACAAGATAATGACGAGTTTGTGAAACGAAATGCATTAGAAACACTTTCTATATGGTCAAATAAAACTGATTTAGCCTCGAGAGAATTATTATTACAGATTAAATCATTGTTAGATGATCCAAATATTGAGGTTAGGAAAGCTTCATTATTTTTTGCTGGTGAGTATAAAGAAAATTGTTTAAAAGATGCAGTAGAGTCTCGTTTTTTTAAACTATTAAATGATGAAAAAGCTAATAATGAGGAATATAATTTGGCAGAAATAGCATATGCGAAGTATGTTGGGGAAGAAAAAGTAAGTAATATAGTAAACAAAAAAATTGAAAACGAACTTGCTGAGAAGAAGAAAAAAGAAATTGAAAAGCGTCGTAGAGAAGTAGAAGATTGGAAAAAACGAGTTGCGGAATTTAATCGACGAATCCAAAACTCATTTGAAAAACTTAAGAAACCAGTTCCTCAAGAGAGTTATGGCTATGGTTTGTCTCCGAATAACCATTATGAGGAGGCTCTTTTAGAACTTGGTCAACTATATTTCGATTGTTATATAAAGCCGTGGTTCATGAATGACATCATGAAAATAAATGAAGCTGAATGGATAGAAAATGGTTCAGAGAAACAACTTATTCTCGGCAGTCTTGTCTGGAAAATAGGATACGATACAAATTTTGATAATTGGGTACAGAATTGTAAATATTATTATGTCGGATTTACAAATTCAGAGGGGCATGAAATTATTGAACATATTTGCGATGTAATGTTATCTGATTCACATTGGCGTACAAGATGGTTCGCCGCGGCTATCCTTCGATGTTTAAAAGATGTGTCTGCTTTACCTGCACTCTCTAAAGCAACACAAGTTGAAGGTGATGTTAGATACGAAGCACGGGATGCAATAAGTGAGATCGCAAAGTCAAATCCCACTGATATAGGACGATACTTTCCTTTATTATTAGAAGAAGAATCAAAAAAAATTCCAACAGAAGAAGGACAATTAACTCAACGGAAAAAAAGATGGTGGAAATTTTGGAAATGAGGATCAATAAAAAGGCACACAAACCATGAAATGCGGGCAACCCTGCGGACACTTCGTGTCCTTGCCCTCACTTCGTTCGGGTCATATAAATATAACAGGCGGGTATCTGGCTTCGGCACTTCGTGCCCTCGCCCAAATCCTCGCCTATCGGCTCGGACTTCAGATACTCGCAAGCCATTGGGCGCAATTGGTTGCATAAGGAGGTATGAAAATCTCTCAAGAGGCGATAGATAAACAAAGTTCTCCATGATACCTGAAATTTCGGCGCCCCTCAAGAAAGATGTCCACTGAAAAGTGATTGTCACCCGTAAACCATGAATGAATGTTTTTAATGAACTTGAGGAGGAGATAAATCCCGATTATACGCAGCCAGTGAGGGCGCAGACTATTGAAGAACTTGAATCGAAAGAGAGTTCTTTTAAAAACTATTCAGTTGGCTCAAATCTATCTTCAAGCTTTGCAAGTATCTTGGGAAGCGCTGTATACTCCATATCTTCCATCGGCAGTCTGTGCGGCTCAAATGGCCCATGCCGCCGCATATATTCAGTGATCTCCTGAGCCTTCTTTCTCGTGTAGTCGTATGCCACATCCGCAAACATATCCACAGGCCCCACTAAGGTTCCGTTTGCAATCTGGAACCCCGCTGCAATAACCCTGGGCGGTCCGTCGAAGCGTGTACACTGTGCTTGATTGAATCCTACCGGCATCAGCGGCCCATTATGGCTGCCACGCATCCATCCGCTTACAAGATGAGGGAATGCGAACGGCTCAAGGACTTCACCCACGGCAGGGAGACCTGACTGGGCGCGCACCAGCGCAACAGGATCATCCTTGCCCACGTATTGTCCTGCAATCTGAGAAAGTTTATCCGTACTTATCACAGCCACAGGTTCGTCAGAAGGTAACTTGGGGTTGTCTTTTGGAAATACCCGCTTAATCACGTATCTGCTCTTTGCTCCGATAAGAGCCAGAATCTCATAAGTTTCCTCCGGAGTATTTAAAAAAACTTTCTTGTGATCAACAATGTCCCATACCTCGAATTTAAAGCCACCATGCATGCTTGGATCAATTATTAAACCTGCGGTGTTAAAAGGGTCAGCGAACATTCTGTATATTGGGAGATTGAACGCTCCGGGTTCTGTTTTGTCCATCATGAATGCAATCAAAGGTTCTCCCTGTCTTTCGGTAAACTCCATCTCGGCAACTCCAGGCCCCATTCCTTTAACATTTCCAGAGAAAGCATCTGAGAGCATATCTTGACCGGCGCCGTATAGTTTTAATTCTTTCGCCACTTCTGTGGCTTTCATAAAAGTATTCCAGGCAAGTTCATGTATTTCAGAACTATCAACGCCTTTTTGATGACTCATCATCAGTTGTAAGTCATCGCCAACGGTTAAAACTTTATAATCTGTTATTATTTCAGACAATTTGGCGCTGCTTAACTCTTTATTTGCAATCTCAACTAATGCTGGATGTACCAGAGAATGTCCTGGGTATGACCCAACATCTGCTTTTATTAGACTTATTACGACTTTGACCATTATTATACCTCACATATTTTTAATATATATATATATTTTTAAACAATGTCTTAAATTGGTTATGGATGACATAGACCTTTCCTACCTGCAACCTCCAACCTATTTTGCCAATTCACTTGGTATTCTTAAATTCCCTTCTTACTGATTCTTCCAATGAACTATACAACAGTCTAAATTAGTGGTTTTTTGATTCCATTTATACTTATTGGGATCAATGTAAAGCATATCATTTCCCATCTTAAATTCATCGTTTCTACCGTCACTGATTTTTAGTTGTACTTTGGTTTTATCATTGTTACGTTTGAGTGAAATAGAGTTATTGTTAGAAGACAGTTCTATGGCCTTGTCGTCATCGACTTTTTTAATTTCTGCTGTATTTACCCAATCAACACCAAAATTCTGTTTTAGAAATGTCTTGAGTCTTTCGTTATCACTTCCTGGAATTTTTTCCCAGCTAAACAAATACGGACCAAATAAAACTTCCCATTTGTCTAAAATATTATCACGTTTGTGGATACCGTGGTCAGTTACAACATAATTTATTTTATCATGGTTCAAAAATGCTAGCTTGGTATAATCTATAGGTATTTTTTTAAAATCTTTGACTTTATAGGTCTCTCCAAAAGCATAAAAACTAGCAGTTGGAGCGCAGTCTCTTATATTTTCAATAACTTTCATATTTCCACGTGGATGAACTATATCTCCTGTTATATCTATACTTTCAATACCGATAAAAACTTTTCCAATTTGTAAACCATGCATTTTTATTATATCAATAGGCATGATTCTGCAATTTAACCCTGGATGTTTTCCTATAAGTTCTGCTTTCAAAAGCTCTACATCCCCGAATTTTTGATCACTTCCGAATTCTGAATCACTTTTGATTAATAATAATTGAATATTTTTTATATCATAACTCACCTTAGCTTTTTCTAGTATTTTATCTAAAATGAAAGCTAATGTATTGCTGTAACCAGATGTTAGAGCAATAGCAAGACGTGGTGTAGCGCCAGATATAAAGTGCCTCGTAAGTTCATTCCAATGCCATCCATAAAAATTTAACCAAAGGTTATTTAAAGCATCATCTCCTTTCTTTTTGAAATTACTTGAAAACATTTTAACATCATCCAAATCCACCATATCTTTAGCTATTTTACGAACTTCTTCAACTTCATGTATTTTAGCGTCATTAATTTTAGATATAGTGCCATAATTTGTGTACAAAAAGGATGCTTTGTCTATATCTAACTTAAAGAGATTCATATAATCCTTAAAGCCTGATATGTTTACAACTTTTTTATCATTCCCTTCTTTATCATTCCATTTTACATATTCTCCTTCAACTTTCAAACCTAATAGTTCAGCCATATCAAAGCCAATTCGCGAGTTTATAAATGTAATTAACCACTTTAAATCATCCACAACTTTTGCTTTTTGTAACACATTAGCGGATTTTACGACAGCTCTTCGTGTAGATGTGTCCCTTATTATGTCTATAATATCTGGAATAAAATTTTCGTATTCTTTAAGTTTACCGAGTTGATTACGAATTTCAGAGAGTCTTTCTTTTCTTGCTGCAATTCTTATTTTCAATTTAATATTACTGTCTTTGTATATGTTTAGCACACCTTTTTCCTTCTTCGTAATGAATTCATCAGCTCTACCGTCACTGGTACGTAGTTGTACTTTGGTTTTTTCATCGTTAAGTGTGAGTGAAATAAGGTTATTGTTAGAAGATAGTGTTATGGCCTTATCGTTGTCGATTTTATTAATTTCTGCTGTTTTTACCCAGTCGATATGAAATTTCTGTTTTAGAAATGCCTTGAGTATTTCGTCATGGCTTCCTGGAATTTTGTCCCAACTAAACAAATATGTATCTTTTTCTATAGAATTATAATCATTAATTAATTCCTCAACGATTTTTGGATCACTGTCGCATCTAAATCCAATTAATTCTTCAATTGCTTCACGATCAGCATGAATAGACTCGCTACTGACCCTATTAAAAATGTGCTGCAAATTAGATCCTTTTAGACGTATTTCTTGTATTTCTTCTCTAATTTCTTTATTATTTTTTAGACAATCGGTGCTGGACCTGGATTCAGCATTTTCAATAAATTTTGAAACAACGTTTAACCATTTTTCGGCTTCGTTTTTTAAAAAGTGGAGGCCATCTTCAGGTTTTTCCATGATTGTTTGGATTTTAATAGTTAATAAATTATTGGGTGTGAATAAAAAAGAAATTAAATTATTAAAAAAGAGAATACTAATTATAAAGAAAAATATTCCAATCCCAAGTCTAAGCCATTGACTATGTATGTAATAAGGAACAATATAATAACCTAATATTATCGTATAAGTGATGTAAAAAAGAAGCGCAGGATTAATAGATACCATTAAAATCTTAATAGGTTTTAGTTTTTGTTTAAGCCCCATAAACTCTATCCAACTCGCCTAGAATTTAGTTCTTCTACTTGCAATTACTAAACCTATAATAGTGCACAAGTAATAAATCTTTCGTAAACTAAGGGAATGGTCGATTATGAAGCTTCAAGCATCATCCTGCCTTGCTGAAAGCCCTATGGCATCTTTACCAGAAATTACTGGTAATTTGTCAAATCATACCGCCACTTATATAACTTTCCCTTCCATGTTTTTTCTCTCTAATTCAGCCTGCTATAAAACCTTGAATAGCATCTTTTATGTTTCGTAGCGCTTCATCCACATTTTTCCAAAGTTCCAGCGCCGCAAAAAAAGGAAATCCCTATCACCCAACTGAATCCCGAACCATCGAGCATCCGCGCCAGGATGCCTCATTTTTTCAAAACGAGGTCGGTTACGGCGGACGATAAGCGTTCTCGCGCATCCCAAAAATGCCAGAAACCAGCATAACAATTGTGAAATTGAATACAGGCGCAGAGTAAGGCGGTAAGATTTCAGCGCGCCAGAACGTCTTGGCAAGTTAAATCGCCTTATTGAGATGCTGGAAAAGGTACTTACAGCACCCTCTGCGCCTATATGTTGTCGCTGATAACAAATGTATTCTTAAATACCTGCCAGACCAATTAAACTCCTAAGGAGATACAAAGATGGAAAAATATACCCTCCCGGTAGTAATAGAAAAAGACGAATACGGCTATTTTGCAATGTGCCCGGCTTTACAGGGCTGCTACTCACAGGGGGACACTTACGAGGAAGCCCTCGAAAATATAAAAGATGCTATCCGACTGCATATAGAAGATATTCTCGAAAGTGGGGAGCCAATCGAAAAATTAAACTCCTTCAGTCTTGTTGCCCTTGAAGTGACTGCATGAGCGAAAAGCTGCCGAGAGTAACCCCACCCACGTTGATGCCCTGATTTTCAGCTAAAATCCCCAAAAGATTATTATGCCATAATACCATAATGGTAATTTATGGAAATCGTGAACATCGACAAAGCCGGCAGGATTGTCATTCCAGGCGCACTACGCAAGAAGCTGAGGCTAAACGAAGGTGCCAAGCTGCTCATCGCAGACGTTAAAAATGACATTCTGATTATCAAAAAAATAAACATCCAGGAACTGGCGGAACAGCTTGAAAAAGACTTTAAAAATATCGACATCGATGCGGTAGTTGGCAGGGTACGAAGTGACGTTAAAGAAAAAATCAGGAAAAAACATCCGTCGGTTTTTGGTTGATACAAATCTCTTCATAGCAGCCATAAAGAACCCTAAAAAGGAAACAAACTCGCTGATGCTACTTCTGGAACTGATCGATAATACAACTGTCATGCTCATCGGTAATGAATTCTTGATTATGGAAATGGAAAAGTATGAGCAGGTCTTTGAATCAAAGCGTGGAAAGGAGATTCTCCATAAGTTAATAGATAAAACGGAAGTGGTAAACGTGGATGAAAAGTTCCTGCGCCTCTGCAAATCGTATTTCCCGGAAAATGGGTTAATAGACACCTATCACGCCGCTACATGCCTTCAAGAAGAAGCGGTTTTAATCACAAACGACAGGCATTTTGATAAAATAAACGATGAAAAGATAATCGAGGTCTGGAGTATAAGCAAGGCTATGGAAGAATTTGAAATATGAGCTACATTGCTGTAGTTGTTTCGTGCCGTTAATGGACACTAACCTTGGTTCTCTTTTCCTTGATTTCTTTAAAAATTTCATCCAGACTCTCAGATAACCATTGAGACCGTTCCTTCGTGTAGTCTCCTCTTCCCAAATCGAAACTCTGGACAAACCTGACCATCCCTATCGGTCCCAGGGCTTTCGCAAGAACTTCCAGTCCATCCCTTCTTATTTCGCTGATTGTTTTAGCTTTCATTTTCAATTACTTCCATTAGCCATCTAACGGGGTTTCCAACTCTAACCTTAACAAGGCTGTTATTAGCCATAACCTTTTTCACAATCTCATCATCGGTTGTGAGCATAACTTCCGCAGACTTTTCAGCGCATGCAAGATGCAAGGCATCCAATGCTTTCAATCCAATATATTCAAGTTCAGAAGCCCTTCTTAATATGCTTTCATCAACAGTCACCCTATCTCTTGAAATTGCTGCAAGAACCTTTACACCTATTTTTCTTTCATCATCGGGGATTTTAGAAATTTCGTAATCTATAGCTTCACTCCCTATGAGCGCCCAATCATACAGACATCTGTTTAAAATCGCCAATACCGCTTCGGATTCGATCCTGATTCTATCCTGGCTCTGGTCATCAAAAGGTCTGTTCAGGCAGCAGACGTCCATATAAATTCTCATGAATAATTACTTCCATAGCTCTTACTATTAGATAATAATTTCCTCATGCACCCCGCGCCGATGCCCCGCAAATTTCATTTATACGCATCGCCTCTATGCTGTACTGAAGTTATCCTGACATTCTTATTTTCATTATCCACAGAATAAAGAACCCTGTATTTGCCAATCCTCAATCGATAAGTATTGCTTGGGTATCCTTCCATTGGCTTTACATCAAAACCAGACCTCGGTCGGATGGGATTCTTCTCAAATTCATCAAGCTGCTTGAGAAATTTCTCAACAACATATTTCGGGACTTTTTCTAAATCTTTTTCAACTCTCTCATCGATAAGAACTTCATATGGAGTAGTGTCTTTGCTCAACTACATCAACTTCCGCTTGAAGCTCTTTTATTCATTCTTGATTTAAATTCCTCTTTTGAAATCCCTTTAAAATCAGCAAGGCGGCGATAATGCTCTCTAATATGCTCCGCGCTTATATCCTCAATGGACACCTTGTCCATAAGCATATTCACAACATTGTCAAAAGTCCAGTCACCAAACTTATAATCCGATAACCTTTCTTTTGTTTTCTCATTTATTGTAATGGTCGTTGGCATAATTAAAACAATTGTTTTAATTGATATTAAGATTATCGATGCCACACTATAATTACTATCTTTTCATATCGCGCTTTTTTTGCGCCTGAATCGAACAATAGATAGCAAGGCAGACCCTCGAGCCTCCTCGCCGATGCCATCAATTCCTTGCGCGGGCGACTTTCAGAAAACTATATCCCCGATTACCTGCAATTTATTTACATATGCAGCCTGAGGATATTGAGAGGGAGCTGGTAATTTCAACACTTCGGAAAATATACTGGATTGAAGCCCGCATGGAAGAACTGCTGCTGTGGGAGACCTTAATAGAATCAGGCGGCGAAGCAAAGCAGGCGCTCGATACCCTGATAAGGGACTCGGAAAAGCACAGGATTCTTATCGGGGACTGGTTAAACAGGCTCGGAATAAAGCTGCCTGAATCGCCGCCAGCAGGTTTATCGGCGAAAGCCTTCGATTTCAGCGGGAAAGAACTGCCTGAGATGTGGAAGGAGATACTGAAATACGAGATACTCATGAAAGGGCAGTACGAAAACCTTCTGGGCGCGGAG
>JAHFDG010000078.1 GCA_023249105.1 Candidatus Methanoperedens sp. | reverse complement strand
CGTATGCGAAGAAAAAGGCATACTGCAGTCTATGGTTCGGTTGGGACAATATCGAGGACAGAAGCTGAAAATGCGCTGTCAAGAGCGGAAAAGTTCATTCGGGAAATCGAGATGCTTATAAAAAGTAATTGATGGATAAATTTGCATAGGATCAAATGAGAAAATGAAAATCGCAATCTTCCACGACTACATCGGTGCAATCGGCGGCGGTGAGAAGCTGGTGCTTACTCTTGCGCGCGGGCTTGGTGCGGATGTGATAACAACGGATGTGGATGAGGATTCTGTCAGGAAGATGGGGTTTGAGGATGTGAATATCATAAGCATTGGCGGGACGGTTAAACTGCCGCCGCTCAAGCAGATTTCTGCTTCTTTCCGTTTCGCAATGTGCGATTTTTCGAAGAAATATGATTTTTTTATTTTTTCGGGCAATTGGGCGCATTTTGCGGCGAAAAGACACAAGTCGAACATGTGGTACTGTTTTACGCCTACAAGAGCTTTTTATGATTTATACGATATATTTAAGCAAAGGCAATCTTTCATCACACGACAATTATTTAAACTATGGGTGGCAGTACACGAACCGATAAGTCGTAAGTTTGTAAACGATGTTGAATATGTTGTTACTATATCCAGAAATGTTCATAACAGAATCAAAAAATATTATAGTAAGGACTCAGTAGTGGTGTACCCTGCTGTCGATATATCAAAATACCAATTCAAAAAATATGGAGATTTCTGGTTATCTGTGAACCGTTTATATCCCGAGAAACGTGTAGAATTACAAATCAATGCTTTCAGGCAGATGCCTGATGAGAAATTAATTATTGTCGGAGGATTTGCGAAAGGTGACCATGCATCAAGATACGCGTCCCAGGTTATCAATAATTTACCGCATAACGTACAATTACTTGGCAGCGTATCAGAAGATGAATTGATCGAATTATATGCAACCTGTAAAGGGCATATAACAACTGCGCTTGATGAGGATTTTGGAATGACCCCTATCGAGGCAATGGCATCGGGAAAGCCGACTATTGCAGTTAAAGAGGGGGGCTATCTGGAAACGGTTGTGGATGACTCAACAGGTATGCTTATCGAGGCAGATGAAACAGCTATAATAAATGCAGTGAAATTAATTTCTAGGAATCCAGCAAAATATCAAAAAGAATGTGAAGCCAGAGCGAAAGATTTTGATATACCTGCGTTTATTAAACATATGGACAATATTATAGAATCACTTCGGCGTAAAAAACAGAGCACTTAAATATGAAAGAATTATGGAATTACAGGCACCTGGCGCTCAAACTTGCAATGAGTGAGTTCCGGCTGAGGTACAAGAATTCTATACTTGGATTCTTCTGGTCGTTGCTTGAACCTCTGCTAATGCTGGTGGTGTTGTATGTGGTCTTTACCAATCTCATGCGAGTTAATGTTGAACATTACCAGCTTTTTTTGTTGATGGGTATAATATCCTGGAATATGTTTAGCAGGGGAACAACGATGAGCCTCTCCAGCATACTCGGCAAGCCAAGTCTTGTGCAAAAAGTCTATTTTCCAAGAGAGATCCTGGTAATAAGCTCAAGCATCACGGCGCTTTTGATGACATTATTAGAATTTATCGTATTTGGGATTTTCATGTTAGTGTTTAACGTTGTGCCGGCTATCACAATCGTTTATTTCCCTTTGATCCTGTTTGCCGAGTTTTTACTTACACTTGGTATTTCCTTTGGTCTTGCTTCGATGAACGTATATTATCGCGACATACAGTATATCTGGGCAGTCATACTTCAGGCCGGTTTTTTTGCCGCGCCGATTATATATCCGATTTCGATTATCCCTGAGAAGTACATCTGGATTATCATGTCAAACCCGATGACAAGGATTATCGATATGTTAAGAGGAACTGTGATTTATTCTACATCGCCGATTTTTGGGGATTCGATATTTATTCTTGCCGCTACGATTGTGGTACTTGTTGTTGGCTACCTTATATTCTTGAAGCTTGAACCCGGATTTGCAGAGGAGATGTAATGGAGAAGGCAATAATCGTTAACGAGCTATCTAAGACATTCAGACTTCCTCATGAAAAGAGAAATACCCTGTTTGAACACATTACCGGAACTCTGTATGGTAAAAAGGGATATGATGAGTTCGTGGCGCTTAAAAATATCAATTTCACGGTGAAGAAGGGTGAAGCAGTTGGCATCATTGGAGAAAACGGGAGCGGGAAAAGTACTCTCCTTAAGATTATTGCAAATATCCTGCGACCAAGCAATGGGTCGGTCAAGATTAATGGGAAAATAACGCCCTTTCTCGAACTGGGTGTAGGATTCCAGCCAGACCTCACTGCAAAAGAAAATATCTATATTTACGGCGCTATCATGGGTTTATCTGACAAAGAGATTGATGCCAGGCTTGAGGAAATACTTGAATTCTCAGGACTTAAACAGTTCAAGGATGCCAAATTGAAGAACCTCTCTTCAGGCATGCAGGTCAGGCTGGCTTTTGCGACAGCCATCCAGACAAATCCGGAGATTTTGTTGATGGATGAGGTGCTGGCTGTGGGAGATATGGAATTCCAGCAGAAGTGCATAGATGTATTCCAGCGGTATCTTAAAGAAAAGAAAACGATTGTGTTTGTTTCACACGACCTCAATTCTGTAAGGCGCTTTTGCAGCAAGGCGTTATTATTGCGGCATGGAGAGCAGGTGGCATTTGCTGACACGAATGAGATTATTGATAAATATGTGTACGGAGTCGATGACAGGTCAAAACATATCGAAAATCTACAATCTGAGCCAAAAAAAGAAGAACAAAAAAGCGTAGAGAAAAGAGCTGAAGAGAAAAAAACGCGATGGGGGGACAAAAAAGTTGAAATAACCGATGTTAAGTTTATTGATATATTCGGAAAGGAAAATACTTTATTTAACTCAGGAGACATGATGACGATTCAAATAAAGTATAATGTTAATGCATCTGTTGATAATATTGTGATTGGTATCGCCATATACTCGGACAGCGATGTGTTGTGTTATGGCACCAATACGGATATTCAGGGATTTGATGTCAATAATGCAGCAGGTAAGAATGAAATTAAATTATTCATCCGTAACCTGAGTATGATGGAAGGCAAGTTTAATCTCACTGTTGCAGCCCACAGTAAGGAACATACACCTTATGATTGGCTTGATAAGCAGTTTTCTTTCAATGTTATCAAAAAAGGAAACAATGTTGGTTTGTTTGAGATCCCGTGTGAATGGAAACAATGAGTTTATATTAGTTGATATAACCTTAAGTAAAAAAAGAAGTGTAACTATATGAAATCAGCACTAATCACGGGAATCACAGGGCAGGACGGCTCTTATTTAGCAGAACTCCTGCTTGAAAAAGGATACAAAGTCAATGGCTTAATCCGGCGCCTGAGCACCCCCAATCTATCAAGAATAGAACATATACTTGATAAAATCGAGCTAATCGAAGGCGACCTGACAGACCAGTCATCAATCAACAATGCTTTGAAAGATTCAATGCCTGATGAGGTGTACAATCTCGCAGCCCAATCTTTCGTAGCAACCTCGTGGAACCAGCCCGTGCTGACTGGTGATGTGACGGGACTTGGAGCCGTTCGGATTCTTGAAGGAGTACGCCACGTCTGCCCCGATGCCCGCGTATACCAGGCTTCTTCCAGTGAGATGTTCGGTAAAGTCAATGAAACCCCGCAGAATGAAAATACCAGGTTTTACCCACGAAGCCCATATGGCTTTGCCAAGTTATACGCTCACTGGGCATGTATCAACTACAGGGAGAGCTACGGGATGCATGCCTCAAATGGGATATTATTCAACCACGAATCTCCGCGTCGCGGAATAGAGTTCGTAACAAGAAAAATAACCGACAGCGTGGCGCGCATATATCATGGGCTGGCAAATGAACTGCGGCTTGGCAACCTGGATGCCAAACGCGACTGGGGTTATGCAGGCGATTATGTCAAAGCCATGTGGCTGATGCTGCAGCAACAATCGCCAGACGACTATGTAGTAGCCACAGGGGAAGCACATTCTGTGGGTGAGTTTGCCGAGCTTGCATTCCGCGAGGTGGGTCTTGACTGGCAGAAGTATGTGGTCGTAGACCCAAAATTCCTGCGCCCGGCTGAGGTAAATCTATTACAGGGTGATGCTTCCAAAGTGAAACGTCTACTTGGCTGGAAACCGGAGGTAACATTTAAAGAACTTGTAACAATGATGGTAAAAGAAGATGTTAAGCGATATGAAGACAAAAAAGTCATTCGTGAAGTGGCAAGATAAGACCGTGCTGGTCACTGGGGCTACAGGCTTTGTAGGCCCGTATCTTGTCAAGGAACTATTAAGGAAAGAAGCGAGAATTAGAGTTCTTATAATGGATTCTGTGGGAAATCTATCAGGTCTTGAAAATCAAATAACCTTCGAGCGCGGAAATATTCTATATCAAAACTCATTAAAAAATAGCATGAATGATGTAGATGTAGTGTTTCATCTTGCCGGGATCTCCAATGTTAATTATGCTTTAAATCACCCCAAAGAAACCTTTAACACGAACGCAACGGGGACATTAAACCTGCTTGAGGAGGCAAGACAAAAAGAAGTTGAAAAATTCGTGTATATCAGTTCCTCCCATGTCTATGGCGTACCGAAATACCTGCCAATGGATGAACTGCATCCCATTAACCCGCATGAGCCTTATGCTGCAAGCAAAGCCGCAGCAGAGATGCTTGTCAATACATATGCTTTGAACTATGGATTGAAAACCACTATTATCAGACCTTTTAATATGTACGGAACAGGGCAGTCCGAAGGCTTTATTATACCGTCAATTATAAAGCAGGCAAATGAAAAAGTAACAGTTGATGTGGGAAACATCACACCAACCCGCGATTTTCTGTATATCACCGATGCAATTAATGGAATCCTGACCATTGCAGAGTCAGGCAGCGGGACTTACAACATAGGCTCAGGCAGCGAGACGAGCATAAAAGAGGTTGTGGAGACAGTTATAGATATCATCAACCCTGCTAAAAAATATGTCTCAATACAATCCCGTCAGCGCCCGGAAGCAACTGATATACCCAGAATGTGCGCTGATGTCTCAAAACTGAAGAAATTAGGCTGGTCGCCCACCATCGGTTTAAGGGACGGATTAATGAAAACGATTAAGGCTACTGGAGGATAGATGGACACCATTGAAATAAAAGACGATGAAATTAACGTCGAAGAAATCATGCGCCAGATAAGGGAGAATATCAAGAAGCGTAAACAAAGCGGCGCATACACACAAGAGATGGAAGCGTTAATCAATGAGCCATTGCAGGCACCCTGCGAGACTGTCAGCGCAGGGCAGGATGACCTGCAGCAGAACCTTGATTACATTAACTCCAACTGGGATGTGCATGCAGAATACAACATCAGTTCTCATCGACCGCTACTTGGCAGATTCCTGGTATGGGGCAGACAGTTGATGCATGGAGAGGTAAGACGCTATGTGGACATTATAGTCGGGAAACAGGTTGAATTTAACGCCCATGTTGTTCGAGTATTAAATAATTGGATTAAAGATTTCGACAACAGATTCAATGAACGGGTAGCTGCTGTTAACAGGGACATCGATAATAAGGTCAATGAGGCTATGGCTGCTGTTAACAAGGACATTGATATCAAGGTTACCGAGGCTAAGGATACTGTTAGCTGGGATATCGATAATAAGGTCGATGAGGCTATGGCTGGTTTTAACAGGGACATTGATATCAAGGTTACCGAGGTTAAGGCTACTGTCAACTGGGAGATCGATAGTAAGCTAAATGAGGCTATGGCTGGTTTTTACAAAAATATTGATAGTAAGGTTAATGAAGCTGTAGCTATGACAAAAAAGCCATCGGCAGGTCAGATTGATGCAGCTATGAACTATTTCTTATTCGAAGAAAAATTCCGTGGCAGCACCGAAGAAATCAAACAGCGGCAGTCCATCTTTCTTGAATACTTCAAAAACTGCCAGAACGTCTTGGATATAGGATGCGGGCGGGGTGAGTTTCTCTCGCTGTTGAAAGAGAACGGCATCGGCGCCAGGGGGATCGATATAAATGAGGATATGGTATCATACTGCCAGAAGAATGGTCTTGATGTGCAGGAAGCTGAGGCATTGTCTTATCTTAAGTCACTTGAGGATATATCATTGGATGGTGTATTTTCCGGGCAGGTTGTGGAGCACCTGCAACCGGAGCAATTGATATCTTTAGTGAAACTAAGCTATGATAAAATGAAATTCAGCACATATTTTATAGCAGAAACAATTAATCCCCTCTGTCTCTCCGTATTTGCGGCAAGTTTTTACATGGACTTATCCCATGTCAAGCCAGTTCATCCCGAAACAATTAAATTCTTACTGGAATCTGTGGGATTCACGGACATTGAGTTTAAATTCTTCTCGCCGTTTCCAGAGGCAGCCAGGTTAAGTAAGCTTACGATAAACGATGGCGTGGGCGATGAGGAAAAGGCACGTATAGAGGCGATGAATCATAATATAGATAAACTGAATTCATTGCTTTACGGATACCAGGATTATGCGGTCATTGCAAAAAAATAGTAGGGAATTAATTAGCGAGATGATTTAAGTGGAAAAGCTAACTTTAGTTAATACAAAACCATCGATATATCCACCACTGGGTTTAGGGTACATTGCAGCTTACTTAATAAAAAACCTAAATTTCGATAACATAGAAATAATTGAGTCTGATACAGACGTTTTTTCAAAAATTTCAAAATCTAAACCCGATGTTGTTGGTTTTACTTCTGTATCACCTAATTATAGCCAAGTTTCACAAATTTCACAAGAAGTGAAAAAAAATCTAGAAATACCCACTATCATCGGAGGCTCTCACATTACCGCAATTCCTTACACGTTATCGCAGGATTTTGATGTGGCTGTATATGGGGAGGGAGAAATTACTGTTTTAGAGCTAATGAAGGCATTTTTAGAAAAAGGATCCTTGGAGCCAAAATATTTACAAGGTATAGATGGGATCGCATATCATAGTAATAATAAAGTTGAGGTAACTAAACCAAGGAAGCTGATTGAACCTCTGGACACAATTCCGCCTCCTGCAAGACAACTATTTGATATGGAGAGATATTTACAGCCCAGCGATGCTTTGACATCAGGCGAATTAATGAGAGGTACGACGCTTCTAACCTCAAGAGGATGTCCCTACAATTGCAGGTTCTGCCAGGTAACAAAAAATTGGAAAAAACCGAGGTTCCACTCTCCACAATATGTAATCGATGAAATAAAATATTTAGTGGATACGTATAAAATTGAGGGACTAAATATCATTGACGACCTATTCATAGCAAACAAGCGTCGCCTTGGTGACTTTGTAGATTTGCTTGTAAAAGAAGGACTTGACCAAAAGCTCAGATTTACTGTAAATGGCCGCGCTAACTTGATTAATGAAGATATCATGGTTCTGCTTAAAAAAATGAACGTAGAACTGATAGCCCTTGGGCTTGAATCGATGTCTGAACCAGTGCTAAGCTATTTGAAAAATAATACAGTCACTGTAGAACAAAATAAAACTGCTGTTGATCTCATAAACAAACATGGCATGAGAGTTTCCGGATTATTTATGATAGGAACACCCGGGGAAACAAAAGATGATATGATGAAAACCTTGAACTACATAAAAGGAACACGTTGGGGACACTGCCACATTTCAATAACAACTCCACTCCCAGGTACAGAACTCTGGGAACTTGCTAAAAAAAGAGGGCTTGTTGATGAATACAATATTAACTGGGATGCTTTCAATGCAGAACCTCTCTCCGACCCAACCAAGAATTTCTATATGTGCGAAAATGTACCTCAGAAAGAGTTTATTAAAATATACAAAGAATTCAGGAAAGAATGTGACAAGGTGAATATTGGAAATATAGAGGCAAATAATTTTTCTGATATCCTCACTATAGAAAACGCGAAGGGGGCTTTTATTCATCCACTGGCAGCATTAAAAATAATCCTGAACTTAGTTAATAAAAAATTGGATAATGAGTCGAAGAGAGTAAATGATTTATACCTAACCAACGAAATAAAAATGGGAATCACCGATCGTTACTCCCTTGGTTATGGATGGTATCCGCTTGAAAATTTACCACATCCAGGAAGGTGGACAAAATCAAAAGCAATTTTTTATCTCAAACCGATCAGGTGCGATACTACCAGCATACTTAAAATCGAGTTACTGACATTTCCGGAAGCAACAAAAAAACCATGCACAGGAGAAGTTTTGATTAACGGTAAGAAAGTAAAAAATATTCGCATAGAAAAAAACGGTTGGCATGAACTTAGTATAAAACTCAGCTTACCTCTTGAAGGGATTATCAAGGGTGAAATACTTATTAAAAGCATGTGGGTACCAGACAAATATCTTAAAAATGGAGATAGAAGATCACTTGGAGTAGCAGTTAAAAATATATCAATAAATCCAATGGATGGTTAGCAGTGAATATTGCATTTGTAGTTCCTATCATTCTTGAAAAAGAGCAGATAATCAAAAAGAAGTTAGCAGTGAATATTGCATTTGTAGTTCCTCGATATGGTGAAGATATTTTAGGGGGTGCTGAGAGTCTTGCGAGAGCTGTTGCAGAACATCTTAACAAAAACAATGTCAATGTTGAAGTTCTTACAACATGTGCAAAAGATCACTTCACATGGGACAATTACTATAAACCAGGTGTTTATAATATCAACGGCGTCACTGTCAGGAAATTTGTGGTTAATGAACGGAATTCAAGGCTGTATGATGAAATTAATGTTAAAATTGGGACTAATCAGGTAGTATCTGAAGAAGAGGAACAAAAATGGATTAAAGAAAGTGTAAATAGCAATCAATTATTAAATCATATAGGTGAAAACTGTGAAAATTACGATTTCTTAATATTTATCCCCTGGGTCTTTGGAACAACGTACTGGGGACTTAATATTTGTCCAGAGAAATCTTTATTAATTCCATGCTTAGACACTTCTCCATATGCACGCCTTAAAATTTATAAGGATATGTTTAAAAAATGTAAAGGACTTATTTTTAATGCTGAGCCGGAAAGGGATTTGGCTAAGAATTATTTTGATGTTAAAAACACTAAAAATGCTATAATCGGAATGGGATTTGATACTGAGATAAGTCCCGATGGTGAGAGATTTAGAATAAAATATAACATTAAAAATAGATTTATGTTATATGTTGGAAGGCGTGAGTATGGAAAAAATACACACTTACTCATTGAGTATTTTTGTAAGTTCAAAGAAAAAAATAATACAGATTTAAAACTTGTTTTAATTGGTGGTGGGCACATAGACATTCCTGGCAAGCACAAAAATGATATAGTAGTCAAAGATTTTGTTCCTGAACAGGATAAATTTGACGCATTTGCAGCTTCTATAATCTCGTGCCAGCCTTCAATGAATGAAAGTCTTTCAATGGTTATGATGGAATCATGGGCATGTCGGACACCAGTTCTTGTCCATGAGGATTGTAATGTAACAAAAGACCACTGCGTCAAAAGCAATGGTGGATTATATTTTAAAAACTATGATGAATTTGAAGAGGGTATCAATTTTTTTATTAAAAATCCGGCTTTGCGTGATAAAATGGGTGATAATGGCAGGAAGTATGTGCTTAACAATTATAGCTGGGAGGTTGTTTTGAAAAAGTTTAACTATATATTTTCAGAGTGGAGAGAAGGAAATGATAGAGATTAACCAAATATTGCCTTCATTCAGTTATGGCGATGCAATAGGCAATCATGCTTTAGAAATAAAAAAAATTCTTAATGCGTGGGGTTATAAATCAGAAATTTATGCACAGCACATACATCCAAAGCTGTCTCATGTTACTAAAAATTATAAAGAGTATAAAAAAATCAGCTCTCCTGAAAATATTCTGATATTCCATTTTTCCATTGGTTCTGATGTATCTAGATTTGTAAAGACGTTGCCGGATAAAAAAATTCTTATATACCACAACATTACGCCCCATAACTATTTCATAGGAATTAATGATACACTTGTTCATCTATTGAGAAATGGAAGAAAAGAACTTGCAGAATACGCGAACATAATGGATTTAGCTATAGGAGATTCTGAATACAACCGGAAAGAGCTTGCTGAGATTGGTTTTAAAGATACTGGTGTTCTGCCGATAATCGTTGATTTTGAAAAATATAACCAAGAGGCAGATAAAAAAATTTTAACTAAGTTTGATGATGATTACACTAATTTTATTTTTGTTGGTAGATTATCACCAAACAAGAAGCAAGAGGATGTTATAAAAGTATTTTATTATTATAATAAATGTATTAACTCGAATTCTAGATTATTTTTGGTTGGCTCCTATAATGGGACAGAAAGATATCATGCACAGCTTCAAGATTTGGTTAAACGATTGAATCTGGAAAAAAATGTTTATATTTCCGGTCAGGTGAATTTCAAAGAGCTACTAGCATATTATAAACTATCAGATATATTTATTTCCATGAGCGAGCATGAAGGATTCTGTGTACCTTTGCTGGAGAGCATGCATTTTGGATTACCGATTATTGCTTACAGTTCGGCTGCCATTCCCTACACACTTAATGGCTCTGGCATTTTAATAGATGAAAAAAGATATGAAGATGTGGCTGAGTTAGCACATATCTTAGTTAAAAATGGGAAAATCCGGGATAAAATCGTTGAGAAACAGAGGCTACAATTGAAACAATTTGAAAAACCCAAGGTTGAAACAATGTTAAAAAGGTATATTGAAGAGGTAATCAATTGAAGATTGCATTTGTAGTTCAGCGATACGGAGAGGAAGTAAATGGCGGGGCAGAACTCCTTTGCAGAAAGATTGCTGAACATCTATCCAACCATTACTGCATCGAAGTAATTACAACATGTGCAAAAGACTATATTACGTGGGAAAATGAATATTCGTCTGGAAAGGATACCGTTAACGGAATTACAGTTTGGAGATTCCCTGTAGATAACCCAAGAGATATAAATAAATTTAACAGCTTTTCAGAGAAAATTTTCGGGAATAGTCGCAGTGTAGAGGACGAACTCAAATGGATGAAACTACAGGGTCCTTATTCAACTGAATTATTAGATTTTATAAAAAATAATAAAGATAAATACGATTTTTTTATATTTTTTACATATCTTTATTGTACAACCTTTTTTGGATTACCCATTGTCAAAGATAAAGCAATCCTTGTGCCCACAGCGCATGACGAACCGCCGATTTATCTGTCGATTTTTAACTCGCTATTTACTCTTCCTAAAGCACTTATATACAGCACAGAGGAGGAAAAAAAATTCGTTAATTTAAAATTTAAGAATGAAAACATAACAAGCGAAATAATCGGTGTTGGCATAGATATGCCTGAGAAAATATATGCGGATGATTTCAAACAGAAATACAAAATTGATAATTATATCATTTATGTCGGGCGGATAGATGAATCGAAAGGATGCAAGGAGTTATTTGAATATTTTATGCGATATAAAATAGAGGGACAGTCGAACATCAAGCTTGTTTTATTGGGTAAGCCAGTGATGGAAATACCAAAGCATCCAGACGTTATGCAATTAGGATTCGTATCCGAACAGGATAAATTCAATGGAATGAAAGCTGCTGAATTATTAATAATGCCCTCGAAATATGAGAGCCTGTCTATGGTAATAATGGAGGCTTGGCTTTGCAATAATGCTGTGCTGGTAAATGGAAACTGCGAAGTACTGAAGGGGCAATGCGTTAAAAGCAATGGCGGGCTGTATTACACAAATTATGAAGAGTTCAGAGAGTGTTTAGACCTGTTACTCAGGGATTCACAGATGCGGGAGCGAATGGGTGAGAATGGGCGGCGGTATGTGGAGGAGAATTATGGGTGGGACATTATTGAAAAGAAATATATTAATTTACTTACCAACCTGAGTTTGACAGGGTAAATAATATGATAGTCCTCAGCATCTTTGTTATTGATGAAATACCAAAAAAAACTGAGGACATATGAGATAATCCCTAATGAGAATATATGCTTTCCGATT
>JAHFDG010000077.1 GCA_023249105.1 Candidatus Methanoperedens sp. | reverse complement strand
TCGGGATTTAAATGCCGCAATAAATATACATCAGGATGGGCAGTCCTGTCAGGCGTCAACCAGCAATATGTTAGAGCTGGTTGCCTGAGAATCCCCTGGCTTTAGCCATGGGGAGTGTCAAGACTCCGACTGCAAAGCGTGCGGCACTGTATTTGTCTTGTAAGCGAAGGAGGTCGAAGTGTTTAAGGAATCGCTTTGAGGGTGTTGGCGGCGTAGAGCGGTTTTGTGTGTTAATCATTTCAAGTACCTCACTAAAACTTTCAATGAAATCAAAATGCAGGCAGTAGGCTATCACAGCAGGAGTGACATATTTTTCCCATTCTTTACCGGGGAAGCCAGAGGTGATTTTGTCGTAAAAATACATATCCCGATTTTTTCCGGCGGCATGTTCAGCGTCAAGGAATTTCTCTATCTCTCTATAATCCATCTCCCTTTCCAGTTCTATCAGTCGTATGATTTGAGAAGTAGTATCATTACACATGGCTACCTTCCTTCCCTGCATCCGATGCGGCTGCCCCTTTTCCTGCTGAGTCCGCTTCACGTTGCCTGCAAATCTCCTGACGACATGCTTCCTGCTGATTGGAAGTATAGCCTTCGACATCGTCAAGAGTCAATACAACATCCGCTCCCAACTCTCCTGATGCAATCATTTCACCTTGACGTTTTAAGGCATTTTCAGCCTGCTGTACGGTTAGGTCTGAATCCATAATACGAGGGTCAATCCCTCTTAATGCTAAAATTTCTGCGTGAATTCTTTTGTGTCCTGGGAGGTGATTATTTCCCCACGCCGGGTCTCTCATCAGGGTTGCGATTTTTTCTTCACGTTCCAGTTTTGTCATCGTGGCATCTCCGGCGCCGTTTTCGTCTGACACATCCTCTTCCATGCTCAACAAAATTTCACTTATCTCGTCTACCACTTTTCCGTGGTCAGGATGCTTTGAATTGTGATAGGCCGGGTTATTTCTCAGTGCTGCAATTCTTTCTTTGCTCATGTCTTTCTCCTTAACAAGTTAAAATTTCATTATTTTTTATATCTCTCAGGACATCCCAAGAGGTTTAGTGAACTTCAACGGCCACTGGGTCGTCAATGGTAATCGGATGCAGTCCTGGTGTATCTGGTGAGGTCGTTTTAGGAATAAAACTGTTATTCCATTTCCTGCTTACAGTAGGAGCGGGTTTTGTGTTATTCTGCGTTCTACTGAATGAAGTTTTGAGTTCTTCATGTGCGGCTCTTTTTTTTTCCTTGTGATACCGGAAAGCTTTAGCGACACCATTGGAAATTGCGGCATCAACTGCCTTTTCCATATCTATCACGAATTTATTCTTCCCCACTTCAAAAGCTTCTTTGACCTCTGCAAGCTCTCCCATGATTTTGTGGAGGGGCTTAGTGTTACTATGTGCATGGCCGTTGCGTTTAGGATAATCGCCGCTATCCATTTCAGCAATTCGCCTTGACACATACGTTCCCCGATGGTTCGGATTTGGTAAGCTTTCTTCACTCATTATCCGCAATCCTTTCTTTTATCCAATAAGAACGATGCAGGGAACTTTTAGCCGTCCCTGCATCGGCTTTGTTTTTACTGCCTATCGAGGCGGTATAGGAGAATACGGCTTACCAGTCCATTCCCTTTGCAAGGGGACTGTCTCTGCCGTGTCGTACATAGACACCCCGCCTTGCTGCATGACCTGTACAGCCCGCAAATCCGCCTCCACAATCGCCTGCCGCTCCGATTCTGTATTTGCAAAATTACCCATTATTAATCACCCCCTTTTATGGCCTAAATATAATTTTAGTTTTACAGTCTGTCAATGATAATGTTTCAATCCAAACCCCTACGCAAGGGGTGACTAATCTTATTCGGCTTCATTCTCATCTTCTTCATCTTCAATCCCAGCAAGCTTATTTTCTAGTGCGGCATCAATCTTGGCATCAATCAACTCATTCAGTTCCAGTGCCAGTGAAGCACATCGCTGCTTTATGACTGACTCTGTCTCAAGCGTTGTGTCGAGCTTACATACATCGTACAGGATATTTCCTAATGCTCTCATTTCTAATCACCCCCTTTGCCTTATAGAAGTAAATGTTCGGTTACTTATTACTACCTTTTTTCATTCTCTCTTCCCATGCCAGCTCTGATTGGGACTTCCCGGCAATTTCCGGCGCAGGATTGCTGCTTCCTGCAACATCAATCTTTGATGCTATAGCTTCTACCTCCGGTTTAGGCTTGGCATCGGCCACAGCGTCTTGCGGCCTACCGACAAATGGTGTGGTAGGGACTTTAAACAATGGCGGTTTATTTGACATCATACGTTGTGTGGTGGTGCGGGGTGAACGTGCTAGTCCCTGTGCTACTTCTTGCTCAGAAGGTATTCCCATTTCGTTTTGTACGGCTATCAGTTTGCGTGCAAGAAGCTCCGCATGTTCATTGTCCTCGATGGAAAGATGGGTCTTGACGGTATATAAAAGTTTTACAAAGTCCGATGCCTTTTGAATAAGGTGTCTGTCAACATTTGCGTTGAAGGGCTTTGCGGGACGTGGTGGAAGATTCTTTACGATTCCATCGTATGATAGGGTAAGGGAAGACAGTGTAGATGCCACGTTTGTAGTATCGGAATTTTTAAGTGTAGGTATCCAGTATTTCTCTTCCTTGCTATTATCGCCTATAGCATTGATAAATGCGGGCGGCGTGGCATTTGGTGCAAGCAATTTTTTTGCATCTTCCATAACCGGGACTCTTAACCAGTCGTGGAAGGCTATAGCGGTGACAGTGCCATTTCGATTCAGGAATATGAAACCTCTTGGAATGCTGGCCCAGGGTTCTTGCGTGATGTCCAGTTTCTTGCCGTAGTCGGTGAAAATCTGTCGCCACAGGTAATAGTATTTCCTGACAGGTTCAATGAGTGGATATAACCTACACAGCTCCTTTTGTCTTTCAAGACCTTTGATAGCGGCATCAATAGTCTCTTCATCAAATTCCATATTCCTGCACATCCCAATGAACTCTTCGACTGATAGGTACTGGTCAACATGAGTGCCTTCATAGCCGCCTGCCCTCATATAAAGGTCTTTAGTCTGTGAGGTATAGATTACAACGAAAACCTTTTGCTCTCCCTGCCTGTTTTTATGAGGGAAAAACAGGCTGCAAGGTTCTAAGACTGCCTTCCCGAACGATTCCTCTAGTTTCTTAATAAACCTTTGGCTAAGGTTGTCAATCAGGTCACTGACTTTATTAATTTTTGCCATTGGTACGGTGTGTTTCTTTACCGCTATTGGTGCGGGTTGTGGGACTTCCTCACCGTAGCGTACAACGGTTTCTTGTGTGAGTTCTTTTACTTCTGGTACTGTGGTCATTTGAATCTCCTTTTTGACTGTTAAAGTATTAAAAAAAGTTTTATATGAGTTCTGTTAATTGACGATTACAATCTTATGAGGCGGTTACACAGCGTTCAAAGGATAAAAACGCCGACTACTTGAGGCCATAGTTACTAGCATAAACAACGCCTTATCTATTTGGTGTACCATACTACCAATCCCCCCGCTATCCATTTCACGGAAAACCCTTGCTCTTTCTGGCGAACTTAGGGCGGCGGCTATCCATGTCATTGCGGCATGAATATCCCTCAATGCCTTCGCTAGCGACAAAAACGTTCTTGCTTCATCTTTACGGTCAAGTAAATCTTTTTCAGTAATCTTATGTATCACTGGAAGGCCAACGCTATCGCATAACGCAAAAGCGTACAGTTCGGGTGTTGCCCCGCAATCTTCTACCACGGCTAATAATTCTGGAGACCTTCTGACTAACCGCCTTATCCTTGTGTATACTTCTTGTTTTTTTGTTCCAGCGGCTTCCATCCTTTCACGCATTAATTGTTTGTCTAGCTTTTCTTGGCTTGTCATTTGCTTAGTCCTTTCTGATTGTTAAAAGTTTTTCAAATTTAATTTTCAATTTCCCTGACAGTGTGTTTTGCAATATGCCTGTCGAGTGCTTGCTTACTGAATCGAACGAGCTTATTAAGCTTGATGTATTCGATTTTCTTTCTTGCTACCATGAGATACAGCGTATTCGCACTGATACTCAGGTATTCAGCCGCTTTCAGGGTGTTCATCAGTTTTGATTCATCAATTCCCTGCATGGGTTATACCTCCTTTCTTTCGTTAAGTTTTTTTTCCAATTTCATAGCATCTTTTTTATACTGAATGGTGTGTTCTTTGATTTCTTTCCTAAAGCCTATTTCTTGCGCTCCCGTTAAGGCTTTCGGTTTTGGAATATCAATATCAATGTGCCGTGCCTTGTCGCCTAACCGCTCCCTGAGTAAGCTTATCTCTTTTACCAAGTCTTCATCAGTAAGGTTTTGTTCATGGGTAGTCACGTCTATTACTGCCGTTGTTTGCGGTTTGCCAAGTTTCCTGTTTAATAGCATGTCGATTGCGGCAAGTTTATCCTTGGTCGTGACCGTCATTCCCTGATAGATACACGTCTTGCAGGTAGCGATACCATGTAAGGTTTTCATGGTCTCGATACCGTCTTTTCCAAGTTTCTCTTTTAGTTCGTCTGAGAGTTCGAGTTCGGGTGTTGGGTCTGGTTCTGGCGGTAATCTCATTGTATGTTATTCCTTTCGTTTTGGTCGTTATCTTCTAATTGTTTTTTGTGTAGGCTGTCAATGTCATCGGCAAGGCTTTCCGGGATAGGTTCTACGTCTGTCTGTTTGTTAGTGTCGTCTTCGTCAATAGAAATACATAATTCTTTTTCCCATGTCCTGGTAGCTTCTGATATAGGCGGGAAAGAGTAGTAATATGGCCTACTGCCGTCTGCTTCTGTTTTTTGTACGGATTTGACATTAAGAAGCTTTTTAAGTCTCTTCCCTATAATCCTTTCATCTAGCTGGCGGTCTTGCGGAATACCTTTTAATAATTCACTATGTACCACGTGCTTGGGAGTGAGGATTCCCTCTTCTTTCCATCCTTTAGCGTCAAACTCTTCAACAATTTTACCGTTATAACTTACCCTTCTACACGAAACAGGAATTGATGCCCTGGTGATAAGGTCTCTGGTGTATCTCTCCAGTAAGCCAAAGTTCATTGCGCGTTGTTCTGCAAGCACTTCTGTTTTTAGTGCGAAACGGACAAGGGTTTCATCAACAGAGCGGGTTGCAAGAAAGTGCATCAGTGCGGCGTATCCGCCCTTGTTATTGGCCTCCAATTCCTTGAACATGCTCTTAAAATATTCTTTGGCGTTCCGTTCGGCATTCTCGTCTTCGGAGTGCGTGTCCGCTACTCTCAGCATTGCGTACCGCCTTTCCTTTTCCCCGGCCATAACAACTCTCTTCCCATCTTCGGAGGTAATGAGTAACCGCACATAGTTAAGAGGTGGTTGCCCATTAATATCCTTATACTTTCGGTGTATTGGGAGGCGAACACAAGTTATAAGGTTCTGCATAACAAGGGCGTTTTTGTGATTACCAAAGAAGACGGTCTCGTCACTTTGTAATAGTATGGTTGTGGCCAGATGGCTGTTGAAATCCCCTGTGACGTCACTTTCTTTTGATGCCGTGAAGTAGTAGCCCTCTGTTAGTACCGCCAATACGTCACCAACAACCGTTTTACCACAGCCTTTCACCCCGATAAGGCACAGGGCTACACCGGGCTTTTCGTATGGGTATTGAATCATTTGTGCTATCCAGTCCCATACATATTTGATATATTTAGGGTTGTTTTGGCAAACCGTCCTTTCGATGTGGTCACGGAAGATTTTAAACGTTCCCGCATTCTCGTTCGGCTGGATAGGAAAACCTTTCCATAGGTTATAGAATCCTTCTGATTCACCTTTAGGGTCAAATCCCATATATTTATAGGTACGCCTACCTTGTGAGCATAGCCACGCTTTGTACTTAAAAGCCTTCTTTTGCCCTTTATCGCTGGAGATAAGAAGGTATTCATGTTCCTTGTGAAGTTTTAGCCCATCTTCCTTTATAAGTTCCGGGGGCCTATTGTCCTGAAAATACATTATCGCTGGCGGAGATTGAAGTATTGCGTATTCCTTGTTATACCTCTCAACAATACTGTCGCCTTTTTCAAATGGGTCGGTAGATGGGTCACAATCTGAGACCGGGTCGTTGTGATAACTGTCTGCTTCCGGGTGGCTAAGTTTAAATTTAAGTGCTTTCTGTGCGTTGTATAATGTCACTCCCATTTTTTTAACTTTATTAATCATGCCGCCCATTTCCGTTGGGTCGGATAGGGCGGAAACTCTCCTTTCGATATACTTTATCATCTTCGTATCGTTGCCAGCGATTGAGTTTGCAACAGCAGGCTTATTCAGATAGGTAGCAACTAAATGGAATTGAGTCTTTTCGAGTTGCTTAAACCCTTCTGCCTTATACTGACAGAGATAGTCATCAATTCCTTTTTCTTTGCCTGCGGGAAGGTCGATGATATAAACCATTGCCCCCTTCGAGAGTAATTGTTCACAAAGCCGCCATACGCCTTTTTCGAGATTTCCGTCTGGCCGAATATAGTCATTGTCAGGAATAACGATTATCTCTCTTCCCATAAGCAAAACCATGTCAAAGTCGGGTATTAGTTTTTCTACTCCTTCGACTTTCCATGCCCACAAACCTGATATTCCTATGCAGGAAAAGCCCGCCTGCGTCAATGCCAATGCCTTCTTTTCACCCTCTGTGATATAGAGGGGAGTGTTTTCGTTTTGTAGTAACCCAAAGACGCCCGGTGGAATATAGAGACGGTTTGTGCTTCCTTTGGGAGCAAGATACTTCGGGATTTTTTTACCGTCAGACATTAACCCTTTTGATTCCTTATGAATAAATACCTTATATCTGACGTGAAATTGCACACCCTCTTTATTGAGATAGGGAAAGGCTAAAATACTTGCTATCTCTTTATCCATGAATTGGAAATTACATGCCCTTAAAACACTTCCCCTATCTTCGGGCTGAACGGTGTACAACCTAGCCTTCTCAATCGTATCAGACGTGAGTCCTGATTTTTGGAGGTCAGCAAGGTGGTCGGGATGTAATTTATGTCCGTCCTTTTCAATCGCATCAGGCGTAGGCGTAGTCATTACTTGACCCCCTCTAACGCATCGTGTATAGCGTCAATTAAGTCTTGCGGCAGATGGTCGGGTACTCCATATATTGCGGGGTGTGTTATTCGCTTGCCCTTTTTCTGTGTTATTGCGGAGGGATTCTCTAAAAGGGTACGAAGGTATTGCGGGTCAGCTAAGGCAATACAATCAACTGTATAACCCCTATACGTGCCAAAGGTGAGGATTCTGCTTGACAAAACTTTGGGATTTGATAATATATTCTGCATACGGCTTTTCCTCTCTGGTAGAAGGGTTATGTCGTGTAAGACGGATATAGGCTAGGGCCGCGCTAACGGCCTTAGCCTATACTTAAATTAAAGTTCTGATTCTGCATTCCTTGTTTCTTGGCTTCCCTCTCAACCTTGTTCCAATCACAACTCTTACACTTTGGACACTCACAAGGCGATACAACCTTTCCTTCCCACGGATACCCACAGATGTCGCACTGATACATTGTTACTTGCCTCGTTCCTGTTATTGCCATCTTATTACCCCCATATGAGTTTTAGTTTCAAAAATAAGCCGCACACTCTGCGGCCTCTCAATTTCACTAACGCAGACGATACCACGCAGACTGTAGACTGTCAAATGAAAAATCCCCTAAACTATGGCGTGGCGCAGGATTACAACCTTACTTACAGGGGAAACTAAAGGTAAAATCAAAATCAATATTTTGAATAGGAACGTAGTTTGCTCCCCAGCAATATCAAGGATTATAGGGACGGTGGGGATTGGAAATATGAAAGATGTTTTACACTATGTAAAATGTTATAAGTGGTAGTGAAAATAATTTAAAATAATTTTTGACATGCCTGAGTTCCTGCGCCATACCTGGCTTTTGTGTATTATGATGCAGTGATGTAGTAGTAATAAAAATAAAAGTTATGATTATGATTATAATTATAATTATAAAAAAACTATATACATATATTTATTTATTATTATATTGTTATATTTTATTTATTATTCCTGCCATTTTGGCAGTTTTTGGGGGGATATTAAGTTCTGTATACATATATTTATTTATTATTATATTGTTATATTTTATTTATTATTCCTGCCATTTTGGCAGTTTTTGGGGGGATATTAAGTTCTGTGTAGCATAAGATTACTCAGTCTACTTAATCTACTTAATCTACTTAATCACCTACTTAATCATGTAAGAATCACAAGTCCCCACTCTATAACGTTTTATATAAATTACTTAATGTACTTAATGGAAAGGGGGGGTAAAACTTTTTAAAAATTCCTATATTTCTATGTTCGGGTCGTGCTACGTTTTCGTGTTACATGCTACGCCCCGGAAATGTATATTTTATATAATATTTTAAATAAATAATTAAGTAGATTAAGTAGATTAAGAGGGACGTTGTAAAATAACGACTTATGACGCACGATGTCAAAATGGCTGATTGAGTAGATTGAGTAAAAAATATATTTTAAAATTCTTCATAATGTCTTTATAGGCCACGCAGAATAAGGGATTCGGGGTGAAGGGATTAACTTCCCTCCCCCATGTTTTTGGGGAAGGGGCGGTTTTTCGGGTTATACAGTCCCTTCTCTATGGGGTAGAGTACAGTACAGTCCCTATGGAGTACGGTATGGTCTCAACACACCATAGGGTGTCCAAAGGTCATGGCGGGCTTCCTATTGATAGGGGAGGGCATTGTGGGATGTCTCTATAGGGATTTCTAGTGGTCTTTGGGTCGCTACGAGATGTATAGCTCCCTTTCGTCCCTACAGTGCAACAAGAGCGTTGCGCTTCTAGGTGGTATTCCCACGTCAATTTCAATGACTAGCTTTGCGTCATCTGAAATGTTCTGTAGGAACGCTAACAGGTCTTTCTTTGTAATTCCTTCCGGTCTGAATATGCTTATTGGTTGGTTACTCATTGCGGTGTCCTTTCTTTAGATTGAGTCTTAATAACTTTCAAGTCGAATTATAAGTCGAATGAAAGCATCATAAATCGTGATAACAGGAAATAAACCTGAGAAATTACCACAACCCATAATCCTGGTAGGAATGCGAAAAGGAGCGGGAAGAAATGATAAAATACTAACAGGTATGAAACCTGAGAAAAGCCTTGTAAGGTTCTGACCTGAATCTTACAAGGAAGGTGTAAATGTTTGATATGTAATGGGTTATGGTTTTGCGTAGTATTCATGTCGAATTTTAAGTCGAATGGATAGCCGATTTTTGGTGTAAAATGATAGTTTTATCACTGCATAGAATGCGGTCTGAAAGTCTCCCTATGGCATCCCTTTTTTCTTTAGAATCCACGTGGACGTAGTGCATGGTCATTGATGCTGTACTATGCCCAAGCATTTCAGAAGCGATTACAAGGTTGCTCGTTTGACTTAAGAGCGTTGCGTGTGTATGTCTCAGGCAATGAAAGCTAAAATTTGCAATCCCAAGCTTCCTAAAAAGGCGTGTAAAGTGGACGGACTCTCTCACCCCGACTTTGTGTGTAACGACTTCATAAAATAGCGCATCGCCTGTGTTATTCCCCTGAGACGTCTTATAGTCCACCAGGACGGATGCCATGTAGTCATCTATAGGGATGGTGAGGTTTTTGTCTGTCTTGGACACAGTGAGAGCTATAACGCTTTTTTGTAAGTCAATACTCTCCCAGCGCAATGCAAGACAATCACCCAGTCTCAGCCCGGTGAATAAACTCAATAAGACAATTACCCTATCTCTCCCTGTAAGTTCTCTTAGAAGTAATTGTATTTCAGCATCCGTCAATACCCTCTTATCGGGTTCGGATTCTTTCAATCTTTTCACATCCTCTACTGGATTATTCCTGATGATGCCTTCTTTCTTTGCCATGCCCAAAACCAGTCTCAAAATTGCTATATCAGCATTGGTACTTGATTCACGGATGCCTGATTGTAATCTTTCTATGCGAAATTTCTCAATCTTAAATGTGTTGATGTCTGTGAGTTTGTAGTCACCAATAGAGTGTTTTGAAATTGTTCTTGCCGTCCGCTCATGGCTTAAATAGCTCGATTCTCTTATTGTGGCTTTAACGTGCTGTAGATAGGTATTGCAGTAATCTTTTAGGGTTGGAATGCCTTTCCTTTTTAGTCTTAACACTCCATCCGCTCTTTTACCCATTAGTATTTGAAATTGCTCCTGTGCTTCTGTTTTGTTTGAGTGTTCAAGTGACTCTTGTGTCCACTTGCCATTGCTGTCTCTTAATTCTACAACCCACGTTCCACAAGCCTTTGGGATGCCATTCTTTTTTAGTGGTATGGTTGGGCATCTTTTCTGTGATGCCTTACCATTACAGTCAATCTCTTTACACTGTGGATAATACTTTCTGTACCGGTACGACATAACTCCCTTCCCTTCTTTAAACAACAAGAGCATGGTGACTGGTGACGCAGTAACCATGCTCTCTCCCAACAAATCTTAATCCATTCAACCGTCACATTGAATGGTTTATTATCTTCTCATAACATGGCACATAGTTCCGTAATTACAACCAATCCATTACGATTTATTTTACCATAACCCTATAACCCTTGATATTGCTGGGTTGTAGAGTGCTAGAATTATTAGGCGGTCTTCGGGTCTTGTTTTGTGTGGTATGTCCGTGCAGTTTATTCAGCGTGTTCGTTCAACGTCTTCCACTCCGTCTGTACTCAGACACCAACGCACGCACGCTTACCCCTTCCTAGCCATCTCTCACCCACTGTACTTCCGCCCCTCTCAGACAGTCTCTTCTCCCTGGGATTGTCTCTTCTATTCTGAGACACCCCCTACCCCCCAAAACGCACGCACGGATTCTTATCGCTTATCTCACCCAAAGAGCGGGGAGAAATTTCAAACTCAACCTGGGGCCCCGGGGGCCGCCTTGAATCAGAACGGCCACTCAGCGTTACAGGATGGCTTAGGACTGCATTGGAGATATTACGGTATGGTCTCCCGATACGATTAAAAAGGCCAAGCTATTGTACCACACAAACGCCTGTCCGCAAGCCACAACCATAACACAGTAACCGTCCGTATCGGTCTCGTTGGGGAATACAGGGTGTGAAAAATATTTTCATTGTTTCGCCTTCACTATGCGAACGACAACACTTCCCCCACTGTCTGCGCTGTCAACGATTATTATTCAACCAGAACGGTTATCACTTTCTTTGTATTACCAGTCTTTAAGACAACACGTGCTTTTCCTGACAGGTCTTTGGATGTGATTGCAAATGAAGTCCCACCATTGGTAGTAAGTGCGTATGGATTTATAATTGATATGTATCGTTTTCCGGCCTTGCGAACGGTTGCTGTGACCAGTATACCATCATCTACGCTTCGCTCTCCATTAATTTTCACCTTAGCGGTTATCACAATACCTGATGAGGTTTTTTGGTAGGGAAATTCAGATGTCTCCCTATCTCCTGCAAAGGTTTGGATAGACAGTGGTGCTGATGATGGGATTAGGGAGAAATTTAAAGTTTGTTCAACACAAGGTTCGGTATAAGCTATTTTTATTTGCGTTATATAATTTTCTGCTGATGCGGTAAGAATATGTGTGCTGCTGCTCTCACATGGGAATTCATTGCTGGCCCATATGTAAGAACCGTCTCCGCTTGCATAGGAGGCATCCCCGCCCACAACGATAGCATCTGCAATACCTTCACCAGTTATAGCGTTTGTAACCCTGCCAGATGCCAAGCAAGAACAATCTATTGCGGGTGTAGGTATTATCGTTGGTGTAGGCGTTGGTGTTTGTGCAATCGCCAAATCCCAACACGTCCCAAAGATGCCGCAAACTACTAACAAACAAAATATCATATTTCGCATTTCTTTTTTCCTTCCATTGTAAGGGTGATGTCCGCTCCAGCAGATATAAAGACATATTATGGCGTGCTTGTCAACAGTCTAATCTAAGTTGACATCGTGGACATCGTTTAGGCTGGGCTGTCTTTGGTTGCCATGTGTACCCACAATGCTCACAGAGTACAATACGCTTCGGGACAGGTTGTTTATTCCAGTCCCGCTCCTGGCAATTTGGACACGCCTTGGGGTTATCAGTGCGACACGTCCATGAG
>JAHFDG010000076.1 GCA_023249105.1 Candidatus Methanoperedens sp. | reverse complement strand
TGCACGGGAGCAGACCCATGCAGTGGGATTTTAACCCTTTGAACATGCATTGTATTTTTCTTTCCTCCAAATGTTCTGTTTGTTGTACTTTCTTTCTTGTGCTTCGAGGCACGCAACGCAGCTTATTCTTTATGCCGTTTACCTGCGAGCTTTTGAATATCTGGTATAGTGAACTTACACCTGCAAAGGCGAGTACCCCGGCTGAGAGGTTTGTGTACATATCCTGTGAAGGTTTTACCAGAAGGATAACGAGTATCAAAGCAGCGCCGAAAACAATACCTTTTGTCCAGTGTCTTCCCATGCTTTCAAACATGCATATTCCCAGTACTGCTATCAGCGCTAGGGTCAGGGGATACGACCACGTGCCGTAAAGGTCAACAGAAACCGATGCCCCGTAGGTTTTAAGCAGCATAGATGAGGTAAGTCCCCAGAACAGTATAAATGAAAGTCCTGAAAGAAGAATTATGGTTGCATAAAAAGTATTTTTGGTGGTCAGTATCCTTGATGGTATCTTTAATTCCACCTTCCCAGTATCCTGTTTCCATGTGAAATAACGATATATCACCAGCCCTTCGGATGCTAACGAGAGCAGGATGACCGAAGCGAGAAGCGGCATGCTCTGAACGCCTTCCCCGAACGCATGGGCTGACTGGATAATCCCGCTCCTGATAATATACGTGGAATACAGCGCAAAAATAAAGCTGTTCACAGCAAGCGCGGGCGTGAGCATCATCATGGAATTCCTTCTATGCATGCTGGTTGCGTGCAGATACGCGGTGAAGACCAGCCATGACATAAGTATGGAAGTGAAAGCGGGGTCCCATATCCAGTAGCCTTCCCAGACCTCGTATGACCACATGTCGCCCGCGGCTATTCCGGCTCCGAGTATAATCCATGCAATCCTGCTGTACGGTCGTGAGAATTCTTCCCATTCTTTATTCCCGTCGAGGAAATACACAATAGCTGAGGCAAAGACCACTACCATTATACCGTATGGAATGAAAATGCCGGGCGGGTGGAATATCATCCATTTGTTTACAAGAAGCGGGTTTAATCCTGCGCCGTCATCAGGGATTTCTGTCATACCTGCATCAAGGCTGCTGATAAAAGGCGAGAGCAGCGCAGCTATTGAAAGGAAAAGAATACCTATAAAAATTACAATAACCTGTATTTTGCGCGTGAACCTGATGTCACTTCCGTGTTTCTCCGATATCCAGAGAGCCATCATGAAAATAACCCATGCAAGAAACATGAGCGAGCCTTCCTCTCCTGTCCAGAATGCGGATATTTTGTAAATCGCAGGAAGGTCTTTGCTTGTGTACTGCCAGACGTAGTGAATGGAAAAATCAGAGCTTACAAGGTAATAAACAAGAAGAAGAGCTGCTGCCGAAAGTGAAAGCGCCGAAGCGCGGATAAGGTTCTTCGAATGCGGTATCAGATGTTCAAAAAATACGCTTTTTCCGGATTCTTTCAATTCCTTGAATATCAGTGAAAACAGGTACAGCAACCCAAACAAAATGCTTAGATAAAGAAGTATGCTTCCGATCATTTTACACGCCCTGTAAAGCTGATTGTTTTTTCAATATTAAAATATTCCCCTGAGTTTCAATCCCAATACTATATTCACCATCATTAAGAGAACTGCGGTGGTTACAAGAATCGTGAGTTCCCTCTTCTCCCATATTTTATAAAGGTAAATATAAGTTGTAATAAGAGCAGCTATGCCCCATATTCCTGTGCCGTGAAGCGGTGTGGGAAGGATGGACAGGACGAATATGACAAGAGCCAGAAGTCCCGAACCTGCGTGGAGCCCAAGTGAGCGGCTTTTCAGGTATGCGATAACGAGTGTGGTCAGGATGATACCCGTATTCACGTCGTGGACTGCTTCGAGATTGAACATAAAATCATCCCTTATATTTTGTGGGGCATTTCGCAAGCAATTTTGTGGCATGGAAGGTGTTGTCCCTGAAAGTGCCAAGAAGCACGATATCAGCTTCAGTGCCCAGCGAGGAGGGAAGTTCCCCTGTAAAACTCACGTTCATATTTGAAACGCCGTCTGTGATGACAAAGGTGTATTCGCCCGTGTTCAAAGAGGTAAAAGAGCCTTTAACGATTGTTCCGTTCACCCAAATCATGCTCGTGGTATTTTGGCGCGCCGTTTCGCTTACGGTCTTGTACTGCACAAGATAGTTAGAAACCGTGCTGTAACCCAGTGCGAGCACGAAAATTATCACAAGAATGCCTATGATAATGCGGGTGTCTATTTTCACCATCACTATTCTTTAATTGCACAGTTATGAAGCTTACTAAAACTCGCATCGACTATATAGGTGGTTACCATTCATAGGTTCTCCATTTAAATTTAACTGTTTTTCATGCATGCTGTGAACTATTGTAATAGTTACAATACACACAGATAAAATTGTGTTAGCAAACCCTTATTATATTGTAACAAGTTACAATAGCACGAAATAAGTTACCAATGGTTTTGGGCATGCGTTGGTAACCACCACACACACAGCCGTCCAATGCGATATGTTTAAATACTACATATTTGAATATATAACTCTTTCGTTTGAGGTCATAAATTGAAAAGATTGGGAACTGTCCTTCATACTATCGATAATCTATTGATTGTCCGTGCTGATAAAACACTTGATACAGGTAATTTGAATCCAAATTCACCGGCTGTCACAAAAGATATGAAGAAAATCGGGAAGATAAAAGAAATTTTCGGCCCGGTAAATGCTCCCTATATTTCTATTAAGATATTCAAAGAAATCAAAAGCTCAGAAACAATAAATCTGAAAAATGAAAGAGTCTATTTGGCATAGAAGGACTGATGTATAAATGGTAGAAATTGAAAAAGTTAAAGAAATTGAGAAGACTGAACGTGAAAAAATAAGGGAAGGTATCAAACAAAAAAAGGAAAAAGAAAAAGTCGGTCAGTTTGAAAAGGCCACAGTTGTGTGCCCTGAATGCGGGAGTCATACCCTTGTCCATGATTATGAAAGGGCAGAACTGGTATGTAATGAATGCGGACTTGTAGTTGATGCGGATTTCATAGACCAGGGGCCTGAGTGGAGGGCTTTTGACCATGACCAGAGAATGAAGCGCTCCAGAGTCGGCGCTCCCATGACCTATACTATTCATGATAAAGGATTATCCACAATGATAGACTGGAGAAACCGCGATTCATACGGCAAATCCATCTCATCAAAAAGCAGGGCGCAGCTCTACAGGCTCAGGAAATGGCAGAGACGTATTCGCGTAAGCAATGCGACAGAAAGGAACCTGGCTTTTGCACTATCAGAGCTTGACAGGATGGCTTCAGCTCTTGGTTTATCCCAGAACGTAAGGGAAACTGCCGCCGTAGTTTATCGCAAGGCGGTTGATAAGAACCTTATCCGGGGACGAAGCATAGAGGGCGTTGCCGCAGCTGCATTATATTCAGCGTGCAGGCAATGCAATGTCCCGAGAACCCTTGATGAAATAGGCGAGGTTTCAAGAGTGAGCAGGAAAGAAATCGGAAGAACCTACAGGTTTATCTCAAGAGAGCTCGGATTAAAATTAATCCCCACGTCGCCCATAGATTATGTGCCGCGTTTCTGTTCTGGATTGACCCTTCGCGGGGAAGTCCAGTCAAAAGCGGTCGAGATACTCAGGCAGGCTTCTGAAAAAGAACTCACAAGCGGCAGGGGCCCAACCGGTGTGGCCGCAGCGGCGATATACATCGCCTCCATACTTTGCGGCGACAGGAGAACGCAGCGCGAGGTGGCTGAAGTAGCAGGCATCACCGAAGTGACCATCAGGAACCGTTACAAGGAACTGGCAGAAGAGCTGGATATAGAAATAATCCTTTAGGGTTTAACGCTGGCTGAGAGAAGGACTTAATCTTCTCTCGGACTGATTTTTAAAGTATGAAACACGGAATGATGATTTTCCTGTATGAAATTTGAGGAATGGGAGCCTATCTACAATCTTATTCTTGAGGATATGCATTTTGACAGGTTATATGATGAGCGTTCTGCGCGCCTGCTTTCCAAAATGCTTGAAATAAAAGCAAGGAAAAAAATTCCAGAGGTTGTGGAAGTCGAGGTCGTCCAGAAGACTATCCAGGGAAAAGATGTCCTTGTTTGCGGCAAGGCGCCGCGCCTTAAAGATGATATAAAAAATATTGATTTTAAAAAATACGTAGTCATAGCAGCCGATGGCGCAACGAGCATCCTTTTGAATGCGGGTATCACGCCCGACATCATTGTCACAGACCTTGACGGAAATATGAATGATGAAGCCCGGGCAAACGAAAATGGCGCCATAATGGTAGTACATGCCCACGGCGATAACATGGATGCATTGAGCGCAGAAGTGCCAAGACTTAAAAGGGTCATCGGAACTACGCAGTCAAAACCCCTCAAGAACGTCTATAATTTCGGGGGATTTACAGACGGGGACAGGAGCGTATTTCTTGCACATGAAATGGGAGCTAAATCAATAACATTAATCGGGTTTGATTTTAAAGACGTAAATGTCACATCACTGAAGAAGAAAAAGCTCATGTGGGCAGAGAAATTGATAGATATGGTGATGGGTGAAGAAGCATAGTTCAGATATTATACCGGTTATACAGTTCCTTCCTCACAGGACATATGCAGATAAAAGAATACCCGAATGATTTTTTATAATCGCATGGCTCGTCGCTCAAACATTTTACAAAATGTATTTTATCATTAACATTAAGTTCAACCTTGCAAAGATCGGTTCTGTTGCCAGATAAACAGGAAAAATCTTTTTTGCACTCTGTAGTATTTTTTAAAATTTCCGGATTTACCTTGATTTCCGTTTTTTGACCCATACATAGAATCTTTTGCGTTAGACATTATATGCTTTTGCATTATATCCCGTACCATCTTGCCTTCGTCGCTTCCTGGAGAACCTTTTCGATATTACCTACTGCATCCATGCTTTTAATGATTAAAGGATAATCATAACCTTCCAGTATCATTTTTATTAACTTTCCCTCACCGCCCGCAATAATATATTGTATATCCTTATGCTTTTCAATCATCCCTGACAGTGCAGCTTTTACTTTATCCGCATGATGCCTGACATCCTCCTCGACAAGGCTCTGGAAGCGCTTCTGGCTCCATCCACCCTGTTTGTGTTTTCCCATAACGCTGCTTCTTATGACATCATGTTCAACAATAGTATCGGCTTCAACTATACCCGCGAATGTCTCGCCTGCATGTGCATTAAGCACCAAAATTTTATCAAATTCAAGACTCTTTTTCAAGGGTTCAAGATTAAATTGTTTGCCAGCAGCATATTCTGAATGCGAAACCGGGAGAAACGGGATTATCACTGCTCTTATAAGCCCGTCTATATCATAAAAAATAGCCTTGCCGGTAGACGTTTCGATTTTCTCGATGAGACTTGCTGATTGATTGTCGATTTGTAAACCTGTATCCTGTACGATATTCGTAAGAGTTTCATCCTTTGCAAGGTAAATCGTAATCAGCGTTCCGGTTTTTGACTGCAATGAGCCAAGCATGAAAAGGACTTCCTCAAGTTTGTGCCTTGTTAAGCTTTCAGAGAACCGATATTTCAATCCAGTGGATGTTTCTTCTTTAAGTTTTTGAATATCTTTTTCAAGCGAAGAGATTTTCTGTATTGCCTCATTTAATTCACGGTCAACTTCCTGTTTTGTCGCAACTGTTTTTCTCGTTTTTTCATCCTTTTTCCCAAGCTGGGATGCAAGTTTCCTGTTTTCTTCCTCAAGTTCAGCAATCCTCGATTTCAGGGAATTTATTTCCTCTTTCTTAAATAAATCAAACAATGCCCTTGCCTCTTGCTTCCAGCACTTTTAATATGATATAAGGTTTTCCCTTATCGATACATTCAATTCTATCATTAACGCTGATAACCCTTCCCGAACCTTCTCCCATCCGCAAGCCCGTCGCTTTACTCAAAGCAAAAGCCAGTGGCGTATCTCCTTTGATAACAGGCTCCCCGGCCAAACCAATCTCCGTATCAAGGGAAACATTTGCACGGATAGAAAGAACACACTCGTTATTCAAAAAAAAATTAAAGCTGGCAGGGTTACCATTAGATTCGCCTACCACCAAAAAAGAGGGGACGGCAAGCAATGACAGGCTGGTTTTCCCGCGGGTCAGGTATTCTTTCCCTGTAAACCTGCTCAGGTGCTTGCAGAATATTCGTGTTTTAGAAGTTGGTTTGCGCGATGTGGTAATTATCATTCGGATTTTATTTGCTTGACAATTACCGGTCTTTCCTTAATGAGGATTCGATGACCACAGTACGGGCAGCGGATGCCGCTGTACTCGTAATCAATCTCGACTGCTCTTTTACACCGGGTGCATTTATATACCATATATTACCCTTATTTTCCAGCAGCTTTGGCTTCACTGACCAGGAGTTTCTCGGCCTGTACCGCTCTTAAGACAGTGGTATGCGCTGGAGTTTGCGGAACATATGCGCCGCCTGCAAACGTATGCATGCATTTCGTGCACTGCCATATACCTGTTCCGGTTCGTTTGATTTTTTTAGCGCCGCATTTTGAGCATGTATATTCTGCATGCATTTTTTCTTCAATATCTGCGACAAGTTTTCTGTTTTTTGTGCCGTACCTGACACCAAATCTGCCGGATGACCTTGATTTTTTTCCTTTTGCTGTGGTTTCTGCCATGATTATATCTCCAGGAATTTTTGTCTTAGCTCTTTTGCCTTCTCAATTGCATTATCCACTATATAATTTATCTGTTCGGTGGTAAGCGGATGAACACCGCTCTTCTGCATACCTGATAAGCATCCATCCTGGTTGGATATGACGGTCAGCTTCGTGCCCGCTATGCTTTGTTCATTCAAAGACGGGTCAAACATTATTGAACCGCCGACCTCGACAGCCGTGACTGCAACCGGCACATCCCTTATTGGCACCGGTGAATCCTCACCGAGGTCAAAACGTTTTGCCGGCAGTTTCGCGGTCATCAGCGCCGCAATAGCACCGAGGGATGCGGCATCCATTATGTTCCCGCCGTCGTCCAGCACATGCACATCAATGAAAACCATCCATACCTTCTCACCTGGGGTTACGCACAATTTGGAAAGGTCAATAGCACCCGATTCGCGGATGCCCCTGTCCACAACCCTTGCAAGTTCTATGGCATCCTCTCTCGGAGGACCGGATTCGAAAACCGGTGAAGCCAGCGGGATAAGTTCAAGATTGGTGATGATAACTCCCTGGTCAGGAGTGTCCGGGAATGGAGTCCCTGGCTGGATTTTCACGCCGACTACCAGATGGGTGTCACCAAGTTTCACGCGTGCAGACCCTTCCGCTTTTTCTATTACATTGGTATCTATCGTGATTTCCCTGTACTGGTCAAATGTCCTGCCATCTTCCCGTTCGCCTTTAATCATAAGATTATAGATATAATCTTTACGAAGTTCTGCCATTACTTCATTACTCAATGGCATCACCCCCGATTTGCCCGGAATATTTCTCAAGAAGAGCCGCTTTCTGCATCTCGGCAATAGCCATGCATCCAGATTTTGCCATTTCAAGTCCTTCTCTGAATTCATCCCTGGTAAGATGACCGTCCATCTGCAAGAGAGTAATCTTGCCATCCGGGGTCATCGCTATGGGCATGTCGGCCTGTCCATAATTATCCTCATCTTTATTCAGGTCAAGGACAAGTGTATCATCAACTTTCCCCACTGCACAGGCTGAGACCAGGCTTTTCATGGGTATGCCTGCATCCGCAAGAGCTAATGAAGCGGCGTTAATCCCTGCCGTCCGTGTTCCTGCATCCGCCTGAAGCACTTCCACAAAAATATCGATAGCAGAGCGCGGGAAATATTCCTGGAATATCACGGGTTCAAGCGCTTCCCTGCTAACCTTTGATACTTCAATACTTCTCCTGTCAGGTCCCGGGCGCTTTCGTTCCTCAACCGAGAACGATGCCATATTATATCTATAACGCACAACTGCGCTTGTTGATTTCTGCATATGCCGCGGGTGGACTTCTCTTGGTCCATAAACAGCGGCAATAACCTTATTTCCGCCGAATTCAAAATAACATGAGCCATCCGCTCTGTTCAAAACGCCCACCTTGATTTTGATGGGTCTTAATTCATCTGGTTTTCTGCCGTCAAGGCGAATACCGTTTTCAATTAACTTTTCTGGTTTGCTCATAAAATTCCTCTTCTCTTTCTTCCTCTTCCATTATTTAATTTAATTAAATATAATTATTTTTCATCGCCAAGCAGTTCGTCAAGAATTCCTCCCGACTTTTTCTCTTCTGCTTTTTCTTGCACTTTTTGCTGTTTTTCTTCCTCTGCCGGTTCAACGTTTTCTTCTGTATTGTCTTCTTTCTGTTCTTCTATCCTGGTTTCTTCCTTTCCCTCGTGTTCTTTTCCAGGTCCTTTCTCCTTTTTGTCTTTTTCTTCTTTTAAAAACCTGGTGAGCCTGTCAGTCAGGCCTGAAACATGGGATTCTGTTTCAATCTTGAGTATCGCTTTCACTGCAAGTTCAATATCCTTATCCTTCCCGGTAACCCATACCCTGCCATTCTGGCCGATAAAGATATTGCAATTCGTCTCATTTTTCAGCATTGCAATCATCGAACCGCTTCTACCGATTAACCTCGGGACCTTGGAGGGAGTTACATCGATGATGCGTCCTTCTTTGATTTGCCTGAGCTTCTGGTCGTTAAGGGTCAATTCCACTTTCATGCTCGGATCCACATCCGTAACAAGGGTAATTATTGCATCCCCGACCTTGAGATATTTTGACATATCCGTATTCTCTATTCTTCTTGGGAATTCGGATATGTGCAGTAAACCCTCATAGGGCGAGCGAATATCCACAATCCAGTTCGAAAACGAGACTTCGGTTATTATACCTATAATCATGTCGTCAGGTCTTGGAATATATTTACCTGAAAGCGGGACGACCCTGACATGGTTTTTCAGCGATGCGATACCGAATACAGATGAGAAGACCTTGCCTTCTTCCACATAAGTGCCCTCATCAGCAAGATTTGCATCATCTGATAGGAATTCGCCTGGTATTACTAATTTTTTATCCATTTAAATCACTTTACAAATTTAGTCTCTGCACTGCCTTTTGTAAGCCTGTTCAAAAGGCTGTATAACTCATCCTGCCTGCCTGCTGGTATGGTTATTACGCCTATCCATGAACCATCGTTCTGCCATTCCTGTTTTGTCAGGCTGCCAAATGCTGCAACGTTGCCATATGATTTTGCGGCGTATTCTGCCGGGAGCTTGATTGCAATCCTAACCTCTTCAAAACGTATCGGGATGATGGGTCTTATGGCTTTCATGGTGATACTGACCATTTCATCGATGTTTTTCATCGGGTCAATATGCACGCCCGCCTCCTCCATTGCTGCTTCTATCCTGGCAGGCGGATGCGGCCCCTTTGTCTGGGGATTTATGGCGTTCTGTGCAATAATATTGATTACCTGCCTCTTTTTTTCATCCTGTATCCTTTTTTTCTGCTCTGTTGTAAGATGAAGCTCCCCGTCAAGAATTATTTTTTCAGCAATCTTGGCTGCATCCGTAGTCCCGAATGCATTAATAATATCCTGTTCGGCAGGCCTGTCCCCGTTTTTTGCATCCAGGAACACATCCTCGACCGCAAGGATGTTTTCCATCTTTACAGCCTCACCCCTTTTTAAAGCAAGTGCACCTTCGGGGTCAACGAAAACCTCAAAAGTCTTGCCATGGGTCTTGAGTCGTGCGATTATAGACTCATCAAGAGCGACCATTTTGCCTCACTCTTCTGATTTCTTTTTCTTTCCTTTGCCCTCTGAGGCATGCATTTTAATGACCTGTTCCACGTATGTCTCAACTTCGGAAGGCAGGAGTTTCCTGAATTTCCTGGTTGAAAGCTCAATTATCCCCACTTCAATGGTTGAGGCATTAAAAACCCCTTCAGTAGTGCTGTGGAGGGCGTCAAGACCGAGGAGGATAGCATCTTCCAATTTGATATCGTCCGTATATTTTTTCTCGAAGACCTCCATGGTCTCCGTCCTGCCCGAACCGATACCTGTGGCTTTGTATTCAAGTAATGCGCCGCTGGGGTCGGTCTCGAATAGACGCGCCTTGCTATCATCGACGCCTGCGATAAGAAGCGCTGTTCCGAAAGGTCTTACGCCGCCGTATTGCGTATAAGATTGCTTGAAGTCGCAGATTTTTTTGGACAGGACCTCAACGCCAATCGGTTCATCATACGTAACTTTGTTAATCTGTGCTTCCACGCGGGCGCGGTCAATAAGCGCCCTTGCGTCAGCCACAAGCCCTGATGTGGCTGCTCCTATATGATCATCTATCTGGAATATTTTTTCTATGGATGCCGCTTCCAAAAGTTTACTCGTAACCCTTTTGTCAACCAGTAAAGCCACTCCATCCACTGCTTTTACTCCGACTGCGGTTGTTCCCCGTTTTACCGCTTCCCGCGCGTATTCTACCTGAAACAACCTTCCATCAGGGCTGAATACCGTTATAGCCCTGTCGTATCCCATTTGTGGTGCCATTTGCATTGTATCATCTCCTGAAAAACCGTAATTCCTTTATATTTTTGTTCGAACAATCTACACTATCAGGATTGTCTGGAATATATTTATTTCGTTTTAATACGAAATTTCAGCCAATCCATGGAATTAGATTCGTTTATTCTTTCTTCTCCGGTTCCGACTCTTTAATGAGTGTTTGTTGTATAAACTTTTCCGTTGCCCCTTTAATAGTTCCCGATATCCCGAGGACAAGGATAGATACGCGAATCCTGCGGATATTGTTAATACAGGCCAGGGCTGCCCTTGTTTCCTGTGTTTTTTCCCTGGTGCAGCGAATAATCCCGAACCTTCCGTCGTAGGACATAAGTTTTGGATTTATTTCACTGATTCCTTTATCACCGAACAAAGAGGCGACTGATTCCAAAAGTTCGTTAAACAACTGCTGGCGGTTTATTGTTTGCTCTGCTGTAACCTCAATGGCAAGATATCGTTTCTTGTCGCGTAAAGTAGGAAGGGTTTTGATTTTCATAAAGGGTTACGCCCCTTTATGACGTCCCGAGTCACGCCTAAACCGAAACTTCGGTTTACGCAGTGTTGAGGTATGCTTTGCATACCCCTCGTTTGGTAAAGCTTTCCCAAAGGTTTTCGGGAGGGCGTATTGGGGTATGCGAAGCATACCCCTTGGTTTGATAAAACGTTCTTAAAGTTTTTCATATTATTTCAATACCCTCCTGTATATAATCCGGGTTTTTCCGTCGCAGTATCTCAAGCGGCGCCGCGCTCATTGCATCGACTGCCTCTTCTTTTGACATTCCGAAAAGCCCGGCTATTGCAGCCATTTCCCTGGGAGAACGGAAGTCGTAGATGGAATGGGCATTAGAGGTCAGTATCATAAACAGGTCATACTTCCTGGCGTGCTTCAGGTTTTCCCTCATAATCATTAATTCCCGCACACGCGCTTCCCCGCGCAACCTGATTAACGAGCCAAGGTTAAAACCGATAGCAACAGAGTTGTCACTTGCAGCTTTTGCAAGCACGTTATTGAACTGTGCCGGCTGCAAAAGGATATCAAGGCCTTCTGTCTCTACCGCAGCGCGATTGAGTTCCTCGTCCCCGCCAAAGACGGTCAGGATGGCTTCTGTCCCTTTATGTTTTTTTATTTCTTCCCTGAGCCTTGAAGGCTTGCCTGAAATCCCAATACTTCTATAAATCGAAAAATCCACGGGTAATTTGTCCTCGCCTGGCTTTGCTGAATTGACGACTGCGATTCCGCAATAGCCGTATCTTTTTGCTTCAAATGCCAGCTCTGTGACTGAGTTGGAGCTATCCGGATAAACATTGAAATCATAGAACCTGGAATTGAATTGGGACATTATTCGGCTTAATATTTCTATGGTGTGATATACTTATGCGATTTGTCATTGTAGAGTCCGGATATTTTTTCGCTGAATTTTTTCAGCAATATTCTTTCTTTCGTTCATCTTTTATCTCGCCATCCAAAAACCTTAAAAAAGCGTCCTAAGATTGATTCAGGCTGCATTTTTCTAACAAAAGCTTCATTTGGGGTTTCACCCCATTCAAGTTCCAAAGAACCATGAATTCTATCATTATA
>JAHFDG010000026.1 GCA_023249105.1 Candidatus Methanoperedens sp. | reverse complement strand
GAGCTGAATTATAGTTTTGATAAGATCAAGGAGCTACTGGAGAATGTCTACACTGTTAACATTCATCATGGAGATAAGCTGTTAAAAAGAACGAGTTCTATGACTGAAGAGCAGAAAAAAATAATGGGTGTTTTTGGCTGTTGTCATAACCAAGGGTGAAAGTTGGGTAATTAAGGAACACAGCATAGCTAATTACACACAATATAAAATAATTAACTCTATTTCAGCCGACATTCCAGAAAGTGTATCTGAAAAGTTAAAGAAAAACCCGAAAATAAAATACATAGAAGAAGACGCACAGGTTCAGATAGCAGGCAAGCCATCACAACCTCAGCCTCCGCAACCCCCGCAGCAGATCACATGGGGCATTGCAAGGGTGAAAGCGCCTGAAGCATGGAACAACTCCACTGGTAAAAACGTAAAGATAGCGGTGCTGGATACAGGGATAAGCAATAGCCATCCTGATTTAACCGTGTCAGGTGGTATCAATCTTGTCGGAAAATCTAAAAATAACAAATGGAATGACGATAACGGGCATGGTACCCATGTCGCAGGCATAATCGCAGCCAGAAACAACAGCATTGGAGTAGTTGGTGTTGCGCCGGATGCGCAGCTTTACGCAGTCAAGGTGCTGGACGCCTATGGTAGCGGTTATATTTCAGATGTTATCGAGGGAATAGATTGGGCAGTTCAGAATAACATGAATGTGGTTTCCATGAGCCTTGGAACAGCGATTTATTCCCAGGCATTAAATGATTCTACTGCTAATGCATATAAAGTCGGCATTCTTCTTGTTGTAGCCGCAGGCAACAGCGGGGATGGAAACCTCAGTACGGATGATGTACTTTATCCTGCAAAATTCGACTCGGTGATTGCTGTCTCAGCTGTTGATTTTAATAACATTGCGCCGATATGGAGTGCGGACGGTGCTGAAATAGAACTTGCTGCACCGGGAGTGGATATTTATTCAACCTGGATAAATGGCGGTTATGCGAATGAAAGCGGTACCTCAATGGCAGCGCCGTTTGTAAGCGGTGTTGCTGCATTGGTCAAAAGCAAGAATTTAGCCATGAGTTCGCAGGAAATCCGTAACGCTCTGGCTTATAGTGCAGTGGATTTAGGAGTACCAGGCAGGGATAGAATATACGGATTTGGATTAGTGCAAGCTGGTTAATATTAATCAAACACATTGCAACAAAAAAACGGTTTATACTTTTTTGGGATAATCCATGACTAATCAAGATTGTCCGGGAAATATGTGTAAATTTATAAGGACATAAGAAAGTATGTGATGTTTAGTTTCTCATGCGAAATTTATTATGACAGCAAATACCAAGCTCGAAATCCAGGACATAATCGAGAAGATACTTTACAAACGCCGCGTTGATCCAGGTGGTCACAAATATGACTTCAGACTCAGAATGCCGACCTATTTTGATCCTTTTACCGGGAAGATGGATAGCGATGAATCAGTAGGGCAAAATGGAGATTTGATTTTGTTTATAAAAAAGCTTGATAAATACATAAGGATAGGGCAGTATTATGAGAAAAATGGAGACCTCACGAGCGATCCAATAATTGCTATAGACTATAACTATGGGAAATGGATTCCTATCAGGATTGAGCGGGCTATTGGGGATACCGTCTACAGCTATATCGAAAATGGCAAGCGTGTGATGTACCCGGACAAGATTGATGAGTTCATGTCATTTCAGCGCATGTTTGGTCAGAATATCCGGGAGCAGGGATGGCTGGATAACGGAATGAGGTTAAAGAGAAAATAAGTGCTTGATATGCCCTTTAAACCGCCGTTGCCAGGGAATAAACGACTGGTAAGAGGTGGGTAGAACATTTCTATTGTAAAGTTTCTATTACAACCTTAAAAGTTATATTTGTATATTAAAATGTAGCTTGTACATTTTTATGACGGCTAAGTATAAGTTAATAACTGCATTATGTTGAATTGAGGTAATAAAATGCCAGAATGGAAATACACGAACAAAAAAGTGACAAAAGAAGAAGCTGAGAAATCGTTAGATGCCGTTAAAAGCGCATGCTTCCACTGTGAAGCACACAGTAACGGCTGTCCTATATCAAAAACAGCCGGCGAGATAAAAGCAATGACGGAAGTGAAAACATGAGCGTCAAAGAAGAGATCCATGCCCAGATAGCCGGGGCGCTTAAAGGCGCGAAATTCCCGATAGGAACACCGGAAAAACTTCTTTCTGCATTCCCTGACGGCGCAAATACCAGATGTAAAGCGGGGAACGTTGATATAACTGCCGGAGAAGCTGGAAAACTGCTGAAAGCAAGCGATTTTCCCTTTAAGAGCGCCAGACAGGTTGCGGATGTAATCGTTCAAAGAGCAGGGCTCTAAGCCCTGTTTATTTTTCTCAAACAGGCGATCAGCATGACAAGAATAAAACTAATAGAAAAAGAAGAAGCAAGCGATGAGGTCAGGAGAATCTACAAAGATATAGAAGCAGCTTTTGGAATGGTTCCGAACCTTTTCAAGACCTATGCCCACTTCCCTGCACTGCTGCGGGCGAACTGGGAAAAGACAAAGGTATTACTGATGGGGGACGAACTCCCGCGGGAACTCAAGGAAAGCATTGCAGTTGTGGTATCTGCTGCAAATAGCTGCAAATATTGTGTAGCTTCACACTCGATGGCACTTTCGATGATGGGATTTAGCCAGGAGGGAATAGATGACCTGACAAGAAATATTGAGAGTCCGCAGATTTTGCCAAGAGACAAAAAGATCCTGGAATATGCCAGGAAAGCCACGCTAACCCCGCACAGGATCACTGATGCTGAAACCGATGAGCTAAAATCTCTTGGTCTTACAGACAGCCAGATCGTAGAGGTGCTTGGTGTCATGGAACTGTTCACAGGCTACAATAAATTCCTGGATTCACTCGCTGTACCGCTTACTTAGATAAGAAATTGATGAAGAGGTGTATGAAATGAAAGTTCTTGGAGTTAGTGGAAGTCCCACAGAGAATAGCAATACCGATGTATTAGTAAATGCAATACTTGATGCAACAGAGGCGGAGACTGAATTTGTGAAATTATCGGAAATAAATGTAGGCCCTTGCATTGCATGCATGAAATGCGTTTACACAAATGAATGCGTCCTCAACGACCATTTCAAGTGGCTCTCAAAGCAAGTGATGGAAGCAGATGCTATTGTGGTCGGCTCGCCTACATATTACGGCTCAGCAAGCGCTTTTACAAAAGCGTTCATCGAGAGGCTTTATTCAAAGAGGCATGTAAAACTCCTGACAGGCGGAAAGATAGCCGCAACAGTGGCTGTGGGAGTCGCGGCTGAAAAGATGGTTGCGGAATGGATGGGAAATGCCCTTCGCGCAGGTGGCATGGAGATTGTGGGAAGCATGACGGCAAAAGGAACGCCGTGTTGTTTCGTATGCGGTCCGGGTGAGACGTGCAATTATACGGTCTGGAATGCTTACTCGAAAGAACTGACAGGGATGGATTTGGGTGTTGAAGAATCATATAAGGAGTATCTTGAAATCCTCCCGGATAACAAACCGTACGCACACGGCTCAGCTAAATTCCTGAAAAGCTATAGATCAGTAAAGGATGAGCCTGAAGTGATGGCTGAGGCGGAGAGGATAGGGACATTGATTAGAGAGAGAATAGAGAGCAGCAATAGGAAAGCAGGTGATTTAAATTGCGGGTGTTAGGAATAAGCGGGAGTCCGGTCAAAAACAGCAATACCGACAGGCTGGTCAAGACAGTGCTTGAAGCTACCGGTCTTGATCACGAATTTATTAAACTTTCAGAATACGATATCCATCCATGCAGGGCATGTCTTGGCTGTGCCAGGGACAATATCTGCAAACAGAAGGATGACTGGCATATTATTGAAACTAAAATCAAAGATTGTGCAGCTCTTGTTATTGGGGGCTACCCAACCTACGGTACTCTTGACTCAAGGACAAAGATGCTTACTGAACGGATGTACTCCATGCATCATCAAAAGATGCTCAACAAAGGTAAAATCGGAGCAGCAGTAGCAGTTGGGGTTGGAAGAGGAATACCAAGCGTTGATAATGCCGCGGACCAGATTGCTGCCTTCATGAAAATGGAGGGGATTAATGTAATCGGTAAAATAAGCGGAACCGGAAACATCGCATGCCTTTCATGCGGATATGGAGGTACTTGCAGGATAAGTGGAGTTCCATTGTTGTTCGGTCAGGGAGCGGTGCCTTCAAAGGATAAATATACAGCAATAGAGGACCAGAAGGATGTTATTGAAATAGCAAATGAAATTGGGCATAAAATCAGGGATATACTGATAAATTAAATATCTTTACCTTATTCAAATCATTCCTGATTTTTGTACTAAAATCTTTTCGGTAAGTTCCTTTCCAAGAGATTTCTCTTCTCCTGCCACAATGACCAGAATCGGCCCCCCGAAGGGAGCAATGCTCTTTACCTCAACCTCAACCTGAGGATATAATCCAAGGCTGCCCAGATACTGCAGCATCTCAGAATTCTCCTCAAAGACGCTTATAATAACTCCTTTTTCATCTGCTTTGAGTTCTGAAAGCTTTACGGTATTATCTTGAACTATTAATCCCTCTTTATCAGGTATCGGATAACCATGCGGACATGTTTTAGGATTGCCCAGTTTCTCTTCGATTTTTTCCTCCATCTCAGGACTTATATCGTGCTCAAGCCTGCATGCCTCATCATGTACTTTATCCCATTTAAAACCCAGAATATCCGTAAGCAGACGCTCAGAGAGGCGATGTTTTCGTATCACTTTCCTGGCTTTTAGTTCACCTTCTTCGGTTAATACCACTCCCTTCTCAGCGTAATTCACAAGTCTCTTCTGCTCAAGTTGCTTTAGCATCTCTGAAACGGTTGAAGGGCTTAACTCCAGGCGTTCTGCTAATTTAGAAGTGGTAGCGGATTCGTGTATCTCCTGCAGTTTATATATATACTCCAGATATTCTTCTATCCTCGGAGATTCTTTTGTCATACTATTAGCCGTAAGGCTTCTGGATAATTAATACTTTACTTCACCGTGGGATATTTGTATTATTTTGTCCCCTATTTCACCTATTTCAGGGTTGTGGGTCACGATCACTATTGTTCTCCCTTCGCTGTGGAGTTCCCTGAATATATCAAGAACTGCTTCCTCATTCTTTTTATCAAGATTTCCTGTGGGCTCATCTGCTAATATTATTTGAGGCTGGTTGATAAGTGCACGCGCTATGCATACTCGCTGCTGCTCCCCGCCAGAAAGCTGGGATGGCATGTGATGCAGCCTGTGCCCCATACCAACATGCACAAGTGCCTCTTTTGCTTCTTTCTCATCCTCAATGCTGTGGAAGTACTGCGCTATCATCACATTCTCAAGGGCGGTAAGATGAGGGATCATGTGGAACTGCTGGAAAACAAGACCAATGTTCTCGCGCCGAAAACGTGTTCTTTCCTTCTGGCCAAGCTTCGTTGTCTCAATTCCATTCACCAGCAAAGAGCCGCTTGTTGGCGAATCGAGGCATCCTATCAGGTTCAGTAGCGTGGTTTTTCCGCTCCCCGAAGGACCCATTATATTAGCCCATTCTCCTTTTTCAATGGTGAAACTGGCATCTTTCAGTGCACATGTAGTATCGTATTTTTTGACAAGATTTTTTGCTATTATCATTTTTATTCGCCTCTTAGTATTACGACCGGATCGATTGAAATTGCACGCTTGATGGGCAGAAGGCTTGCGATTGCAGCTACCAATATTGAGATTAAAAGAGTGAGAAGGAACACCTCTGGTTTTATCGACACCTGCATATCAAATATCTCCATCCCTATGAATTGCGCAAGTAAAAGCCCGACAAAATATCCAAGAATGCCACCTGCGACACCCATTACCCCGGCCTCCGCAAGAAATATAGCTGCAAGCCTGCCATTTCCGCAGCCAAGAGCCTTCATCAGTCCTATTTCACGGCTTCGCTCAAGTACACTTGTTATCATTGTGCAAAAGAGACTGAGACTTGCGGCCGAAAGGACAAAAAAAGACACAAGAGCCATTAAAAGCTGGGTTTTATCAAGAAGAGCTTTCTCGCTCTCGGCCACCTGCCGGATCTTCTTTACTTTATAGCCTTTATTCTCCAGATACTTGATGACGTCATCGATATCTCCAAGAACACTCACCTGTGCCAGTGTAGCCCCGCTTTTACCTGAAATCTGCTCCGCAGTTTCCATTGAGATGAAAATCCTGTTATCATCAGACGTGCCTGTGTCCAGAATACCTGAGACTTTAAAGGATTTATCCCCTATGCTCAGCATATCTCCGGCTTTAAGTCCCAGTTTGTTTGCAGCATTAATGCCCGGCAGTACCTCTTCCCCCTTCGGGAGTAAGCCTTCAACATGCCACCATGGATTCATTTTTCTGGCTGCTTCAAGGTTTGCCCCTGCAAATTCTATCTTTTTTGCGTTAACCTCAGCTTTGAAATAAAGAAAGGGGACAGAACCTATAATAGAATTATGCGTGGCATTGAACTGATTGATATATTCTCCTTCGCCTGGAAGGACAACAAGATTGGCTCCGTAGCTTCTGAGTTCCTTACCCATCTTCTCCCTTATATCAAGAGAGATGGTTAGAAGGGAAGTTACCATGGCAGCGCCAAGCATTACTGCAATTATCGATATCAACAACCGCTCTCTTCTTACCCAGAGTGATTTTGTTACCAGGCGAGTGAACAATTTAATCACCCCTGAGTATGATGGATGGTTCTATTTCAACAGCCTTTTTCACGGGCAGCAAGCTGCCAAGAAGAGCGACTCCAACCGATAGTATCCCTGAAATCAATACGGAGAAAAGGGAAGGATTTATGATAGCGCCGAATACCCACAGGCCTACCATCCTGGCCAGTACAATGCCAATAAGAATTCCAATTGCTCCGCCTATGATGCCCGTAACAACCGCCTCTGCAAAGAATAGTGTTGCGATTTGATTTCCATCAGCACCTATCGCTTTCATCAACCCGATTTCTTTTTTCCTTTCGAAAATCGAGGTATTCATGGCTGCTGTCACCCCGAGTGAAGCTGTGGTCATAGCTATACCTGTGATCAGGAACATAAGCCATTCAAATTTGCCGAGAAGCTTTCCTTCATTGTCCGCCACCTGCCTGATGGACCTTGCGCTCGCACCGGGCACTGCCTCTTCGATCTGGAGCATTATGGAGGAAATATATGGTGTGCAGTACCAGATTTCATATTGCTCGGGTGGAAGCTTCGACGGGTCTATCTTCTCTTGCGGCTCAGGCTTGGTCAGTGCACTGACAACTACACGATCAACCATGCCCTGCTTCTCAAAAAGCATCTGTGCATCCTTGAGAGGTACTATTACCTGACCGTCCTCATCACCGCCTGTGGAGAGGACGCCTGACACTTTGAAAGTTGAATTATTACCACCTAACTCCACACTGAAAGGGTCTCCTTGCTTTAGCCCCAACTTTTCAGCAGCGTTGACACCGATCAGAGCTTCCCCGGGTGCAGGCCATTCTCCATCCACTTTCCACCAGGGCGCTATTGTCTTTATCCCTGTCCTGATAGTTGCCTCTTTCTCCTGCGCTTTTCTGTTCCCGATAAATGTCTTATTGATCCCTGGTATCCTGATTTCCTCGTCTAGATAAGTGCCGCTCAGTACTACTTCTGTATCTTTTATTTTTACAGTATCGCTGAGATAGGGAGAATATCCTATTATGTTGTGCCTCCAGAAGATGGTCTTCATTTTGTAGAGTTCGCTCTCGTTTATGAAAGCGCCCTCGGATGAAGGCTGCAAAAGAATGTTTGCTCCGTAACTTTTTAATTCCTTTCCCATTTTATCATTGATGTCAAATGATACAGTAAGAAGGGTTGAGGCTATGGACGCGCCCATGACCACAGCCAGTACTGCCAGGGCAATTCTTAGCTTTCTGCGCTGGATGGCTTTTAAGAGCAAGCGATAGAACATATGTGCACTCTTTATTTGAACAGGTCAGCCCTTTCTCCAATATCATCTGTTTTTATCACAATCTCATCGCCAGCAACTGTATATTTAAGGGGTATGGGATTGCATCCTCCCGCTTCGCCAATGGTATCAGGGTTAATAGGTGCCCCACACCGCTTGCATATGAGCTGCTCCCCCTCCTGTACGTATCCTGCAGCGCCACACAGGGCACAGGCATCATAAGCTGTCGCAACACTTCCATCACTTTTCTTAATAGCGAGAATTCTGGCATTGGCTTTACCATCACTGCCGTGCATGGGGCAGTTTGCAGGATGATTCTGCATGTCACAAACGTATTTATGCAAATTTCCGTCAGATGCGCCTGCTGCCTGGATCCTTAGCTCATTTCTGGTTATGCTCACTTTTTCTGGTTTTGGATCTACGCCCTGAGGCAATGCAGATATCTGGGCAGTCACGAAAGCAACTATTAAAAGTGCAGCTACAATACCGACTGCAATCTTCCTGTTTCTCTCTTTACGGATTACCCCAAGAGCTTTTCTTTTTTCAATGCCTTCAATACCTTCTGTTTTTATCTGCTTCCACGGCACCATTACAAATAACAGCACAAGGAACCCAAGCATAATACCTGTGAATACAATGGATGCGGAGTCCTTCACTAATGGACCTACGATGCTCATGCTGGTCTGGCTGAGAGTTATTACTCCCACTTCTGACCACTCATGAATTCCGCCGATTATCAATTGGAAGATTATTATAGCTAACATGACACCTGTTATCTTGAAGAATCTTCCAAGGTTCATCTTCAGGCTGCCTTTAATAAACAGATAACCGAATAGCACTGCTAATGCAAAACCTACAATTGCTTCCAAAGCAACAAGAGGATTTGTCTTTGATATTGTTGTAGAGAGGAATAATACAATTTCTGCACCTTCTCTATATATCATAAAAAATGTAAGCACCAGAACACCCAATGCCTGCCATTTGCTCAGAGCACTCTCCATGCTTTGCTCTATATCCTGCCTGATGTGCTTTGAAGTGCGGTGCATCCATATCAGCATTGTAGCTAAGAAAAATGCTGTTATGAAGTACATCAGGCCACCCATGAAATCACTCCATTCTATCTTAAGCATTTGAATTACTATGGCAGTCGCGATACTTCCTGCTACAGCTGCAATGATTCCAGCATACACATATTTTTTCAGTGCTTGCTTATTGGTCTTGCCAAGATATGCAAGTATTATACCAATTACAAGCGCTGCTTCTATTCCTTCTCTTAGAGTAATTGTTAGTGTTTCAAACATGATTTCACCTTTATTAGGTTTACCTAACAGTTTACAACGCAATAGTAGTTATTAAATATTTCGGTTATCAGAATATTACATTTCTGATAACCTTAATATTGGAAAAACTTAGATAACAAAATATATAGAAACGCTGCAGGTATAGTAGAAATCAAATAGAATAGCAGAATACCTATTCAAATAAAAAATGAGGTGCATTATGAAAAAAGTAATCCTTGATATTGCGGGAATGCGTTGTGGGGCATGTGCTGTGGGCATAGAGCTAGCTCTTGGAAAAAAGAGAGGAGTCAAAAGCACAAAGGTCTCTTTGGATGAAAGAATGGCTACCGTAGAGTATGATTCAGCAATAGTGACAGTATCAGATATTGCTCAGACTGTGAACGATCTTGGATACATTGCAATAGCACGGAAGTAAGTTTTCGGTGGATAGGAGATATACCCCGTGCCTTGGGCACGGATTCCTCCTCTAAACATTTATATAATATTAAAATATCGTTACGGAATCACTTTAACCGATAACTTAAAGAACGAAGCTAAAGGGCTATACAGCTTGAACCCGAATGATAAGAGGTAGATAAATATATCAGAGAAAAAGAAGGCAGCAGTACTATTGAGAAATTACTCTCATGAAAAGATATTCCACTATTTTATTTTTAATAGCATCCCTGAGGTTTATTCCGAAAAGCTACACAAACCTGCATTCTTTTGCAGTTGCAGGATCCAGGCGACTGCGCATCCCCATTTGAATCGCAACAACTCCCTAAACCGTTGCTTTTCTGAACACATACACGCTGATCATCAGGACAACTAAGGCCATAGCGATGAGTACGGTTATCCCGTTTAATAAAAAAGTCCCTGCAAAAAGCCCTCTCACAGTATCTATTGCATAGCTCACTGGATTTAAGGAAGCCATAATTCTTAGCCAGTGAGGCATTACTTCATAGGGCATTAGCGCACTGCTTGTAAAAAAGAGTGGCATACTCGCCATGCTGTTTATTGCTGCATAGCTATCGTAATCGTCTACGAGCAGAGCTATTGTTGTGGCGATGCCAGAGAACAATATTCCGAATATGAACAAAACAAGGTAGGTAAATGGAATAGTTGTGAAATAATTGATCTTCACTCCCAGCAGTACCGCCACGCCCAGAACTACAGTTGACTGTAACAGGCCTCTAAAAGTAATAAAAAGGATTTTGCCAAAAAGTATGCTCTCTCTCGGTACAGGTAAAGCTAAAAACTTATTTAAAAAACCAAGTATTTTATCAAAAATAAGTAGCGTTCCACCCTGAAGTGATGCAAAAAGCATGGTCATGACAAGAATACCCGGAGTGATAAAATCAAGATAGTTGTTTGTGAATCTGATTGGTAAAGCAAGACCCACGAATATAAGCCAGGCTGCTGGCATCACAAGGGAGGCAAACACCGCTCTCTTTGACCTGATCCACCGCTTCAGATCTCTTTCGAAATAGTACTGGACTCCCTTCATTTTCTTCTCCTGAGTAGCGTTCTGAATTTATAATCATCAAAACTGCCCTGCTCCTCCTGTGTACCCACCTTTTGCAGGAAAACATCATCAAGCGATGGCTCTCTTACTGATAAAGAATGAACTTTTAATCCCTGCCTGGATAATGCTTCAGATAACAGAGGCAAAGCCTCGCTTCCACTCTCAGCCGTGAATTTGATATTATCAATCTCTCTCCCCAGAAATGTTATTCCTTCTATATTCAACCCCTTAAATTCACCTGAGACGCTTGCGGTTATGACATCTTTTCCTATGCTATTTTTTAATTTTGCAGGCGAATCCATTGCCACGATTTTGCCGCGGTCTATTATTGCTACCCTGTCGCAGAATTTGTCTGCCTCGTCCATGTAGTGTGTTGTTATAAAAATGGTCACACCTTTTTTCTTCAGGGAAGATATGTGTTCCCACATTTTTCTTCTTGCCGATACATCCAGACCAAGTGTGGGTTCGTCAAGAAACAATACCTGAGGCTCATGAACCAGAGCCTGTGCAAGCTCAAGACGCCTTCGCATTCCTCCTGAATAACTATTTACTCTATCATCAGCCCTCTCGCTCAAGCCCATCAATTCAAGAACTTCATCTACTTTATTTTTCCTATCAGCCACACCGTACAACTTTGCAAACAGCAATACGTTTTCCCTGCCAGTTAATTTGATATCCACCGCCATATCCTGAGGCACATAGCTTATAACATTACGAACTTTCTTAGCCTCTTTTAAAACATCAAAGCCACAAACATAAGCTTCTCCCATGCTTGGTTTTAAGAGCGTTGTAAGCATCAGCACTGTTGTGGTTTTTCCTGCACCATTCGGACCCAATAATCCAAAAATTTCATTTCCTACCTCAAGATTTATGTGATCAACAGCGCACCGTTTGTTGAAATATTTCGTAAGCTCATATGTTTTAACGCTCATTGAACCTCAATGATTGTTTCGTGTTCATGTCTATGTTGAGTATCTGGCCAGTGAACATGAACATGAGATAGTTCAAGATGGGTGTGTTCATGAATATGTGCTTCATGGAACTTTCTGTAATGCTCGTGCTGATGCATATCGCTATGATTGTGTGAATGAGTGTGAGTTTTAGTTCTATGAATATGAATATGCGAATGTCTCTCAGTGACTATTAGCCATACTCCGATTATCATCAATACAGTTGCGGGGAGCATCACCCATTCAATCCATTCTCTAAGTATGATGAGTGAGGCTATAGCACCGATAAATGGGGCAAAACTGAAGAATGCCCCGGTTCTGGAAGATCCTAATCCCTCAAGTGCTTTTATGAAAAATACCAAACTAATACCGTAGCTGAATGATCCCAGCAATAGGGCAAATGCAACCGTAAGATCAAGCGGTATCTTCATGCCAAGAATTAAAGCAAGTAAAAGGGATATTATCCCGGCGGCAAAACCTTTGATTTTGGCTATCTGTATTGGATCTTTATCAGAGATGTTACGTGTCAGGTTGTTGTCTATTCCCCAGCATATCATTGCAAAGATTATCAATAACGGACCTGTTATGTTGAACTTGCCCTGGCTTGAGTCCCATGTTAAAAATATCCCTGCCAGGGTCATACTCACCAATGCCAACCATAAGCGTTTTCCTGCATTCTCCTTGAAAAAGAAAACAGCAATCATGGCAGTAGCAATTCCTTCCAGATTTAGAAGTAACGATGCTGATAAGCCTGAAATAAATGTCAATCCAATCATCATACTTATCGGGCCTATTATACCGCCTGTAAGTACTGCACCTGCCAGCCAAGGAAAATCCTTTCTTTCCAACGATACTGCCTTTTTAGCGAGGTCGATCGTTCTTATCTTTTTTACTAGAGAATATAGAGATAAACCGGCAAATGCACCAAGATATAGAAGCCCAGCCAAAACTACTGGAGCAATATTATTAACAAGTAGCTTGGCAAGAGGCAGGCTAATGCCAAATAAAGAAGCAGATATTATTATGTATATCAACGAACTTTTATTTCCCCTGCTTTCTCCTGCGTGCATCAATTCAGTACTCATATTTCCTTTGGTATCCTCGCGGTGTAATTATCCTGTTATCCCACAGTTTCGACTCGCTGTTTCCAACAAGCACAATTGTGCTCATATCAATCAAATCATTGTACTCCATTATCCTACCAAGGGTTGTAGCAATAACTGTCTCTCCTTCCCTTGTTGCATTTTTCACAATTCCCACTGGAACATCCTTGCCACGGTATTTTTGTATAATCTCTATCGCTTTCCCAAAATTCTGCGCGCGGTTCCTGCTTTTCGGATTATAGATAGCAATCGCAAAATCAGCTTCCGCAGCGCTGTTGAGCCGACTCTCAATAATCTTTATGGGTGTCAGAAGATCACTCAGGCTTATAACCGCAAAGTCGGATACTACAGGCGCCCCAAGAAGAGAAGCAGCCGCGCTCAGAGCAGTAATCCCTGGAATAACCTCGATATCTATTTTGCCCGCTTTCTCTGCGACCTCAAGTACCAGCCCTGCCATTCCATACACATTCGCATCTCCACCGCTGATTATTGAAACAACATGGTCTTTTCCGAGCTCAACTGCCTTCTTAGCGCGCTCTATTTCGCCACCCATCCCGCTTCTTATGATTTTCGAATTTTTTATTACACTAGCGATCTGGTCAAGATAAGTACCGTTACCGATAATATATTCAGATTCAATTAATGCATTTTCAGCTTTCTTGGTAAGGTGTTCAACCGCGCCGGGTCCTATGCCTACAATGTAAAGTTTACCTCGCAGCTGCGATGTTGACATTGATTTGCTATGCCTTGCCACAAGCATGCTGAAATAATCGCCCTTTTGCGGGACATCGAAGGTCACTTTTTCATTTTCCATGAAAAGTCGCTCTGCATAGATAAACTCGTCAAAACCTTCTTCTGTCAGTTCTTTCTTTGTTTTTTCTGGTTTTTTCGTTTTCAGGATGATCTTTGTTCTGATAGGTGAGCCATCACTTACAACGAACGAGCCTTCGATGCTTATATTTGTCCTGGCTGCCTGGGCAGTTATCGAACTCACCCCGGGAATCGTGGTGATATCAATATCAGAGTGATTTTCTTTTATTGTCCTGCGAAGATGTGAAAAAGTGGAAAAGAAGTTCGGATCTCCAATTACCGCAAAGGAGACAATACCCTCCCTTGCTTCATCTGCCACTATCCTTGCATTGTTTCCCCACAATTTAGATAGCTCTGCTTCATCCTGAATCATAGGAAAATCCAGAATCTCTGCTTCTGCATAAGGTGCAACAAGTTCGGCAGCCATTTTTCCTGGCACATATACTTTCTTGCTTTCCTTCAATGCCTTTACGGCAGCCAGTGTGAGAAGGTCAGGATTTCCGGGACCAAGACCTATTCCGATTAACATCACTTATCGCCTCCCATAAGCTCACTCCCTCCTATCATTTTGTTCTTTTGGAGGATTTTTTCTTCAAATTCATTCAATTTTTCTTTGCATTTACCGATTTCTTTATTCAAAATCTCTATTTTAGGTGCGTCAAGACCATGTTTCTGAATTAGTTTTATCCTCCACCTATCAAGTTTATGAATGTCGTCGCTCAGTCCCTCTAATTCAAAAACCTTGAATTTTTTATCTGAAATTCTCTTAGTTAAATCGACAATAAAATCTTCACACTCTTTAGAGAATTCTTTAATTTCAGCAGCAATTTCTTCTGCAATCAGTTTATTTAACTTCTGCTCCTGCTCTCCATTAAAAGTGTCCGCAAAAAATTGTAAAACTTCACCACTTCTTTCATGGATTGTTCTAGCAATATCTGATGCAGTAGCTCTGTTATCTTGCGTATCATGTAATATATAAACAGAATGAGATAACGAAACAGCGCCGGTATTTTTTATATTTCGCCAGATGAACATCCGGTCTCTTGATGAAACATTTGTTGATTTAATAATCAGTAATAACCATTTCATATATCATAGAACAATTGCGTTATATTTAAATGTTATGTTTATAACAAATTGAAATGTAAAAATTTATACTCTCACAAAATTATAAGTTAATCAGGCATCATAGAGTATTCATGGTAGTCATTAGCATATCACTTTCAGGCACAGAACTAAAGGAATTCGATAATATCACGAATAAACTGGGTTTCTCCAGCCGTTCAGATGCAGTACGTGAAGCTCTGCATAGATTTGTTGCCCAAAATAAATGGATCGAACATCTTGATAATAGTTCTCCATTCATCGCTACTATTGTTTATGATGATAAGAGAGAGCAGCCAGTGCACAACGTAATCCATGATTTTAAAAATATAGTACAGTCAGCCACCCATACGCATTTTGGCGACAGGTGCGCCGAGTGGGTGATTCTTCAGGGAGATGGAGAGAGTATCAAACAGTTTGTTGAACAAATATCAGCAATAAAGGATGTTATGATCTGCCGTTGTTCCGTCTAATTTTTATTAACTTTCAGCTAGTTTCTTAGCACAATCTACTTTTAAAAGTATAAACTATAAGTCCGCATGGTCGAGCCAAAAAAGTGTGAATTAAAAGTCAAAGGCATGGATTGTGCCTACTGCGCTTTGAACATTGAGAAGGCAGTATCTAAGATCCCGGGAGTAAAACTTGCCGAGGTATCTTTTGCAACCTCAAAACTTAAGGTAATAACAGAAACTCCTCAATTCGATTTTGGGGCAGTAATCCAGGTCATCAAAAGCCTGGGTTATTCCATCGAGGCTGAAGAATCAGGCATGACCGTTACCCTCAAAATCGAGGGAATGGATTGCGCTGATGAGTCTCTGATTATAGAAAAGAAAATGAAATCTTTGGCTGGAGTAAAGAATTTTAACATCAATCTCATGACCCAGCAAATAAAAATCTCCTATGACCCAGCTTTTATTTCTGTCCAGGACATGATTAAAGCCGTTGCCGAAACCGGGATGAGGGCATCCTTAGTAAGAGCTAAGGCAGAGAAAGGTAGAGCGTGGTGGAAGGAAACTCTGCAGATGGTATTTCTCTTCGCCTGTGGAGCCTTGATTGTATTAGCTTTTTTATCGGAACTCCTTGGAGTACCACATCAAAGCGCCAAACTCATTTATGGATTAGCCATCCTCATTGGTATTTACTATCCAGCCAAGATGGGTTTTCTGGCTTTAAAAACTCTGACCCTTAACATTCGGCTTCTGATGACCGTCGGTGCCATAGGCGCTATTTTCCTTGGATTGTGGGAAGAAGCAGCCCTTCTGGTTTTTATTTATTCGCTAGGCGATGTCCTTGAAGCTTATGCGGTTGATAAAGCAAGAGGAGCAATCAGGGCTTTAATGGAACTGGTTCCCAAAGAGGCACTTGTTCGCAGAAACGGCAATGAAATTATTCTTCCCACAGAGGAGATTGGTGTCGGGGATGTAGCCATTGTAAGACCTGGAGAGAAGATACCCATAGACGGGGAGGTAATCGCCGGAACCTCGTTTGTAGATCAGTCCTCTATTACGGGGGAATCGATTCCAGCAGAGAAGAAAATAGGGAATAAAGTTTTTGCAGGCACTATCAATCAGAAAGGCTCTCTTGAGATAAATGTAACAAAAAAAGCAAGCGACACCACACTGGCAAGAATTATTCACTCTGTAGAGGAGGCACAGGCAAAGAAAGCCTCTTATCAGCGCTTTGCTGAAAGATTTGGTAAATATTACACTCCTGCTATGTTTGTTTTGGGCATAAGCGTGGCAGTAATCCCACCTTTATTCTTTGGGGGGGACTGGCAATCCTATATTTACAGGGGATTAGTGGTATTTGTGGTATCCTGCTCATGCGGACTGGCTTTATCTGTTCCTGTGTCTGTCGTCTCAGCCACTGCAAACAGTGCACGTAATGGGGTTCTGTTTAAAGGCGGCGCTTATCTTGAAGCTGCTCAGGAATTGAGAGTTATAGCCTTTGATAAGACGGGAACTCTTACAATTGGAAGACCCATAGTAACAGATGTAGTTGTTTACGACACTCTTTCTGAAAAAGAGATCCTTGTTCTGGCTGGCAGTATCGAATCACGCTCAGAACATCCTATAGCAGAGGCAATAGTAAGAAAAGCAAAAGAGGCTGAAGCTCCTTTGTTGAGCATTGGAGATTTTGAGGCAATGGCAGGATTAGGGGTAAGGGCAAGGGTTAACGGCAGCCTTTATTTTGTGGGCAGTAGCCGTCTTTTCCATGAGAAAAGCATTTCATTAACTCAAACTCAAAATGAGATCTCTCGCTTTGAGAATGAAGGGAAAACCGCTGTACTCTTGGGCAGCGAACAGAAATTATTAGGTATTCTGGCAATCGCCGACAAATTGAGAGCCGAGACGGGAGAAGCTATAAAAACATTGAAAAGTTTGGGTATAAAGGTGGTAATGCTTACTGGTGATAATGAAAGAACAGCGAAGGCAGTAGCATCACAAGCAGGAGTGGATGAGTATTTAGCTCAACTCTTGCCGGAGGATAAAGTCGAAGCAATAAAAAAGCTTAAAGAAAGATACGGCAAAGTTGCCATGGTCGGGGATGGTATAAACGATGCCCCTGCTATGGCTGTTTCTGATGTGGGGATTGCTATGGGAGCAGCAGGAACGGATGTGGCAATAGAGACTGGTGATATTGTCTTGATGTCTGATGATCTATCCAAGATTGCCTATGCTCTCAGATTAAGCAGAAGAACTATCGGCAACATTCGGCAGAATGTTATTGTTTCTTTAGCTATCATAACATTTTTAGTTCCACTGGCTTTAATTGGATGGATTGGTCTTGTGCCCGGGCTGATTCTTAATGAGGCAAGCGGTCTGATAGTAATTGTTAATGCATTGAGGTTACTAAGATGAAAAGTATGGAAAAAATAATCCTTGATATCGCTGGAATGCGCTGCGGAACATGTGCAGTAGGCATAGAGCTAGCTCTTGGAAAAAAGAGAGGAGTCAAGAGTGAAAGGTCTCTTTGGATAAAAGAATGGCTACCATAGAGTATGATTCAGCAATAGTGACAGTATCAGATATTGCTCAGACTGTGAACGATCTTGGATAATAACTTAACGAAGCTAAAAGGCTATACAGCTTGAACCCGGATGAGAAGGGGTTCATTTATCTGTTCCGGCCCCTGGCACGACTCTACTGGTTGCTGCTCGGGTGGTACAAGCCACTTCTCACCCCAGGCTCTCATCTCCTGCATTAACTTTCTCAAATCCTCACCCTTATCGGTAAGTACATATTCTGTTTTTTCGGGCTGATCCGGGATGGTCTTTTTTTCGATAATACCATTCTTTTGAAGTTCGGATAAATTCTGGGTGAGAACCTTGGAAGATATCCCTGGAATGCAGGCTTTCAATTCATTGAACCTTTTTGGTGATTTCATTAAATTATGGGTAATAACAAGCGCCCATTTATTCCCTATTGTATAAATCGATTCTACGACAGGACAAATCTCTGTTTTTGCAGATGATGTATTGGATTCCACCTTTTGATATATATCAGTGCCATATAATATATCTTTGTTCTTTTTGCGTCCAAAGTTACCTATTGGTAACTTTAATTTTAAATATAATATAATAATTTATAGGGATCTGAGGTGTAGAAATATGGTTTTCAATAAAGAAAAAATAAAAATAGCAATTAATGCTGTAAACGATGCATGCCTGCACTGCGGCAGCAGCCACAGCAACGAATGCCCGATAAGTACAGCAAGGCAGGCTTTAAAATCCGTGGAGTGAGCTAAGATGTCGGAAAAAACGCAAAATTTCAGCCTGATATTTCTGCGTGCAGCCCTGGGCGTAATCTTTTTCGCCCACGGCTCCCAGAAGCTTTTCGGCTGGTTCGGAGGATACGGTTTTGATGCAACCGTCCAGTTTTTCAATCAAATGGGCATACCGCCTGCTTTTGCAGCACTTGCGATTCTGGCTGAGTTCTTCGGAGGGCTCATGGTATTATTCGGATTATTTACCCGCATCGGTGCAGCAGGTATAGCTGTAACCATGGCTGTAGCACTGTTCACGGTCCACCTTCCGCAGGGATTTTTCATAGCAGGCGGTAAGGTGGGATTTAAATATGTATTCGCGCTACTCCTGATGGCATTATATCTTGTGATCAACGGCGCAGGCGAACTGTCAATAGATAAATATATCCGGGAAAAAGCAGGCAGCAGTGCTGTCGAGAAATTACTCTCATGAAATGCTATGCCACTATTTTATTTTTAAATAGCATCCCTGAGATTCAACGATAATGAAAGAATTGCAAAGACCAGAGAAAACAAGTTAAATATTAATGAATAATGACACTCTTGATGGCAGTGGCGTTTGAAGATATGGATATGTCCTTTCTTGTGATGTTGAATGCTATGAGATTGCCGGTGTTAAAGGCATAAAGCTTTTATGTTGACTAATAAACAGAGTTTGTGCAGAGGTTGATGAGGTCATATTGTATGCAAGAATGCACTTCCTCTCACTTGTTACAAAGCCATCTCACCGCGGTTGTGAAATTGATACCCTCCATCTCCATTTAAAAGTTGAATCACATTTCCACTGCGACTGCACGCGAAACACCGCCATAGGCTCTTCTTACGGTTCACTGACACACTTGGTACCTGATCATCGTGAAACGGGCAGGTCCTCAACTTTCTGCTCCCGATGATACTGGCAATCGGATATGACCTCGCCTTCTGGATTTCTTCCTCGGTCACATACTTACCTCCCCTTACCGCTGCTGGGGATGCTTTTGGCTGCGCTGCTCTGGTTTGTTTTTGCTCCTCTTCCTCTTCCCGAATATCTATGACCTTGAGTGCAAGGCTGAGAGACCTTTTATCCTCTCATATTCTTTTTTCAGCGCCATCGCATCAACTTCAAGATTCGGGCTTTCACTGATAACCGTTCCTTTTATATTAAACTCTGAAAACGCCTGCGCAAGCTCTTTGTAATTAAAATCCGACTCGGAAAACACAAGATGTTTCCTCTCACCCTTTTCAGAATATTCTATTCCTGAAACATGTATATGCATATTGTCAAGTCCTTCCCGCCCAAGCCTGTTTTCCACGCGCGCAAGAATCGAGGCAAATTCTTCCTTTGAATTATATTTCCCTGTTATCGCATGCAGGTGAGAGAAATCAATGCATGGCAATACTCCTTCGATTTCTGTGATTTTAAGAACTTCATCCAGGCTTCCGAACTGGGAACCCCGTCCCATTGTTTCAATGCGCAACGTAATATCCACACTTTCGCTTATTAATTGTTCTTGAATCACTATTAGCTGTTTTTTAATCCTATCATACACAGCTTCCCGTGAACCTCCCTGAATAAAACCTGCATGGATTACCACGCTTTTTGCCCCGCAGATATGCCCTATTCGCGCTGAATTAATAATTCTTTCCTTGCTTTTGATGAGCGTTTCGCCTTCGCCGTTGAGGTTGATGTAGTAGGGCGCATGCACGCTTAAGATAATACCAAGCCGTTTTGCGCTCTCGTCAACCCGGCGCGCCGTCTTTTCTCCCATCTTCACGCCGCGCACAAACTCAAGTTCCATGCAGCCAAGACCCAATTCATGCACGCGCCCGATTCCCGACAGGCTGTCATTTCCTTTTGAGCTTAATGGTGTGCCTGCAGTTCCGAAAAGCAGGTGTTCCATTCAGGTTCAACCTTCTAAAGTGAGAGGAGAATAACCATACCACGAGCCTTCCTGCTCAAGGTAATATAAAGCATCCTCAAGTGTCTTTTTATGTTCCTTCTCGAAATGCACGAGTTTCAGGAACAAATCCTTGCTGGACTTGATATCAGTTTTTTGCGCGCCGGTTGAATATAGCTCAATAGACCTTTTTTCAGTCCGTATCCCGAGCGCGAGGACATCCTTTGTCTCGGAGATGCCTAATGGCTCAATGGAGTCCGGAAAAATCCGCTTTGCTTTTTCCCTGTTTTCTTCATCCAGTTCTGCGACATCAACGGGCTTCCCTGATATTTTTTTGTATTCTTTCTCGATAAGTTCCCTGTGTTCCCCCTCATCCCTTGCAAGTCCTTTGAAAATAGACTTTGCGTTATCATCTTCGACAAGCTCGCTGAAAATAGAATAATACTCCCTGCCGTATATCTCAATCGATATCGCCTCTTTTAAAATATGAAGAAGCATTTTGTCTTGTTCGCTCGTATTGTTCACCCATTTGAGGTTGATTCCAATAGGTAATAAAGATTGGTATATACAATACTTTTAAAAAGGGAAAAGCCGTTTACTTACCAAATAACATGACCGACCACCCAAAAGTCAAGAATTACATGACACAGGACGTAGATACCGTTTCTCCGGATAATACCGTCAAGGATGTCATAAATATGATTCGAAAGACGGGGCACGATGGTTTTCCTGTAGTTGAGGAGAGCAAAGTAACAGGATACGTATCTGCTTCAAGTTTGCTTGAAAAACCACTGGATGAGAAAATCGGGAATGTCATGACCAGGGACATACTTGTCGCTGATACCGAGATGGAGATGAGCGATGTAGCGCGCGTCATATTCAGGTCGGGCAAATCAAAACTGCCTGTCGTAGACCAGAACGGGCACTTGCGGGGCATTATCACGAATTCCGATGTCATCCGTTCACATATTGAGAGAACCAGCCCGCAAAAAGTCTGGACGCTCAAGAAGACGCTTGAAGCAATCCATAATATACATGTGGATGTAGTTCGTGAAACCGTCAACATAGATGAACTTGTACCCACGCAGCCCAAAGTCTATGCAGATGAACTTGATGGAAGGATATACGAACTAAAGAAGGGGCTTGCCGAGCCGATAGTTGTAATAAAAAAAACCAATAAACTTATTCTCGTAGATGGTCATCACAGGGTCATAGCTGCAAAAAAACTCGGGATAAAAACGATGGATGCATACGTCATCCCGCTGGGGGATGAAATCCATCTCGGTATGGAAAAAACGGCCACTACATCAGGTCTTCATTCATTATCTGATATCAAAATTCTTGATTATGCAAAACATCCTCTTATCGAGATAACAAAGAGACTTAAAAAAGATGATGAGAACGGCCTGGCAAAATTCTCCCAGTAATTGCCGCATTCATCATTTAAAGCATTTTTAATAAACAGCGAGTTTACTTAAGATATCTGTTTTTGAGATAAGCCCGACAAGTTCCCCGTTAACCTTTATCATGAGCCTTCCAACTTTTTCTTTATTGAATACATTTACAACTTCGTAAAGAGGCATTTCACCGTCAACAGAAATTATTTCCTTTGTCATTATGTCCTTTATTTTCAGGCTTGTCCTGCCTTCCGCAAGTGTTTTTCCTATATCGGTAAAGGTGACTATGCCCACTATCCCCTCCTTATCTTTTACAGGGGCCCCGTGAATGTTATTCTTGACAAGTATCCTTGAAGCTTCCTGTATTGTTGCTGTCGATGGGATTGTTATTGGATTTTCCCTGATATAGTTTTTAACGGGTTTTTTGGGAAGGGATATCATTTCCTGTATGACGAATAGTATTGAATTCTGGGTATCATCCCTGCCAATGACCGAGCCGCGTATTACAAGTTTATTTACAGGGGTGGGTCCTATTAAAATACTGTCCCCAACATCGAATCTGCGTATATCACCTATAACATGCACCGTAGCATTGCAAAGGTCAGGGTGCCTGACAGTGGTAAAACTGATTTCTGATGCAGTGGCATTATCAATTAGTTCATCATTCCGTCTTATTGGCACTGTTGTTTCTTTGTCCATTTCGGATAAACTCAAAGCACGATATGTCATGCCTGTTGCTTTATATCCGCCTTTGGGCCCAGGCACTCCTTCAACCAATCCAAGCGCCTTTAGTGATTGCATTTGATTACGGACCGTTCCAGGGTTCCGTTTTATGATCTCTGCTATATCTTCTCCTTTGATTGCTTGCTTTTTTGCCCTGTACAGGTTAATCAAGGCAATTAAAATCTCTTTCTGGATTGGTGTGAGGTCCATAATTCTTAAACTCTCCCTTTTGATTAGTATATTGGAGTGGTATATATATATTTATTGATGATGACAATTAAGACTGTCTTTTTCTTATTTCACTTCTATCCTATAAAAGTATCAATGGTATTCATTAATAATTAATGTTACCTTATTTCTTCTCCCATTTCTCAAGGTACAGCACTTCTGAGAGAGTTTTCCCTCTTTTTATCTCATCGCGTATCCTGCGCTCGTTTTTTTCAACCTCGACTGCCCGCCTTGCAATCTCGTATCCCCTTTCTTTCGGAATAACAACAACGCCGTTATCATCTCCCACTATAAAATCGCCGGGTTTTACAGTCTGGTTGCCGCACTGGATTTCCGCATTGATTTCCCCAAATCCCTTGGGTTCACCGGCATTCGGTACGATTGAAGTTGCAAAAACAGGGAAATTAAGGCGCCTGATATCGTCCACATCCCTCACCGCGCCGTCTATAACAACGCCTGCAATTCCTTTATTTATGCAGCTTAACGTGGCAAGTTCTCCCCATGGCGCGACGTGTGGACTGCCGTTATAAATTACGATAACATCGCCCTGATTGGCAACATCAATTGCCTCAACGGTTTTTGCCCAATCTCCTGGAAATGTCTGGACTGTGACAGCTTTTCCGATAGTTTTTGTTCCCGGGCAGATTGACCTGATGTTTTGCATAGCGCCTTTCCTGTGCATGGCATCCGAGATATTGGGCGTTGAAACTTTCTTTAGCAATTCAATCGTTTTCTCGTCGATTGGTTTTTCAGCTTCTTCTTCGATTTCGGGTCTATCGATGCTTTCCCGTATCTCTTTTGCCGAGGCTGTAACATTGGATGAACGGACTATATTCCCGCCCACGATAACGATTCGCGCGCCTTTCAACACTGCTGATGCTGCACTTTCCGCATCAATGCCTCCAGCAACCGCTATTGGCGTCCTGAGCTTAAGGTTCTTCAGGATTTTGATTGGGTCTTCACCCGTCATCTGCTGGTCAATCCCTACGTGTATATTGATGTAATCAATACCGAATTCTTCTAATTCCATGGCTCTCTGTGCCGGGTCGCCTGTGGAAATGAGGTCTGCCATAAGTTTTACCCCGTACTTGCGCGCCGAACGGATAGCATCCTGGATTGTGGAATTATCCGCACCCCCAAGAATTATGATTATATCGGCGCCAGCCTTGGCTGCCATCTCTACTTCCATGGCGCCCGTATCCATGGTCTTCATATCAGCCAGGATAACGTAACCGGGAAATGCTTCTTTCAACTTTCTTATCGCATCCATGCCTTCGCTCTTGATTAGCGGCGTCCCGGCTTCAATCCAGTCCGCTCCGCCTTCTATCGCCTCTTTTGCAATCTGGAGCGCGCGGTCTATTTCCAGAACATCGAGAGCGACCTGAAGTATGGGTTTAATAAAATCACCATTGAATAAATGAGCGTTTATGATTAAAGATTTAATGGTTAATGAATCACCGGTAAAAAAATCAGTTGATTCAATCACTATAAAGAGCAAAATATAAAGCTTGAACATGTTTATTTAGAGAAAAGCAGGAGAAATCCATATAATCTCTATTGAAAACCTCTCAAAAGCATTCGGCACCAACATTGTCCTCCGGAAAATCAATCTCAAAATAGAAGATGGTGAATTCCTGACGATATTCGGCCCGAACGGCGCCGGGAAAACCACACTTATCAAGATACTGTCCACTCTCGTAAGCCCGACAGCAGGAAAGGTCGTCATCGACGGTATTGACATCAAAGAGGAACCTATCGAAATCAGGAAAAAAATCGGCGTAATCTCGCATGAAACATACCTTTATCATGAACTGACGGCTGCTGAAAACCTCCGGTTCTTTGGGAAAATGTATGATACGCCGCAGCTTGAAACACGCATTGATGACTTGATAAAACAGGTCGGCTTGACATACAGGAAAAATGACCGCGTGAGGACATTTTCAAGGGGAATGAAACAGCGCCTTTCAATCGCAAGAGCCCTAATCCATGACCCGCCGATACTATTTCTCGATGAACCATACACCGGGCTTGACCAGCATGCCAGCGCCACGTTTGACAGGATACTTGGCGGCATGAATGCGCATAATAAGACGCGAATCCTCATCTCGCATGATATTGAGCGCGGCATTTCCATGTGCGACAGGGCTATTATTTTAACAAACGGGCATATTGCGCATGAAATGACAGAATCCGAGATAAGAGACCTTCTCCAGTGCAGGTCTATCTATGAAAAGCACGTGGAGGAGCGCAAATGAAATTCCTTGAAATCGCAATCAAAGACTTAAGAGCCGAGTTCCGCACAAAGCAGATGCTCAATTCCATGATGATATTTGCTCTCCTTGTGATTGTCATTTTCAGTTATGCCTTCGGGAATGAAGCAACTCTTGAGGTAGAGGTGCTCAACAAAAAGGTAGTGGATTTACTTGCGCCCGGAATGCTGTGGATTGCATTCACCTTTGCCGGGATGCTCGGGCTTTCACGGTCATTTGCCGGCGAAAAAGAAGAGGGATGCCTTGAAGGATTAAAGCTTTGCCCTGTTGACAGGAGCGAAATATACAACGGGAAGGTCATATCGAACGCCGTTTTAATGTTCCTGATGGAAATAACCACCATTCCGGTTTTTATCGTACTTTTCAGTTATGACATAAAAAATATTCCCGGCCTGTTGGTCGTGGTGGCTCTCGGGACTTTCGGGTTTATATTTGTGGGCACGCTTCTTTCTGCGCTTACCGTAAATACAAGAACGCGGGAAATCCTGCTTCCAGTGATTCTTTTCCCGGTCCTCATCCCCGTGATACTCTCGGCTGTCACTGCAACAGGAATAATGCTGGCTTCTGGTGATTTTTCCGAAATTTCCGGCGAACTTCAGATACTTGCAGTATATGATATTATTTTCTTTATTGTTGCACAACTTGTGTTTGAATATACGATTGAAGATTGAAAATTATGAAAGGATAATGTTATTAAGATTCATGGAGATTTTAAGAATATGCGAAAGAAAATACTTTTTACCCTGACGGCTGCATTAATTCTTGTTTCAGCATATCTTGTGTTTTTCAAAGCGCCAATTCCTATCGATCCAGGGTCGGCAGCGGGCGACCCCAATAATTTCAGGATATTCTATTTCCATCTCCCCATTGCGATATCGGCGTACCTGTGTTTTGCGGTTGTTTTCATTTCAAGCATATTGTATCTTAAAAGCAAGGAACAAAAATGGGATATTATATCACTATCAGCAGCAGAAGTTGGTGTTGTTTTTGCGTTCCTGACCCTTGCAAGCGGGTCAATCTGGGGAAGGTCTGCCTGGAACGCATACTGGGTGTCATGGGATGTCCGCCTTAACACTTCCCTCATTCTTTTTTTGATATACCTCTCTTACCTGATGGTACGCCAGGCGGTTGAGGAACCTGAAAAAAGAGCCAGATTATCTGCGGTTTTCGGAATAATCGGGTTTATCAGCGTGCCTATAAGCTTTCTTTCGGTCCGATTCTATTCAAAGATGCATCCGTGTGTGGTGCCACCCTGCCCGAGCGGAGGCGGGGGAGGCATAGGAGGAGTTGTAGTATATTATCTTTTATTGAATTTTGCGGCTTATTTCCTGCTTGCAGCATCGCTAATAGTGTTGAAAATCGAGAATGAACGGTTGAAAGAAAAAACAAATGAATTGAAACGAGAGAACAATTTATAAAAAGTCCCAAAAATTTAAAAAAAAAAGATTTATGAGGCTACAGCGACAGGCTCAGCCTCTATTTCCGTCTTCCTGACCTCTACCCTGCGAAGAGGATAGATGGGTTTGACATCGTGATAAATACTCGCAGAAAGTTTTCCTGTTACAACATCCTGGACAAATTGCTCCATATCCAGTTCTTTCGCTTTTGCCGCAATGACTTGATTCATTATCTGGCGGATAGCTTTGACCTGGTTTGCGCGTGCTCTTTTAATTGTGAAACAGGACGGTTTTACTCTCAGTGTATAGCCGTCTTTTGTGGTTACAGAGATGTTTGTCTCAACAGCCGAGGTCTGTCTCTTAACAAGGGAGCGCAGGTAATCCTGTGTCAACTGGTGCCCCATATATTTCGTATATGCCGAATCCCCGCCAACGCGGTCGATTTTCAGAATCAGTTTGGTATTCTGCTTTGAAAGGTCGTTTGTCAATTCCCCGAGGGTTATTTCAACTATCCTACCGATTAATTTTTCGGGCACATCAGCCACGGTTTCTCCGATATTTGTTTTTCCGAACATATCAGGTGCAACTAAGTTGTACCATGATTTTGCTTTCCAGCCTTCTGTCTTTGTTACTGCCAAATAATTTCCTCCAGGTTAATATGATTAAAATTGTGAATAAGTTCACAAAATCATGCGTTAAATAGAGCAATGGATACTTAATACTTTTGGACATGTTGCATGAATTAACGACATCCTTAAGTTTAATCAGGATAATTCAGCACCGCCCCATGCGGGGGTAACCAAGCGGCCAAAGGTGATAGACTCAAGACTTAATACCAAAATATAGTAATAGATACATAAAAATAAATCAGCAACGTGCGGAGGTAGCCAAGCGGTCAAAGGCGGCAGCCTCAAGAGCTGCTCTCGCAGGAGTTCGAGGGTTCAAGTCCCTTCCTCCGCATTAATCTATATCATTCTGGTTAGTTATTTTTGACGAAATAAGCGGCGTGGCTCAAACAAATTGATTCCTATCATGTTTAACAAAGGGGCAGGCGCGCCCCTGTCAAAACGACAGCAACAAATCAGACAACTCAAGCAGCCGCAATCACAGCATCACGAGGAAAAGGTATCCCAGGTAATCCAACCACTCCAACAGGTACGGCGCTGGGTTTCACCCAGACCCACGAAGGAAGCGCCGCTTATCAGCGGTGATTAAGTCTGGATGACCGGTACAACACGGCTCTGGAGGTCGGACGAGAGAAACAGTCGTCTTCCCGCTGAGCGAAACAGTCCCATTCTTGCTGCTGGAGCTCACATTCTTTTTCAATCCACTTCTCATATTCCTCTACCCATTCATCAAATAATTTCTGAGCTTCCTCCTCTGATACACAGAGCAACTCAGCCGCTTCGTCTATTCCTATATCATGGAAGAGTACCTTATGGAGCACACCCTCTTTGCTCATCCTTGTTATATCACTCTCAACCTCAGGTTCGGGTCTGTATCTGTTTAACTGCTCTTCTACAAAAGCAATCCAGTAAAAGTCCTCCACCGTCGTGAGTAGTAACCTAGCGGCCTCCTCGGTCGTGAGTCTTCCGCAGCGCCAACTTCGCACAACATAACTGGGGTCGGCCACCATACTTTTACCATGAGCCCAGCGCTTTAAATAGCTTCCTTCACTGCAACGAATCCAAATCACTGGCGCGCAGACTGCATGTCGATAATCACAGGCGGAAGCATCTATAGCTACCCAGCGGCCGTAATTACCGGGACAATGCCCGCCCTGTCGTTTGCTTTCAGCCATCAGGCGATTTGTGCCTACAGCGTGCGGGACGTTCGCAAGCCTGCGAACTTTCGGCTATCGCCGAACCCACACTAACGCTGGCCCGGGTGATCGCCGCAGGCGCTTCCAGGATCATCTCTCTGATTTCGTTCTGTGGTGAAAAGAGGGGAGGTTTATTTTTATTCAGTCTCTTTATTTTAACCTACAACGAGGCATCCAGGCACCGGCATACATTTCATACCCAGTAAATCAATGAAAAGATGGCATTTGATACCGATTTCCGAGCAGGTATCGGTGTTTCTCATGCTGAAGCACGGCACTTAGATGATCACTAAGTATAATTGCCAGAGGCTTCTCATGAAGTCGCTGTTGGAGTGCAGGTCTGTTCCATCCATGGTAGCCATGGGGTTAACTTACCGAACTGAGCAAATGCAAACAGTGTACGCTTTCTTTCCCAAAGAAAGTTGAGAAAGAAAAAGACGATATGAAGATGGGATGGGGGTGTTGTTGGTGTGCCCTTAGCCTACTGCTGGCTTGAAGAGGTCCGGTTAGAGATGTGATCACTACTGTAATACGATTGTGATGCAGCCGTAATACCTCTGTGATACTCCCACAACATTTATACACAGTGGCAAGTTATAAATAGTATAAAAGCGTGTTAGTCTGTGGTATGTTTTGAGCCGCAGCCGAGCGATTTTAAATAAAATTGCTAAAGGTGAATTAAAAGGCTCAAAGCGCAAGCAGTTCGCAGGAGTTAGAATCCCGCGATCTGTTGTAATGCGCCACCGCCTGTAATGGAGGCAGTTAGTATGAAGAATGAATCAAACGCAAATAAAACCTTCGCTCGAACAGAGCGCGAGAAGCTTAGAGAACTATTCACAGCCAGGGCAAGCAGCGCGCCAATTCCGGACCCATTTGATGCTAAATCTATCCAGGAATGGGAAGAGTACTGCAAAGAGATGCGAGGCATGGAAGCAACACTCAGGGATGCCGGAGAGGTGCTTTAACATTTCATTATTACGCACGTATTACGATAGTAATAATATCTATATACTGTAATAAATTATAAATAGGTTGGGAACGTAACGGTGCGCTGGTGGTATTCATATAAGAATCGTTGTGGTAGGATTGAATATCACCTCGCTCGCACAGGGAAGAGGTTAAAAATATGGTAAAAATGAGTGAAAATAACGTGGCGGCTCAGGATGGGCCTGTACCGAATAAAGAGATATGCAGATCATGCCAATATGCAGTCAGGAATCGCATGGTATGTTCAATCTGCTCAACACTGTATCCAGAGGATATCAGATTTCGTGAATATTACTGGCCTTACTCGCTGGGTGCTGTCAATTAAGGCAGCGCTTTCTTTTTTCAGAGGTGAAGTTATGAAGACAATCCGAGAACTCGCCAAAAGCCCCAATATCTTAGCAGCTTCTAAAATAGATGACTCGATGTTTCCACTGCTAACTGATCTCGAATGCGCTGTAGTATTAGCCTCACGGAAAATCGTCGCTGAGTTCAACACAGGGAGATCTAATTTTAAATAAGATTATCAGTGGTGTGTAACCGTAAATATCCTCTACACGGTTGCTTCTTTTTTGCCAGCAGATTAAATGTATCGAGGATCTTGCGCTACAACCGGAGGGCGACTATTGACAATGCTTTCGCCGTGCCTGCGGGCACGAGCCTCGTAGCTACATGCACAAGGCACGGACACTCTCTCGTACGATTACCCTCAGCCAGGCTTACTTGAAGCTTACGCCATGTGCGCATGGAATATTTGATGCGGCGAACTGCGCCGCAAATAGATAATGAGGCTAAAGCCTGAATCCGTAAGCATCAAGTGCCTGTCTGCTTCCACAAGAACGCCGAGAGAGTGAGTGCATAGGTCTCTTACTTTCATGACCTCCATTTTTCAGTCAAATTAAGGAACAGCAGTAGCTGGAATTTTAATTAAAATTGTGACTGGTGAGTCAATAAGAACTCGAAATGGTTGCAAGGTTTAACAGGAGGAAATATGTCAATAGAAAAGAACAATTGGACTAATATAGAAACCATCGACAACGATGAAAGAATAGAAATCGCGAACGACCAAATACCTTATAAAGACGGTTCAGCTAGAGAGGTATTGCCACCAAGAGGTTGGTCAAACAATCTAAAGGTCTCAGCACCTTACTTACTTCGAAATAACTACAACCTGTTTAAAAAAGGATACAAAGGAACACCTTTAAAACAGATAATGACTGCACCAAATGCGGACGCCCAATATGCCTTACTAATGGACTGGTACAAGTTGAACAACGTCACTAGACCTACAGTTAAACCATTACACAAGATAACAACTGAAGAACGAAATAAGATCCGGGAAATGAGAAGACAAAAAATGCCTTACAGGGAAATAGGAACGGTACTGGGAAAACACCATGAAACGATAAGGTGTGTATGCAAAGACCTTTCAATAGAAACCGAAAAGAGAATACTCAATAAATGGAGCCTGAAGCTGTTTGGAATGCACTTTTCAAGATTGGGTGAACATGGGAAAGAGGGAAAGGTCAAACAACAGTATATAAGGACGTTGGTAAGTGAAGAAGTTAAGAAAATATAAACTTTCCCTCTCTTTTTTTTAGCTCGTGATAAATAATAAAGGACAGTTCAGACCACATCCCTGGCATTCAGGATTGTAGAGGACAGGCATTCCAAGCAGCCGACTGCTCAAAGCACCATCGGAAACCTTAACACCTGGAACAAGTTCTCTATCACACAAATCATATAAAATTATGTTTTTCATAATATCATCCAACTCACACTGAACATGCCAAACTTCTGTGGACTTCTTTTTTTGCCAGTGGCCTATTCAAAGATGTGCGGCCGGTTTTAAATAAAGTTGCCAATTGCGATTTAATATGGCAAATAATAAAAAAACCAGTGAAGGAATAGTTGAGATAGTAAAAGAACACAAGATCATGTTGATCTGTCTGTTACTGCTTGTGGTGGTAGCCGCTGTAGTTACTACGCAAGACCCGGGACCGTCAGGAACAAGCGGGCTTAAGGCAAACCCGCCACCGGCTATGAATGCAGGATACAATAACAGTTCGATTATAGACGTAACCGGTGTGTACATAGACCTCACGAACGATGGATATCAGGTATATCAGATGCCTTGATTTGTTCTTTTTTTTACCACTGGGCCCACGCTGTCCGGGTGCCTGGTCGTGGTTGTCAGAAACTTTAGGAATTTGATCTCTGTCTGGGTGTGTACCCCTCGCCAAAATTTTTTTCTAAAGTTGCCATATCCATTTGGAAAATCAGGGTGCGGTGCCGGCAGTGCACTTATAGCCATCACAAACCGGGTGCTCGCCCCCTATTACTACTCCGTGTACTCCCAGTCGTGGTTGAATCTCATCGCTTCTATCTGCTCACGCCTCTCTACCCCGCTGAGCTTCAAGATCTGCTTGTTGACCAGGAAGTCCATTTGGCTTCCTGTAAGTTCATCATCCAATCGAACGGTCTTCCCCGTGAGGTCTGAAGTATCTATGAAGTCCGGCTTGAGCACTGCCGAGGCATAAACCATCGGCGCGTGATATGATTCCACAAGTTTGTGAGCATAGGTATTACACTTTAGCTGCGTGTCAAAATCCATGCTCATGATAGTATCTGCTCTGAGACCGAACAGGTTTATTGATCTCCCAGCTACGCCATACATATACTCCTCAACACAGACGGTGCAACCCCAGAAGCCGGTTATATTCAGGCCTGTATTCGGTTCCACGTTCATAGACAACGAATAGTAGCGGTTATCGGTCGCGTGATCTCTACTATGCCCGGCAGGCACCTTGAGATAGAAACGCTCTTCAAGCAATTCATCCTCGCCTTCCGGCGGACCCGAGAATCCTCGCAGCTTCACACTCCCGGTCTTATCACTTCCAGTTGGGTTCAAGATAGTGATCACTAAGTAGTTTCTCTTTGTCGGCTGGATCGCGGTATTGACATAAAAATCGTTTGACGTAATCGATTTGCCGATGTCCATCTCATATATGTCGCCATCTCCCCAAAAAGTAGCCACCAGTGGCGTGGTTGTTAGTTGTGTCTGGCTATCCACCGAAACCACCGAACACTCTTGACCCTTTGTTATATTCTTTACCCGGTCCTCGCTCTTTACACCCCATGTCTGGAACGAGGCATCGGCATCAATCAGCAATGTAGAGCTACCGCCGGACGAAGCAGCTAATTCCACGGTGCCTAATAGCAGAATATCCCCAAGCGATTGAGTTTTAAGTGTTATCCCCCCACCAATGATTGTCTTGCCTTTGATTACCACTTGATTCAGCAATTTTGTGTAATCTTTCCCGATATTCTTTGGCGGCTGGAGTTTCCAGTCAGGAATTGTCCTTGTACCTTTCCCTTCTATCCGGACGGCATCGCCTGATGTTCCGCCCGACCCCGTTATATTGGTAACATCTTTCACAAACGTATCCCCTTGTTCCAGTGAAATGGGAAAATAGGCGCCTTTCGGTGTGCCTCTCGGGATCTTAACGGTGGCTGTATTTGAGGTCAATCCATCCTGGTCCGTGTAAGTTATTGTTAAGTTAATATCCATCGATGGCGCTCCCGTTATATCCGTGAGGGTCTTCGCCCAGAGCATCAGGCCGTAAGGATGAGTGAAAAGGTTTGTGAATCCCGCCCCCACTTCAAAGTTCCCGAATGCGGCTGTATCTATTGAGGCCATCTGCGGGATGATATAGATGTAATTGTCATCCTGCAGGCTGTCAACTTTTATCATCCACTGGCCTGTGCGATCAACTTCCAGGATATCCATCGTTCTCGTCAGTTCCATCATGGAACCCCAGATTGTGTTCGTAACGGTCGGGGAGATCAGTTCTGTTGAGAAAGTGGATGGATAATAAGGGAGCTTGGCGGGGTCATATTTGTAGATCTGCTTTTTCACAACCCCAACGGAGTTTGCCAACTCACAGATGTCAGCCAGAATAGCGTCTATTGTTTGATCAGCCCAACTGAAACCGTCTTCAAGTGGCACTACCTGTAGCGCCTCAAGTTCTTTTCGCCAGTCATATATGGTGGTGGTCAGAGTCCTGAACTTATTGCTGCCACGCTGATAGTCCGGTGCACGCAGGTAACCATCAAACAGTTTTTTATCCCCATCATAGAACCTGATGCCGCGCGCCCCCTCAAGTGCCGGGTCTGGTGTATTCCTGATTGATGTTATTTTCAGTGAATCGCCCTCAAATAACGACCTGGTTATCTCTACCGATGTCCCCTTCGGATGCAGGACCTCATATGTACCATTGCCGAAACCATTTGGACTCTTTACATAACCTTCAAGTCTCTGTGCCATGAAGACTCGCCCCCAGTAACCCAATTGCGGTATCAACCTGATCAAGCTTGTTCAATGTATCATGCATTAGTTTGATATGTTCGTTCTCCGAGACTTCAGTATTCACTCATCCACTGCGGTATTTGTGCCGCAGCAATTCACGGCTTCCTTCGATATCGGTGCGCAGATACGAAAGTTCTTGGGTCAGAACTTTAAGTTCTTTTTCTATTCTTTTAATGTCTATTGTTGTCATAAAATTTCTCTTATTTGATAAGTTGAAGGCCGGCGGTTACAAGAAGGAGATGCGCCGACCTCTGACATTGTGAATTGAGCGGCCTACACACTAAATGATTCGAGCATAGACCGCCCAAAGTTTACACCCCTTCACGAGAGGTCCGGCGCCCCCGGGTTCCCCAGGTATCCTTCTCATTCTTCTGGCCTGTGGAGTTTGGTTTCTTTCCCTTCTTATGGGTTTTCCTCAGCTTCATGAGCGCACGGTGTCGCTTTTGCCCACCCATACACGCTCTCAGAAACCCTCTGTGTTCGATGGGCGCGCCGGGACGTTCAGTTTTACTTCGGGAAGCGCTGACACTTTCGCCGCAACGGGATTGATTATATCGTCGGATTCTTTCTGTTTGGTTTTCAGACCGACAACAGTGCTTTCCAGTTCCGCGACTTTCTCCCGGGACAAGAGGTTTTTCAGAATGCCTTCGCGAAGCATTGTTTCATTGGAGACAATTTTGCTTTCGAAGTGCTGGTGCCTCTCTGCAAGCCTGCCGACGTCAACACCGAGTTCGGCGGCGGCTTTGTTCAATAACATAATTATCTCATCATATTTTTCAAGGTCGGCACTCGCGGCGTGGATTGTCTCCATAACGCGTTTTGCCTCGTCGCGGTACTGCGGATCTATGACGAGAGCGAACTTGGCATCAATGGCAACGTGCCTCAAAAGCCCACTCCGCTGCTGCTGTACTTTTGCAGTGGCTTCATTCTTCAACTGTTCAGTTTTCTTAATTGTATCTTTATCCAATCTCATTTTCTCATCTCTGTTTATTTGGCTGCTTTCGCATATGCAGCATCAACCTCTGCTTTCTTGTTCTGAAGTGCAACCCGGCCCGCAAGATCTTTGACGTGGTCTGTGGTCCAGGCTGTGAAGTCGTCTTCGTGGAAAATCGGCGCGGCGTCAATAATCTGTTTGATCAATGGCGCCCGCACTGCGTCTTCCGCATCGAGTCGCGCCCGATTCTTATCATTTATGTCCATATGTTCACTGTCCTGGTTTGGTCACTGGCTGTGCCGGTTCAATGGCCTGTGGTTTTGACTCGTATTCTTTCTTCGTTTCGAGAACGCCTTCCAATTTGCCGAGGCAGAAGGCTATCTGGATTGCCGCGCCATCATCCTGCGCCTCGATAATTTCGCGCTGCTTCGCAAGTTCAAATCTCCTCGCCTTCAATAGAGTTACATTCTCCTGCAGTGCTTTGCAGTTTTCAATTGCATTCATAATCTGTCCCTGTCAATTTATCTTCCGTTGTTATCTTCTTCAGTTCTTTCAGAGTCTTTCCGTTATCGGCAAAGACCTTTCTTGTATTTCCTTCGTCCTTGTTTAACATTTATTTTCTCCTTTAGATTTGTCATTTTGATGACTGTGAATTATGTCGAGAGCTACTCTCTGTAACCTCAGAGGGTAGGTCAGCTTGCTTTAGGCATGCAGAAATATCCGGTTGAGCCGTTCAAGTCAATATTAAGACTCTTATTCAATGTCACTGTTTCTCCTGAAAAGTCAGCCGAATTATTGCATACATGGATTGTACCGCCAGAGTTGAGTAAACTGTATGCTTTTCCGAAAGTTTTGAGTGCATGAGCAGCATCTGCTCCTGTATCTACATCGTGACCTGTTGACGAGTTAACATATACATCATTAAGCATCGATTGTACTGGATTCCAATACAAATCATATGCACACCAAGGCCCAGAAGAATCAAACCACCATAAATGCACATAAAAATTATTAGTATCACCTTCCCAATCTACCACGCCGCCAACCTGAAGAACTAGGGAAGCTAATGTTACGCCATTCTTTTTTGGGTTTATAGCTGACTGCATTGTTGGAACAACAATGGTACTCTGATATAAACTATAGATGCTACTTGGTATTGAGTAAGTGTCTCCTGTGTATAATGATTGATGAACGATATCTTGATACAGATATTCATGACCGTTGTAAAACCAAGACATTTTAACCTATCTGAATTTTTACTTTCTTCCTAGCCGGAACGCTCAGAATCAAATCGTCCACAGCGCTATTAACCGCCATCCCAACACCACTTTGCCATGACAGGTTGCCTTTCGTGACATCATCACTTCGGAGGTAATAACTTGGGATTGTCTTATTAATATAAAGGTCGCCTGTTAGTGGGCTATTAGAACCCGCACTCAACGGAAGATATGACCCTGTACCCACTTCAGCCCACAGATTGCTTCCCTTCCCAATGTATAACTTATCCGTATCTGTCGCCCAATATGCCTGCCCTTCTACTGGTGTCGCAGATTTTGCAGCATCCGTTCCTTGTGGCAACCTGAGACCATATTGGAAGTACCAATTATTCTGTGGGGTCTGTTCTTTCGTCATCCAGTTAGCGATGTTGCCCTTAGCTATTGCCTGGTCATTAGTAAGTGAGTTCCAATCAGTGGAATAAGCCATACCATTGATGCTATTCCCATTCATGCTGAAGTCACCAAGCATCAAGTCTCCACCAACGAGCCTTAAGTAAACACCATCATGATTATGTGGGTGGGCGTGTGAGGTTGGAGCAAATCCGGTATGTCCTGCTAAAGCGTAGTCAAGGTTCGCTAAAAGTGCGTGGTCCGTAACTACACTTGCAGCCGTTACAATCTCCGCACCTTTATAATAGCCCTTCCCTGTTCCAGCCGGCTCTATGTAGATGTTCTTGTTCAGTGCGGCAGTGAGAATCAGTCCATCTCCCCCTATAATACGGTTAAGTACCAACTCCTTGTTAGTTTCTAGGAAGTTCCAGATTATCTTTTCTACTACACTCTGCAAATCATTAACGTACTTCTCCACCGTCCGTCACTCCTTCTTTGATGGCTGTAATATCGCGAGCTGCGCCGCCGCTGAATCGAGATGCGTATCGATGATTTGCGCGGTTTCAAGAAGCTGCGGATTCCAGCAAGAGGGGGTAAAGAAGTCAATTAGCAATTTCAGTTCTTTTTTGGCTTCGCAAATGCTCTTTTTCATCTTTCGATATTTCTTTACGTCTGTATTATTCATTTTATCTCCTTCTATTTTTATTGTCTTCATTTGATAAACCTGATTTGAGCAGCCCGAGCGAACTCAGCCGCTCGTGGATTTCCGAGTCGAGCTCTTCCAGGCGCGCGAACTGATCGCAGGGCCTTTTCCTGACTTCTTTGCCTGTCAAAGGATCTCGGACGGTCCGGGTAAAATCCTGTTCCAAGATTCTCACAAAGAGCGCACCCCTGCTTACAGTTTTAATAGCAAGTGTTTTTACTTCCGCGTAGCGGGGATGATTTGAACTCCATTTGAGCTCTCGGAGGTAGATGAAAGTGATTTCATCGGCACGGCGCGCGTTCCCGGGGGCATGTCTCTTCCAATAATCATAAATTTCTTCAGGAGTGGTAGAAGTGAGATATGCGCCGCTTCCACCGCGCGTCAATCTGGGTCCTAAACCTCTTGGTCTTCCCGCGGAACGTTTGTTATCCGATCCGGCCATTACTCCACCCACCTGTAGAAACCGTCTCTCATTTCGAGTACATCCCCCTCGGTTTTCAAATGCTTCAAGAGATCAGCAACATGGTCGAAAGTAATACCCTGAACCTTTGCGGCTGATGCGATTTCGTCGAAGAATGCAGCATCATCACCCTGTAATGTTTGTATTATTTCCTTGATGATTTTTACCCGGTCGCGCTGGCTTTTGGTTGGCGCGCCTGTCAGTACGTCGATGTCTGGCATGCCGCTGGTCGGGTCGATGATGCTGGTCCGCGCCCGGTCACAGAGCCTTTTGACGATCTCAAGATCACCCATTGTGCATTCGTTTGACAACCGCAATTTTGCTATGCATTTAACAAGGCGTGCGATGCCGTTGTTCTCCCGGAAGGTTGCAGGAATAGCGCCGCCATTGCTACTGCCTCGGACACTCAGGAAATATTCCACAATCGCGGACGCGACACCACCCGGGATAATGGGGTCAAAGGTTTTGGCGTACACCAGATATTTGCGGAGCGTTTCCGTGGGAATGATAGGCACGATCTTTTCACTAGGCGAAGCCGACCATGTCAACATTTGGTGCTCCGCGATTTTCCTGTCCCTTCCAGGCTCCGGTATGTCCTGCAGCAGGAAGACCTGATCCATCCTGCTGAGTATATTCCCGGGCATACTCAGTTGTTGTGCCAACGGCTTGTAGTCGTCGAATCGAATGCCCTTCGGGTTCATAAGAAAGAGGGAGGCGAAGCGGGTATTGAAGGTTTGGTTCAATCCAGCTTTGTGCACATCAATTTTGCTGGATTCTAATGCGTCACCTAGCGCGTGTTGATCTCCCTCTTCGATTTTATCAAACTCGTCCTCGATGAAGTAACCATAATCGGAAAGAATCATGGCTCCGGGCACGATAGTCCAGCCGCCACTCAATTCGTCTCTCACGGCTGAAGCAGTCAATCCGGCTGTGGTTGACCCTCGTCCGGCCGAGTATTGTACCCGCGGAGCAAGCCTCCGAGCTGCAGTGGCTATGGTAGTTTTGGCAGTTCCAGGATCCCCACAAAGGGCAATGTGCACGTATCCGCGTAAGGTGCTCCCATCCGGTAAGGTCCGATTTGGGCCGGATACCATTGACGCCAGAACCGCGATCTTAATTTCCTGGTATCCGAAGATGGATGGTGCCATTGATAATCCCAATTTATTGATTATTTCAGGGTCCGCTGAAAGCCCTACCAGCTGCACTTTATCAGACGCCGTCAATGTCATATCTACATCATCAACGTCTACCGATTCGATGTGATTAGCTTCCAGAACTGGTATGAAGATGCTTGTTGCGCCCCCCGCCCCTGTTTTCTGGACTGTTCTGACTATTCCGGTTATGTTTACCTGCGAACCAATAGCAGGGATGGAGTTAATTAAGTCGCGCCCACGCACAGTGACTACAATTTCTCGCATCGGCTGGCCTGGTTTCAAGGTTTCGTATTTATCCTGCAGCTCTAATTTCTGTTCATCAACCCATGTTGATTTATTATGCACTAATTTGAAGTGTCCCTTTCGGCCACAATCAACACTTTCGCATTCGAAAGGTTCAGTAAGGCGATCATCCGGCTGTTTTAACATTAAGACATATCCACAAAAGGGACATTGGAAGGCAGCCTCCACTAACTTTGCGCGTCTGGGGCTGATTTTGCTGATCCTCCCCTCAACCAAAACGAATTTTGAAATATTCGCGCTGCCGATTTTATTAACTGCAATTTTCTCGGTATCGGGAAGATTTGATATACTTATCGTGGTGCCTTCCAGAGATCCATCAGGGACAGGGTACCCATGTAATTCCACTATAAGATTTTCCAATTCAATGTCGGGGGCCTCCAATAGGGTTTCAGCCACCTCAGAGTCGAAGTTTTGGAGATGGTCAAAATCAACTTCAAGCGATAACCTATCTGGGGTTTCACCAGCGAGCGTCATGATGGCATCGTGATAATACTGTTTGAGGAAAGTTTCATAATCAGTCAAGCAGCTTTACCCCCTCGTCCTTGGCCTTCGCCCTTAAACGATCGGTTAATTCGACCTCGGTCACAAGCATCGCTCCGGAACCGGCGAGTCGTGTGTTTATGTTGGTAACGTTGTTTCTGATGAATATCTGGAGCTTTTTTATCCTATGATGCACGCGCAGGTCTTCGAAAAGGATAGCAACGTGTTTGGCGATGCTTTCTTCACGGCCTTGAGTGGAGAGCTGCATCTTTGCAGTGAGGGATTCGTGTTCAGCGATCTGTAATTCTTTGGCATGAAGGTTAAATTTAATTTGATTCCACTCTTTTTTCAGTTCCGCAAGCTTTGGTGCATGACCTTCCATCTGAGAGGCTATCAGCTTCCTCACGAATGCCGAGGCCGGTGCTCCCATGCTATCCAGAAATCTTTTTTGACTTTCTAGGAGCTTGAACTGGACTGGAACAAGTTTGTCTGATGTAGTCCCAACTGACTTATTGGCCATAGACATCCCCAAGAAGTGTAAAATGATGACAATTAAGCGAATTGTCAATACAATTCGATTGTGAGGAGACAACAGTTACCGATTGTAGCAATTGTATTGATATGTATACATGTTTACATTTGCTTTTTCTATATCTATATAGGGACAAAATTGCCCAAAAAGAAGCAAATCCTCTGATGAATGGGCGAAGACTTAATGTCAATTTTAAATCCCCTGGTGTTCGGCACTACATATCATTCCAAAATGCTCTGAAAGCAGGCTCTCGGTCATCGACAGCTTGCGGACAGAGTCCGGGCTTTGCAGAATGACCAACAGCTCCCCAATAATAGAGTCAGCCATCTTCTCCCTGATCACGAATGTGAAACTGTCCAGACCGGGCCTCGTAACTTCCTGGTCTTGCATCCAGTGTACATATTCAAGAAGAACGTAATGCACACGACTCCGACCTTGTGGAGCTAGCCGGTAATGGGGCCAAAGATCAAATTCACAGATAGCAAATCCCCCAAGCGTAGTCTTATAAACCCAGAGATCGTATACTGGCATGCAAATTTCCTGCTGCGGATTCCTGGCCGGTTTTCGCAGCATCTTCTCTTTTTTCAGTTGTTGCTTCCTGTTTCTGCGCGAATTGTGCAAGAATCTTGAAGGGGGCTGGCAGAGCACCGGGATTCTTTTCAGCCATCATTATCTCAATTACTCCTCGCGCTTTCGGTTCGCGCCCAGAACTCTTTTACGGCCTTAATCATGATTTGCTCGACAGGTGTGAAACCGGGGAGCAAGCTTTCATCAATTGATACTATTTTCTCGATTGTTGCCGTTTCTATTGGGGTGTAGTTCATGTATCTTTAAGCCCCCACTTTTGATAGGGTTAATTTCGTGTTCTCATCCCTCAACTCAAACGCCACTTCGTCGCCTGCAGCCAACCCCATTAGCTCAACCATAGTTCTAGGAAGTGTGCATACAAAACTTTCGTGTTGTTTCACGACCTTTCTTTTTATCATATTTCTTAACCTCATGTGCTTATTCACGGCACTTTCTCATTCAAATATCATGGTCGACCTATTTAAGGGGTGTCTTACTATTGTATTGTCCCGAAGTCAAAAATATCCCCTGTAAAGCGTGCTAATCACTTGTTAAGCCTTTATTACACCTGTAATAAAAGAAAACAATAAAAATAGTGCTATAGATAGCGTTTTACAATAGTTACTATAATGCTGATTACGTTACTTCCGTGAACTAGTCAGGATTTTCGTGAGCATGTTTTGAAATTCTGGATCCTTCTGTAACAAGGCCAGTGCCTCGGGTATTGATTTCTGTTGTTCCTCAATCTGCTGTGCAATGTGTGGATCTAGGACGAGTGAACAAGAGGAGCAATACTTCGCATCATAAGCATTAAGCATCTTACACCTGGGGCATTTCTTCACCTCAAGTTCTTTATCTTTCCTTTCGCCCTCTGTCTCCTCAATTAAGCCAGCGTTGGAAAGCACCTTCGCCTCAATATCAGCGCCGGATAAATGCACGTAAACTTCAGGCATTGTGCTGTTTTTTTCCCAGCCTGCCAAAATTCTTAATTCCATCTCTGAGAATCCTTTCTTACTCCCTTCAGATTTCACCAAGTCGGTAAGCCGTGCATGCCTGATAGCATGAGGATGGATATTTTTTGTCATCTTGAGTTTTGCAGCAAGATTTTTCAGCCTGTTCTCTACTGTGCGGAAATTCAGGCGTTTCGTACCCATGCCATACCGGTTATATGTGAGGAACAGCGGAGCATCAGGAATGTCTTTCATAGAGTGTATATTAACCCAAGCTTGAAGGTCAGGCACACTGTCAGTTAGCCTTAACCTGCGCCTCCCAGTCTTTCCATCCACGATAATAACGGCGCCGTATTTATCAAATTCAACCTGATTCAAATTAAGGTTCATTATTTCATTAAGGCGCGCCGCTGAATCCCACAGCAGCATGATAAGCGCCCTATCTCTCTGGGTATCGCATGCCTGGACGAGTGTTTGTATATCCTTCCTTGTTATCAGCTTGTCAACAGGCAGCGTCCTCTTGGGTTTTTTCATCTTGAAAGTAAAAAGCTCCTTTTCCCTTTCCGGCATGAGCCAGCGCATGAATAGTTTGAGTTCAAGGATATCTCCCTGGACAGTGAACGGACTGCAATTATCCCGCCTGTCGATTACATAGTTTTCCACATCATCTTTGGTTATGTTCTTACTGTCTTTGAACTTCGTAAAAATCATGAACGTATAGACTTTCCAGAGTTTTATTTTGACGGTGTTTGGTTTCAGTTGCTTCAGTTCAAGCTGTCTTACATATTCTTCCAGATGCTTCCTATTCACTGGATCAAGCCTTTTCAAACGGTCGAATTCCTTACTCATTATTGCTAAATATGTTTTCAGACTTCATAAAAGTATCTATTACCGTTTAAAGGTGATAGACTCAAGTTCTATTCTCGCAGGAGTTCAAGGGTTCAAATCCCTTCCCCCGCATTCATAATTTTCAAAATAACTACAAGCCCCTCGAATCCACAATCTCCCCGGCTGTAGTGAAAAACGTCCCGCCAAGATGCAGCACCGGCTTTATCCTGGAAACGTCCAGCACGCCGTCTTTTACCGCTCCAAATTCGCATGTTGTGGCCACAACCTTCCCAATAAAGAGCGTATGGTCGCCTGCTTCTTTCGTATCTATAACCTTGCACTCAATATGCGCCGCGCATTCTTTTACGCATGGCGTTTTCAATGCAATGGACTCAACAGGGGTCAGGCCGACTTTTTCAAATTTATCCCCTTCCCTCCCCGATATTGTGCCTGCAAGCTGTACTTCTTTCAGTATATCCATGGTTGGAAGATTCAATACAAATTCCCTTGAGCTTGTTATGCATTGGTGTGTGTACCGGCTGCGTCCCACTGCAATGCAAAAAAGAGGCGGCTCGGCTGAAACACTTGTTATCCAGGCAAGTGTGGCAACATTGGGTCTTCCATTTTTATCCATTGACGATACCAGTCCCACAAGCTGCGGGGCGAATAGTCTATTTGGTTTTAAACTGCACTCTATTTTCATATTAACCCTCCACGGAATCTTCTATCCATTTAAGATAATCCGAAGAACCTTCATCCATCCTGAACGAGACCACGCAGGGCACTTCATAGCTGTGGATTTCTTTGACTTTTCTTTCTATTTCTTTAACCTTTTCGGTTTTGGTTTTGACTATAATTCCAAATTCGCTGGCCTCATCGATTTTACCTTTCCACCTGAAAATTGAAGTAATCGGGAAAATATTCGCGCATGCCGCAAGATGTTCTTCAACGAGTTTTCTTCCGATTTTGCGCGCCTCATCCATATCCCCAGCGGTTATATATACGATTGAAAACATTATGTCACCCAGCATAATATGCGTAACGTATTTAATAATTTACTGAGAATGTTCCGGGAGACCTTTTGTTGAATTCAACTGATATTGTCCTGCTGGTTTTTTTACTCTACTGGCTTCTTGTCATGTTCCTTGACAGGCGTGGAATCCTCCGCAAATATAATATCACGGCATACGGCCCGATATTGATGTTTCGCACGACAAAAGGGCAGGGGTTTCTCGACAAACTTGCAGTTCACAAGAGATTCTGGAGGACATTTGCAAATATCGGTCTTCCCGCGATGCTTATCGGAATGCTTGCGATGTTCATTCTTGTATTGTTCATCGATTACATGATGATTAAGTCGTTCCAGACGCAGACCGTTCCGGTGCCGGGTAAATTCAATGAGCCCCGTAATATTTTCCTTATTCCTGGCATTAACGAGTATATACCTTTTTACTGGGGCATCATCGCTTTAATCGTAACACTGGTCGTGCATGAGTTTTCACACGCCATTTTATGCAAGGTGGAAGGCATCAAGGTGAAATCCATGGGCATATTGGTGGCTCTTGTCCCTATCGGAGGCTTTGCCGAACCTGACGATGAGCAGCTTCTCGGTAAAAAGGATGATACGGAAAAAGAAACAGCACCTGTGCAGGTTAAAACCGCTGAACCTGAAAAACCAGCGCCACAACGTGAACAAGCACCGGGTGTCCCTAATCCATTTTATGATATGCTTGTTTTCATTATGGTTTTCCTGACTGTTTTTTCAGGCTTTCTGGGAATCATACTTCCATCACTGCTTTTTTCCATTTTGACGCTTGCACTTATTGTAAAATATATGCAGGTCATTGGTGATAAGTATCCTGTTTTAAGGATATTTTACCTGTTTTTCGGGTCTGCCGCACTTGCAATAATAGCTACAATTGAAAAAAACTCGTATATTTTAACAGGTTTAATGCTCCTCTTCCTTCTCCCGTTGTTTATTCTGGATAGAAGCTATGAAGTTTTAAAAGGAAAAATTGTCGAACCTGAAGAACAGATTCCCGGGAAAAAAATTCCAGGGCAAGTTGAGGTTAAGAAAATCGCAACACGCAGCGAACGGGTGCGGGTGCTTACAGCAGGCGTGATGGCAAATTTTGTCACCGCATTTATCGCATTCGGGCTTTTCTTTTCATTGCTTGGCTCTATTTCCCCTGTGGGAGATGTAATGGTAACAAGCGTGGTTCCAGGATACCCTGCCGACCTTGCAGGTGTAAAACCAAATATGATATTGACAGGGATAAATGATAAAGAGGTCAAAACTGCGCATGATTTCATTTTTTATGCAAAAACATTGGAGCGGGGGAACAATGTCACTCTTCATTTGATTGAAAAAGGGGTAAGAAAAGATATCAATATGGCTGCGACAGGTACGAACGAGACACTCGCTGGCGTTCGTGTATTCCAGGTCATACAAGGCTCACCCGCAGAAGCTGCAGGCATAAAGAGCGGGATGATCATCGTAAAAATGAATAATACAGAAATCAGGGAACTTGATGATTTTATTAATTTCATGAATTCCACCACTGCAGGTCAGAAAGTGGATGTTAATCTTTTGAGCAACAGCTCCATTAACGCCTCCACGGAAGTATTCAGGAATATCGAGTTATCACCATATCCGTATCAGAAGGATGTTACTAAAGGTTTTCTAGGCGTCTCCTATTCACCCGAAGAGGGAGCAATCAGTTATTCCATTGGAATCGGCATAGGCCAGTTCCCGGCTGCAAGCTATCTGAACATGCTGAAGAGCATCCCTTCATATATGACCGGGATTGCGGGCTGGGCATTGCTTTTTGGTTTACCCATCTTTGGCCTTCAGGGGGAAGGATTCCCTGGCTTCAGCGGGGTGCTTGCAAATTTCTATGAGCCTACAGGATGGGTAGTGCCGCTTGGAATCGGGATATTCTGGATTTTGAACATTCTCCTGTGGGTGGGCTGGATGAATTTCTATGCAGGGCTTTTTAATTGCCTTCCGGCAGTACCTCTTGACGGCGGGCATGTATTCCGCGATGTTGTGGCTTCATCGCTCACAAGGGTTATGGGAAATGGCGAGAAAGTGGATAAATTAGCAAATTCAATTGTGGTGCTATTTGCAGTTTTGATTCTGATATCGTTTGTATTTGTAATGATAGCCCCATATGCGGCGCACGGGTTTTGAGTCGGCGTTGTAACGACCAAAAACTATTTACTGTATTAGATATGATAATTTGTTAAGGAGTTGTCACTGTACAATACAATTGAACAGTGACTCAAAAACGGGGAAAATTGAAGTAAGATATTGAGTGGTCGGGTGAAGGGGAATGTCTATTTACAAAAATAATATTTCACGAATTGTAATAGTAATTACAGTATTGATTGCGACGATTTTTTTGTTTAGCTCCGTAGCAAGTGCTGAAGTTATTGAAAAGGATTTAGGGGTGGTTGTTTACACCCAGGCACCAAAAACCTGGACAATAGACGTGCCGCAGAATTTCAATAAGGTTGAAGTTGCTACGTATTCTTCAGGAAAAATTGAAGCCAACCAGTACATGGGATGGAACGGGTATCTGAAATTAAACGGACAATATGTATGGAAGTTCGTTAGATTTGATTCGAAGCTTGGCGGGATACTTTATGATTATATAACTGGCGCAGAGGTCATGGAGACTGCTGGCAGGGGTAAGTGGCTTGATGTGACCAGCAAGATTTCCGCAGGGGGAAATACGGTTACTTTCTACCATTACACCGGAGGCGATGGCATAGGAGTGAAGGTCAGGATTTACACAACGGCATCAACACCCACCCCAACACCCACGCCTTCGCCAACTCCCACTAAAACGTACACACCAACTCCCACACCTACTAAGACCACAACACCTGTTCCAACTTTAACGCCTGCGACAGGAGCCTCTATCAGCCTGTCCGGCATATCTTCATCATATAATGCCGGAGACACTCTTACCGCCACGGCGTACGTTAAAAACACAGGAGGAAGCAGCCATACTTTTCCGGTAGGTTTCAGCGTGAGAGACCCTGACGGAAATTGGATGGATATTCCATATAAAAAAATCACCCTTTACCCGGGCTCAGGTGGATACGTTTATTTCACATACAACATACCAGCCACAGGCTCCGGAGGGCAATGGTTAGCGAGAACTGCTGTCTGGGATAGCGAGACTGCTGATGGAAAACTCAGTACAAGATATGATTATAAAGAACAAACATTTGTTGTCCTTATAAGTCTGACCACGCCAAAACCCACGCAAACAGTAGCCGGCAGATACACCGGGGAAGGACCTAAAACGATAGAAGAATCGGTCAGGATAAACTGCGAAGCTTCTAATCCTTCAGATGTTTCATTATACAAAAAGTCTGACGAAATAGGACATCTTTGCGTCAATAATGTAGTCTATAACGCTCTCAGGATAAAACTTAAAACAGTTGACCCGTATGGAATCCCTGTAAGCGATGTCGAGGTATCTAAACAAATAATCGATAAAGCCCAGATAGTAATGGACATCATAACAGGTCAGTTTACAGGTTTAATCGTGGGGGCAGCCCTTAGTGCAGCAGGCGTTCCTACTGTTATACTCAATGCAATGGACGTGAAAGACCTGATAGAATTGCCCGGAAAAATACAAAAACTCGGGGAAGAAGAATACGTTATAATAGGCAAAACCGATAGAGGTGGGCTTATGGAAACCTGGGTGATAGAAAATCAGGAAACAAGATTTACAGCATTTGAAAAACTTCCTGCCGTATTCGGGTCACAAACTGAAACCGATCATAGCATTCAAAAGCTTCTAAGAAAATATCCATGGACTGGCAGGGTAACTGTGACCGCCTCGTCTCCAAAAACTGAAGAAATCCGGCTTAAGCGGGGCGTTTCTATTGTGGTTATACACGGGGGGAGCAGGGATAGTGAAGATATAGTTAGTGAACTTCAAAATTTCTTCAGGCGCGAGTCCGGAGTTGAAATAGTCCCTATGACGTTTGAAACAGCGGAAAGTACGCAAAACCTGGCAAAAGATAAACTGTTGCAGGAATCTGATGTTTTCATCTATATACTGACTAATAAAGACACTGCGCAGGCACAGATTTATTATGGGGACCGCTTCATGCCGACGTTGAAAAACAGGGAAATAATTGATGAGAACAAAAAAAAGTATTCGAATGAAGCAAACGGTATAGTCTCATATCGCGTTTACGAAAGCGATAATAATTTAAATGGCAGGAATTACTACCTGATAGCCGGAATAGGAAATAAGGGTTTGAAGAGCGCTTTTGAGGCTTTTAAGAAGGGTGAATGGAAAACCGTAGTGGGCCCGGAACCCGTACCGACACCTGTAAAGAAACCCTGGTGGAAGATATGGTAGTAAAAATGCCTCATGGAAATTTAATTTCCCGTACATTCCGAAAAGAATAAACCTGATAAAGTAATTTAAGAAATCCCATGATTTCCATTATTCTTGCATTTTTTGCGGGATTGGCCGATCTCCTCAGCGGTTTAATCCCGTTCTATTACAAGATTGAAGAATCGTATACACGATACATAATTGGATTCGCAGCAGGAACGATGCTGGGCGCAGTATTTTTCGAGATGCTCCCTGAAGTTCTGCCAGCAGATTCAATTTACATCGCAGCGGGTTTCTTTTTTTTCTACCTGCTTGAACGCCTCACCATGATTCATTCCTGCGGAGAATACGAATGTACTTCGGAAGTACACAGGATTGGCTGGCTTCCCGTGCTCGGCATGGCATCTGACAACATAATAGACGGTATTGGAATCGCTATTGCCTATTTGATAAATCCCATCACGGGGATTGTAGTTGCGCTCTCAGTGATAGTGCACGAGATTCCCCAGGGACTCACGACCACAATTCTTCTAAAACGTTCAGGAGTGGGAAAACTCGCAATTTTGTCCGCACTTGTTGTGGAATCTATACTCTATCCAATAGGCGCTTCACTTGCATTTTTAATTCCAAATGCTCTTAACACCGCCGTCCTCGCAATCGTTACCGGGGATTTCCTCTATATTGCTGCCAGCGACCTTCTCCCGGATGCCCACAAGAAATTCAACATAAAGGTAATTCTTGCAGTTTTGCTTGGCGCTGTTTCAGTCCTTGCACTTGAATTTTTTGTTAAAGGATGAAACTATCTTCCGGTCAGTCTCATCAATATAAGACTGGCTTCATACAGAATGATAAACGGCACTGTCACCATTAACTGGCTGAAAATATCCGGTCCCGGTGTAATCCATGCCGCTATTACAAGCAGGATAATATAAGCATGCCTCCTGTAATAAGAAAGGGTCTGCCTTGATGTTACCCCGAAACGGACAAGGAGATTCAAAATAAGAGGTAATTCAAAAGCAGCCCCTATGATTACAGTAGTTAAAACAATAAAATAGACAAACTCATAGACGGAAAAATTTGCATTTATCCCGAGGCTCATGGCATCCTGATAGAGGTAACTTAAAAAAAGTGGGAGCATATATAAATAGGCATATCCCGCACCGATTAAAAACAGCAATATGGCTGCGGCTATGATGGAGAATATTAGCGATTTTTTCTGCAATATAATATCTGGCAGCCTTCCTTTTAGCCCTTTATATGCATAATAAATAATAAGCGGGGATGCCAGAAGCACGCCGAATATGAGTGACATCCGAAACTCAAGCATCAGCACTTCCATGGGAGTGAGATAAACAATATTGGGTTTATATATATCTAAAACATTAGATATATTTATCAGCTCACCTGAAAGTTTTGTGAGGTTCTGTGCGATGACAGAATCGTTAATCCTGTTTGATAGCGCGGTGAGGTTATGGGAAATTTCAACCAGCTGCCCCGATGCTCCCGTTTTATCGGGCAGCTCAAGACGCCAGAACATGTCGGTTTCTATTTTTTTAATCACTTCACCCATGAATGAAAAGGAAATAAGCGCCCCGGCACCGAAGACTGCAATTATGTAAAACATCTTTTTTCTTAATCCGGAAAGTAATGAAAAAATCTCTTCTGCGGGCATTTCAGGTTCCTATCTGTAACGGTTCTGTTATTTTCTTTAACGTGGCTATAGCCGAGAGAGCGGCAAGATAACTTGTCCTTGGATTGGATGGGGATGGAACGTTTTCAACATGACAGGTGAATGCCCCGAAATCCCCTTCCACCGTGATTTCATGAATGTTCCTTGAAGCTTTGGGGTCAACGAAAACCCTCACTTCGGTTTTCTTTGAACCGATGCCGGCAAGACTCAATGAAGCCGCCACATTGACATTCTGGGGAAATGCTTTCACAGCGTCTTCTGCGCTTCCTTTGAACAGGAGGGTTTTTTCATGGAAAGATGAAAGGTCAATTTTATTCTCAATAATATAAGGTGCGCCTGCAAGGCCCTTCGGATTTTTTGTTGTGGAGAGCATTACTTTATTAATTGATGCAACAGATGCTGATTTTAAGCCGTCGATACCTGCGATGGCCCCGGATGGTATATAAATCCTGCACCGGTTATTTTGAGCGGCGCTTTTGAACTTATTTAACAGCTCCGTATCAAGCAAAGCTCCCACGCTCATGACCATCAGGTCTTTTCCGTTTTCAAGCACAGTAAGCCCGTGTTCCCGCACTGCTTCCTGCGAGGCGCATTCAACAACGATGTCAACACTTTTTATCAGTTCGTCGATTCTCGAAATAGTGGGTTTATTTTTAAGCTTCCCGATCATTTTTTCACAATGCTCAATGCTCCTGTCATAAATTGCCACGAGCCTGGCATCGATAATCCCTGTATCGATTGCATTACAGATTTCAGCGCCTATTGCGCCGCAGCCGATTACACCGATTTTAAGCATAAGTACCTTTTACGTTTTCTAATACTTTAACAGTAGTATATAAGTAATCTGTGAACAATAAATCATAGGGATTGATTATGCTATTATCTGAACTGGAACGTTTTATCGAAGAAGACATCGGCTATAATGATGTTTCATGCAATATAATTCCTGATTGCAATGTGCATGCGGAAGTGGTTGCGAAGGAATACGGTATTGTAGCTGGGCTTTCCGAAGCGACACAGGTTTTTGAATATTTTGATATTTTCGCAGCCACGGATTTCACAGACAGCGACCTTATAAAAGAAAATGACATCGTCTTCACGCTTGAAGGGGGAGCAAGGTCTATCCTCAAGGCGGAAAGGCTGGCATTGAATTTCCTCGGGCGGATGAGCGGGATTGCCACTTTGACCCGGCAATACGTTGAAAGGGCAGACGGGCCGAGAATCGCAGGCACAAGGAAAACCACGCCCGGATTTCGAAAATTTGAGAAAAAAGCAGTTATAGCAGGCGGAGGCGACCCTCACAGGTTTAACCTCTCTGATGCTGTCATGATTAAAGATAACCACATTGCAGTGCTGGGGCTTGAAAAAGCAGTGGACGCTGCAAAAAAAACTGCAAGCTTCACCCAGAAGATAGAAGTCGAGGTGGAAAATTCGGATTCTGCCATACAGGCTGCGGAACTGGGAGTGGATATAATCATGTTCGATAACATGTCCCCGGATGAAATCGGGAAAGCTGTCCAAATACTAAAGGAAAAAAGCCTGAGAGATGCTGTATTCCTTGAAGCGTCAGGCAATATGTCCCTTGAAAATATAGCCAGGTATTCAAAAACGGGTGTTGATGTTATTTCTGTTGGCGCGCTGACGCATTCATCAAACTGGCTTGATTTAAGCCTCAGGATTGTATCAAAAGATTGAAGCGTTAAATCAGGCTTTGGGACAATATTATTGGATCAGCCCCAATTTACCTAAAACAACCTCATCTTCATGCAACAAAATTACCTCTCTAATATAAAATTCCGCATTATATTCTTTTAAGAAATCAATCAC